>JAZRYH010000045.1:0-16728 GCA_045600685.1 Alloprevotella sp. | reverse complement strand
CAGGCAAATATAAACTTCTCTCAGAATCGCACAGAAGTAAACGGAAAATTTTTTTTTGAAAATAAGGCCGTTTTTTGAAGGAAAAAATCGAAAAAATGCCGGAAAAACGGGGTGTTTTTCAAACTCGGAATGAAACGGTGCGGTAATAGGGATTAAATCTTTCGTAGCATTTAGTCGATGCCGGAGAGCAGGGGTGTTGTCGATGGGAAGGGGCTACGCAAGCCCCGAAGGGGTATGTCCTAAACTTTTTTTTGCGAGCACTGAATAATACTCAATAATAATTAAAAAGCACCGGGACAAGTGGGGCTTGTCTCGGTGCTGTTGGGTTTATGCCTTATGCCTCGCGGGAGGAAGGCTTGGGGGTATGCTGGGAGGACAGCGTGACTTACCAGATGTCCTCTGCCACGGGACCGTTATAGACGATGGAGGGCACGAGTTCGAAGTAGTCGAGGAAGAACTGTGAGTCGGTATTGTTCAAGGCCGTCTTGAAGCGGAGGTAGTAGGTCTTGTCGCTGCGCATGTGAGCGTTGGTGATGATGCGTCGCATGCAGGGCCAGTCGCCGCCGAAGGTGCGGGCGGGGCTCTTGCCGGTGCCGTCGTTGGAGCAGAAGTACTTGGGAGCCTTCATGTATCCCTGTATGCGGAGGGCCTGGTCGTTTTCACGGTCCACGTTGGGCTCGCCGGTGTCTTCCACCCATGGCATGGCGGGGTTGTTCGTGGCGCTCTGGCGCAGGTCGTAGGGGAGGCCGGCAGGCTGGAGGTTGTTGGGGTCGTCGCCGAAGTATATCTGGGCCATGGAGCGGTTGGGGTTCATAGCCACGCCCATGCGGAGTTCGTAGGTGCCGTCGCTGGGTACGGGCGGGAGCTTGATGCAGAAGTCGTAGGTGCCGCTGAAGAGGAATTCGTCACCCTGGTAGTCGCGCCAGTTGGCACCCTTCGGGGCGGTGAGGTAGTGGATGTTGGTGCTCTCCGTCTCGTTGAAGATGTTTTCGAAATAGCCGCGCTCGAAGCCTTTGTAGCCCATAGTGCGGTCGGCATTGGAGGTAAGCTCGTGGAGCATGTCGCAGAGGTCTATGCGGATGCGCTCGTTGCCCAGTTTGGTGCGGGTGTTCTGGTCGTAGAGGAGTATGCCGTCGAGGGTGTGGTAGTAGCCGTTGAGGGCGTTGTTGTCGAAGTCGCCGTTGTCGGAGTTGATGAGTATGCCTTTGTTGAGGACGCTGACCTCCTGGTAGTTGGCGTCGTTGTAGGTGGCTACGCGGTTGATGTAGATTTCATGTTCGCCGTCGGGCACCTGGAGCACCTTGATCAGGGAGGGGTGCAGGTTGCTTATCATGGGGTAGTAGTCCCACACGTCAACGGTATAGACCTGGTCCTGGGGGTTCGTCACGAAGGAACCATACTGATAGCCGTACTCGCTGAAGTGGTGCACGAGTTTGTTGTAGGCGTACTTACCCTTCATGATGTGGTAGGCCACGAAGCGGTTGACGGCGTTGTCGGAGGCGGTGATGTCGTCGGCATCTGCGGTGCCATAGACTGCCTCGCAGTGGGGCTTGATGGCGGCGATGATGGCGGCGGCGTTGGTCACGTTGCCGTCAGTGTCGAGTTCAGGAGCGGGCAGGCCCCATTCCTTCTGGAGCACGTCGTCGGTCTCTACGAAGGCGGTGAAGCCGAGATAGCGGTTCTGCTCGATGTTGAAGGTGCCCACGTTCTTGAAGACGCGGGTCTCGGGGTGTTCAGAGGTGTTGAACTCTGCGTCCTGATATACTTGCATGGAATCTGCCCAATGGGTTTCGGCCATGAGGGTTCCCATGATTTTGAGGTTGTCGGCCTTGAGGATGATGTCGGGCACCATGAGCATGGAGGGGGCGATGGGCGAGCTGACAATGTTGACGTAGCCATTGGTAGCCTCGATGTCGGTCTTGAGGACGGTGGAGGTGGTGTTGATTATGTAGCAGTCGTTCTTCAGGTCGTATTTGCAGTTGAGCAGGCGGTCGCTGAGGCAGGCCTGGTTGAAGGAGCCGCTCTCGGGGAAGTCGGGACTTTCGTAGGCGGTCTCGCTGCCGTTGTCTATGATGCAGTTATAGACGATGAGCTGGGCCGTCTCGTCGTCGAGGGAGTTGACGTCTTCGCTTCCGGTCTTCTCAAGGCAGAAAGCGCGGAGGCTCTCGTTGGTGGGGAAGAAACAGGTGTAGTTGCCGCGTGCCGACAGCACGTTGAAGACGGAGGAGGCCTCAGCCTTGTGGCCGAGATTGATGCGCTGGAGAAGCGTGCGCATGTCGGAAAGTTCCGGCGTCTGGTTCACGTATTCGGCAATGGTGATACCGGTAGCGATGGCGAAGGCGCCGTCGTCGATGTCTTCCTTGCAGCCCGAGAGGATAAGTAGGCAGGCAAGGGCGGAGAAAAGGTACTTTTTCATATTGTAGTGTTTCTTTTTTTTCGAGGAGAAGAGGTCGGGCGATATATTTTGCGCCGCAAAGTTACGATAATAATTCCTTATAACAAAAGAAAAGCGGTTAAAAGGCTTTTCCTCTTTTGCCTTTTATAGTTTAGAGACCATGTAAAGGCCTTTACTGCGCTTTGCAGGGCACTTCCAGCTTGCTGTTGAGGATGTCCAGCTTGCCCTCGTCGATGATTTTGATGATGAGTTCGCCGAAGAGCGTGTTGGCCCAGGCGAACCAGCTGCGCGTGTAGTCCTTCGGGTCGTTCACGTTGAAACTCTCGTGCATGAAGCCCGTGTCGGCATCGGTGCTGAGCAGAGTGCGGATGGCCCAGGCCGTCTCGGCATCGCCTACGGGGCTGTCCTCGGCTGTGAAGGCAAACATCATGATGCTCATAGGCCAGGCCATATCGAAGCCCACGTGGGGGCCGCCGATGCCTTCGCCGGCCGTGCCGCTGAAGAGGTAGGGGTTGTTGTCGCTCCATACGAACCAGCGCGTGTTCTTATACACAGGGTCGTCCTTCGGCACCAGTCCGAGGTAGGTCATGGAGAGGAGGCTGGGCACGTTGGCGTCGTCCATGATGAGTTGGTTGCCGTAGCCGTCCACCTCATAGGCATAGATGGGGCCGTACTTGGGGTGCTGGTAGATGGCGTACTGCTTGAGGGCGGCCTCCACCTCGTCGGCCAGCATGTGGCAGTCCGTGACGAGGCGTGCGGACCCCTCAAAAGGAATCTTCTGCATAATCTCGGCGGCCTTGCGCAGGATGTTCACGGCGAAGAAGTTGGAGGGCACGAGGAAGGAGAAGGTCGTGGCGTCATCGCTGGGGCGGAATGCACTGGCGATGAGGCCCACGGGGCGTGCAGGGGCTCCCCATCCGCGGTTGCAGCGGGTGTCGAGCTGACGGTCGGTGACGCGCAGGAAGGAGTAGCTGCCGCGGCCTTCCTTGAGTTGCTGGTCATGGAAGGTGTCGAGGATGTTCTTCACGGCGTCCTGCCACTCTTTGGTCTTGAAGAGGCTGTCGTCGCCCGTGGCCTTCCAGTAAGCGTAGGCCAGGCGCACGACGTAGCACGGCGAGTCAATCTCCCACTTGCGCTCATGCAGTTCGGGCTTCATGGCGGTGCCGTCGGTCTTCCATTTGCTGCCGGTGGGGCCGAAGTTGAAGGCGTTGGCGTAGGGGTCTATGTTGATACATTTCAGTTGGCGCAGCACGACGCCGCGGATGAGGCGGGCCAGTTTGGGGTCCTTGTTGCAGAGTGCCACGTAAGGATAGACCTGCGCGCCGCTGTCGCGGAGCCACATGGCGTGTATGTCGCCGGTATAGACGAAGGTGTCCTCGTCGCCGTCGAAGTGCACGGTGGTGTCGAGCGTGTTGGGGAAGCAGTTGCTGAACATCCAGGCCAGCTTGGGGTTGGTGAGCAAGCCTGTCACCTCCTTGATCTTGGCCTCCACGGCGGGGGAGGTGAAGAGACGGTTTTCAGGGGCGGGACGCTGGCTGACGTAGGCCTGCTGCCCGTCTTGTGTTTGCTGGGCGAAACCTGCGGGGCAGAGGAGCACCGCAGCGAGGATTGCGAGGAGATGTCTTCTCATATATTTTAGCTATTATTCTAATTGATATAAAGCAGGCGCTCGGACACGTGTGCCTATTTTTGCGTGGCAAATTTAGTAAAACCTGAGGACTTGACCAAACTTTTCTTTAAAAAGCGTGAGGTTACTGGTTGTTTATGCCGACGAGGGAGCTGTTTTTGACTATATTCACGAAAAAAGCGCGCAAACCTGTGGTAAGTTTGCGCGCTGTTGTGCCGTCGTGCCGGGACTGGAGGTTCGGGCGCGTTCTTTTGCTGTGTTTTATGCCTTATCGTGGCGCGGCGTTAGTCTTCTATGAGGCAGTGCCCGGTCATTTCGGCAGGCTGTTCCAGCCCCATGATGTGGAGGATGGAGGGAGCCACGTCGGCGAGGATGCCGTCCTTCACGCGGGCCTGCTTGTTCTCGGTGACGTAGATGAAGGGCACGGGGTTGAGGGAGTGAGCCGTGTTGGCGGAGCCGTCGGGGTTGATGGCGTTGTCGGCGTTGCCGTGGTCGGCTATGATTATGGTCTCGTAGCCGGCGGCCTTGGCGGCCTCCACTACTTCCTTGACGCACTCATCGACGGCGGTGACGGCCTTTTCGATGGCGCTATATACACCGGTGTGGCCCACCATGTCACCGTTGGCGAAGTTCACTACCACCCAGTCATAGACTTCTTCCTTCAGAGCGGCCACCAGTTTATCCTTCACCTCGTAGGCCGACATTTCGGGCTTGAGGTCGTAGGTGGGAACCTTGGGGGAGGCCACGAGGATGCGCTCCTCGCCTTCGTAGGGTTGTTCGCGGCCGCCGTTGAAGAAGAAGGTCACGTGGGCATACTTCTCCGTCTCGGCGGTGTGGAGCTGGCGCAGGCCCTTCTGGCTGATGTACTCACCGAGGGTGTTGGTGACGTTCTCCTTGGGGAAGAGGATGTGCACGCCCTGGAAGGATGCGTCGTACGGTGTCATGCAGCAGTAGTGCAGGCCGGGGATGGTGTGCATCTCGTGCTCGGGCATGTCCTGCTGGGTGAGAACCTGGGTGATTTCCTTGGCGCGGTCGTTGCGGTAGTTGAAGAAGATGACCACGTCGCCTTCCTTTATGCGGCCATCGACGTTGCAGTTGACGAGGGGCTCCATGAATTCATCGGTGTTCTTGTGCTCCTCGGTGTGGGAGTCGTAGCATGTCTGCACGCCTTCCACCATGTCGGCCACTTCGCGTCCCTTGTCGCCTACGAGTTGGTCGTAGGCCACCTTGACGCGGTCCCAGCGCTTGTCGCGATCCATGGCGTAGAAGCGGCCTATGATGCTTGCGATGTGTGCGCCGTGCTTGTCGCACTGGCCTTGCAACTGTTCGATGAAGCCCTTGCCGCTCTTGGGGTCGGTGTCGCGGCCGTCCATGAAGCAATGCACGTAGGTGCGCTCTGCCACGCCGTAGGTGCCGGCGATTTCCACGAGTTTGAAGAGGTGGTCGAGGGAGGAGTGCACGCCGCCGTTGGAGGTGAGGCCCATAATGTGGACGTTCTTGCCGTTGTCGCGGGCATAGGAGTATGCGCTTACGATTTCGGGGTTCTGGAGTATGGAGCCGTCGGCGCAGGCGCGGTTAATCTTCACAAGGTCTTGGTAAACGATGCGTCCGGCGCCGATATTGAGGTGACCCACCTCGGAGTTGCCCATCTGTCCGTCGGGCAGGCCTACGTTTTCGCCGCTGGCCTGCAGTTGGGAGTGGGGATAGTTCTGGTTGAGGTAGTCCATGTAGGGCGTGGGGGTCTGATAGATGACGTCGCCCTTGGTCTGGGAGCCTATGCCCCAGCCGTCGAGAATCATAAGGAGAGCTTTGTGTGCCATTTGTTGTTAGGGAGGTGTTAAGCCAGTGATAAGCGGCCCCGCCAAAAATGACGGGGCGCGCTGGCTATGGGATTATTCTTTTTATTCTTTTGATTGTTCGTAGCCTGGGGCTTGAGACCTCGCCTTTAGTGGCGTTTGGAATAAGCGCGGGCCGTGTAGTGCTGAATCGGAGAGATGTGAAGGTGGCTCTTGGCCTTGGTCTGGATGGCTGCCGTGCGGAGCTGGCTGGCCCGTTCTTCCTGTTTGGCCTGAGCGTAGTCGGCTGCATTATAGAGGGAGCCGTCTTTGAAATTTATAAGTTGCAGAGAGGGGTAGGTGATTTGCTCTTTCTTGTAATTGCCGGCACCTCGTGACACGACTTCGGCCACTACGGGCACCACTCCGGCACGCACCATGTCAATTTCCTTGGCTGCTGCCATTGAGAGGTCCACGATGGCACCTCTGCGGAAGGGCCCGCGGTCGGTGACACGTACGAGGACTTCCTTGTTGTTGCGGGTATTGCGCACGCGGAGCACTGTGCCGAAGGGCAGGGTGCGGTGGGCGCAGGTCAGACTGTCTTTGTTGTAGAGCTCACCGCTACTGGTGCGGCGCCCGTGCCATCGGTTGCCGTAGTAGGTGGCGTCGCCGGTGAGGGCCTGTGCCTCGGCGGGTGTCGGGGCGAGGGTCAGGGTGAGAATTGCAACAATAAAAATAATGAGTTGTTTCATTAAAAGCTTTTTTAGTTAATACTGGCGGGTTCATCAGCCGCATGCGGCCAAACATCTCGCGACACTTCGCGACCCGCTCTGCAAAATTAGGCATAACCTGCTGCCTGGCCAAGATAAATTGTGATTTTCTGCCTGTTATGGCCCCCCGAAAGGCTCATTTTGCAAACTCTGCGTGTGTTTGTGGCGGTTTTCGAGGGGTAATTTAAGATTATTTAAGAATTAAGCGGCATTTCGGACGGCAGATGTCAAAAGGCGGTAAAAAAAAGCGGGAAACCGGTCGGTTTTTTTCATGGTTTCGGCCGCTCGCTAAAAGAGGGGGTAGGCGTTGCAGACCATTTCACGAAAAATGTGGAAAGTCCAGATTTATTTTTTGCATAGATTTTGGGCCGTTTTCGAGGCTCGCGATGACGGATACCCGCATTCAGCCAAAAAACGCCCGTTTTCAAAAATTTGTAATCAGTCCAAATTTTTTCAAAATTCCACTCATTTTTCCCGACACCCTATTTTAGCAAAAACTAAAAGGGACATCGGAAAAAATGAAAGGGCGATTGGTGAAATTAAAAGGGAGATAATTTCAATTAAAAGGGGGATAATTTCAATTAAAAGGGCTATCGGTGACGACCCCCTCCCCGCTCCCCCGAGGGGGGAGGGCACAACAAGGGTCCTCAACGTGCGTTGAAAGTCCCCCCAAAGGGGGGATTGAGGGGGGCTTGGGGGCGCGTTTTTATTCGCCCTTGCGTTAAATGTAAGAAAATCAGCAATATAGCAACTTCTCTCAGAATCGCACAGAAGTAAACGGAAAATTTTTTTTTGAAAATAAGGCCCGTTTTTGAGGGTTAATAGGTGTAAAAATCTTGACAAAAAACATGCTTGTCGTGAACCCCGTCCTGCGGCAAAGAGATAGCCCCTTTTGCGCGCGTACTTTTTTATAAAAAATAAGAAGGTCGCGAAAAGGTGGTTTTGAGGGGTATTCTGCAAAGCGGAGTGTGCAATCAAGGGGGGGGGTAAGCGTGGAAATGAAAAAAACTGTCCTCCGAGGCAGCATGAAAGGGGAGAAAGCGCTAACTTTGTATCGCAAAAGGAAACATCATTCTTGCTATCGGCACAACACAATACAAAAACAATCACGATACAACCCAAAGCAAACCTTTTTTTATTAACTTGTTTCACTTTTAATCCCTAAACACAATGAAGAAGATTTACAATCTTTTGGCGTTGGTGATGCTTTTCACCTTCGCAGGTAGTGCTCAGGCTATCTACTGGGAGAAGACCGGTAATGATCCCGTTGTCGAGCCCGAAGCAGGCGTGGCCTACTTCATCATGCCCGGCAATTCGGACTACTATGCCGACAATGCCTATCTCTCCAGCACAGGCGAAATCACTACCACCCTTGCCACGTCCGAACAGAACGTGTGGTACTTCGAAGCTACCGCTACGGAAGGCAGATGGAAAGTCTATTGCCTTATCGACGGCGAGAAGCACTATCTGGCTAAGGCTGCCAATGCCGGCCAGGGCTTTGTGACCACCACAAACAGCCGTATCAACGAGGTTCTCATTGGTGAGGCTTCCTATGCTGCCAATGCCACTGAGGCCGAAGAGATGGGTCTTGACTACTACACCACCAAGGAAGACGTTGATGTCAGCACAGAGGTGCTCATCATTGACATCGCCAACTCTTATCTCTACAAGAATGGCACAAAGGGCGGATGGAACTCCTCTGCCAACAATGCCAACACTTGGTATCTGCTCCCCGCACAGGAGATGAGCGGCACCAACTATCTCGATGCCGTCATCCAGGAAATGTTCCCCGACGGCTTTGATCCCGATGCTTACAGCGTAGGTATCAACCCCGGTGACTACAGCGAAGAGGCTCTCAACGCTCTCGTTGAGGCTTACGAGAATGCCAACGCCGGCAGTGGCGACAACGACGAGTGCATTGAGCTCGCCAACGCCCTCCGCGCTGCTTATGACGCCCTGGTAGCCAGCTTCGTTGACTTCGGCGAAGGCTACTACATCTTCACCACCCTCCGCAGCCCCACCGGTGCTATGTTCGACAACACCAACAACGTTTCCGGTGCCAAGAACCACATGTACACCACCACCACCCCTGCCATCGCTATCACCCACACCAAGAACACGGGTAAGGACGATCAGGAGTTCTCCATCGGTGACTGGGACGTTTATGACCCCGACAACGACGAAGCCTGGATGAGCCACGCTGCTGCTCCCTACTTCATCTGGAAGGTTATCAAGAGCGAGAAGGAAGGCATGTTCTATGTGCAGAACTGGAAGACCGGCCGCTACATCGGTACCCCCGGTGCCAGCAAGTCCTCCGACACGCCTATCCCCACCGTTGAAGAGCCCAACGCAGCCTTCAACATGGCTCCTGCCGTATATAAGAACGAGGCCGGCGAAACCTGCTGGACCTTCTACTCCGAGGAACTCACCAAGAAGAGTGCCTGGGGTGGCGGCTGGGACATGGGTGGTCTGCACGCTCCCGGCGACGTGCTCAACATGGTAACCTGGGATTCCACCAAGGAAGGTTCCTGCTGGTATCCCCGCACCATCACCACCGAAATGCTCGACCAGATCACCGAGCTCAACAAGCAGGCCACGCTCAATTACGAGCTGAAGAGCCTTGTCAGCGAGGTTGAGGCCGCTATTGAGAACGCCAAGATTTACTCTATCTTCGATACCGCCACCGGCAAGCCCGCCGAAGGCCTCAACGTCGTAGAAAACCTCCTCACTGAAGAAGGCGTGGCCGACGGCCTCGTTTACGACATCGCACAGCTCTACACCAACGCTCAGGAACAGTCAGAAGGCCCCATCGAGAACCTCATTGACGGCGACCTCGACACCTTCTTCCACTCTGCCTGGCAGGCTGGCGGCGCACCCAACACCGTCATCGTAACCGACCCCGAGACCGGTGAAGATGTTGAGGCATATCCTCCCCACTACATCACCTTCGACCTGCTCGAACAGCCCCAGGATGCCGTTACCGTAGTATGGTACACCCGTACCAATAAGCCCGCCGACCGTCCTGTTGGCCTCATGGTTTACGCCTCCAACGACGAGACTGAAGAAAGCGAAGTTGACGGCATCTATAAGGAATGGATTGAAATCGGTGAGAACGAGTTCTACTATGACCTTAACAACAAGGTTGTCGTTGACGGCTCTGAACACAACAACTATGTAGGTGTAATGTCCGCTAAACTCGGTGCCAAGTATCGCTATGTACGTGTTGACGTACTTACCACCGGCGGTAACAGCGGCAACTACGGCAAGTTCTTCAACGGTGCTGAAGTACGCGTTTATGGCGGCATCAAGTACGAATACAAGTACGACGAAGAGAACTCTCCCTACGAAGGCGTGCCCGCCGCTATCAAGAACGCCCTCAACGAGAAGCTCGAACTGGCCAACACCGAACTCGAAGACGAGCTCGCTACCCAGTCCACCATCGACGCTCTCCAGACTGCTTATGACAACTTCATGAACAACCTCCCCGATCCCACCACCGTCAACAACCTCGTCAAGGAAGCCCTTGCCCAGGCCGACGCTGCTGAGGAAGGTGAAGGCGTAGGTTACTTCGCAGTAGGCGCTGCCGCCGAACTTCGCGCAGTGGCTAACAGCATCAACGTGAGCGGCACCAGCTCCGTAGAGGAAATCCTGGCCGCCCTCAACAAGATTAAGGCTGCCATCGCTGCCTTCAACGGCAAGCTCAACAAGCCCGTCAACGGCAAGTACTACTATGTCAAGAGCGCTACCAGCGCCGGCGAGACTTGGTTCAACGGCCTTGCCGAAGAAGACCAGACCGAAGCAAACGAGAACAAGAAGGTTACCTACTATGCCGACAACGACTTCATCGGTACCCGCAACGCTGAAGGCTTCAACGTAGCCTGGGGCGCTGAGGAACTCACCGACGACATTGAGGACTACCTCGGCTATGTATGGCAGAGCGAGACCAACGCCGACGGCACCTTCAGCCTGAAGCACGTCCTCACCGGCTACTACATGGGTGGCTATGAGAAGAACAACGAGAACGTTCAGCTCGTTCCCGCCGACAAGAAGGGTAAGTTCACCTATCAGAGCGCCAAGGTTGCCGGCGTCGTGAACATCGTGTTCGCCGAAGGCATCTACATGAACGCCCAGCCCGGTACCAACAACGTTGTTACCTGGAACAGCGCCAGCGGTCTCGACAACAGCGCCCTCTCCTTCGAGGAGGCTGAAGCCCTCAAGGACGGCTCTGACTACATCATCGACCTCTCTTCCGCCTATGGCCTGCGCGTCATGACTCTCCCCGTAGCCGTTACCATCCCCAGCAAGGGTTGCGTAGCCTACGAGGTACTCGGCGTGAAGGGTGAAGGCGAAAACGCTACCATCGAGCTGAAGACGCTCACCGGCGCCGTAGAAGCCGGCAAGCCCTTCATCTTCGATCCCGACGGCTTCGCAGAAGCTGCCTTCGAAGGCGTGAAGCTCGGTGCTGTGGCTGAAGGCAAGAACGCCAACGGCGTGCAGGGCGTACTCGTTGACACCGAACTCAACCAGGACGGCTTCCTCGTAATCCAGAACCAGATTAATCGCGACAAGGACGGTGAAGTTACTGGCGTAACCACCAATGCCGTTCTCGCCGACAAGGGTCAGTGGGTATCTGCCGGCCGCGGCTTCTTCTCCAAGGAGCTCCCGACTACCACCGCTACCGGTGACCTCTCCCTCGCCTGCCCCGACGGCGTACCTACCGCCCTCGCTTCCGGCATTGAGAGCATCATCACCCGCGTTGCCGGTAAGGCCAGCTTCGACCTCCAGGGCCGTCGCGTACAGAGCACCGAGAAGGGTCTGTACATCATCAACGGCAACAAGGTCATCGTGAAGTAAGCATCCTTACGACACCTCGGCGCAAGACCTCCAAGGCCTTGCCCCCGACACATAACCAAAGAGCCGCATCCCGCGTGGGTGCGGCTCTTTTTTCGTAACGCTGAACGTTGTTCCAAGTTACTTTCGCTCGGGAAACCAAACAAAAACTGCGTTTTCCTTTGTTTTTCCCTCGCTTATTCGTAACTTTGAACGTTGTTCCAAGTTACTTTCGCTCGGAAAATCAAAGAAAAACTGCGTTTTCCTTTGTTTTTCCCTCGCTTATTCGTAACTTTGTGCGCGAAAAGTGGGCGTGCATGCGCAGGCGTGCGTGCGCGGGCGCTTATTATATATAAGGTGTATGATGAAAAAAGCACTCTTGGTTCTTACGCTGGCCATGGTCAGCGTATTGGGCATGGTGGCCCAGAACTATGACCTGATACCGTATCCGCAGTATCTGACGAAACAGAGCGGTACGTTTAAGGTGGAGGGCGCCGTGACGCCTACTTACCTGACGGATGCCACACTGGCCCCAGATGCCTACCGCTTGAAGATTAGTGCCGACGGCGTGGTACTGACGAGCAGTGCCGATGCCGGCCGCTACTATGGCGAGCAGACCTTGCTGCAACTGCAGATGCTCAACCCCGGAGGGGAACTGCCCTGCGTGGAGATAGAGGATGAGCCGCTCTTCAAGTACCGCGGATTCCATCTGGACATCTCGCGCCACTTCTTCACGAAGGAGGCCATCAAGAAGGTGCTCGACGTGATGGCGTTCTACAAGATAAACAAGTTCCACTGGCACCTGTGCGACGACCAGGGCTGGCGCGTGGAAATCCCCGAATATCCCCGCCTGACGGAAGTGGGCAGCATCCGCAAAGGCTCGCTCACCAACAAGGGTGGCGCCACCTACTTCTACGACGACACGGAGTACGGCCGCGGTTGCTACTACACATTGAAGGACCTGCGCGAGGTGGTGGACTACGCCGCAGAGCGCCAGATAGAGGTCATCCCCGAGTATGACCTGCCAGGACATAACGTGGCCGCCATCGCCGCCTACCCCGAGTTGAGCTGCGATACGACCCGCACCTACGAGGTGCGCATCATGGAGGGCATAAGTTCCGACGTGCTCAACGTGGGCAGCGACAAGGTCATCGACTTCCTGAAATGCGTGCTGGGCCATCTGGCCGAGACGTTCCCGTCGAAGTATATGCATCTGGGCGGCGACGAGTGCCCCACGACCGCGTGGGTGAACAACGCCGACTGTCAGCGCCGCATAAAGGAGGAAGGACTGAAGGACGTGAATGACCTGCAGCCGTGGCTCCTGGAAACCCTCGGCTCGTGGCTGCGTGACGAATACGGTAAGGAAGTCATCGCGTGGGACGAACTCATAGACCGCTGGAAGACGGAATACACGGTGAAGCCCATCATGATGGTGTGGCGCGGCACACAGAATGCCGCCAACGCCGCCGCGAAGGGGCTGAAGTGCATCTATGTGCCCAGCCGGCCGTGCTACTTCGACCTGATGCAGTGCACCGTGGAACAGGCCGAGGTGGACGAAGTGTATCAGGGCGGCTACGGCGACAAGGAGGTGAACAGCATCGATAAGGTGTATGCCATCAACCCCGTGGCCACGCTGCAAGGCAAGGAGGATATGTGCTGGGGCCCGCAGGCCAACCTCTGGGCCGAGAGCCTGGGGAGCGACGAACAGATGCAGTACCAGTACTTCCCGCGTATGTTGGCCCTGGCCGAGGTGGGGTGGATGGAGTATGACCGCCGCCGCTGGGAGGACTTCCGCAAGAGGCTGCAGAGCCACGCCGCCATTCTTGATGAGTTCGGTGTGGCGTACGGCAAGCACTATATTGACCAGCCCGCACTCTCCCCGTTCGAACAGCAACGGGCCGAGGCCCGTCGCCTGCTGGAAAGCCAAGGTGAGGCTGGGCGCGTGGGCTATGCCAGTAAGGAAGCCTATGCCGCCTTGCTGCAGACCGTGAACGCCGCACAGGACGAGGCCGCCGCCGAGACGCTGGCCGCCGCCGTGAAAGCTTTCAAGGAGAGCACCCTCGTGATGCCGCAGGAAGGCAAGACCTATCAGATAAAGAGCGCCTCCACTTATTATAAAGCGCGCTACGAGGGCAGCACCCTCTATCGCGACATTGACCACCTCTGCTTCCACTATACCCCGCAGCAGGAACCGCGCGAACTGTGGCGCTGCGAGAAGGCAGAAGGCGAAGGCTACCGCTTCGTCAGCTTGCTGGACGGCAAGCCCCTCGTGGTGGGCGGCAGTGAGACACTGACGCTGCGCCGCAGCACGGAGGCTACGAAATACGACTACATACCCGGGGCATTGCTCATTGAGGGCGGCGGCAAGGTGCTCTACGCCAAGAGTACGGGCCGCGCCGAGGATGACACCGATGCCCGCCTGATGTATCCCGGCACCTGGCGCCTGACGGAGGTGACCGACTTCACCGTACAACTGCAAGGCCTGCTGCGCATGGCCCGTCAGGAGCGCGCCGACTGGCAAGAAGATACCTACGGCTACGCCACGGCCGACGGCATCGCCTGTCTCGACGAGGTAATCAGCGCCGTGGAAGAGCGCGTGGAACAAGGCGGCGTGGTAAGCGAGGAAGAATACCGGAAGTATGCCGACATGCTGGAGAAATATATGGAATATCCCCGCATCGGCTTGCTGGAAAGCATTGACGAGGACCATTACTACTACATTGAGAACGGCTACTTCAATGGAAACTACGCCGCCGTCAGCGGCAATAACATGACCGTGGCCTCCTCCTACGCCAGCGACGCCGCCCGCTGGCACTTCATCAAGCAGGCCGACGGCACGATGTATATCCGCAACAAGGATAAGGAACGCAGCGTGTATGTGACGGCGAGTGCCGGCGGTACAGCCCTGAAGAACACCACGCTCTTCAACACGGCCAACGGCAAGTACGGCTGGACGCTGCAGGAAGTCACCACCGACCAGGGCAATACCGCCATTGCCATCCTTGACAAGACGGGCAAGTACTCGTGGTACACTAATCCCAACAGCGCCTCCAGCCTCGTGCTGCAGCCCAGGGACTGGGGTGCCTCCGTGTGGAACATCACGCGCATCAAGTCCGACCTGTACATTGACCCCACGGGAATTGACGCCGTGCAGACAACGGACAACGGACAACAGCCGGCGGTCTATGACCTTCAGGGCCGTCCCGTGCAACTCGCTGCCCCCAGTGCCGCCGGTCTCTACCTGCAAGGCGGCAAGAAGGTGCTGAAGAAGTAGGCGTGTATCGGACGGGAAGAAAGACCAAATGCGTTTGTCCAAAGCCACATCGGATGCGAAAGCCCTCAAATTGGGAAACGGGGAACGATAAGTGCGATGCTGCCACTCTAGGTAAAGGGCTGAAAGCCCGTAATTGTCCAGCCTAGGGCAGAGTGACCGAAGGGAACGCCGCCCTAGGTCGTATGTGAGACAAGCAAGTACGCGGCAACGCCGCATAATACAATCGCCGCAACGCGGCAACTCACTGGAAAAACTACTTAAAAAATATGGCTCAATCCCTTTCCCAAATATATATCCATTTCATTTTCCACGTCAAGGAAAAAACAATAAAACGCAATCATCTCGGAGAGTTGTGGCATTACATCGCCGGTATTGCGCGAGCTCAAAATAGTCTCGTTGTGAGAGTAGGCGGCGAGCCAGACCATATTCACATGCTATGCACCTTACCACGCCAGATGTCTTTGTCGGATTTTGCAGAGGAGATAAAGCGTAGCAGCAGCAAGTGGATAAAGACGAAAGACAGTTGCTATCGCGCCTTCGCTTGGCAAAGAGGATATGCAGCATTCTCCGTTAGTCAGTCGCGTTTGGAAGAAACAGAAGCCTATATAGACAATCAAGAAGAACATCATAAGAAGATATCCTTCCGAGAAGAATACCTAAAATGGCTCCAGGCCTACGGCGTGGAATATGACGAGCAGTATGTTCTTTGTGATTAGAACGGCATGTTCAGCCAGAGAGTTGGGGCGTTGCCCCGACATAATAAAGCCGCGTTGCGGCAAACTTGGTAGTCGCACCTGCGGCCCTAGGGCGACGTTCCCTTCGGTCACTCTGCCCTAGGCTATACAATTAAGGGCTTTCAGCCCAAAGGATAAAACAATAATGTATATGAAACGTACATGAGGCCTTCGGCTCGTCAAAGGGAATGAAAAGTGATATGTATTTGCACGTATGTGGAGTATTTTGATTACTTTTGTCGCCACAACCATTAAATCGACGAGCATATGACAACAAAGAAGAACGTAGAGTTTGAACCGATAGCAACGCGATGCTGCGGTTTGGATGTCCACAAAGTGGAGATTGTGGCGACAGTGGAAGGCGAAGGCATCAAGCGTGAAACGCGCACCTTCAAATCCACGACGCGATCATTGACAGAATTGAAAGAATGGCTATTGTCATTAGGTGTCACCCATGTAGCGATGGAGAGTACAGGCGTCTATTGGAAGCCGGTGTTCAATATCCTTGAATGCGAAGGGTTGACCATTCTTGTGGTCAATGCCCGACACATCAAGTATGTTCCTGGGCACAAGACAGACAAGAAAGACTCCGCCTGGATATGCAAGTTGCTTCGGGCAGGCCTTCTCAAAGGAAGTTTTGTTCCTCCAAAGGAACAGCGCGAGTTGCGTGACCTAACACGTTATCGTCGCAAGCTTGTACAGAATGTGGCAGCCGAGCATAATCGCATGATACGTGTGTTTGAGGATGCGAACCTCAAGCTCTCCAGCGTGTTCAGCGATGTAACGGGCAAGACCTGCACGGAGGTGATCGACAATGTACTTGCAGGCAATACGGATCCGGAATTCCTTGCTTCGCTTTGCACCCACTGGAAGTTGAAGAGCTCGCAGGAGGAAATCGCCCTTGCTGTGGAAGGCAACTTCACGGAACATCACAAGTTCATGCTTCGTGCCATCCGCCAGAGTATTGAGAACCTCGAAAGTCAGATAAAGGTCATAGACGAAGAAATCAACCGCTACATGCAACCCATCGAGGAAGAAGTGTCGCTCCTGTGTGAAATACCGGGAATCAAGCGTACATCCGCTATCGACATACTTGCTGAGATTGGCGTGAATATGGAAGTGTTCCCAACCGATGCGCATATTGCGTCATGGGCGGGACTGAGTCCGGGAAACAACGAGAGCGCAGGCAAAAAAAAAGCTCGCACACGAACCACGGCAACAAAGCGACGAAAGCGGTAATCACCGAATGTGCATGGGCGGCAAGCAGAACCAAGGAAACCTTCATATCGTCACGTTACAAGAGACTGGCAGGACGCAGGGGCA
>JAZRYH010000044.1:0-85173 GCA_045600685.1 Alloprevotella sp. | reverse complement strand
CTCGGATGCTTTAGGCCTCTCTCTTGCGTCTTTCTTCCCATCTTCTTGAACCATAGCTCGCTATGCTTCTGCGAAGCTGAAAAGAAATCCGCGGCGAGATAGCCACTAAATCTTCTCGAGCTAATTAATAGAACCTACCTTAATAGTAGCTGGCAATTTGCAGAAAAATATTCAAAAATAGGGAGGGGGCACTTAACTATTTCGTACTTTTGCAGTATATAGAGTAGAATGGAACGCAAAGAGTTTGAAAGACAGATACCACAACTGCGTTTTTTGGCGGTGCAGATTGGAAGAGACTTTTTCGGTAATAGAGATGATGCCGAGGATGTCGCGCAAGATGCGCTGGAACGATTGTGGCGATACTGCGAGCGACTTAATGCAGACCGCAACATAGAGGCTCTGGCCGTGATGGTGGCAAAAAACATCTGTATAGAAAAGTTCAAGCGACGGCAGATGACGGTGGAAAGCCCTCCTTCCGACCCTGTGGCATGTGAAACCTACGAAGCGGATGCCAACATGCTCTCAGAAGAGACGCGCGAGATGATAGAAGGGGCTATTGCCACCCTCTCTCCTTGCGAACAGCAACTGATGAAGAAGCGATACCTTGAAGACCATTCGGCAGAAGAGATTTCCCAAGAGACAGGCATTCCGAAACCTTCCGTCAAGAGCATGCTCTCGATGGCTAAAGCAAAACTAAAAAAGAAATTACTACGATGAAGCAGCACGACATACATAACGACGAAGTTCTCTACCGGCAAATGCTGGCAGAGCTGTCGCCCGGCGCCGAGGAGTACGACCGGATTGTGGAGCAGGGACTTCACCCGGCTGCAAAGCCCCATCGTACTATTCCTTATTATAAATATGCGGCTGCGGCTTGTGTACTCATTGCTTTTGTGGGAGGAACGTGGTTTCTGCAAGAAAGAAACAGAAACGAGCAACAGGCACAGCCGGTTAGTCATCTTGATAATAAGATGCAGCGACCTACGGACAGACCTGACCGATTGCTGGCAGCAGAAGAGGTGGGACAGGAAAAAAGACCTGCTACGTCATCTCGCAGTCAGCAGCCAATCTGTCAAAGAAGAAAGAAAGCATCAAGTTCTCCCCCTGCGACGCCTACTGCCCCCACCGCAAAGGACTCGCTCAATACCTCTGACAATACGCCTGACGAGGAACTGTATTTCGCTATTCTGAGCGAGATAGAGAACCGTGTAGTAAGCGAACATAAAAGAGAGGAATTTCTGCATCAAGCCCTCATAGATGAACTGACAAATATTATTATAGAAAACCCTGAAGGACCACAATTAACATTATAAACACTATGAAACGCATCCTTATATCCCTCCTGCTGGCCTGCGTGGCACTGAATTGCACAGCACAGAATGAATTGCAGAAATGTATCGACAACCTGCCGTCTGTAAGATTGATAGGCACCGACAGCGAACAAGGGCACGACCGCTTGGATTCGCTCTACTACCTAAATATAATGAACTACGAACTGCCCTTCAAGAGCGAGGCGGACAAACAGTACGCCAATGGTGTGATACAGGGCGTCCTGCTGGCCTACAACAAGGATTTGCCCCAGCACACGGGTGGCTTTTGCTCGTCGAACCAGTTGCGCACATGGGATGCCATCGAAAGCCGCACCATTCAGATGTACTATGGCGAGGATCTTGCCCCCTTCACGGTGGGGGGCAAGGGGCACAACTATGCCCTGCTGCGCACCAACAGCAAGCAGAACCCAAACTACCGCAGCGCCCATGGTCTGGAGTGGTGGCTCGAAAATACCTACACACTCAAGATGCGGTCATTCCGCCTCTTCGGCCCTCTCACTGCCGACCTTTATCAGAATGCCCTGCGCCAGGCTGGCATCGTGAAAGAGGAAAATAGTAATATTGTGATTGAGACCAGCCACTCAACCTCCAACAAGAAAGAGATACTTGAAGCCATCAAAATGCTGAAAGGAATGTACGAAGCCTCAGAAAAGGGTATGAGCGACTCCTTCAAACGCGCCATCGTGAGTGCTATCAACGAGCGCATCAAAGCCTACCTCCTCCCGCAGGATGCAACCATCGAGGAGAAAATAGAACTCTTCCGAACTCTCAGTGATATCCCAGGCTATCAAGCGCGTGTATCCACTGTCGATGGCAACCATTGGATGTGTCACACCTTTGGATGGCTGGCAGACATCTATCCCCAACTGAACGTCTCCTGTATCACATGGGCCGTACCGGGCAATCCCGAATGCGTCACTCCAGGCCTGGGCGGCGAATCTCAACCTCTGAACTTCCTGTATAAGGTAATCGTCACCAATAAAGACCTCGAAGGTATCAAATAATACCATAGCCATCTTCTCTTCTTTCCGGGAGAAGTAACTCAAATCTCACTTTCTTATGAAAAGACTATTTCTGCTGGCACTCGCGTGTCTGCAAGCCCTTGCTATGTCCGCAGACTATCTGCGTGGACGCGTCGTTGATGCTTCAAACGGCGAAGTTCTTCCTGATGTAACGGTCTGTTGTAAAGGATCTAACGACCATTGGTCACGTTCGAAGAACATCACTACCGATTCGCTCGGATGCTTCCTCGTCAATTACGGTGAACGTACCTACGAAACGATTCGCCTTGAACTGCGCTTTGAGTATTTCGGCTACCATGTTGCAACGAAGAATACGATGCTCATGGCTGGGAGCGACACCATTAGTATCGGTGACGTTCAGTTGCAGCCCTTTGAAGAACTCCTTGGTGAAGCCGTGGTAAAAGGCCGCGTGCGCCGATTCACGACGAAGGGCGACACCATCGTGTTCAACCCCGAGGCCTTCCATCTTGAAGAAGGCGAGCGTTTGGGTGAACTCATCAAGCGTCTCCCCGGCGTGACGGTGCAGGACGGCAAACTTTTCTGGAATAATCACCCGCTGCGTATGCAGATGAACGGCGAGAATACCCTCTCGGCCGAACTCTTGGCCGAACTGCCCGTCGAAGCTGTAGAAAAGATTGAGATGTACGAGAAGAAGACGGAATTATCCGAACGCACCGGCCATGATGACGGCAAAGGTGAGCAGGTACTCGACATAAAGATAAAGAAAGGCTTTCTTGACAAGTTCTATGGCAATGTTGAGGCTAAGGCTTTGACTAATGCAGGCTACAGAGGGGGCGGGAAACTGATGCACCTGAGCCAGGACAATCCGTTCATTATCGCAGCGAAGGCTGGCGATAAGTTAAGCGACTTTTACGACGGTTTTGGTTTTGACGGTTGTGAAAGCGGTGGCATGTCATCCGGTGAAAACCGCCATCAGATTGGTGTCGCGGGTTATCAGCACAAGTGGAGTTCACCCTACAAAGAAGCCAAACATCGCAACAACTGGGACATTATGCTCACTCCCTTCCATCGCGACCAACAATTTAGCTATTGGGAGCGACGCGAGGTGTATGCTGCCGAGGAAGGTACTTCCAGCCACCTTGCCCAAGAGAAATATGCGCACTCCTTCAACCTTCCGCTCAATACAAGTTGGTTCGCCAACGTTGGCCCTAAGACCACTATCTGCGTACAGGCCAGTCTGGCCTTCCATCGTACGTCCGACGACTCCCATGACACGCAGTTGACGTACGATGACAGTGATGAAGAAACAGCAGTCAACAGTAGAGACGCTCATTCAACGAGCAAAACCGACAACTACACGCTCAACTTCTACCAAGGCCTAACGCGCTATTTTGACAAGGGCAGCCTTTGGGCACAGCTTCGCGCCAACTACACGTCATCGCAGAATGATTTCGTTACGACGTCCGACTACATCTACCGCGACGTTTCCCTCCCTTCTACCCACGAGGTGCAGAATGGTGAGAGCGAGGCGCACGATTTCGATGTTAGAGGCGATTTCGGCTGCAACAGGATAACGGATGCCTTGTGTATAGGCTTCGGTTACAGACTGAAATACACCAATAACTTCTATGACGCTCAGCGCATGCGAGGTGACGGCATTATCCAACTCCCCGACCTTGCCAACTCCCAGCATAGTCGCTACCAGGAACTTAACAACGGCTTGCAACTGGACGTGATGGAAAAAGTGGGCGGGTGGAATCTTTCGCAGGATATAACGCTCAAGAACTCCACGGAGTGGCTCGACTACACCCGAGGCTCGGCTCTTGACACTCTTGCCCGTCGCAACACGTTGCTCCCCGAAATCAATCTGGGCTTCAAATGGAAAGCCACGAAAACTTCCTCGTTCGAAGTTAATCTTGCTTGGGAAACCACCACCCCCAGCATCCACAGCACACTCGGCTATGTTGATACCACCAACCCGCTCTACATCGAGATGGGAAATCCCAGCCTCTGTAACACTCAAAGTCTCGGCGCCACGGCAAAATATCATGTCACTATTCCACGCGGTGAGCAAAATCTCTCCGTCAAGGTCAGCGCCAACAAAAACTACTCGCCCATCGTCACACTCTACCGTTACAACACAACGACAGGTGTCTACATCGTTACCAGCGAGAACGGCCGTGGCGGTCACGACGAAAGCCTGAATGTAAACTACGACCGTTCGCTGGGTGGACACTTCCGGATGAATGCCACGACATCGTTCAGCAATTACGTTGCCTACACGCTGCCCACATGCCTCGATGATGCCCCTGCTTCCGACGCTATGGCGCAGCATAAGTTTACGTGGGACTTCCAACCCAGCGTCCGCTATGACGATGACCATTGGAACGCCAATCTCAGCTGCCATACTAATTACACGCGCACGAAATACTCTGACGCCAACTATCAGAATAGTGCAACATGGGAATACCGAGCAAGACTCAGCCTCATATACAAACTGGCGCATTGGAATTTCTATATTATTCCAGTTCTCGAAGGAAACAGTGGCTATCTCAACTCTATACTTAATCGTCCGCGCTGCCTCGTGGACGCAGGCGTAGAATGGAAGTTTCTGAAGAACCACGCCAAACTCTCTCTGGAGGCCAATGACATTTTCAACCATAATCAGTATTACGGGGGCTACATCAATAGCCAGGAGCGGGTCGAATTTGGTTATTCCACTCCCCACCATTACCTCAGCCTCGGCTTCACCTACCGCTTTGATGCAAAGAAAAAGTAACGATAGTTTCCATTTTTTCTGCCGATATTTGCTTTTCTTGTGAGAGCGTCAAGCGCGTCAACTGTGCTTAGTCGCGGTGATTGTGTCCGTACCATTTTACAAGGCGCCGATAATTTAGGATTTAGTTAAGTGCGCAACCCCCGCCACCACCCGTGAGGGCCGTGGCGGGGCTTTTTCCTGTGTCGTACGGCTATTACTTTGTCTGGGAATGACCGTCGGCGGTGCTGAAGGCGTTGGGCTTTGCCACCAACAGCCGCGGCGTGATGCTCGTCGGCAGCAAGAAGGTGCTGAAGTAACCGATAGTAAATAAGATATATCTCTGACAAACAGTGCAGAAGGCCCCTCGCCCTCTGCACTGTTTTTGTATAGCGCCCTTGCCGTTTTCACTAATCCTTAAACTAATAACGTTTCCACATGTGTGAAAACAATTTTCCACAATTGTGGAAATATTTTTTCACAATTGTGCAAATAATTTTCCACAATTGTGGAAATTTGAGCAGAAGGGAAATTGCTGGAAACAAAAGGGCAAAAAAAGTGGCCGGAGAGGCGCGGAGTGGGCGTTTTTATGCTCTGCGTCTCCCCGGACACGATGTGGGGGTGGGGCGTTCCGGGTAGTAATTCTGACGGATCTTGCTGAAATAGGGGGGCGGGTCAGTCGCGGAAGCGGCGGGTGAGGTCGCCGTATTCCTCGATGCGGCGGTCGCGGAGGAAGGGCCACCAACGGCGCACCTGCTCGGAGCGTTGGAGGTCAATATCCACCACTACGACTTCCTCATCCACGGCGCCGCAGGCGTGAATCACCTCGCCCTGAGGGCCACACACGAAACTGGTGCCCCAAAACTGGATGCCGGCCGTCTGGCGGGAGGGGTCGGCCTCGTGGCCGGTGCGGTTGACGGTGACGACAGGCAGGCCGTTGGCCACGGCATGGCCGCGCTGCACGAGCTGCCAGGCGCGGCGCTGACGCTCTTGTTCTTCGGGCGTGTCGGAGGCCGCGTAGCCGATGGCGGTGGGGTAGATAAGTATCTCTGCACCGGCGAGGGCCATGAGGCGGGCGCCTTCGGGATACCACTGGTCCCAGCATACTTGCACGCCGAGGCGGCCGACGGAGGTCTGTATGGGCTGGAAACCGAGGTCGCCGGGGGTGAAATAGAATTTCTCGTAGTAGCCGGGGTCGTCGGGGATGTGCATTTTGCGGTAGGTGCCGGCAATGGAGCCGTCGCGCTCGAGGACGACGGCCGTGTTGTGGTACAGGCCGGCGGCGCGGCGCTCAAAGAGGGAGGTGACGATGACTATGCCGAGTTCCTTGGCCAGAGCGCCGAAGAAGTCGGTGGAAGGGCCGGGAATGGTCTCGGCGAGGTTGAAGTTGTTCACGTCCTCTGTCTGGCAGAAGTAGGGCGTGTTGTGGAGCTCGGGGAGTACGATGAGTTCGGCGCCCTGTGCGGCGGCCTTACGTATGCAGTCGGCGAGGCGCACCTTGTTTTGCTGCACGTCGGGGCCGCAGGTGAGTTGTATTATTCCGGTTTTCATAGGTCGTAAAGGGGGGATTAGTGAGTGCAAAAGTACACATTATTTATAATATAGAGGGTATGATGGGACGTAAACTTGCTGTTGTGGCGTAAGTTTTTGGTAAGAAATGACCTCTATTTGTAAAAAAAATATTAACTTTGCAGTCCAATATGCACCAATGCCGATGAACACCGACCTTCTGTCGCTTAAGCAGCGCTACAACATTACGGGTAACTACGAGGGCCTCAACCAGGCGCTGGAAACGGCGCTGAAGGTGGCTCCCGTGGATATCAGTGTGCTTGTGGTGGGCGAAAACGGCACGGGTAAGGAGGTCTTCCCGCGCATCATCCACGATGCGTCGGGGCGCAGCCGCAAGCCGTACATGGCCATTAACTGCGGAGCCATACCCGAGGGTACTATCGATTCTGAACTCTTCGGCCACGTGAAGGGAGCCTTCACCACGGCTCTCTCCGACCGCGAGGGCTATTTCGCCACCGCCAACGGGGGCACGCTGTTCCTCGACGAGGTGGGCGAACTGCCGCTGGCCACGCAGGCGAGACTGCTGCGCGTGCTGGAGACGGGTGAGTATATGCGGCTGGGTAGCAGCGAGGTGCGCAAGACTGACGTACGCATCGTGGCGGCTACCAACGTGAATCTGCCAGAGGCCATCAGGCGCGGACGGTTCCGTCAGGACCTGTACTACAGACTGAACGCCGTGACAGTGAGCGTGCCGCCCCTGAGGGAAAGAGGGAGGGACATAGACCTGCTCTTCCGCAAGTTCGCTCTGGACATGCAGGAAAAGTACAAGATGCCGCCCGTGAGGCTCACGTCTGAGGCTACGGAAATGCTCTGTGCGTACGGATGGCCAGGCAATGTGAGGCAGTTGCTCCACGTGGTGGAGAATATGAGTATCACATGCGACCAACGCTACATCACGCCCGAACTGTTGCGCCCCTATCTGCCCGAAGAACATCCCGCAGGCGGGCTCACCGTGGCCGGAACTCTGGAGGACGGCGCCTACAGCTACGCTCAGGAGCGCGAAATGATATTCCAAATGCTTATCTCCCTGAAAAAAGAGGTGGCGGAACTGCGCCAGAAAATGGCGGAAAACAGCATAAACGCAAGGAACCTGCTCCCGCAAAATGCTCCTGTGGCTACCGACATCGTAGAGGTTGTCGGCGACGAAGCCTTCACCGTGGAAGCCAGCGAAAGGGAACTTATCCGTCGTGCCCTGGAGCGCAACGGCGGCAAAAAAGCACCTACAGCGCGCGAGATAGGACTCTCGGAGCGCACGCTATACAGAAAAATAAAAGAATATGGACTTGATGAGCAATAGCATAGTGAGGATGCGCTGCAGATGGGCCGCCGCCGTGGCCGTATGCGTGGCTGTGCTCTGCGGATGTGCCGTGAGTTATAAGTTCACCGGTACGAACATCGACTACGCCGTCATCAAGACCATGCAACTCGACAAAATTGCCAACCGCGCCCCCTATGGCTGGGCCCCGATGGAGGCTATGCTCAACAACAAACTGCAGGATCTCTACGCCAATCAGACGCGCCTGACAATGGTAAAGCGCAACGGCGACCTCCACATGGCGGGCGAAATCACGGCATACGACCAATTCAACAAGGCAATATCGGCCGACGGCTATTCATCGCAAGTGCAACTGAAAATGACGGTGAACATCCGCTTCGAAAACCGCAAAGGCAACGTGCAGTGGGAACGCCAGTTTACGGCCACGACGCAGTACGACGCCTCGCAGAGCCTCTCGTCAGTGCAGGAGAGCCTCGTGCAGGAACTCGTCAACGATATCTCCGACCAAATCTTCAATGCCACCGTGGCCGACTGGTAACCGCCGCCGCAAGTGCCTTGCCAGCCGCTGCAAATACCCCGCCAGTCGCTGTAAGAACCCTAACCGCCCCCGTTACCGGCGGTTTTCCGCCGGTTCCCTCCCCAACAGAAGACGTCATACCTCCTTGATATGCAGATAACAGAACTAATCGGCCATCCCGAACTTCTATCAAGCGCTACGCTCCCCGAACTGAGGCGCGTGGTGGGGCAGTGCCCTTACTATCAGGCCGCACGACTGTTGCTGCTGGAGAACCTCTTCATGCTCCATGAGCCCGACTTCGACAAGGAACTGCGCGCCGCGGCACTGTGCGTGCCCGACAGGTCGGTAATCTTCAATCTCGTGGAGAGCCTCAACTACCAGATTGACGTGACGGCGCAAGACGCTCCCGAAGAGCCGATGGTATCGACGGGCGACCGCGTTAATGACCTCATAGATAACTATCTGCGACAAGTAGGCCACACGTCTATGAAACCGCAGCACGGCGCGATAGATCCGCTCACCGATTACATTGCCACACTGGAGCAAATGGACGACGCACCCACCGCCGAGGGTGCAGAGGATGACTGGCCTATCGGTTTTGCAGGGCATAACGCGGTAGCAAATGCCGAGCAAGACGCCAAGGATGCCGAAAGCGACGCCGTGGGGCTTGACGAGATGCCAGAAAAGGGTGAAGATCCGTCCGCAGAACCACAAATCGCGTTACAGAATGCCGAAGAGAATGCCGAAGTCGAGCTTCAGGATTCCGCCTCTGCCGAACAGGAAGAAGAGGACGGTTTGCAAGAAAATGATGAGGCCGACAGCGGTGACGTAAATGCACTCCAAGAAGAGTATTTTACCGAGACTTTGGCAAAAGTATTTATCAAACAAGGCAATTATGAGCGCGCAATTGAGATTCTTACCAAAATAAATTTGGTCAATCCAAGAAAAAATGCTTACTTTGCAGACCAAATACGCTTCCTACAGAAATTAGTAGTCAATAATAAACATAAAAAATAACTTAAAACATGTTTCAACTTTTCGTAATTTTGGCTATAGTAGCCGCTGTGCTGCTTACCTTTATCGTACTCATCCAGGAATCTAAAGGCGGTGGCCTTGCATCCGACTTCAGCAGCATGAACGCTCTGGCCGGAGTGCGCCGCACCACCGACATGGTTGAGAAACTCACGTGGGGCCTCGCTGCCATGCTCGTTGTGTGCAGCATCGTCACCGCTAAGTGCCACGTAGATGGTGAAAATCAGACTGGCACTGAAAATATTGAAAACGTAAAAGCTCAAGCTCCTGCTCCTAACGCAGCAGCTCCCGCTCAGCAGTCTGCAGGCCAGCAGTCCGCTGGACAGGCACAGCCTGCCGGCCAGCCCCAGTAAGTACACGCAGGAACTGCTCCTGCAAAGTATAAGGCCGTAGCCGCCTTAAAAGAAGAAACTTGCGTCACTGCAGAGCTCTGATGAGCCTTGCTGTGACGCAAGTACGGTTTATACCTGCCTGATGGGGATGTATGCAGTGCATGAAGCCCGTTGGGTAATTTGAAAATGGCACGTTCCGTCGCGCAGGAGAAATCTTGTGTGATGCAAAGAAGTATTAGGACGTGCTGAATTCGCGTAAGCCGCCGCTTGCCGCAGACAAGGACTGCCGGCTGCTCTTTGCGAAAGAAAAGACCCTTTTCTACTTAATAATAAAATGGCATACCCCAAGAAAACATCGGCAGGGGCGCTCTTTCAGCAGCTCGTGGCCGATATTAAGGAAGGCAAACTCGCACCCGTTTATTATTTAATGGGTGAGGAGGCATACTACATTGACCGCCTGTGCGACATAATAATCGACGCAGTTATTCCCGACGTGGAAGACCGCGACTTTAATCTTCTTACGTTCTACGGCTCCGACACGACAACCGATGTCGTTGTGAGTGCAGCCAAGGGCATGCCGATGATGGGCGACAAACTGCTTGTCATAGTGCGCGAAGCCCAAGCGCTGCGGGATATTGACAACCTGGAGTACTATCTTCGCCAGCCTTCCCCTACCTCTGTGCTGGTGTTTTGCCATAAAAATGGCAAATTGGACGGCCGTAAGAAGGTCAGCGGCCTGATTGGTAAGGCGGGCGTGCTTTTTGAGTCCACTCATCCCAGTGATGCCGAATTGTTGTCCTTCATTTCGACGTACAGCCAGCAAAAGAATTTTGAACTGGAACCACGCGCCGTACAGATGATGGCGGAGTACGTGGGAGCGGATCTCTTGAAGATTTCCAGCGAGCTGGATAAACTCGCCGCAGCCTTGTCCGGTGAGCAGCGAAAAGTGACCTGCGGCATGGTTTCCGACCTTATTGGAATTTCACGTCAATTTAACGTTTACGAGCTTCAAGATGCGCTCGGTGTAAAGGACCAAAAACGCGCATTTGAAATTGTAAAATATTTTGACAAAAACCAGAAGGAAAATCCAATCCAACTTGTGCTCGCTTCTTTGTACAAATATTTCGCAAATATCATGCAAGCATTTTACTCTCCCGACAAAAGTGAACGCGGAATTGCGGCTTATCTGGGAGTATCTGAATGGCAAGTTCGACGGAGCGTAATGCCGGCGATGCGACAGTATAATGGAGTAAAATGTATGTATATTTTGAATGCCATCAGAAAGACTGACGCTCGAAGCAAAGGGGTAGAGAACCCCAATACGCTCCCTGGAGAACTGATGGAAGAACTCTTGTTTTTTATTCTTCATTGATTAATTCTTGATTATTCGAAAGTAATTTTTTCGTAAAAATCTCTGCGCAATTTTTGGCGCAGACTTGCTCTGAAGTTCCTCATCTCTTAGTCCAGAAGGACGGGGATGAGGTCTTCTTTTTCTCCCCAAAATCCTGACAAAAATGTAAATTGTTGCAAACGTGCCCCGTTTTTGGCCCCCGAATACACCCTTTTTTAGCCAAAATTGGGCATTTTTAGTCCTCTAAAGCTAATATAGGGGCTTTAGAACACCGTTTTCCTCTATTTTTATACTACATATTTTTTAGCATATAAGCGCTTGTCTTATAGTAGGATAGGCTTGGTTTTAGTGCTTGTAGAATCGCGTAGAAGTAAATCCCAGCCAAATGTGCGGCATCGGGCTGCAAACGGTGAAAAATGGCATTTATTCTGGATTAAGCCCGGATGTGTTAAGACTTATTAAGATTCAGTTTTGTAAACATCGGGAATTCGCGAATATAAAAGTGTAAATTCAGAAAGTGAGCTGGCGTGATAGTATCGGTGGTTTACATTTAGAAATCGCAAATAACGAAAAGGTTTACATTTGTCGAGGGTGCTTCGGTTTCACCTGCGGTTGCAAAAAATGCACTGTATATTACGCTTGGTAATATAGTTAATATCAGTAAAATATATATGTGCATATGCAGCGATGTGTGAAGGCTTAGGAGGGCGAAGGCGCGCTGGAGTGCGTTCTAATGCCGGATTTGGTGTAATATATACGCATAACAGGTGAGAAGCCAGCGATATAAACATAGTGAGTGGTAGTTTTACTGATGGCTGAATGCAGGCTGCGCCGGTGCTGGGCGTGGAAGAGTGAGCGTAGGGCGCGGTGTGCGAATTTGCAGATGTAAAATTACAAATTGATATGGCGGGATTTTGATTTTTGAAATTATAATTTACTTTTCTTGTTTCTCTCATTTTTTATATTTATCTTTGCAAAGTGAAATTTGAACAAGAAAAAGGACTGGAGGGGCGACTCTCCGTAAAAAAAAGAAAAAATGAAAGACAGAATTCATGAGATTATGACGCACCTGGGACTCTCCCAGCAGGACTTTGCTGCCCGCCTCGATTTATCATCGTCGTCAATTTCGAACATTTTCAACGGTCGGACGAACCCGACCATCATGCACGTGAATGCCATCCACCGTGCCTTCCCTCAGATCAACGAAAAGTGGTTGCTCTTCGGCGAGGGCGAGATGATTGAGGACGAAAATGTGGCACCCTCCCCCATGGGCGAGATCACAATCATCGATGACGATGACGATGACGGAGTTCTCGGAAATCTTTTTGAGCAGAAGGAAACGGTGCCCCCTACTCCGCCGTCGCGAATGGCAGGAAAAGGAAATGCGGGTGCGGTAGCGCGTCCGCGGCAGCGCCCTTCAAATTCATTCGAAGAGAAGGAAAAAAGAGGTTCTCAAACGGACGAAGAAAACGATTTTGAAGTTGTAAAAAATCTTGACAAAATTATGCGCCGCGTAAAGGAGATTCGCGTGTTCTATGACGACAATACTTACGAGACGTTCGTGCCTGCCGTAAAATAGTAAATCTTGTATGAAAAATTTGTGTAGTTTGGGGCTAAGTTGCCTCGCACTCTTTGGTGCCTTTTCGCACTCTAACGTGTGTGCGCAGTCAAAAATAAATAATGAAACGGACTTTGGTTCCGACATGGCCCTCATCTGGCACGACGAGTTCGACACTGATGGACAGCTCGACACCTCGCGCTGGAATTACGAGCGGGGTTTTGTGAGGAATCAGGAGGTTCAGTGGTACGCTCCCGAGAATGCGTACCAGCGCGACGGCCTCCTGGTGCTGGAGGCGCGTCCTGCCGCCTTTGCCTGCCCCACGTATGAGTCGGGCAGCCGTGATTGGCGGAAAAACAGGCCGAACGTTCAGTGGACGAGCGCCGCCGTGGAGACGCGGGAGAGTTTCTCGTATCAGTACGGCCGACTGGAGGTGAGGGCTCGCATCCCTGTGTGCCTCGGGGCCTGGCCTGCCATCTGGCTTATGGGGAAGGGTCTCCCCTGGCCCTCCAACGGCGAGGTGGACCTCATGGAGTACTATCAGTCGGGTGGGAAGCCCACCATCCTTGCCAACGCCGCGTGGGGCAGCGACAAGCCCAACGTGGGCCAATGGGACTCTTCCTACACGCCGCTGACGCATTTCACGGAGAAAGACCCGATGTGGGCCTCACGTTTCCACGTCTGGACGATGGATTGGGACGAGAACTTCATCCGCCTCTACCTCGACGGCGAACTTCTCAACGAGACGAACCTGCAAAACACCGTCAACGGCAAGGCCAACGGCGAGGGCGTGAATCCCTTCCGCCGTCCCATGTTCCTGCTGCTCAACCTCGCGCTGGACATCCGCGTGAAGGACCTCGACGTGCGCGATTTCCCCATGCGCTACGAGATTGACTACGTGCGCGTGCATCAAAAAACGGAAGCAAATAAGAGATGACTATGGCCAAAATGCTTGGCAAGGGCTTGATACCCGTTGAAAACCACCCTCTTGAGCCTTTCTTGCCGGCTAACGGCCGCTTGCTGATGCTCGGCTCGTTTCCGCCGCAACGGAAACGCTGGTGCATGGACTTCTACTACCCTAATTTTACGAATGACATGTGGCGCGTTTTCGGCCTCGTCTTCTTCGGCGATGCGCAGCGGCTGGTGGATGCGGCGCATAAGACGTACCAGTTGGCGGAAATCAAGGCGCTGCTGCGGGAGAAGGGCGTCGGGCTTTATGATACGGCGTGTGCCGTGCGGCGCTTGCAAGACAATGCTTCCGATAAGTTTCTGGAGGTGGTAGAACGCACGATGATGGGGAGAATACCAAGGGCTTCCGCCCTTGGCACCGAACCTGCGGGGAGGTGGAGGGCTTATTCCTTTGGATGAAGGGCGAATATTTTTGCCGAAAAAGGTTCCCACTCTTCGTAAACGGGAAAAAGTCGCAGTCCTCCCCCTTAGGACTCCAATCCTAAGGGGGAGGACTGTAATCCTAAGGGCGAGGACTCCAGTCCTAAGGGCGAGGACTGCAGTCCTTAGGCGAAAAATTGGATACAAAAAAGGCAAGGACTGGATACGCTATGGGGAAGCGTTCCAGTCCTTATAGGGGAAAACTCCAGTCCTTATAGGGGAAAACTCCAGTCCTTATAGGGGAAAACTCCAGTCCTTATAGGGGAAAACTCCAGTCCTTATAGGGGAAAACTGGAGGGCATAGTGCTATTGTGTGCTTTTTATTGACTTAAGGGTTGGATTTTGCTGCATTGCAGGGCGCTGGGCCTGATTCGTTAGGCCTTCGGCTTGCGTTGATTAGCGCTCGGCGGTGATGCGGCAGATGTTGACGACGGTCTGCATGGCCTTCTCCATGTTGGGGATGGGGAGGAACTCGTGGGGGCCGTGGAAATTGAGGCCGCCGGCGAAGATGTTGGGGCAGGGGAGGCCCTTGAAGCTGAGTTGGGCACCGTCGGTGCCGCCGCGGATGGCACGCACCTGGGGCTCTACGCCGGCTTCCTGGATGGCTTGTTTGACGATGTCGATGACGTGCATGCAGGGCTCTATCTTCTCGCGCATGTTGTAGTACTGGTCGTTGAGGGTGAGGGTGAGCGTGCCCTTTCCGTAGCGCTGGTTCATGGCGCTGACGATGTCGGTGATATACTGCTTGCGCTGCTCGAAGAGGGTGCGGTCGTGGTCGCGGATGATATAGGAGACCGTGGCATGTTCTACGCCGCCCTGGATGCCGGTGAGGTGGAAGAAGCCTTCGTAACCCTCTGTGGTGGCGGGCGTTTCGGTCTCGGGCATGACGGTGATGAGGTCGGCGGCCACGAGGGCTGCGTTGATCATCTTGTCTTTGGCGTAGCCGGGATGCACGCTGACGCCGGCGATTTCTATCTTGGCACTTGCGGCGTTGAAATTCTCGAATTCTATTTCGCCGAGTTCACCACCGTCCATGGTGTAGGCCCATTCGCAACCGAACTTCTCCACATTGAAGAGGTGGGCGCCCATGCCGATTTCCTCATCGGGGTTGAAGCCCACGCGAATCTTGCCGTGCTTGATTTCGGGGTGCTCAAGGAGATAGGCCATGGCCTGCACGATTTCGGCGATGCCGGCTTTGTCGTCGGCACCGAGGAGGGTGTGGCCGTCGGTGACGATGATGTCCTCGCCGACGTGGTCCTTGAGTTCGGGGAACTTGCAGGGGGAGGTGACGATGCCGGCCTCGGCGTCGAGGATGATGTCGCCGCCGTCGTAGGCCTTGACGATGCGGGGACGGACGTCCTTGCCGGAGGCGTCGGGGCTGGTGTCCATGTGGGCGATGAAGCCGATGGTGGGCACGGGCTTGGAGGTGTTGGCGGGAAGAGTGGCGTAGAGGTAGCCGTGGGCGTCGAGTTCCACCTCGGTGAGGCCGAGGGCCGTGAGCTCGTCGCGGAGGTATTCGGCCAGGCGGAGTTGCTTCTCGGTAGAGGGGCAGGTGGTGGCGTCTTCGGAGGACTGGGTGTCGAAGGAGACGTACTTGAGGAAACGTTCGGTGATGGTCATAATAGTAAGGTTTAGGAAGTTTATGGGTTCAGGAGGGAAGGAGGACGGCGCGCTCATCGGTGATGGCGGCGATGGCGCGGGCCATGTCGTTGAGGGAGAGGCACTGGCGGCGGGTGATGGTGGTTCGCTCGTTGTGGTGGGGCCAAGGAGCAAGGAGGAGGAGATGGCCGGCGGCGCAGTAGGGGAACTCCCAGCCCTGGGGCTTGAAGATGTCGGGGAAACCGTTCTCGCGGAGGATGATGAGGTCGCCGGAGTGTTGGCGGGCCATATCGCGGGCCTCTTTCTCGCGCTGGCTGATGAAGGGCGAGACGAGCACGCCGCCGTTGAGGATGAGTTGCTGCCACTCTTGCATGTGGGCGGCGTGGACGGCGGGGCTGTCGGCGCGATGGACGAGTACCTGGGCCTTGTCGGGTTTTCGGAGGAGGAAGATATTGCCGTAGGCGGCGTATTCCTGGGAGCCGATGCGGATGTGGAGGCGCTTGCGGAAGAGTTGCGGGTGCTGACGCTTCACGGCGAGACGACGCGGGTTGTCGGCGATGTAGCGCTTGAGGGTGGTGAGCTGGCCGGCACGGAGGAGGAGGCGGTCGTGATAGCCCGGCTCGAAGAGGGAAGGACGCTTACCGGCGGCTTCCGCCACCCGCACCGAACCTGCTCGTTGGAGAGCGCTTGAGGAGGCGGGGGAAGAGGCAGAAGGGGCGGGGAAAGAGGCTGGCAAGGCGGGAGAAGAGGCAGAAGGAGCGGGGAAAGATGTAGGAGGGACGGGAGAAGAGGCTGGCGGGTTCGGTGCCGAGGGCGGGAGCCCGAGGTGTCGCCAGTAGGCCTTGCTGCAGGCAGCCTTGAAGCCGGCCACTACCTGCCCAAGATGCTTCGGGAGCCGCGTCTTCACGCGCACAAGCAAGTGGAGATGATCTTCCATTATCACCCGCAGCCATATCTCAAGCTCGGGATGCCTCTGAGGAATGCTCTGGAGAATCATCTCCACCTCCTTGCCCAGCGGAGAGAGAATGACGCGCGGGGCATCGGGCGTGCCCTCTTCCGCATCGGCCTTGCCTGTGAGCGTGCCCAACAATCGGCGGCGCCCTTCTACGGCCAGCGTGAGCATATAGATGCCGGGCTCCTCGTAGTCATGCGCGTGGCTGCGCCGTTTCATGGAGGGAACGGTGGGATGGGGCGTGGCTCCGCGGGCTATGGCGTCTTGGCGCGACATAAGGTGGTGGCGATGGCTTTAGAAGAGACAAGGAGGGAGGACAAAACGGCAAGGAGAAAAGCGCTCAGGGATTCTCTGCCATGTATTTCCAGAGGGGAGCGGCGTGCATGGCCTGGATAATCTGGCCCTCGTTGAGGAGCTGCTGCACCTCCTCGCGGGTGAAGATGTCGATGTGGATGTCCTCGGTGGGCTCCTGGTGCTGGTGGCCGAGAGGCTCTACGCCGGTGGCGAGGAAGGTGTAGGCGCGGTTCGTGTGGTTGGTGGGATTGGGGGAGAGCGTCATGAATAGGCGCCATTCGCCGCCTCCGTAGCCCGTCTCCTCGCTCAATTCGCGCCGGGCGGCCTGGAGGGGTGTTTCACCTGGGTCGATGACTCCGGCCACGAGTTCGAAGTGTGTCTCGCCGATGGCGTGGCGGTACTGGTCCTCCATGACGAAACGGCCGTCGCGGGTAATGGCGATGACGTTCACCCAGTCGGGGAAGTCGAGGATAAACCATTCCGGCACGATGCTGCCGGAGGGCAGTTGTACCTCCTCCACGCGGAGGTTCATCCATGTGCCGCGGTTGAGGAGCTGCTCGCTCTTGAGCACCTTCCACGGTCGGTTGGGGAGTTTGGGAATCATAGAGAAAGAGATATGATATCAGCTGCAAAATTACTTATTTATTTTGAAAAGGAGGGCACTAAATGGGAGAAAATGAGGGATGCAAGCCATTTGTATGCAAGAAAAGCCCCGCGCTCTATGGTGAGAGGCGGGGCTTTTGGGGAGAGAACTGTCAGAAGAAGAGACTTTTGAACAGTTCGAAAGGAGTGTTGTTCGAGAGATTACTTAATTTCGATACGGAGCGTCTCTTGGGCTTTTTCTTCCTCGTTGACCTTGGGGAGGCTGATGGAGAGCACGCCGTCGGTCATCTGGGCAGAAATCTGCTCCTTCCGGATATCCTCGGGCAGGGTGAAGCGCTTCTCAAACTTGCTGTAGCTGAACTCGCGGCGGAGGTACTTCCTGTCCTTCTGTTCGTCGGTGGTCTCCGTCTTTTTCTCCATGGCGATGACGAGTTCGCCGTCGCAGGAGAGGGTGAGGGTGAAATCATCCTTCGTCATGCCCGGAGCGGCCACTTCAAGGGTGTAGGCCGTGTCGCTCTCGGATACGTTGATGGCGGGGGAGGAGAAGCGGCGATTGGCGGGAGTCCAGTCGTTGCCGAAGAATTCGTTGAAGAGGGCGGGGAAGATGCCCAGGTTGGTGTTGGTGGGATAGATGATAGGTGTCATAGTTAAATCTCCTATTTTTTATGGGTTAAACATTTTCTGACAGAAGGCCGCCTTTTTATATTGGGGGAGTCCGCGTAGGACTTTCGGCCTTGCACAATAGATATCGGCAATTGCTGTGCCATTCTGCCCGTTTACCTGTGATTTTGGCTTGTTTTTTAACAAATAAGGCCGAGATTTTAACATTTCGGGGAGTTTCGGCTGTGACAAATTGGCAGAACTTTGTGTCAGACGTGCTGATATTTGGCAGAGAACGGGCCTAAAAAAACAGCGCGAGCCTCGGAGGGAGACTCGCGCGCGTATATTATATATAAGGAGTGGCTATTTTTGCCTTGCTTGCAGTTCGCTCTCGATGGGGTCGTCGTACTGCTTCTGGAGCTTTACGAGTTCCTTCTGGAGACGCTTCTGTTGCTTGGCGTAGGCGGGCTGGCCGTAGATGTTTTGCATCTCGTGGGGGTCGGCGTTGAGATTATACATTTCCCACTGGTCAACCTGTTCCTCAGGACGCTCTTCGGCGCTGGGATAGAAATGGATGAGTTTCCAGCCATCGGCGGTGCTGACGCCGTAGTGGCGGCGTACGGCGTGTTCGGCGGGGAACTCGTAGTAGTGGTAGTAGAGGGACTTACGCCAGTTCTTGGGGTGCTTGCCTTCAAGCAGGGGCAGGAGGCTCACGCCCTGGATGTCGGCGGGGATGGGTGCACCGGCCAGTTCGAGGAAGGTGGGGGCGTAGTCAATATTCTGCACCATCTCGGTGATGTCGCCGTGGGCCACGGGTTTGTCGTACTTGGTGGGCATACGCATGACAAGGGGGGTGCTGAAGCTCTCCTCGTACATGAAGCGCTTGTCAAACCATCCGTGCTCGCCCATGTAGAAGCCCTGGTCGGAGGTATAAACCACGAGAGTGTTCTCTGAGAGGCCCGTCTCGTCCAGATAGTCGAGCAGACGGCCAACGTTGTCGTCGAGGGTCTTTACCACCTTGGCATAGTCGCGCATGAAGCGCTGGTATTTGAATTCCTTCAGCGCCTGCCCGGTGAGGTGGCGGCTGCGGAAGTCTATGGCCAGGGAGTCGTAGAAAGCATCATAGATAGCGCGTTCCTGAGAGTCCATGCGGCCGATGATGCCGAGGTAGGCTCCGGTGAGGCGTGTCTTCACGTTGGGGTCGTACATCTTGATGTCGTAGTCCATCGTCATATCCACGTCGGAGGCAATGGACATTTCCTGACGCTGCGCGGCCTTGCGTCCTTCCCATGTGTCGTTGAAGTCGTGGGGAAGGGGGAAGTTGACGTCCTCATACTCGCGGAGGTATTTCAGTTCGGGAATCCAGTCGCGGTGGCAGGCTTTCTCGTGGAGGAAAAGAATGAAGGGCTTCTGCTGGCCGTCGGGCGTTTTTTGCTGTCGCTGCTGGTTCATCCAGTCAATGGCCTTGTCCGTGAGGATATTGGTGAGGTAGCCTTTCTCCTTGTGCGTCTGGCCATCCATAGTGATGAACGTGGGGTTGTAGTAGTCGCCCTGGCCTGGGATTATTTCGTAGTGGTCAAAGCCGGTGGGGGTGCTCACGAGGTGCCACTTGCCGATGAGGCAGGTGCTGTAGCCGGCCTGCTGCATCAGTTTCGGCATCGTCTGCTGCGAACCGTCAAACACACCGTGCTCGTTGTTGGTGAAGCCGTTTTTGTGGCTGTGCTTGCCTGTAATCATACAGGCACGGCTGGGGCCGGAGAGGGAGTTGGCCACATAGGAGTTGACGAAGCGCACGCCGTCGTTGGCGATGCGGTCGAGGTTGGGCGTCTGGATGTTGGTCTTGTCGTAGGCCGACATCATCTGTGCCGTGTGGTCGTCGGTCATTATATAGACGACGTTCCAGCGCTGTGCAGTGGCCGGGAGGGCTGCAAGAAGCAGAAGACCCACCCCCAACCCCTCCCTTTGAGGGAGGGGAGTGGATGCTTTATGTAAAAGAGAAAACATGGTTCAGATTGTTTAGATTGTTCAGACTGTTCAAATGGCTTTTCGCAGAAGAATATACTCCCCGCCCTTAAGGGAGGGGTAGGGGGAGGGTCTTTATCCCTCTTTGTGCGTCATCTGATACACGATGTCCATAATCTGTTTGCCCAGTGCGTCGGCCTCCTCCATTGTGTGGGCCTCGGAATAGACGCGGATGATGGGCTCCGTGTTGGACTTGCGCAGGTGTACCCACTTGTCGGCGAAGTCAATCTTCACGCCGTCGATGTCGGTTACTTTCTCTTTCTTGAACATATCCTTCACTTTCTGGAGGATCTTGAAGATATCGGTGGTAGGTTCAAGGTCAATGCGGTTCTTGGCGATGTAGTAGGTGGGCAGGCTGTCGCGCAGTTCGCTGGTGCGCTGTCCGGTCTTGGCCAGGTAGGTCAGCAGCAGGGCGATGCCCACCAGGGCGTCGCGGCCGCTGGGGGCCGCGGGGTAGACCACGCCGCCGTTGCCTTCGCCGCCGATGACGGCGCCGGTCTCCTTCATCTTCGTCACCACGTTCACCTCTCCCACGGCGGCGGGGGTATAGACGCAGCCGTACTTCTCCGTCACGTCGCGCAAGCCGCGGGTGGAGCTCAGGTTGCTCACGGTGTTGCCGGGCGTGTGCTGCAGCACGTAGTCGGCCACGGCCACGAGGGTGTTCTCCTCGCCGAACATCGATCCGTCCTCGCAGATGAGGGCCAGACGGTCCACGTCGGGGTCCACCACGAAGCCTATGTCGTGGCGGCCCTTGCGCATGAGGTTGCGGATTTCCGAGAGGTGCTGCTTCAGAGGCTCGGGGTTATGGGCGAAGTCGCCGGTGGGCTCGCCGTTGAGTACGGTGATGTTGGTCACGCCCAACTGTCCGAGCAGTTTGGGCAGGATGATGCCGCCCACGCTGTTCACGCAGTCCAGACACACGCGGAACTGCGCCTTGCGTATGGCCTCCACGTCCACGAGTTCCAGTTCCAGCACTTTTTCTATGTGGCGCTGGTCGTAGGAGAAGTTCTTGATGTAGGCGCCGAGGTGGTCCACGTCAGCAAACTCCACCTCGCCGCTGTGGGCGATGCGCACCACCTCGCTGGCTTCCTCGGGGGGCAGGAACTCGCCGTTCTCGTTGAGGAACTTTAGTGCGTTCCACTGGCGGGGGTTGTGGCTGGCGGTGATGATGATGCCGCCCACGGCGTGCTCCATCACCACGGCCAGTTCCGTGGTGGGGGTGGAGGCGTGGCCGATGTTTATCACGTCGAAGCCCATACCCATCAGCGTGCCGCACACCACGTGCGTCACCATTTCGCCGGAGATGCGGGCGTCGCGGCCCACCACGATTTTGCGGCGGTATGTGCGGTTGACAACTTTCTCACGCAACGAGGCGTAAGCACTTACGGACTTGGCAATCTCAATAGGGCTCAGTCCGTCGCTGGGTGCGCCACCGATGGTGCCGCGGAAACCCGAAATAGATTTGATAAGTGTCATATCTTAAAAAGCCCCACGCGCTTTCCTCTGCGCATGGGGACTATGATTTGTTATTCTTCAGTCTTTTCTTCGGCAGAGTTTTCCTCGGCCGTGGTTTCTTCTTCCTCCGGCGTGTAGAATTCCTCGTAGCCGGCCTTGGCCAGCACGTTATACCATTGCAGAAGTTTCTTGATGTCGCTCTGGCGCACGCGGTCTCTGTCCCATTCGGGCAGTGCGATGGTCATGAACTCCTCCAGTTCGGCGGCGCTGGCCGTCTTGTGGCTCAAGGGGGAGGCACCCTTCAGGGCGTCGTAGATATTCTGGAACACCTGCATCAGAGGCACGTCCTCCTCGTCGGTGTACATGGCGATGTCGCCCAGCGAAGTGATGCGGTCGCGCATGCCGATGGCGGTGCGCTTCTTGTCTTCATCTACACTTTCCACGATGATGTTGTTGTTGCCGCGTGTGAGCATGCGGAAGAGGCCGGGCTTGCCGGCAATGGCGAGAATAGTATCTTTCATTATTTATATTATAGGTATAGTTTTCCGCGTACAAAAATACGAAAAAAAAAGGAAAAAGCCAAATTTTCCGTTTTTTTTCACCCCCTTGTCCTCCAAAATGTCAGTCTTTCCCGCCTCCCCGCGCCAGTTTGTCCCCTCTCTGCTCTACTGAGAGTGCGGCACACCTCCCGTCGGAGATGTGCCGCACAAGGCTTTCCTTCTGCCCGCGCTCAGGGCGGAGCGATTGTCTTACTTTTCCGCCACATATTCCAGAAATTCCGTAGTCTCCACGGGCTTCGGGTTGTTTACCGTGACGCTGTGCAGTTTGTCGCAGAACCAGAGGCAGAAGTCGCCTATGCTCTCCCCTCCCAGCCTCTCTCTGGCTCCGCCATCTCTCCCCTATTGGGGAAAGAGTTCGCTCTACGAGCGAGGGAGGGGTGGCAAAGTGCCGAAGGAAGCTTTGACGGGGAGAGGCTGGGGCACTCTCCTATACTCCTTGAACGTGCCGAACCGCCTTACCGTCAGCACGCCCTGCTCCACGAAAGCCTTCAGCAGACGTTGAGCCTTCGGGCGGTTAATCTCCAGCGCCGCCATCATATCCGTGGTGAGCAGCACCTCGTGTCCTGCAAACCACTCCTCGCAGAACGCCAGCGCCTCCTCCGGCGTGACGTCCTTAGGCCGGTGCAGCCCCTCCGCTTCATACCGCGTGTTGAACCTCACCTTCTTTATCATCTCGCGGTCCGGAAGGAACTGCACCCCTTTCGTACCTATATCCCTGTTCCTGATTTTGTCGCCCTCATACACCGGTTTCGTGAAATGCGGAATCAGGCTGATGCGCCCCAGCCCATCCAGTTGAACGCTGCAGCCCTCGCTGAGCGCCTCAATAATGTGGTCGCGCAGTCCCGTCAGCACACCAACGATGTCCGTCTTCGTCAACGTAGAGTTGTGCGTCAGTATTTCCGCCACCGTTTCCGTCGTCTCCGTCCGCGGACGGCTGATGCGCAGATGCAATTTCTTGTAAGAAGGATCTTCTTGCTTCCTGCAAGGAGAAACATAAGGAGTTACCTTTACCATAGTTCTTCAGTTTTGTAGTTTTTATTTGTTAGTGTCTGATAAAAAGAGAATGTAATCTTGCGTAGCCCTTGTAAATGCAGGAGATTTGGAAGGTTAGGGGTAGGAGGGGCTTCCCTTTTATGAAACGGGCTGAAAGCCCATAATATCCTAGCCTAGGGCAGAGTGACCGAAGGGAACGCCGCCCTAGGTGTCGTATGTACGACAACCAATACTATTCCTCCCCCGCGGGGGAGGTGGCGCGAAGCGCCGGAGGGGGGCTCTATCCTTCAGGCCAGTGCAGTGGGGCGCTGCCCCGATACAATTATGCCGCGATGCGGCAAGCACGGTTGTCGCACATGCGACCCTAGGGCGGCGTTCCCTTCGGTCACTTTGCCCTAGGCTCTACAATTAAGGGCTTTCAGCCCAATGCTAAGAGATTTCAACTCTTTGCCGGTCGCTATTAGTTTTTATTCAATGAAGTATCAGTGGTATTTCAACCGGTGTAGCCTTCGCCCTGTAAATTCTTTTCTGTCAGCGACAAAGGAGCATCTTTCTCCCTCTTGGCAATATGAGCACATATGTGAACATATATAAGCACATATGTGCTCATATACGAGCACAATTGTGCTCATATATCAGCACAGTTGTGCTCATAAGATTTTAAGGGCGCAAACAGAGAGTATTAGACCGTTTTTCTTTTTTCCGACTGCAAATTTACAAAAAATATCAACCAAGACCAAGCCCGTTGCAAAGAAAAATTTGGATGATGCGGGTGCCGCGTTTGATATGAACCGCTATCGCGCTTTGCCGGGCAGGCGTGATGCGTATGGAAAGACCGCGCGCGTGGTGTCAGAGGTTTTTGTCGCGCGCGTGTGCGCATATTTATATAATAATGTGTCGCTGGGTTGATAGGGAATCACGGGGAGGGGCAGGCATGTCCCCTTTCCTCCTTTTTCCTCTGCCCATCGCCCCTTTTCGCCTCCCCCTCATCACTCCTCCTCCCTCTCATTTCCGCCCTTATGGAGAAGGCCCGAGAACTCAGTGAACAGATGCAGGGCGCCCAAGGCGACATGTCTTCTTCACAGTGGTCACGCTACATGAATATCACAAATAAGATGGCTCAGGCAGCAGCTAATATGTAATAAGTTGTAGGCAAAACGCGGTTGTCATACCATTCAGCTTTGCCGATATCGATAGAGAGGACGCACTCACAAAGGGGGGCATCCTCTCTATCTTTGGGCTCTGCGCCTGGCTTTATATGTAAAACAGGCGAAATAGGACGGTGGGCTACATCATGGCCTCCACCTGAGCGTCGAGGTCGGCGGGGGTGGCGAGGGGCTCGGTGGATAGAATGCCCATGGCTATGGCGTAGAGTTCGTCGTAGTCTATGAGGCCGTAGTAACGGGAGCCGAGGACAAGGGCTTCAGGGGTGGAGGAAATCATGGGGGAAGGGAAGACCCCCCATACCCCCCGAAGGGGGGCTTCTGTTGGGGGGAAGGGAAGACCCCCCCCATACCCCCCGAAGGGGGGCTTCTGTTGGGGGGAGAGGGGGAATTAGAAAATTAGGAAATTAGGGAATTAACAAATTAGGGAATTGGTGGGAGTGACTTTTATTGTTCACTGTTCACTCTTTTGAGACGGTCCACTATCATGGAGATGGCGCCGTCGCAGGTGACGTTGCAGGCGGTGCCGAAGCAGTCCATGACGATGTAGAGGGCTATGATGAGGGCTTGGTCGGTCTCGGAGAATCCGAGCATGGAGGCGATGAGGCCAATGGCGGCCATGATGGCACCGCCGGGCACGCCGGGGGCGGCCACCATGGTGATGGCGAGCAGGGCGATGAAGCCGAAGAAGAGGCTGAAGGAGTAGGGGAGACCCTGCATCACCATGATGGTGAGGGAACAGGCTACTATCTTGATGATGGAGCCGGGCATGTGGATGGTGGCGCAGAGGGGAATGGTGAAGCCTGCCACCTCGGGGCTGGTGCCGCACGCCTTGGTCTGGGCCAGGGTGACGGGGATGGTGGCTGCACTGCTGGAGGTGCCGAGGGCCGTGACATAGGCAGGCAGCATGGTGATGAGGGAGCGGAGGGGATTGCGGTGGCCTATGATGCCGGCGAGGGTGAAGAGGACAATGATATAGATGAGGCTGAGGGCGAAGATGAAGAGGATGACGGTGGCGAACACGCGGAGTATGGGGCCGGCCTCGCCGGTGTAGCTCATCTTGAGGAAGATGCCGAAGATGTAGAGGGGCAGGAGGGGGATGAGTATGCGGCTGATGGCGAGGATGACGACGCGCTCGAGGTCGTAGAAGACGGCGGTGAGGGCCTTGCCGTCGGATATGACGAGGAAGATGCCGAAGATGAAGGCGGTGACTAGGGCCGTCATCACGTCGAGGAGGGGCGGGATGGCAATGGTGAAGAATGGCTCGACGGCTTCCGCTGCCGTGCTGGTAGAGAGGGCGGCGCCGGGCGTGATGAGGCGGGGCAGGAAGAAGGTGCTGCCGCCGTAGGAGAAAAGGCCGGCGATGACGGTGGAGCCGTAGGCCAGGAGGAAGGTGTAGAGCAGCATGCGCCCTGCCCCCTTGCCCATACGGCAGATGGCGGGCGTGACGAGTCCCACGATGATGAGGGGCACGAGGAAGGAGATGAACTGCGAGAAGATGCCGTTGAAGGTCATGAACGCCCTGACGACGGGGAGGGGTAGGATGTAGCCCAGGCCTATGCCGAGGGCTACGGCGATGAGGATACGCCAGATTAAAAGCCCCCCTCTTGTCCCCCCTTTGGGGGGAAGATCTGCGAGTGAATGATGTGACACAATTATTAAGGTTAAAGTTAAGGTTAAGGTAGGGGGAGGGGCTTTAGAACTGGTAGATAAACGTGCCGTTGATGCGGTTGCCGCGGCCGTAGTGGGGCTCGTTGCCTTCGTAGTAGTTGGCGCGGCCGCCACCGGTGTATTCAAGGCCTACGGAGCAGTAATCGGTGATGGCCCAGAATATGTTGACGGCACCATAGACGGAATACTTGAAGGAGTCCTTGACGAACATACCATCGGGATGGCCGGTACGGACATAGCCCAGTACGGCGTTGGAGGACAGAGAGCGTGTCCAGCGGTAGCAACCTGCAAGGAAACCGCCGCAGACGGGTACGGGCTTCATACCGGAGCATAGGCCGGTGCTGGAATTCCAGTCGGTGGCACCCATATCGAGGTTGAGGTCGCAGATGTCGTTGACGTAGCGGGCGATGCCCTTGCCGTAGTAGGCTTGGAAGGAGAGGTGGCCCTTGGAAGAGGGGGCGTACTTGCCGCTGACGGCGGCGCCCCATCCCAGTGTGTGGAGCGTCGTGCCCTGGTCGGCGGCCACGGTGCCGCGATCGTGGCGCCACACGGACATATTGCGCAGCAGACCGGCGGCCTGAAGGTGCCCCTTGCTCCAACTGTATTTTCCACGGAAGGCAATGTCGGGCATAGGCTGGTTGTCAATTTCCACGCCCCATTCGTGGTAGCCTTCAGCTTTGGCCTCGGGCTTTTCGGCAGAGACACCCACAGTCCAATGCTTGTTGAATATGTGTGTGTAGCCCAGAAGAGGCTGTGCGCGGGCAATCTGGCTGCACGGCCCGCTGAGGTCCACGGTGCGCGTGCCGGCTTCCAGGTCCATAAAGAAGGAATAAACCTTACCGATGGTGAAACCGTCGATGGAGACATAGGCCTTGTCGAGCGAGATGTTCTCATCGTCGTTGACGGACATACCGATGAAGGCAATAATCTGGTGCTTGCCCAATTTGCGACGAGCCTTTACGTGGAGTTCGGAGCTGCTGGCAGAGAGACCGAACTTGTGGGCGTTGTCGGTGGGTATGGAGATGTCGGCGAGGGAGAACTTTGACTTGTTATTGGTGGGGGAGCCGTAGATGTCGAAGTATGCCGAGGCGCGCACTGTGCCGCCGATACCTATGGCGAAATCACCGGCACCGTACATAAAGCGTGGGTCACCGAGGTCGGTGTAGGCTTTCTGGAAGTAGCCGAGTTCGGGGTTGTAGCAGTCCATGGCAGGCAGGGTGCTGTCGGGGACGGCCGTCTGGGTAATGTTGTGTTCTTTCAGTTTTTCCTTGAATTTTGACTCTGCCATAAGATTGGAGGAAACGAAAAGCAGAGAGACCGCAAGGAGAAGAGTGCGGGGAGATGGTAACATGGGCGTAGGTTATGTGATTGTATATTGCTCGCGGCATGAGAGGTAGTCGATGCGAGAGCCTAAAAGGTTTCGGAGTTTGTCGTATTGGGCGAGGCCTGTGCAGTGCATCGTGAGGAAGCGGCAGGTGGGGAAAGCGTTGAGGTCTGCGGCCAGGCGTGTGATGGCGGCATCCTCCTCGGCGGGCGAAAGACCGTGGCGGGAGAGGTGCATGCCGCCAACGACCAGGGTGGGGGCGTGGCCGATGAGGCGTGTGGCCTGGCGGATGATGTTGACAATGCCGCGGTGTGCGCAACCGGCAAAGAGCACGGTGTGGGGGCCTTCTTTGATGATGAGGCTCTGTTCGTGAGAGAAAAAGTCCTGCGAACCTTCTTCGGCAAGGAGGCGCTCGCTGCCCGGCGGAAGGGACGTGTCGTCGGGGTGGGGCGGGGTAGTGAAGAGGAGGGCACCAGAGGCAGTCTCTGTCGTGTCGCCACAAAGGACGAGACGAGGGTTGTCTTTCAAGGTCTCGTCCAGACTGATGTCGTGCAGTCCCTCGGCATGGCGCGAGAAATGAGGGACGAAAGCCTCGCGGTGGATATACACGCGGGCCTTCTTGTTGGCAGCGAGAAAAGCGGCGAGGCCTCCACCGTGGTCGTTGTGACCATGGGAAATGAAGGCCTCGTTGACTTCTGCCAGGGAAATTCCCAAGCGCCCGGCATTGCGTACAAATATCTGGGTCTGCCCCATATCGAAGAGCAGATGGCGACCGTCGGCGCAGGCTATGTGTAGGCTGAGCCCATGCTCGGTGGGAAAACCGCAGCGCGAAGTGTCGTCAATGAGCGAAGTAATGACCAAGGCGTAGGGAATTAAAAAAATAGGGAAAAAGAAAAAGCCAAAGTTCCCTTTGCTCGGAAAGGGAGGCTGTGTAGCCGTGACGGGGGCTATTTCTCGTTTTCAATCAGCCACTCGGCAATCTGCACGGCGTTGAGGGCGGCCCCCTTCTTGATTTGGTCGCTAACGAGCCAGAAGGTGAGACCGTTGGGGTTGGCGAGGTCCTTGCGGATGCGGCCCACATACACGTCGTCACACCCTTCGAGGAAGAGGGGCATGGGGTATTTCTTTTCGGCGGGCTCGTCCATCAGTTGCAGGCCTTGCCCCTTGGCGATGGCGTCGCGGGCCTCTTCTATGCTGACGGGGCGCTCCGTCTCCACCCACACGGCTTCGCTGTGGCAGCGCAGAGAGGGCACACGCACACACATGGCAGACACGTCGGCGTCGGTGTGCATAATCTTCTTCGTCTCGTTGTACATCTTCATCTCTTCCTTCGTGTAGCCGTTGTCGGTGAAGACGTCAATCTGGGGGATGACGTTGAAGGCCAGCTGATAGGCGAACTTATCCACCGTCACCTCCTCGCCGGCCAGCACCTGACGGTATTGGTCGAAGAGTTCCTGCATGGCCTGAGCGCCGGCACCGCTGGCAGCCTGGTAACTGCTTACGTGGACGCGCTTGATGTGCGATATATTTTCAATGGCCTGCAGGGCCACAACCATCATGATGGTGGTGCAGTTGGGGTTGGCAATGATGCCGCGCGGCCTTACGAGGGCGTCCTGGGCGTTGCACTCGGGCACGACGAGAGGCACCTCGGGATCCATACGGAAGGCGCTGCTGTTGTCAATCATCACGGCGCCGTAGCGGGTGATGTCCTCGGCATATTCCTTCGACACGCTGCCGCCGGCGGAGGTGAAGACGAAGTCAAGGTCTTTGAAGTCGTCGGTGTCGTGCTGCAGGAGGCGCACGGGGATGTCCTTGCCTTTGAAATTATAGAAACTGCCGGCGCTGCGGGCGGAGCCGAACAGGCGGAGTTCATCTACGGGGAAGTTGCGCTCGGCCAGTGTGCGCAGAAATTCTTGGCCTACGGCGCCGCTGGCGCCTACGATTGCTATTTTCATAAATATGATAATGGGACTCCCACCTATCTCATCCCAAGCCTCTCCCCGTCAGAGCCACCTATGGTGCTCTGCCACCCCTCCCCTGCGAGGGAGGGGAAGAATACTTCTAAAGGAAGGAAACGGGGGTGTGGGTTAAGGTTAGGGTTAAAGTTAATGTTGTTAAATATTTTTCGCGCACAAAATTACACATTTTCCGCAAATTATTCGTAATTTTGCACCGAAAAAGTTAATAAATGGCCGAAATACTGCAATATCTGCCCATCGTAAACCCCACTTGGAACTTCCTCGTGGTGCTTATTCTCATACTTTTCGCCCCCATGCTCTTTGAACGCTTGCGCATCCCGAGCATCGTGGGGCTTATCCTCGCGGGCATCCTCGTGGGTCCCTACGGTTTCCACATTCTTGAGCATGACACCTCTTTTGAACTCTTCGGCAAGGTGGGCCTCTACTATATTATGTTCCTCGCCTCCCTCGAGATGAACCTCCAGAGCGTGCGCAAGGACCGCGCCGCTGCCCTCGGCTTCGGCCTTCTCACTTTCGGTCTCCCTATGCTTGTCGGTACGCTTGCCAACTGGTCACTCCTGGGCTACGGCCTCGTGGCTGCCGTCCTTATGGCGGCGATGTATGCGTCCCACACCCTCCTGGCTTACCCCATAGTGATGCGCTTCGGCCTCACCCAGCGCCGCAGCGTCAATCTCGCCGTGGGCGGCACCATCGTGGCCGACACCCTCACGCTCCTCGTCCTCGCCGTCATCGGCGGCATGTTCAAGGAAGGCGTCCACGGCCCCTATTGGCTCTGGCTCGTCCTCAAGGTCATCGCCCTCGGCATCGTCATCGTCATCACCTTCCCCCGGCTCTGCCGCTGGTTCTTCCGCAAGGTCGATGACGGCGTGGTGCAGTATATCTTCGTCCTCCTCCTCGTCTTCCTCGGTGCCGGTCTTATGGAGACTGTGGGCATGGAGGGCATCCTCGGCGCCTTCCTCGTGGGCATCGTCCTCAACCGCACCATCCCCGCCTCATCGCCTTTGATGAGCCACATCGAGTTCGTAGGCAATGCCCTCTTCATTCCCTATTTCCTTATCGGCGTGGGTATGATAATCAATCTCGGCGTCATCTTCGGCAGCCTCCACGGCATAGGCGTGGCCCTCGGCATGGTGGTCATCGCCACGTTCTGCAAGTGGCTCGCTGCCCGCACGGGGCAGGCCGTGTTCCATCTGCGCCGTGCCGACGGCCGCCTCCTCTTCGGCCTCACGGGAGCCCGCGCCGCCGCCACCCTTGCCATAATGCTCGTGGGTAGCCGCATACTCCTCCCCGACGGCTCTCCCCTCTTCGACGATGCCGTGGTGGGCGGCACTATGCTCCTCATCCTCGTATCCTGCATCATCAGCCCGATGCTCACCGACCGCGCCGCGCGCCACATCATGCTCACCACCGCCGCCCAGGCCGACGACGTGGAACAGAACCGCCGCCTCCTCGTGGGTATCGACACCTCAGAGCAATCCCCCGCCCTCGTCCATGCCGCCCTTATGCTTGCCACGCCCCACGAGAGCCCCATGAGCCTCGTCAGCGTCATGACCGACGACAGCCCCGAACTCCGCCAGGAAGTGCAGAAGGCCCTCGCCCGTGCCGCCCGCATCGCCGCCGAGGCCAACGTGGAGGTACACACGCAGAGCCGTCTCTCCGTCAATCGCGTCACAGGCCTCACCTACAGCGTCAAGGAACTCGACGCCACTGACATCCTCATCTCCCTCCACCGCAAGCAGCGCATCTCCGAGAACTTCTACGGCCGCTTTGCCCCCGACCTCATCGCCGCCACCTCCCAGCAGGTCATCATCTATCGTTCCCTCATCCCCATCAACACGCTGCGCCGCATCCATCTCGTCGTGCCCCGCCGCGCAGAACTGGAGCCCGGCTTCCATCAGTGGGCCGACCGCATCGCCGCCCTCTCCCTCCACCTCGCCGTTCCCATGGATATCTACAGCGGCCACGACACTCTCGTAGCCCTTCGCCAGTATTGGAAGAACACCCACAAGGAAATCTACGCCGACTACATCAACTATTCCTCCTTCGAGGACTTCCAGCCCATCGCCACCGCCACGCGCCAGGACCACATGGTCATTATCATCGCCGCGCGTCCCGGCATGCCTTCCCACGAAGCCGCCTACCTCACGCGCCTTCCCGAGCAACTGGAGCGCTACTTCTCTTCCCGCAGCCTCATGCTCATCTATCCCTCCAGCTTCGGCGATGCCGAGAGCCGCCAGAAGGTGATGGCCATTACGTAGAAATTAGCAAATTAGCAAATTAGGGAATTAGCAAATTAGCGAATTAGCAAATTAGCAAATTATGAGGCTTGTCCGTATGGCATTTCCCCATTTCCGAAATTCCAAACAAATTTGCTAATTTCCAAATTTGCTAATTTCCAAATTTCCAAATTTGCTAATTATTAAATATGATAAAGGATTTCGACAGGTTTCTCGTGCGCTTCCGTCAGTTTGGCGGGTGGCGGCTTCTTGTGCAGTATGCGCGGATGGGCGTGCTGGGCACCGGTATTTGGGAAATCCTCCGCTGCGTCTTCCGCCGGCAGTCCTTGAAACAGGTGTATCCCAAAATCACCCGTAAGGTGGGCGAGATACTTTTGGAGAAATATAAGGCCCCCTCCCCGCTCCCCAGCCCCTTTCTGGCTCCGCCATCTTTCCCCGTTTGGGGCAAGAGTCCGCTCTGCGAGCGGGGGAGTGCCTCCGAAAGGGAAGAAATCGCTCCTGAAACTTCCCCCCAAGGGGGGGATAAGAGGGGGGCTCCTATTTGGTTCTCCTGGCTTCAAGGCCTTGAATCGGCGCCCCCGTTGGTGCATGCTTGCTTGCGTTCGCTCCAGTCGCTGCCCGATGCCGAGGTCGTGGTGATAAATCGAGACAACTATCAGGACTACGTAGAGTTTCCGCCCCATGTCCTTGAGAAATACCGCAAGGGCCGCATACCGCACGCCACGATGAGCGACATGCTCCGCCTCGCCCTCCTTGCCCGCTATGGCGGCGTGTGGATAGACGCTACCGTGCTCGCCACCTATCGAGAGGAGCACGCCGCCTTCTGGCAGAGCATCATGCAGAGTCCCCTTTTCTTCTATCGCTATTTCTCCGGCGGCCGTGTGGTGGGCATCTCCACATGGTTCATCGCTGCCCGGGCCGGTAATCCCATCGTCATAGAGACCCTCCAACAGATGTATGCCTATTGGAAAGACTACGACTGCCTCGTGGACTACTACCTCATCCATCTCTTTCTCAGCGCATCGGCGGGCCGCCATCCCGAAAGTGTCGGCACGATGCCCCGCGTAGGCAGCCGTCACGCCCTCCTGCTGGCAGGGTCATTGGAGAAGCCCTACGACGCAGCCGCGTGGGACGACCTCACGACCCATGTGCCGTTCCATAAGTTGTCCTATCGCCACACCGCCCGAGCCCAGGCCCGCAGCGACAGTTATTACAATCACATCCTCACTCTCCACGCCAGCGAGTAATTTGTAAAAGAGGAATCACCTTCACCGGTATTCCATTTTGTGGTACACCTCTTACACCTCCTACACCCGGCTGGCGGGATAAGATCCTTTCCAGCTGGTGCGTAGGCTCGTTTATTCCCCTTTCCGTTTCGTCGGCACACGTGTCCCGAAATCTCCGCACACGTGTCCCGAGATCTCCGCACACGTGTCCCGAGATCTCGGCACACGTGTGCAAACGAACTTAGTCCTGCCGTTCGGCAAATTAAAAGCCTATTCCTAAAAAATCTGTTTCTGGGAATTCGTATTCAAAAGATATAAAGCGGGCGCCCTGTCTTGACTGTCATGGGTCAAGACAGTGCGCTCGGAAAGTATGAGTGTGGGATTATTTATCGCTGCTGTCCTCCGGCCAGATGGGAGAGCGTTGCTGCTTCGTGTCGAAGTAGCCGGGTTTGTCGCCGGTGGGTATTTCGCTGGTGACGTAGAGACAGGCGGCCTCGGTACCGAGCGAGATGAGATGTATTGAGGGAAGGGAATACTTCTTCATTAGCGAATCACTTTTTTGCCGCCCACGATGTAAAGTCCTTCTCTCTGTTCTCCCTTTACGGGTGAGAACTTGCGGCCTTGAAGGTCATAGCCCCAGGCTGAGTTCTCGCCGTTGATGGAGGTGGAGGGGGCTATGCCTTCGGTCTCCTCGCCGTGCTCAATGATCTTGATGGCTTGGGGCAGGAGCGTGGGTGCACCTTCGCGGGGTGTGATGTGCATATACCAGCGCTGGGCCTTGAGGTCGGCGTCGGAGGCTGCGGGATGGAGCTCGCCGCCGCCGAGGGCGTAGTCGCCGCCCGCTATCATCACGGAAGCGGAGCGGGGGGCGTAGATGCCGGTGAAGGTGTAGGTGTAGAAGGTGCTGCTGCAGTCTATGGACTTGTCTTGTGCGGGCTGTAGCTCAACGTCGTTGAGGGTGAGGGTGAAGGTGCCGTTGGCCTTGGCGCGTACGAGGTAGGGACGGTTGGGGAGGGTCTGGCCGGAGGTCTTGCGGAGGATGACGAGATGGGTGCGCTCGAAGGTGCCGTTGTCATCGTCGTCGTACTGGATGATGTTGTAGATTTCGGCTATCTCAAGTTCGTCCTTCCAGTCGTCGTAGGCGAGGGAGAAGGGCAGGTAGAGGGCCTGCCAGGAGGTGTTGCTGAAGGTGCGGGTGTAAGTGAACTCGTCGTAGGTCTCGGCCTTGGTGGCAGTGTAGGTGTCGCCGTCGTTGAGGGTGAACTCCTTGGCGGGATGGGTGAGACGGACGATGTAGTTGTCCTTGGCCATCTCGTAAAGGTCATCCTTGGCATAGTAGAGGAGTTTGCCGTAAACGATGACTTCGTCACCTATCTGGATGAGCTCGGCACCGGCGTTGAACTTCACGTTATTGAGGCCGTAGCCGCGGTAGATGTGGAGTTCGGCGGTGGTAGTATTGTCACTGATATCATAGGTGGCATAACCATAAGTGTTGAAAATTTCGTCAATATAGGTAATGGTGCCCTTCACATATACCCAGGTGTCGAGGTCGTAGCCTGCGTCGATGAGGTCATAGGCTTCGGCAATGGTGTAGGGATTGGTGATGTTGTTGGCAATGCTGACGGCGAGGTTGTAGGTGACGGTCTGTGCCTGATAGTCGTCGTTGCCGTTAAATTTGGCGGAGATGGTGGTGACGCCGGGGGCTACAAGAGAAATGGCGCCGGTGCTGGCGTTGATGGTAGCGGCAGCGGTGTTGCTGCTGGAGTAGGTGACGATGACGCTGTGGGGATTGGTCAGCGTGGGGAAGGTGTTCTCACTGCCGATGGTGGCTGTGCAGGACGCCGTGCTCCACGCGAGACCTGCGCTCTGCGGCTGGGGATCAACGCTGGCAGGGACGGTGAGGAGGAAGTTGTCCACGCGGGCGTTGTCGGAGGAGCTGTTGGAGAAGGTCAGCGTAATATTCTGCGTGCCGGAAGCAACATTGAGGGTGTAGGTGTATGGACTTGACGAAGTCTTGGAAATGGTTTTGCCATCAACTGATAGGGTCACTTCTTTGTTGGCATCGAACGTGAGCGTGAGCGTTCCGCTGTGGCCGTTCATAGGTATGGTAGCAGAGAAGGAACCGCCGTTCTTATTAACAAGTAGTTCGGGAGTAGTGCCTCCTGCGCTATTACCATTAAATACTTGGGTTTTCGTGCTGCCATCCTTGCACACATAATTATAGGTACCGCCAGAAGGTTTATCCCCTTCTTTATAGCTGCTGAAGTCCTCACTCCAGAGCGTGACGGGCTCGTCATCGTTGCCGCTTTCAGCTTCGAGAACGGTGAGCTGGAAGGTGACGGTCTTGGCAGTGTAGCTGGTGTTGCCTGCGAAGATGGCGGAGATGGTGGTGACGCCGGGGGCTACGAGGGTAATGGCACCGGTGCTGGCGTTGATGGTGGCGGCATCGGTGTTGCTGCTCTCGTAGGAGACGCTTACGTTGTTGGGGTTGGAAAGCGTGGGGAAGATGTTGTCGGAAGCCCCTACGCGGGCACTGCTAGCGGCTACGCTCCAGGAGAGTTCGGGGTCTTGGGGCGTGGGAGTGTCTTCGCCCTGATAGAGGCGGGCATCGTCGAAGCGGGCATTGTCGCTGCTTTTTGCTTTGAAAGAGAGCGTGAGGTTCTGCGTGCCAGATGGAACATTTACTGTGTAGGTGTAAACATAAGGCTTTGATCCTGTGATAGAAGCCTCGCTCAATGTTACATTGGAAGGTGTGGCAGTCGTTGTGACAGTGTTTTTGTTGCTCTTGAAGGTCAGCGTCATCTCGCCATAGTGGCTATTCATGGGAATTACAGTGGTGAATGTTGCGCCGCCCTTGATGAGCAACTCGGGAGACTCGCCGCCGGCGAGAATGTTGGCGTTGCTAGCGTTCTGCGTCTGTATTGAACCGTCGCTTAATACGTACTGGTATGTCGTCTTGTTCGTGTTATAGTTCGTCCCGAAGTCCTCTTCCCAAAGCGTGCCGGCGGGGGTGTTGCCGGAAGTGGAGGAATAAACTGCGAGGGTGTAGCTTACGGTCTGCTCGGCATAGTCGTCGTTGCCAGCGAAGATGGCGGAGATGGTGGTGGTGCCTGTCGTGCCGGTGAGGGTTACTGCGCCGGAGGTGCTCACTGTTGCCACGGAGGTGTTGCTGCTCGTGTAGGTGACGCTCACGCCGTGGGGGTTGGTCAGCGTGGGGAAGGCGGGCGTGCCGCTGGCATCAATATCCACGGAGAGGGAGGTCTTGCTCCAAGCCAGCTCGGGCGAGGGAGCCTGCTCGCCGCCGTCGAAGAGGAAGGAGATGAGGCCGCTGGTCTCGGTGATTTCGGTGAGGGGGCCGTTGAGGAATTTCTTGCCGTCGTTGTTGTCGTTATAGAGCGTAGCTGCGGGCGTGGTGGTGTTGGTCAGCGAGGTCTTTTTCTTTGTGCCGGGGAAGGGGTCGCCAGCAAGAGCAGAGGCGGAGGTTCCAGCCTCGTTGTCGGCGTGGATGATGGTGCCGCGCTGATGTGAGGAGACAGTGTTCACCTTGTTATTGTTCCAGGCCGTCTGGTCGAAGTCAATGTGGCCCACGAGCAAGCCGTGGCCGTAGGCGCCTTGGTTCCACCCCGTCTTCTGGATGTTCTGCAGAGTGTAGAACTCGTTGCTGTTGGCTTTATTATATATAATGTATGCCTTGGGCGCACCGCCTTCTGTCTGGTCGTTGATTTCGGGCATGTCGGTAATGGTGGCAGGGTCGGAGAGCACCGTGGGCTCAAGCCAGCCGGCGAACATACGTTCGTAGGCCGTGTAGCCGCAGGGGATGCAGCCGCCACTGTTGTAGCAACCATAGTCCATAAGGCTCCAGGAGTCCATGCCGAAGTTGCTACCCTCAGTGTCATAGAAGTCGGGCAGACCGAGGCAGTGGCTGAACTCGTGGCACATGGTGCCGATGCCGTCGAGCTTGGTGCCGGATTTGCCGTCCAATTCATTGGAGCAGGCATAGGTGTTTATCCACTTGCCGTCCTTCTTCAGCCTGCCTGTGCCGTCGCCAAAGTATTTGGCACTCTCGAGGTCCCACTCGTGAGGCCAGATGGTGTTTTCGGGAGCGCCGGAGGCCTCGCCGTAGCCGGCATAGATGACATATACCTGATCTACGTAGCCGTCGTTGTCCCAGTCGTAGTCGGCAAAGTTAATCTGGCTGTCATCAACCAAGTTGATGGCCTCAATGACCATCTCGGCTGGGTGCACGTCGCTGTCATCTTCATCGTTGGCGCCGTAGTAGGCCATATTCTGGCTCACTGTCACGGGACCCACCACGTCGAACGTAAGGTCAAACTGCCCGTAGGACTGGTCGAGGAAGTAGTCGTGTACGCTGCCGTAGTGGCCGTTGCCGTTGTAGCCCACCTCGTTGGCCATGCGGGGGAAGGTGGTGGAGGTGCCGCTCTGCAACTTCACGTCCTTGAAGTTCACGAGAATGACGAGGCCTTTCTTCTGGCCGATGTAGTTGCCTGCGTTGCCCACCTTGTGCTTCACGCGGCGGGCCTTTTCCATGCTCTCGCGGCGCTGTGCGGCTTTTGCGCGGCGGGTCTTCATCTGGTCGGCGCTGACGTATTCGTAGGTGCCGTCGGCCGTGGGCTGAACGATGCGGCCGTCGGCCGTCTTGTAGAAGTGGAGGTTCTCATCCCCCGTGAAGGTAACGACGACCTGTGTGCCGTCGGTCATTGTCACGGTCTTGGTGACGCGCTTGGCAGGCACGGCGAGGGCCGTGGCACATACCAGCAGGAGACATGCGCTCATCAGCGAGCGCAGAAAACGGAAGTGTATCATTAGTATGTATTTATTATTTTGTTATTTCTGCATAATTCGTTGCAAAATTACTACTTTTTACTGACATACCCAAGCTATATCGAAAGAAAGACCTTTTTCTTCAAAGTAGAGCCCCCCTTTTTTCATTTTCGCGCGTCGTTTTCCGTGTTTTTGGGGTTCGCGCCAGAATGATGTAAGAACAAATATTTTTGCACCCCCTTGGCATTTTTTTGCACCCCCTTGGCAATTTTTTGCCAGCCGACGGCAATTTTTTGCCATCCCTTGGCATTTTTTTGCCAAGGGATGGCAAAAAAATGCCAAGGGGGTGCAAAAAAACCGAAGGGTGGTAAATGTGTCGCAATTAGACTATATGGCATCGTTGGCTCCCCTGCATTACATAGCGTGGGCCGCTACCGATAGATGATATATAAAAGAAGAGCCAAGGGGTGGGGCCTTGGCTCTTCTTTCTTCTGTTGTGCCTAATATGTTTAGAGGCCGAGCTTCTTGAGGATGGCCTTAGGCACGGCGTTTTTGTTGATGACGATGTTCATGGTCTTGTAGGCTACGTAGGGCTTGGAGATGTACCAGAAGCCTTTGTAGGGACCATAGTCGCCCCAGGAGTTCTTCATCATAAAGTATTCCTTGCCGTTCTGGTCCTTGGCGATGCCGTAGATCTGCATGCCGTGGTCATCGGTAGTGGTCCAGTTGTCGTAGCCTTCCTGACGGAGTTCCTGCGTGATGACCTTCTCACCGGCGGTGTCGTCGGCAGAGAGTTTCACGCCGGCCTTCTCGCCTGTCCAGCGGCTCTGGTCGGAGCCCACGGAGGCCTTCTGCTTGGTGTCGGGCACGGTGGCTACGCACTTGTGCTTGCCGGTGCGGCGTGAGAAGCCGTCCTCGCTGACGTCGGCACCCCAGGCGAAGGTGTAGCCCTGGCGCACGGCGTATTCCATTACCTGCATGAACTCGTCGAGGGGCAGGTTGTAGGAAGAAGCCCAGCGCCAGTTGTCCTGGATTTCAAGGATGAAGGGCTCGTAGAAGGGCTGGTGGGTGTAGGAGGTGAGGGAGATATAGTCATCGGCGTTGAGGCCGAGGCTCTGGGCGTAGGACTGGGGAGTGTAGGTCTTGCCTTGGTATGTGAAGTTACCCTCGGGGCAGGTGCCGAAGTAGTCGTCGAGCATACCCTGGAAGGACTTCTTCCATGAGGGATTGATCTTTTTGGCGTCGCTGGTGGCGATGGCTTTGAGGTAGGCCTCCATGGGGGGGAAGAAGTTGGTGAAGTTGAAGAGGGAATCGCCGTAGAGGGTGGTGGGGTAGGGCATCAGACCTTCGGGCACGAGTCCGTAGTGTTTGAGGCAGTAGATGGCATCGTAGAAGGAGCCGCCCTGCGAGAAGGAGGCGTCGCCGTGGGTGCGGATGTGGCGGTCGGCACGGTCGGTGTAGGTCTTGCTGACGAGGAAGCTCTCGCAGAGGTCGAGGTCCTCGGGCTTCATTTCGGGGTGCTTCTTGAGGACTTCGCTCTCAAGGAAGGCAAGGGAGGAGTAAGCCCAGCACGTGCCGGAGTTGTTCTGGTTCTTGATACTGGTGACGCGGTTTTCGATGACGGGAGTGAAGATAAGCGTGTCCTTCTTCTCCTCGTTCTTGGCCTCTTCGGCCATTGCGGGCGCAGCGCAGAGGGCTGCAAGGGCGATGATAAAGAGTTTTTTCATGATGATGAAGCCTCACCCCGTCAAAGCCACCTTCGGTGCTTTGCCACCCCTCCCCGAATAGGGAGGGGGATATACTCCTAAAGGCCGTGTCTTTGGGTCGGGCGAGGGCGATTGATTAAGAAGTTAGAAGATTATTTATTTGGAGATTTGTATATCCGCATGGGGTATCTCCCTTCCCCTATGGGGGGAAGGTGTCAGCGGCGGGTGCCGCTGACGGAAGGGGGCTTGGGGGTGGGCTGGGTGTATGGTGCTCTTACTGTAGGCTGTATTCCTCCACCTCTTCAGCCTTGTACGGTATTCTCTCGGAGCCGAGGAAGCGGCAGCCGTGGGGGGTGATGAGGACGTCGTCCTCGATGCGCACGCCGCCGAAGTGGCGGAACGCATTGATGCGGTCGAAGCAGAGGAAGTCCTTGTTCGTGCCCTCTTTCTGCCAGAGGTCGATGAGGTCGGGGATGAAGTAGATGCCGGGCTCGTCGGTGACGACATGGCCCACTTCCAGACGGCGGCCGAAGCGCAGGGCGTTGGTGCCGAACTGGTCGAGGCGGGGACGCGTCTCTGCGTCAAAGCCTACGTATATCTGTCCGAGGCCCTCCATGTCGTGGACGTCCATGCCCATCATGTGGCCGAGGCCGTGGGGGAGGAAGAGGGCGTGGGCACCGGCCTGTACGGCGTCTTCGGTGTTGCCCTTCATCAGTCCGAGGGTCTTGAGGCGCTCCGTCATGAGGCGGCACACGTCGAGGTGGACGTCGAAGTATTTCACGCCGGGCTTGGCGTGGGTGAGGGCGAGGTCGTGGCAGTCCACCACGATGTCGTAGATGTCGCGCTGCTGCTGTGTGAAGTGGCCGGAGATGGGCGTGGTGCGGGTGTGGTCGGAGCAGTAGTGCTCGCGGGTCTCGGCACCAGCATCGACGAGGAGGAGACGTCCAGGTTCAAGGGGAGCCGTGGAGGGGTAGCCGTGGAGTATCTCACCGTGCATGGAGACGATGCTTTGGAAAGATACGATGCTGCCGTGGGATGCGGCGATACCGTCGAGCTGTCCGCCGATGTAGGCCTCTGTCATGCCGGGTTGTGTGGCCATGCGCATGGCTGCAGTGTGCATGAGGTAGCCGATGTGGGAGGCGCGCTCCAGTTCGGCGATTTCCTCGTTGCTCTTGATGGAGCGGAGCTTCACCACGGCGTCGATGAGGCGCTGGCTGCGGCCTGTCATCACCTCCTGGCGGTTCTTGCCGAGGAGCTCCATGAGCTGGAGGAGAATGTCGTGACGGTAGGGGGGGAGGTAGTGGAGCCTCACCCCGTCAGAGCCACCTGCGGTGCTCTGACACCCCTCCCCTATTAGGGAGGGGGATAATGCTCTAAAGGTAGAGCAAAGCTGGGGAAGTTGGGAGAGGGGCGCCGTGTGGGCGATGCCGCATTCGACGGCCATTTCGGCCACGGAGGTGACGGAGCCGTACCATACGATGTCGTCAATGTCGATTTCGTCGCCGTAGAGCGTTTCCTTGCCTGTGGCGCAGTCAATGGCGAGGACGAGGCCGTCGCGGTGCTGGCCGGTGAAATAGAGAAATGTGCTGTCCTGCCGGAACTTGTAGGCGTTGGCGGGATAGTTCATCGGGGCCTCGTTGTTGCCGAAGATAAGGATGAGGCCCTCGCCCACCAGTTCACGGAGTTGCTGGCGGCGCTGGATGTAGGTGGATTGTGGGAAAAGCATAAAAAGGAGACCCTCCCCGACCCTCCCGAGGGGAGGGAGCATATAGGGGTGCTTATTGGGTTGTTAGAATGTTCGGATAATGCTTGTTGATATTCAAAAGTTGCGCAAAGTTACGCATTTATCTTTAGATTAGCAAGGAGAAGAGGGGAAAAAGATGATTTGTGGCTTATGAGGGGGTGATTTCGCCAGCAAGAGACTGCAAGAGAAGGGAAATAATCTCCTCCCGCGAGAGGTCGCAGGCCAATAGGACCATCAGTTTGGTGAGCATGGCCTCCCATGTGCTGTCATAGCCGGGCACGACGCCGGCCTCCAGGAGCAGGCGGCTCGTCTGGTAACGTCCCATTTCCACACTGCCTTCGTCGCACTGCGTAATGTTCGCCACGATGACGCCGCGCTGGCGCAGGAGGTTGAGCTGGTTGAGGAGCCAGGGGCGTTGAGGGGCGTTGCCGCTGCCGAAGGTGCGGAGGATGACGGCGCGCAGTGTGGGGGCGCTGACCTGGGCGGCAAACATCTCCTCGGACATGCCGGGGAAGAGCGTCACGACGACGATGTCGGTGCATAGATGCCCCCTCCCCGCTCCAAGCCCCCTCCCCGCTCCTCCTTTGGGGGAGAGCTGCAGCGCGCATCCCTTATCACTGTTGCCCATTCCACACTTCCCCCCTTGGGGGGAGATGAGGGGAGCCTTATATATAATATGTGTGCCTGCGGTGGCGAGTGGCGGGAAGTTGTGGGTGCGGAAGGCGTTGAAACCCTCGGCGTTGATTTTCGTGGCGCGGTTGCCGCGCAAGAGCTTGCGCTCGAAGTAGATACACACCTCCGGCACGCGGGGGCGCCCCTCGGCGTCGGTGTCGGCGGCTATCTCAACGGCAGTGATGAGGTTCTCGCGGCCATCGGTGCGTACCTGGCTCACGGGGAGCTGGGAGCCTGTGAAGATGACGGGCTTCGTGAGATCGGGCAGCAGGAAACTCAGGGCCGAAGCCGTGAAGGCCATCGTGTCGGTGCCGTGGAGCACCACGAAGCCGTCGTAGCGGTCGTACGTTTCAAGGATTATGTCGCGCAGTTGCAGCCAGTGGTCGGGCGTCATGTCCGACGAGTCGATGGGGGGCTGGAAGGTGTGCACGTCGATGTGGTGGCCGAGGGTGTAGAGCTCGGGCACGTGCTGCTGGAGCTGCTGGAAGTCAAAACTTTCCAGCGCTCCCGTCTCGGCGTTCTGCACCATGCCGATGGTGCCGCCGGTGTAGATAAGGAGGATATTCATATAGGGGGATGCGCCTCACGTTGCAGGGCGGAGGCTGGCGTAATAAAGCAGTTTGTAGAGGGCGAAGAGGCGCAGCGAGGGCCGTGTGCTCTTTTCCAGATGGCGGCGTAGCGGTTTGCCGCAGAGGCGGAAGGCGGCGCGCAGGAGGGGCGCGAGGGCGTAGTGCTTGAGGCGTGCGAAGAGACGGTGCATGCGGCTGCATTCGCGCAGTTCCGGGGTGATGCCGGCGAGGGTGCGCAGGGCGGTCTCTGTCTTGCCGAGGTACTGGGCATTGGTGTCGAGGCCCGTGTGGAGGAGTGCGTTGTCGATATGAAGGATGGGGATGCCGCGGCGTTGCAGCGCGAGGCCGAAGAGAGCATCTTCGTAGCCGTATTCGCGGCATTGCTCGTCAAAGCGCAGGGTATGGAATATGTCGCTGCGTATCATGAAGTTGAACGTGCTGAACTCCATGTAGGGTTTAAGGCTCCTTTGCGCCGCGCCGCGGCTCTTGTCGGCCTCGTGTTCGTAGCGGAAACGGAGGGCACGGGTGGGGTCGGCGCATGCGGGGGCGTGGTAGGGACCGCCCACGATGACGGGGGCGTTAGAACGCCGCGGGACGGCTCGCTCGGCTTGTGCGTCGTGCGGCTCCGGGCTTTCTGCATTCGCGGCGGCGAGGTAGGCGGCGAGGAAGTCGGGTTTTTCCACCTTGGCATCGCTGTCGAGGAAGAGGAGCCACTCGCCCCGGGCCTCGTCGGCGAGTATGTTGCGGATGGCGGCGCGCCCAGCGTTCTCCGTGCGGCGCAGGTGGCGGCAGTGGGGCAGTTCGTTGATTTTCAGGTTGGCCACCACGCGGTCCTGCTGCTTGCTGCCGTCCTCGCCCACCAGAATCTCATAGTCGATGCCGAGCGTCTCGGCCTGCCCGTGGAGGGCGAGGACGAGAGGGTAGCACACGAAGTCGTAGGTGGGGATTAGGATGGAGAGGGTCATGGGAGAGTTTGTGCGAGGGCGCTTTTGGTTTTGTTTTCACAATTGTGGGAAATATTTTTCACAATTGTGGGAAATGTTTTTCACATATGTGGGAAATGTTTTTCACATATGTGGAAAATTGACGGGAAGGGGGAATGTCTTTATTCAAGGGGCATTGCGCACGGCGGTGTCGGCACAGCGGTGCGCGGCTTCTGCGCGCGATGGGATTCCTTCAGCGCGCTGTGGTATTCCTTCTGCGCCATGCCTTGCCGCAGCACCGTTGTGCGAGCGGAAAGGGGGAGGCGTGCGCCGTCGATTGCTGACTTGCGCTTGCAAAATTAGTGATTATATTTGATGTGAGCAAGGTTTTTGGGGGTAAAGTTTGGCTATGTGGTTGGGAATCGCTAATTTTGCCGCTCAAATGAGTACACGCACGTATGCGTAAGCGCGAAATATATATATGTGTGGCCCTTCTGCTCTCGCTGTTGGGACTCGTGAAGGCTTCGGCGCAGGATGCGCCGGACAGTACCGGCGTGCGCCTGGAGGCCACGCTCGTGACGTGCGCTCCGGGCACGGAGGCTTACGAGGTGTACGGCCATACGGCGCTGCGCTTGCGCAGGACTGACGACGCAAGGCAGGACATGGTGTTCAACTACGGCGTGTTCTCCTTCAGTGCCGACAATTTTATCTGGCGCTGGACGTTGGGCGAGACCGACTACAGCGTTGAGATACTGCCCTACGACGTCTTTTGCCGCTGGTACGGGGAGCGTGGCCGCGCCGTGAACGAGCAGCCGCTCAATCTTCGCCAGGATGAACTGCAAAGGCTCGCCGCTGCCGCCATGGCCGACGTGAAGGCGGCGCGCGAGAGCGGTTGGACATACCGCTATAACTTCTTCTACGACAACTGCACCACCCGCGTGCTCGACCTCGTGGAGAAATGTCTCGCTCCCGGCTCCCGCATAGAGTGGCCGCAGGCCGAGGAGCAGACGTTGCGCGAGATGCTGCACCAGTTTGTGAAGCCCGTGCGCCCGTGGTTGAGCGAGGGGCAAGACCTTCTGATAGGCGTTGAGGTGGATAAGCCCGCGCCGATGCGTAGCCAGCTATTCTCTCCGATATGGGCCAGCCACTATGCCGCGCAGGCCAAGGTGGTGCGTCCCGACGGCAGCCGGGAAGCCCTTGTGGGCGGCAAGGAGGCACCTATGGAGCCCGCCGTGGCGGAAACATCGTGGTTGTCGCCAGCTGTTGTAGGCGTAGCCTTATTCGTATTGAGTATGGGCTTGAGGATCTATCATGGGCGAACGGGGAAACCTCATAATCTTTCGCCTGTAACAATCGCCGTGAGTGTTTTGCAGGGCCTCGTTGGCATACCTGTTGCAATACTTTTCTTCTGGAGCACACATCCCGCCGTGGACAGCAACTGGCTCATCGCGCTCTTCAATCCATTGTGGTTTGCGGTGGCCTGGCTGTTGTGCCGTCGCAGTAAAATAAATGACTGGTTGTTCCTTTCGTTATATTGGGGCATGATGGTTCTGGCGGCCTTCGTCTTCTTTATTGGCAAAATAAAGGGACAGGAATATCCTTTCCTCGGTGAAGCGGTTTTCTGGTTCCTTGTACTCTGTGGTTTGATAGATGAAAAAGAAGAATAACATACTTCTCACGCTTCTGGCCCTCGTCGCTGCGAGTGGAAGCGCGCAGGCCGCCGGCACTGCGCTGCCCCGCATCGTGGTGAACATACTCGTGGACCAGTTGCGCAGCGATTATATGGAGGTCTTCCTGCCTCTTTATGGCGACGACGGCCTGAAACGGCTGTTGCAGGAGGGTAGGGTATATGGCGGCGCCGAGTATCCCATCGCCTCCATCGACCGCGCCTCCGCCACCGCCACCTTGAGCACCGGCACCACGCCCGCCAACCACGGCATCGTGGGACTGACGTGGGTGGACCGCACGCAGCTGAGACCCGTCGGCTGCGTGGCCGACGCCAATGTGCAGGGCGTGGGAACGAAAGACAAATACTCCGCCGCCCTGCTGAGTACCAGCACCGTGGGCGACGAACTGAAGATAGCCTCTGACGGCAAAGCCATCGTCATGTCACTGGCCCCTACGGCCGAGAGCGCCATCCTGCAAGGCGGTCACGCAGCCGACAACGTGTGCTGGCTGGATGATTACAGCGGCCAGTGGGTCACTTCATCCTACTACGGCACGGCGCTGCCGCAATGGGCCAAGCTGCGCAACGGCGTGCTCTCGAAGAACAGCCGACAGATAACCTGGGAGCCCGCCACGGCACTCGTGGGCAACTTCTCTTATTTCCTCTCCGGCGGTATGAAGGAGCCGTTCAAGCATGTGCTGAAGACGCCGGAGCGCTTCCGCCAGTGGAAGACCTCGGGCCTCGTCAATGACGAAATAGCCGCCGCTGCCGAGACAATCATCCAGGCCGGCCGCCTCGGCGTGGACGACATCACCGACTATCTGGCCCTAACCCTCTATGCCGGCAACTATTGCGATGCCTCCTCCACCATGTCGATGGAGTTGCAGGATACCTACGTGCGCCTCGATATGGCCCTGTCGCGCATAATCAAGGCCCTCGATGCCAAATACGGCAAGGACAATTTCCTTCTCTCCCTCACCTCCACAGGCTACACCGAGGAGACGGCCGCCGACCTCTCCCGCTATCGCATACCCAGCGGCACGTTTGATATGCAGCGCGCTTCGGGCCTTCTGGCCATGTATCTGCGCGCCGTATATAAGGTGGGCAACCTTATAAGCACCACCCACGGCACGGAAATATATCTCGACCACAAAGTCATAGAGGACAACCAAATCAATTATTCCGAACTCCTGGAGCGCTGTCAGGACTTCTTGCAGCAGCTTGAGGGGGTACAAAATGTCTATGGCAGCGTGCGTCTGCTCCAGGGCGGATGGACGCAGGGGCTCTCCCGTCTCCGCAACAACTATCACGTGCAGCATTCCGGCGACCTTCTCGTTGCCGTGATGCCTGGTTGGCACGCCGTGGACACCAATGCAAAGTACGACCGCCTGAGCCGTGCCTCCTACGTACCTTTCCCCATTATCTTCTACGGCAACGGCATCAAGCCCGAACGCATCTCGGAGGCCACCACCGTAGATTATATTGCGCCCACACTAAGCAGCGCCATGCGCATCAGGGCACCCAATGCGTGCGACAAGAGCCCGCTGTTCTAGAGTTCCTAGACGTTATAGATTTTCTAGATTTTCTAGATATTCTAGCTTTCCTTAACCCGAATAAACAAATAAACAAATATGGATATCATAAAAATTCTTTCAAACATCTTCGGCAACAAAGCCTCACGCGACAGTAAGGAAATCCAGCCGTTGGTAAACAAAATCAAAGAGGCCTATCCTGCCATTGAGGCCCTCGACAACAATCAGCTCCGCGCCAAGACCAAGGAACTGCAGCATCGCGTGCAGTCCGTGGCCGACGACCTCCGCGCAGAAATCGCATCCCTCAAAGGAAAGATAGAGGAGACGCCCATCGAAGACCGCGAGCCCATCTTCACCAAGATAGACAAATTGGAGAAGGAAGTGCTCGACCGCATGGAAGTTGCCCTCAACGAGGTTATGCCCGAGGCTTTCGCCATTGTCAAGGAAACCGCCCGTCGCTTCGCGGAGAACGAGACCATCAGCGTGGACGCCACCGACTTTGACCGCGACCTCGCCGCCACGCATGACTTCGTCAGCATCGACGGCGACAAGGCTATCTATCAGAATCACTGGGTAGCCGGCGGTAACGATACCATCTGGGATATGGTGCACTACGATGTGCAGCTCTTCGGCGGCATCGTGCTGACGCAGGGTAAGATTGCCGAGATGGCCACGGGTGAAGGTAAAACCCTTGTCGCCACCCTCCCTGTCTATCTTAACGCACTGACCGGCAACGGCGTGCATGTCGTGACCGTGAACGACTACCTCGCCAAGCGTGACTCCGAATGGATGGGCCCGCTCTATATGTTCCACGGCCTCAGCGTGGACTGCATCGACAAGCACCAGCCCAACTCCCCCGAGCGTCGCAAGGCCTATCAGGCCGACATCACCTTCGGCACCAACAATGAGTTCGGCTTCGACTATCTGCGCGACAACATGGCCATGAGCCCCGACGACCTCGTACAGCGTATGCACAACTACGCCATTGTCGATGAGGTGGACTCCGTGCTTATCGACGACGCCCGCACGCCGCTCATCATCTCCGGTCCCGTGCCCAAGGGCGACGACCAGATGTTCGAAGAGTACCAGCCCCTCGTGGAGCGCCTCGTGGAAGTGCAGCGCCGCCTGGCCACCGACTTCCTCACCGAAGCCAAGAAGCTCATAGCCGAAGGACAGGCCACCAACGACAAGGAGAAAATAGAGAAAGGCTTCCTCCAACTCTTCCGTTCCCATAAGGCCCTGCCGAAGAATACCGCCCTCATCAAGTTCCTCTCCGAGCCCGGTATCAAGAGCGGCATGCTCAAGACCGAGGAAATCTATATGGAGAACAACAACAAGCGTATGCCCGAGGCCGTAGAGCCCCTCTACTTCGTGCTCGATGAGAAGATGAAGTCCGCTGACCTCAACGACCGCGGCACGGCATGGCTCTCCGAGCAGGTGAACGACACCGAACTCTTCGTGCTGCCCGACATCACCGCCCAACTCTCTGCCCTTGAGGCCACCAATCTCCCCGAGGAGGAGCGCCTCGCCAAAAAGGACGAACTCCTCTCTGAATACGCCGTCAAGAGTGAACGCGTACACACCATACAGCAGCTCCTCAAGGCCTACACGATGTTCCGCATCAACGAGGAATACGTCGTGCTGGATGGTGCCGTGAAGATCGTGGACGAGCAGACCGGTCGTATCATGGAGGGTCGCCGCTGGAGCGACGGTTTGCACCAGGCTGTGGAAGCCAAAGAGCACGTCAAGGTTGAGGCCGCCACGCAGACCTTCGCCACTATCACGCTGCAGAACTACTTCCGCATGTACCACAAGCTGGCCGGTATGACCGGTACCGCCATCACCGAGGCCGGCGAGTTTTGGAATATCTACAAGCTCGATGTGGTGGAAATCCCCACCAACCGCCCCGTAGCCCGTAAGGATATGAACGACCGCGTGTATAAGACTATGCGCGAGAAGTACAACGCTGTCATCGCCGAAGTGGAACTGATGCGTTCGCAAGGCCGTCCCGTCCTTGTCGGCACTACCGACGTGGCCGTCAGCGAACTCCTCTCCCGCATGCTTTCCATGCGCAAGATACCTCACCAGGTGCTGAACGCCAAACTCCACCAGAAGGAGGCCGACATCGTAGCACAGGCCGGTATGTCCAGCACTGTGACCATCGCCACCAACATGGCTGGCCGTGGTACCGATATTAAGCTCTCCGATGAGGTGAAGGCCGCCGGCGGTCTCGCTATCATCGGTACCGAACGCCATGAAAGCCGTCGCGTGGACCGCCAGCTGCGTGGACGAAGCGGCCGTCAGGGCGACCCCGGTTCCTCCGTATTCTTCGTAAGCCTTGAAGATAAACTCATGCGTCTCTTTGCTCCCGAGCGCATCGCCAAGACGATGGATCGCCTCGGCTTTAAGGAAGGCGATATGCTCGACGCCCCCATCCTCAACCGCTCCATTGAGCGCGCCCAGAAGAAAGTGGAAGAAAACCACTTCGGTGTGCGTAAGCGTCTGTTGGAGTACGACGATGTGATGAACAAGCAGCGCACCGTCATCTACGAGAAGCGTCGCCACGCCCTGATGGGTGAGCGCATCGGTATGGATATCACCAATATGATTTGGGACCGCGTCGTCACCATCATCGAAGAGGCCGACTACGAGAACTGCCGGGAGCGTTTCCTCAAGGTTCTCGCCATGGAGGTGCCCTTCACACGCGACGAATATGAGAACAAGGACCGCAACACCCTCCACGAGGAAGCCTTCGATGCCGCCATGCAGCACTTCCATCAGAAGGTGGACCGTCTCGCCCAGATTATCGTGCCCGTCATCAATCAGGTGTACGAGCAGCAAGGCGACCAGTTCGAATATATTATGATTCCCGTCACCGACGGTCGCCTCATCTATCACATGCGCGCCAACCTCAAGGAAGCCTACGAAACCAAGGGCCAGTGCGTCGTGAAGGAATTTGAGAAACGCATCCTCCTCCACAACATTGACGAGGCCTGGAAGGAAAACCTCCGCGAACTCGATGAACTGAAGCAGTCCGTACAGAATGCTTCCTACGAGCAGAAAGACCCGCTCCTCATCTTCAAGCTTGAGAGCGCTGAAATCTTTAAGAAGATGGTCAACCGCATCAACGACAGCGCCGTGGCCACCCTCATGCGTGCCCAGATACCGCAGCAGGCCGCCGATAGTGCTCCCACCAATGCCCCTGCCGAGCAGCCCCGCCGCCGTCCGCAATATACGGAGAGCCATGGTGGCGACCAAGGTCAGCAGCTCTCCGAGACACAGAAGCAGATGCAGCAGGCTGCCCAGAACATGGGCCAGCAGCGTCCTACGGCGCCCATCGTGAAGGAGAAACTCCCTGGCCGTAACGACCCCTGTCCCTGCGGTAGCGGCAAGAAGTTCAAGCAGTGCCACGGCAAGGGTCTCGTGTAACTGACCTTTTCCCTGAATTTTCTTCTTATGGCGCGCCGGCTCCATGAGGCTGGCGCGCCTCTTTTTTTACTCCTTTCAAAAATCACTCTCTTTTAAGGTGAACTATCTCCCTTTCAGTAAAAACTAAAAGGGAGATAGTTCAAACTAAAAGGGACATAATTTGAACTAAAAGGGACATAGTTTAAACTAAAAGGGACATAATTTGAATTAAAAGGGACATAATTTGAACTAAAAGGGATATAATTTCAAGTCCGTCTCTTTTCCGTTTTAATCAAGGCTTTTTTCTTCAAAAAGAATATGCAAAGACGCTTTTTTATATGGCTTTTGTCTCTTTTGTCGGTCGTTTGCGTGCAAGCGGCCGGCGAGGGTAGGGCATTGAAAGGGCTCTCCATAGATAGTTTGGCGAATGAGAGGCACGACGAACTGGACGAGGTGATAGTAGTCGGAGTGGCCGGACCGGCGCATCTGCGCGAAATAGCCGCACCGATGACCTACGTAAGTAATGAAGCCCTCCGCGTGCGCCAATCGCTTAATATAGTGGATGCTATCAGCCGGCAGCCGGGCGTGAGTCAGGTGACGACGGGCAGCGGGATAGCGAAGCCCGTCATCCGTGGTCTGGGCTACAACCGCGTGCTGGTGGTGAGCGACGGCATCCGTCAGGAAGGCCAGCAATGGGGCGATGAGCACGGCCTCGAGGTGGATGGACAAGCCGTTCACTCCGTAGAAATCCTCAAGGGGCCCGCTTCGCTGATGTACGGCAGCGATGCTCTGGCCGGCGTAGTGGTGCTGGACGACGGGCCTGTGCTGCCCGAGGGCAAGATAAGGGGCGAAGCCGCCACGGGCTACCAGAGCAACAACGGCCTCGTGGATTACACCCTCAATCTGGCTGGCCATCAGAAGGACTTCGTCTGGAGCGGACGCTGGAGCCAGCGCTGGGCGCATGATTTCAAGACGCCGCTCGACGGCTACGTGCCGGGTTGCGGTTTCCGTGAGAAGGCGCTGAACGCCATGATGGGCCTTAACAAGCGTTGGGGCACGTCGCGGCTGAAGTTCAGTTACTTCCATCTCACGCCCGGCATGACAGAGGTGGAGGACGACTACGCCGAAGGCTGCAAGGACTACGACATCCTCGCGCCCTTCCAGCAGGTGCACCACTATAAGGCCGTGCTGACCAACACTTTCCCCATTGGTGAAGGCCTCTTGAAAACCATCGTGGGCTATCAGCAGAACCGGCGCCAGGAGTTTGAGGAGGCCGAGGAGTGTGAACTTGACTTTCGCCTGCAGAGCCTCCACTACGACCTGCGCTATGTGCTGCCCGAATACGGCGGCTGGCGCACCAACGTCGGCGTGGCCGGCATGCTGCAACGCTCCGACAATCTGGGCGAAGAAGTACTCATTCCCGCCTATGGGCTCTTCGACGTGGGCGGATTTGTCACCGTCTGCAAAGCCTTCCGCGAGCAGTTGCACCTCAGCGGCGGGCTGCGCTACGACCACCGCGGCCTGCACAGCAAAGCACTTACCGAGGACGACGAATTTGGGCAGCCCGTGGAGCGCTTCCTTGATTTCCGCCGCAGTTTCGATGCACTATCGGGTAGCGTTGGGCTTATCTATAATACTAAAAAAGGCGTGAGCTTTAAGGTGAACGCCGCCCGTGGTTTCCGCGCTCCCAATATGAGCGAGTTGGGCAGCAACGGCGTGCACGAAGGCACCTTCCGCTATGAAGTGGGCAACAGCCGGTTGAAGGCAGAAAGCAGTTGGCAGATAGACCTCGGTGCCGACTACACCTCGCGCCTTGTCACGGCGCAGGTGGCCCTGTTTGCCAACCGCATAGGAAACTACATCTTCCTCCAGCGCCAGCCCACCGACATTGCCGGCACGCCGGCCTATCAGTTTACGCAAGGCAAGGCCCGTCTGCTGGGCGGCGAGGCCCGCGTGGTGGTGCATCCCATCAGGCAGCTCCACTTTGAGAACACCTTCTCCTACGTCAACAGCCAGCAACTCGATGCCCCCGCCGACGCCCGCTACCTCCCCATGACGCCCGCACCCCGCTGGCTCGCCACGCTCCACGGCGAACTGCCGCTGCGCTCAAAGATATTCCATCACCTCTGCGCCGAGGTGGAAACCGACGTCAACTTCCGCCAGAACCACGTCCTTTTGGCCAATGACACGGAGACACCCACGCCCGCCTACACCCTGCTCAACCTCATGGTGGGCACCGACATCCGCCGCCCCGACGGTCGTCGTCTCTGCAACGTCACCCTCTCCGCACGCAATGTGCTGGACAAGGCCTATCAGTCTCATCTCAGCCGTCTGAAATATGCCGACACGCTACCCCTCACCGGCCGCGAAGGATTCTGCGACATGGGCCGCAACATCGCCGTGCGCGTGATGTTCTATTTAGAATAGTGTAGAACTTCTAGAACCTCTAGAATCTCTAGAATCTCTAGCAAAAACCAACCAATTATGAAGACAAAAGAAGAAATAGTAGGCAACTGGCTCGTGCGCTACACCGGCCATCAGCTTGACGAGTTCGGCGAACTCATCCTCCTCACCAACTTCAACAACTACGTGGACCTCTTCTGCCAGCAGATGGGCATTCCTACCGTGGGCTACGACTACAATATGCGTTGTGCCACCGCCAACGGCATCACCATCATCAACTTCGGTATGGGCTCCCCCAACGCCGCCCTCATCATGGACCTTCTCTCCGCAATAAGCCCCAAGGCCGTGCTCTTCCTTGGCAAGTGCGGCGGCATCAGTGAGAAAACCCACCTCGGTGACTACATTCTCCCGCTCGCCGGTATCCGCGGCGAGGGTACCAGCAACGACTACTTCCCGCCCGAAGTCCCCGCCTTGCCCGCCTTCATGCTCCAGCGTGCCGTCAGTACCGCCCTCCGCGACCGTTCCCACGACTACTGGACAGGCACTATTTACACCACCAACCGCCGCGTGTGGGAGCACGACGACCAGTTCAAGGAGCAGCTCCGCCTCACCCGTGCCATGGGCATAGACATGGAGACCGCCACCCTCTTCGTCTGCGGCTTCGCCAACCACATCCCCACGGGAGCACTCCTCCTCGTCAGCGACAACCCCATGACCCCCGAGGGCGTGAAGTCCGAGGCCTCCGACAAGAAGGTCACCTCCTCCTTCGCCGCCACCCACGTCGCCATCGGCATCGAGGCCATGGAACTCTTGAAGGGCGACCGCCGCACGGTAAGACATCTGAAGTACGATTGGTGAGATATCTCCAGAATAAAAAGGAAACAACAAAAAAACTATGAAGAAATTAGCAATCCTTCTCCTTTCTGCCATCCTCCCCGTGTGTGCGCTGGCAGACGACCTCTCCATGCTCGTCGGTTACTGCGGTGACACCTCTGATGTAGATGCCATAGGCTCGCCCTTGCTCGAGGACGATGCCTTCGCCGTCTATTTCGACGACGCCTTCACGCAGAAGTATGCTGGCTGCAAGGTGACAGCCATCGCTGTCAAGTGGGGCTCCACCTACGGCATCAACAACAGCCTCTTCATCACCCCCACGCTCTCCGACGGTCCACTCCCCGCCACCTATTCCATACAGCAGGAGGTGAAGGACGACCCTGTGCCCTTCGTCTGGGATGAGCGCCCCCTAGCGGAGCCCTTCACCATCGAGGCTGGCAAACCCTTCTTCGCAGGAGCACGCACAACACCCATTGCTGAGTGGGGCGGCACCTACTACTTCGCCGTAGAGGAAGCTGCCGACGCCAGCCACTCCTTCCTCTACGATCCCGAGACGCAGACGTGGAAATCCCCCGCAGCCTTCCCTCCCTACGCCGATGACATTGACTACACGCACTACAACTTCATGCTCAAACTCCGCATCACCGGCAATACCCTCCCCACCGGCGACATCGCCATCTCCGCCGTCAGCGGTCCCGACTACAGCCGCGTAGGCGAGACAAAGACCTTCTCCTACACCGTCACCAACAAAGCCGCCGCTCCCATCGCCGGCTTCGACCTCGTGTGGAGCGAACAGGGCACCGAACTCGGCCGCGTCACCCTTAATGCCGTCCTCCCCGCACAGCAGAGCCAGTCCTTCACGCAGGACATCCTCTGTGATAAGGAAGGAGCCCACACCCTCACCTTCACCGTCCTCCCCGCCGGCACCGACGACCCCAACCCCGCTGACAACGCTGCCACCGCCCTCATCAACGTCTTCGACACCTATTTCGACCGCAACGTCCTCGTAGAAGGCTTCACCACGATGCAATGCGCCAACTGCCCCATAGCCCATGAGCGCGAGGCCGAGGCCTTCGGACCCCTCACCAACGTCGTGCGCGTGGACCATCACTCCGGCTTCGGCACCGACCGCCTCACCACCGATGCCGACAAGGCCTTCACGTGGTTCTATAATGAGAACGGCACCACCTGGGCCCCTGGCATCATGTTCGACCGCACCAACCTGTACGGCTTCTACGATGCCGCCACCACCTTCTCTCCCCTTGTAGGCCCTGGCGACGTAGAGACCCTCCAGTACATCCACGCACATCAGGCTGCCGTGCCCGCCTTCGTACAGCTCACCCTCACCCCCCACTACGATTACGCCACGCGCCAACTCTCTCTTGACGTAGCCACCGAGCAGCTCGGCATACTACCCTGTTCCGACTGCCGCCTCAACGTGTGGCTCACAGAGGACGGCATCGTATCCTCTTCCGTAGGTCAGGGGCAGATGCTCTCCAGCGGCCAGCAAGATAAGAACTACGTCCACAACAACGTAATGCGTGCCACCCTTACTGGCATCTGGGGCACCGCCCACGACAACACCGACGGCACTCACACCCAGACCTTCACCACCACCCTCGACTCCTCGTGGAATCCCGCCAATATGCACGCCGTCGCCTTCCTCGCCAACTACAACGCCTCCAACCCCTGCGACTGTTCCGTCTGCAACGCCGCCACCACGCCCATCCTCGGCGTCGAAGGCATCACCCCCGCTCAAATGTCAACTGTCAACTATCAACTATCAACAAAATTCGACCTTCAAGGCCGCGCGATAAACGCTCCCGTCAAAGGAGTAAGCATCCTCGGCGGTAAGAAAGTCGTACGCTGACCAGTAATATATAGAATGAGTGCAAGCCCCGCAGTTCCGTCTGTGGGGCTTGTTCGTTTTCCGGTTAGATATCTTTCTTTATTAATGCCGAATGTGTTGTGTCTTTCCCAGCCTTCCGTTGTCTCGTGACAGTAGTCGCGCGTTCTCGCGACAGCAGTCGCGCGTTCTCGCGACAGTAGTCGCGCGTTCTCGCGACTGCAGTCGCGAGACAACGGAAGGCGGAGAAGGATTTATTACTTCACGTTTCCGACATTCTTTGTGCGGGAACTGATGGCAGGATTTGTGTGCGCGCGTGCGCGTATATAATTAAAGATGTGTCATCTCTCCGATTCTTTATTTCCTGATGATGGCGATGCAGGCTACCAGAAGCAGGAGCATCGTGTAGTAGAGAGAGGGGATGATGCTCACGGCACTGATGCCGGCGAGTCCGGAGGCTACGAGGAGTTGGGCACCATAGGGGAGGAAACCCTGGACGATGCAGCTGAAAGTGTCGAGGATGGAGGCACTGCGGCGGGGATCTACGCCGAAGCGGCGGGCGATGTCGGCGCTGATGCCGCCTACGGAGAGGATGGCCACGGTGTTGTTGGCCGTGAGGACGTTGGTGAGACTGACGAGGGCGGCGATGGACCACTCGGCGCCACGCTGACCGCTGACACGGCGGGTGAGTTGGCGGATGAGGTAGTCAAGGAAGCCGGTATGGCGCACCACGGCGAGGAGTCCGCCGGCCATAAGGGCTACGAGGATGGTCTCCTGCATTCCTGCCATACCCTCACTGACGGCGTCGCCCCACGATCCTGCTACGAGGGCACCGGTGGCGATGCCGATGAGGCCAGCGAGGAAGTTGCCGGCAAGGAGAACGACCATCACGTTGACGCCGAGAAGGGCGAGAACGATGACGGCGAGGTAGGGGAGGACGAGGAGAAGACGCCCCCCTCCTACTCCCCCGAGGGGGGAGGGATTGAGAGCGGTCAGGTCTCCGGGATGAAGTTCTCCCCCGAAAAGGTTGGTGGGGACTTTTATGCCAATCCAGACATAGAGGGCGAGGGCGATGAGTGCGGCGGGGAGGACGATGCGGAAGTTGGCGAGAAATTTCTCGCGCAGGGCGATGCCCTGTGTGCGGGTGGCAACGATGGTTGTGTCGGAGATGAAGGAGAGGTTGTCGCCGAAGAAACTGCCGCCCACTATGCAGCCCACGACGAGGGGCACGCTGATGCCCGTGGCATCGGCCATACCTACGGCGATGGGGGTGAGGGCGGCGATGGTGCCCACGCTGGTGCCGATGCTGAAACTGATGAGGCACACGGCGAGGAAGAGGCCGGGGAGGAGCATGCTGGCGGGCATGACGGAGAGTGTGAGGCCCACGGCAGCATCGATGGCGCCCATGGCCTTGGCCGTGCTGGCGAAGGCCCCGGCGAGGAGGAATATCCACACCATCAGCAGGAGGTCGGGCTGTCCGGCACCCTTGCTGTAGATTTCTACACGCTTATTGACGGGACCCTTCACAAATATGAGGGCCACGACGCTGATGAGGAAGAAGATTATGGGGAAGTTCATAAGGATTAAAGCCCCTCTCCGTCGCTGCCACTTCGTGCCGCGCCACCCCTCCCCCATAGGGAGGGGAAATTACTCCTAAAGGTCGCTTAAATGGTGGTTTTCAGTATGAGGGGAAGAAACTCCTAAAGGTCAGTTGATTTGTGTTACTTGTATGAGAACTTTTGCGGGAGTTGGGGGCTTTCTTTGTGTATAAGGGGGAAGTACCCTTTAGAGGTATATACCTTCCCCTGCAGGGGGGAAGGTGGCGCGGTGCCGTAGGCAGCCGTGCAGGAAAGGGGCTTCAGAACGGATAGCCTATGGCGAAGTGGAGGGCATAGCCGTCGCGGAAGCGCTCGATGTTGTAGAAACCGGAGCGGGAGGTGTCGTAGGGGGCGTGGAGGCCTATACCGAAATCCACGCGTATGACGAGGAAGGTGAGGTCGTAGCGCAGACCGATGCCGGTGCCGAGGGCGATGCGCTTGAGGTTGGCGGCTGTGAGGCGGCTGTCGGGGCGTAGGGGGTCGTCGTGGAGGAGCCATACGTTGCCTGCATCGAGGAATACTGCGCCGCCGAGATTGCCGATGAGTTGGGCACGGAGTTCGAGGTTGCCTTCGAGTTTGAAGTCGCCGGTCTGGTCAATGTAGGCGTAGCGGCGCACGGGACTGCGGTAGCCGCCGGGACCTATGCTGCGGGCGGCGAAGCCGCGCACGGAGTTGGCGCCGCCGGCATAGAAAAGTTCGGTGTAGGGGGCGGCGGTGCTGTTGCCGTAGGTATATACGGCGCCGCAGAAGAGGCGGGAGGCGAGGTTGAGACGCTGGGTTAGCGTCCAGGTCTTATGGGCTTCGGCTGTGACTTTGAGGAACTGGGCGAAGGGACTGCCGAGCACTTTCTTGTCGGTGGTGCTCCAGCCTTTGCCACAGGCGGCGAAGATACCGCCGGTGATGTTGCCGGCCTGTTTGATGTAGGCCTGCAGCCAGAGGGGATTCTTCTGGGAACGGCCGGTGTAGGTGACGCCGTAGCTCATGGAGGGGATGAACTGGTTGCGCATCGAGACGTAGAGGGCGGGGTTGGCCTGCGTGATGCTGTCGAAGGCGGTGGTGGTGGACAGAAGGCGGTTGAACTCGAAGTCGAAGGGCACGAGGTCGTGCTGCATCCGATGGCGGTTCCAACTGTAGGTGGCGCCGATGCTGCTCTGTATCATATTGAAGAAGCCGGAGCGGTTCTTCCAATCTACGTCGAGGGCGAAGCGTGTGGTGGCAGCGAAGCGCTGGCGCCGCTGGGGATAGAGGAGGAAACGGGGGAAGGTGAGGGCGAGTTCGGAGCCGAGCTCGTAGGAATTGAGTTCGGAACCGCCACCTCCGCCGAGGTGCCACTCATACTGCCCGAAGATTTTCCAACTGACCTTCTCGCCGGCGCGGAAAGCATTCTTCTTGGCAAGTTCGTAGGAAAGGCCGGGGCCGAACTGGTGGTTGCTCTTAAGGGTGGCGTTCATCTCGAAGGCCGACTCATAGAGACGATCCATCGTGGCGGTAACGTATGTGTCGAGCACGTCGCAGGAGTCATCGAGCGAGGCGGGCATATAGTCCAGGCTTATCTGCGAGAGAATGCCCATGGCGGATAGTTTCTCCAGCGTGGCCGTTTGGTCGGAGAGACGATAGGGCTGTCCGCGGCGATGGAGGATGGCGCGCAGCCACATGGCAGGCTTCACTGGCGGCTTGGGGCCGTGGAAGGCGTAGTGGAAGGTGCGGCGCTCGAGGAGTGAGTCGATGACGGTGTTCGTGTTGTCGTAGAGGGTGATGTAGGTGTGGCCCATATTCCAGGGGCGCATCACGTCGGAAGTGGTGCCCCTGACGGCGGTGCTGTCTACGGCAGACAGCACACGGAGGCTTACGAATAGCGGGTGATTGATGGTGTCGGCTTCGTAGCGGATGGCGGAGGCCGTGAAGTTGTAATAGCCGTTCTCGCGGAGGAGGTTCTCTATGCGGGTGCGCTCGTTTACGAGGTTGGCGGCGCTGAAGGCCGTGCCCTTCTTGAGGAGTCGCTGTCGGCGCGTGGAGCGCAGGAGGGAGTCGATGTGGGGCGTGAAGGGGGCGTAGCGCAGGGAGTCGATGAGATAGAGCGGTCCCGTCTGGATGTGGTAGGCTACGCGGGCTTTCTGCGGGTTTTTCTGCGGCAGGACTTCAAAGTCGGTGCTGGCGCGGAAGAAACCGAAGTTGTGGAGTTGGTTCGTGGCTACCTTGGCGCGTGTCTGCGGCGAGACGGTACTGATGAGCACGGGCTCCGAGCCGAAACGCTTGAGCATCCACTTGCCGAAGCGCGAGGAGGAGTCGTGATACTTATTATATATACGCAGACCGAGTTGCATGGGGTTCGTGAGGCTGCTACTCCCGAACAGGGCGCCGTTGGGTTCGCAAGCCAGCACGGCATCGACCTCGGTCTGTACGGCCTCAAACTGTTTCTCTTTCTCCTGCTGTGCGCGGGCTTCAGCGCGTTCGGCGCCACGGCCGGTGAAGCCCACGAGGGACTCTGTGGGAGCGGCTGCGCTCTCGTCCTTGCCCTTCACGCCATGGATGATATTGCTGACGGTAGTGACGGCTTCGTCCACAGCAGTGATGACGCCCTTTTCCTGCTGCTGGGCCAGCCGGCGACGCTGCTTCTTTGTGAGTTTGCGGGCCTGCGGGTCGAGATTGTAGGTGATATCCTCAATACCCGTATAGAGCACGTCGCCCTCCTCCAGACACTCGGTGGTGGAGCAGGAGGAAATGAGGGCAAGGAGGACAAATAGCCTCACCCCGTCGCGGCTGCCTACGGCACCGCGCCACCCCTCCCCGAAAAGGGAGGGGATGATACCCCTAAAGGTCGCTTTGCAGATACCTGTAAGAGAATGGTAGAGGGAGGTAAGGGCTTTCATTGATGTGTGTGATGTTTATATAAGGTGCTTGGCCGATTGAATTATAAAAAGGGCTTCTTTCCTTTAGTTGTATCTTCCCCTCCCTTTTCGGGGAGGGGCGGCGGAGCACCGTAGGTGGCTCCGACGGGGTGAGGCTGTAGCTGTGGGTTGGGCTGTCTTTTATTTCCTAAACAGGAACAATTCGCCCAACTTGTTAGTCTTTTTCCTCAACACGAGGCCGGCACCGGTTTCCATGAGGTTACCTTCGAGGGCATCATGGGCGGAGCGGTCGTAGAAGAGACGGACATAACGGGTAGCGCCCTTGTCGAGGCGGTATTCCACGCTGATGTTGTCGATGATGCTGGCGGCGGTGTTGCTGGCTTCGGCACCCGTGCTTACCTTGCCGCCGAGGATTACGGCGATGCGGTCGCCCCAGAAGCGCTTGGCGAACTGGAAGCTGTAGTCGGTGGTGGTGCCGCCGGTCTGGGTGGTGTTGCTGCCTACGTCGAAATTGACATCCACAGAGCCGAGGGCATTGCCGGCGATGCTCTGGATACTGTTCTGGAGGAACATGTTGAGGGCGTTGCTGCCTTTGAAGCCGGAGGTGAGGGACGAGAGGTCGTCCGTCATATACATACCGGTGGCCATAAGGGCTACGGCCGTCTTGTTGCGCTGCAGAGGAGTCATGGCGGCCAGTTCGTTCTGGATGTTGCCGTCGTCGGGGGCCTCAAGGGTGAACTCCAGTCCCATATTATTGAGCGTCTGGCTGATATCCACGCCGGCGATGAAGCGCACGCTGCGCTGGGCTCCGTCTTCGTTGACACTGGCGCGGGTGTTTTCCGTGGCCTTGATGGCGAGGGTGGGGTTCATCATGTCGCCGGTGAACTCTACGTAGGAACCCTGCGTGATGGTGAAGGTGCGGAGGGGAATGACGGGCAGCTCGTACTTCATCTCGCCTTCTTCGATGGTGTAGCGGCCGGTGAGAAGCATCTGGCCCTGCCTGTTGTAGCGCAGGCCGAGGGCGCCGCCGCCCATTACATCCACGTAACTGTCGCCCTTCTCGGAGAGGAGGCAGTGGAACTTGGCGGCGTCGTCAATGTTGATGGCCATATTGAGGTCAACGGCGGTACCCTTGCCAGCCTCCTTCACTACGAGGGTGGAGTCCTTGAAGTTGGTAAAGGTCACGAGGTCGGCAAATTCGTCGTCCACGCTTACGGGGGAGTCGCGGAGGATATATGTGGCGTTTGTCTTGTCCAGAATGTTGATGTTGCCCTTTACGCCGAGGTCGTTGAGCGAGCCTTTCACGGTGGCATCCATGTCGGCGTAGAGTTTGCCATACACCACGGAGAGCTTGTTCTTGGGCGTGTTGAACACCTCAAAGTCGTTGGTCTTGAGCCGGAGATCCACACCTATGTCGCCGAGGTCGCTGGCATCCACGTCGCCATTGACGGTGAGGGGCGTGTTGCCGGCGGAGCGCAAAGCGAAGTCTTTGAAGTTGAGGCGGCTGTCGCGTATATTTACGGGCTGCGTGTCCATTTTGAAGTCCACGCTGTAGAGCGGCATAAGGGCGTGGGCCTCGGAGAAGTTCAGCGCACCGTTCATCACAGGGGCGGAGAGCGGGCCTTCGGCGTGGAAGTCGCCCTCGGTGCGGCCGGCGAGTTCCAGACCGGTGCCGGCGAGGAAGGCATTGATGAGCGACAGCGGCATCTGGTTGAGATGCACGTCACCCACGAAGGCCCCTTCGCCCTCCTGGAAGTAACTGCCCTTGGCCTCCAGCACCTCTTCGTCTTCATACGAGAGATAGGCTTCGGCATAGTGTTCGCCGCCCTTCTTAGGCAGGTAAATGATTTCCGAACCAAGGTGCCCGATGTTGACGTTGTCGTAACTGAAGTCCTGTGTCTCCACTGTTGCCATGGCGGAGAGGATATTGTTGGCATCCGTCAGGTGGAAGTCGCCTGAGAGATAACCGCTGAGGGGCGGCATCCACACCAGAATGCTGGAGAGCTCGCCTAGATTGAGGCGGTTGACGCTGACGGTGATATCGTTGTCGCCGTCGGCGTTGGGCTCGCCATAGACTTTCAGACCCGTGCCGTCGTCGGCCAGCAGGTCGATGCCGGCGCGAAGGGTTGAGTCCTTGCCAAGGAAGAGGAAGTTGTCGTCGTTCAGCGTGAAGCGGCGGTAGGCTATGATGGGGTTCTCAGGATAGAAATGCACGTTGATGCCCTCGTCCTGTAACTCGGCTTGCACGCCGAGTTTCACGCCCGTCTGTCCCTTTTCGTCCTTAAAGTGAAGGTCGGCGCCGGCACCGCTGGAGAGGGCGTATCCGTCAAGGGTGGCTGTGAAGCGGTTGGGGTTCTCCTTGCGGAAATTGTCCACGCAGGCCGCCAGCCTTACGCCGGTGCTGTCCTGACTCAAATCCACATAGATGGTGTCGAGCTGCAGACTTCCCACATCAAAGCGCCCCGTGCGGGCCCAGCCCGACAGTCCGTCCGTCGGGCTGCTGTTGAGGTTCATGCTCAACCCTCGCAGCGTGTAGCCTTTCATTTTGGCAAAGGCGGTGAGAGGGTTGTTGCTTTCGGCTGCCTCCACATTCAGTTGCAGGGTGGGGAGCATGCCGGTGAGTCGCGGTTGGTCTATATCCTTGCGGCTCATCTCGTCCATCAGTTCGTCATAGAAGGACTGTCCTTTGCTGACGATGTGGCTGATGTCGTCAGGAGCCTTCAGGCTGACATTGAGGTCGCCGGAGTTGATGAGGGCGTGCGTCAGGTCGGGGCGCAGGGCAATGTCGTAGGTCAGGTCGCGGGCCCGGGCCAGGGTGTCGGAGGAGATGAAGCATATGTCGGCCAGCGAGCCTTGACTGCTGATGCGCTTCAAGTCGCTGGAGGCGCGAAGCGTGGCTCGGAAGGTGGCGCCCACCGTCAGCGTGTCTTCCATCAGCCCGATGGCGCGGGGATTGAACTCGTCGATGCAGGCATCAGCTAAGCAAGCCATCTCGCTGCCGGGCTTGCCAAAGTCGTTGAGGTCGGCCTGCAACAGTCCATCACCCTGCATCATCCGGTTCTGCATATTGAATTTCACATCGGCCAGCCCGCTCTTTATGTCGGCCACGAGGCGGGTGTTGTCCAGCGGATAAACATCGTACCGCAGCGAGCGGATGTTGGCCTTGGCGTGCAGTGTAGAGCCTTTTTCCTGGGGGCTGAAGCGGTGGCCCTTTGCGTCGATTGTGGCGGTGAGGGGTGTGGTGGCGAGACCGGGCACAAAGGCGTTGAGGGGCAGATGGCGTGTGGAGGCTGTCAGGTTGTAGTCTTCGCCCTTGAGGTTCACGTGGCCTTTTACGTTGGCATCGCCGCCGGCAGCCTGCAAGCGCAGATTTCCCGTGAAGTCATCGAGGCCCTTGAACGAGGTGGTGCCGGAGAGATGAGTGCCGGAAGGAATACGTACGGCGTCACCGGCGAAGTGCTTCACGATATTTCCGATGCCGCTGGCCGTGGTCATATCCAGTTTGATGTCGCCGCGGCGCCAGTCTTCTGCAATGTTCTTCAGGTTGCCGCTGGCTGTGAGACGCGCCAGAGAAGGCATCTGCATGCGTAGGTCATGCACCTTCAGGTCTGCCATGTTGCCGCTCACTTTGGCATAGAGCGTCAGGGGCTCGTTGGGGATGAGGTCAGCATATTCCCTCGGCAGGGCCTTGCCGGCTATTTGCTTCACGTCCAGCGGGTGCAACGTACCGTCTGCCCAGGCCGTGAGGCGGTCGGGTGTACCGTGGCTTAAGGCATTGACGGGCAGGATGATGCCGGCCTGCAACTGTGAGTGGTCGGTATGCAGTCGGGCGGCGGCCGTCAGGCGGTCGTCGGCGTATGATACGGAGTCGAGTTGCAGCCCCAGCGCGTTGTAGTAGCCCATATCGGCGTAGCGCAATTTTGTGGTCTGCATGTTGAGGTTCGTCAGACCATAGCGCGGCGCTTTCAGGTCGGCATAAGCCTCCCGCGCCGTGGCCTTGGAGAGGACGAGGGCTGCCGTCGTGGTGTCGCCGGACAGGGTAAGGCGCAGGTCCGAAGAAAGCAGGGAGAGGTCTTTCAGAGAGTAGAGTTCCTTCCCCGTGTCGATGCTGCCGCCCAGGGCCGTGGTCTTGGAGGTGAGCAGGTCCACCGTCTCCGTCTCGCCAGGCAGGGCAAAGCGTATGCGACTGTGGTTGATGTCAGCGCGGGCTATGTCAATGAACCACGGTGCCGAGGGTGTGGTGTCCTTCTTCGCCGTGTCGGTAAGCCATACAAATAGGTCGGCATCGTTCATCAGTGCCTTGAGACCTTCGATGCGGTTGTCCTTCCATTGGAAGCCGTGCGTGCTGGCCTCCATTTGGCCCACACTGCCCTTGAAGTGTGTGTCGCCGATGAGGCCCTTGGTGTTGACATAGGCTTGCGACAGTTTGAAGCCATCTACATCCACACGGCAATCAAAGAGCGGTCTCACGGGCACGTTCAACGTCAGTTCGTCGCAGAGGAGCAGCGTGTCGCCCACATTGTCCAGTGCCGTCACCTCGCCCAATCGTAGGTCTAGCGGGAAGGCCAGTCTCACCTCGCCTATCTTCACGCGATAGCCCGTCTCCTCCTCAGCCCAGGCGCACGCCTTGTCCACCGCCCATCTCTGTACGGGCGGCAGATACAGCGCTACGGCCAGCAATACTACCAGCACCATGGGTGCCAGCAATATTCCTCCTGAAATGTAGGCTATCTTGCGTTTAGACATATAAAAGGTTTACTTAATCATCTCAAACACACCGCCGATGCCTTCCGGAGCCACGAAGATGTAGGTCAGGCACACGGCCGTCATAAATACGGCAGGAATCAGTGTCACGAGATATGCCCAACGGCCGCCAAATGGCTGGGAGCTCTCCCCCAAAGGGGGAGCGGGGAGGGGGCTTTCCCTTTTGTAGAGATACACCGTCACGGTCCACAGCACGATGGTGGCCAGTGTCTGGTTGCTCCATGCGAAGTAGCGCCAGATGATGTTGAAGCCGTCGGCGTTGCCCACGGCGAAGAACAGCAGCACCAGTGTCACGGCATACAATGCCAGACTTATCGGCAGGCGATTCTTCAACTTGTCTTGCTTGATGTGCAGCATGTCGGCCGTTACGAGGCGGGCGCTGCGCAGTGCCGTGTCGCCGCTCGTAATCGGTGCGGCTATCACACCCAATACGGCCAGTATGCCGCCCACCACGCCGAGCCAGTCGTTGCAGAGGTAGTTCACCACCACGGCTGGCTTCATCGTTATGCCTTCGGGCACACTGTTGATGAGCCATATCGTCACGGCGGCCCATACGAGGGCCACGATGCCCTCCGTAATCATCGCGCCGTAGAAGATGGGGTAGGCGTGGCGTTCCTTATCCACGCAGCGGCACATGATGGGACTCTGCGTGCTGTGGAAACCGCTGATGGCGCCACAGGCTATGCTCACGAAGAGCATTGGGAAGAGCGGATGCGTGGCGGCCTGCGGATGCCTGTTGCCCAGACCGTCCCAGAGTTCAGGGAGTATCGTGCGGTCCGGCATCTTGATATAGAGCACCACCACGAGGCCGATGACCATAAACAGTAGCGAGGCCGCAAACAGCGGGTATATCTTGCCGATAATCTTGTCGATAGGCAACAGGGCCGCCAGCGTGTAATAAACGAACACGATGAGCACCCAAGTCATCACGCCGAGGTGTCCTCCCGTCAGGTTGTCCAGCAGGGCGGCGGGGTTGGCCACGAAGTTGGCCGTCACGAGCACGAGCAGTATGATGCTGAACCAGCGCATAAACACGCCCATACCCTTTCCCAGATACCTCACCACGGTCTCCGGCACCGACTCGCCGCCGTGCCTCATACACAGCATAGCCGCCGTGAAGTCGTGGACGCCGCCGGCAAAGATGCTGCCCAGCACTATCCAGAGGAACGAAGCCTCGCCGTACTGCGCGCCCAGTATCGCACCGAAGATAGGTCCGATGCCCGCGATGTTGAGGAACTGAATCATAAAGATTTTCCAGCGTGGCAGGGGCACGTAGTCCACGCCGTCGGCCATCGTGTGAACGGGCGTCAAACGGTCGTCGGGCTGCATGATGCGCTCGATGAACTTACCGTATGTGAAGTAGCCCGCGATAAGGGCTAGAAGACAGAGAGTGAAGGAAATCATTTATAAAAGGATGTTCTTTAATTCGTTATTCATCGGATTCGTCCCATTCTGCAGAGTAGGAGTGAGTGGCAAAGTCGTCGTTGCCGCCAGGAGTGGGGTCGATGCCGCCTTGATACTGCGAGTCCCATCCTGCAAGGAGTTGTGCGGGATGCATCGTCAGGATGTCGGTTGTGGGTGTCAGGTATTGTTTTTTCATATCCGGCATCGTCTTATTTGGCAATGTATTTCTTTCCGTTCATAATATACACGCCTCCGCTGCGTATGTTGCTGACGCGCTGGCCTTGAAGGTCGTAGATGTTTTTGTTTTCGTTTTTGTACAAAGTTATTCCCGTCGCGCTCTCCTCGCCCAGCACCATGGCGCGGATACTGCTCTGGCCGCTGGAGGAGTGGCCGTAGGGAACGTCGGTGCGGTTTTCAATGGTGAGGACAATGCGGTAGGGCTGTAGGGTGGTGGAGGCTCCAACTTTCTGGAAGTTGCCCTGCTTGTTGAGGGCGTACCAGTCCTCCGTGGGTTGGCTGGGGGCGAATATGCCGCTGAAGGTGAACTCGTCGAAGGCCGACTGTATGGTCACGGGACTGAGGAGGTCGGACCGGCGGAAGCTGGCGTCGGAAGTCTCTAAGACCAGTCGGGTGTCGGCGGACTTGATGACATACGGTGTGTGGGCGCTTACGGTGCCGCTGTGCATCGGCAGGAAGGCCACGAAGGCGTTCTCGTCCTCGTCGTAGAGTATGCCGGCGAGGTAGGCCACCTCCACTCCGGCGGCGTTGAGGTCGCTCACCTCCACATCATAGGGCATATACCACGCCTGCCAGACGTCGGCGGCGGGGAGCGTGCGGCGATAGGTCGTTTTGGGTGCGGTAAAGTCGGTGTTGGACATATAGCGGTCACCGTCGGCGATGACGATGTCTTCGTTGGCGACGAAGCAGCCGTCGCTCTCTATGAGGCGTATCTTCGTGTCGCCTATCTCGCAGTGCCTCGTCTGCAGGCCGCAGTAGATGCAGCGGTCGTCGGCATCGAAGGTGTGGGCGTCGGCCACGGCGGTGCTCTCGTCTATCACGGGCTCTGTGGTGATGGCGTCGTCGCTGCCCGGCTCATTGGCCAGGAAGTTCTTGCCGCAGGAGGCGCAGGTCCAGTGCTCCGTCACGTCGCCAATGCAGGTGGCGGTGCCCTGTGGAATGTGGGCCGTAAGCTGGTGGGCGTGGGTGTATTCCAGACCTATGTATATGCGGCCGGGAGGCTCTTTTTCGCTATGAGTTCTTGTTGTGAAATATACGTACACGACTTCGCCCTTCTTGAGTGAACCGAGGGCAATGTCATGCACTGCAGAGCCTTTGCATACTATGTTTCGGATTTCATGCTTGCTGGCACCTGCGCTGATGACGCACTCAAAGTCTTCATCAGAGCAATTCTGCGCGAACCTGATGATGGCGTCGCCCGTGCTGTCTTCCGTTATGACGTAGCTCACCTGGGGCACAAACCCTTCGGACATAATGAATCTCAAATCTATTTCTGCCACATTATGTAACACGGTATTCATGACAGAGGTTCTCTTCGTTGTGTGCCAGTAATAGCCTTCTGTGGCGAGGGTGGCGTTGTTGTCGGGGTAAAGCGCTGGGCTGTTGGTGGTGTAGGGGTGATAGCCCTCGCTGTCGGAGAACATACCGTTGCAGATGTCGCATCTGTAGTATGCCTGATTGCCTGCCGTGCAGCAGGTGGCTTCCTTAAGGTCGTGACGGACAATGTTGTGCGTGCCGTTGCCGGTGGTCAGGGCTTCCAGCGTGGTGAGGTCGTCGTTGCCTGTGGGGTGTGCGTCGGAGGCGAACAGCTGTTGGCAGTCGGCACACTCCCAGTGGTCCTCCACTGCGCGTAGGCAGACAAGATGTTTCCTCTCCACTTTCTTGAGGTTGTGGCTCAGCGGTTTGTAGTGGAAGGTGACGCTCGCCCTCTCTTCTCCCTTGCGTTCGCTGGCGCCTTCGTAGGTGATGCTGATTACCACCTTGTCGTCCTTGCTCAGGTGGCCCAGGTCGGCGTCATACCAGCCGTCTCTGCCGGAATAGCTCCACGCAATGGTACCGAAGTTAACGCTGTAGCGCACCTCGTCGCCCACCGTGATGACGATATTCGTCCTGATATTCGGATACCAGTCAACGGTCTCCGATGCCCACCCAGGCTGCTCTAGATAGTATCTCAGTGAGAAAGCCTCCATATCGCGGGGGGCGGAGAAGGTAATCGTGCGCGTGCTCTTCTCCGTGCTTGTCGTTTCCGTGCACAGAGTGAAGTAGGTGCCGCTCATTGCGTGTGTCCATTCGCCGCTCTCGCCCTCAATGCTCAGCCATCCCAGGGCGGGGCTGCCGTCGGCGGGCTCTTCAATCTCTGTCGTGCAGGCCGCGTCGCTGAACCAGTGGCCGCACACCGTGCAGCCCCAGCACTCCGTGGCTTTGCCCTGCGTCACGCAGGTCGGCGTCGTCAGGTAGTGCGTCGGCGTGTGGCGCGCCGCTATTTCCGTTTGGCCCGTGATGTCGGTGATGCAGTCCTCCTCGCCGAAGTCGTGGCCGCACACGGAGCAGTGCCAGTAGGCCACGTGGCCCTTATTGTAGCAGGTCGGAATGTCGGCGGGGAAATACTGCAGCGTGGCGTGTCCTGTGCGATTGTAGAAGTTTGTGTAGCCTTCCTTGTGACTGTCGCAGAAGATGCGCTCATACACCGTGCCCAGCTGCTTGTCCATTGCCGGGAAATTGTTGGAGTAGGCACTGCCCGTCAGCGTCTGGTACCACGCCTGAGTGCCGTCCGTCACTCCCCCGTTCAGTTTCCATGCCACGTAGCCGCCGGTGAACTTTCCTTTCGTCAGCTCCCCTTCACTCTCCGTAACGGAACCGGCATAGTCGGTATCGCCCACCAGTTTCATATTGCAGTAGGAATTCTGTACCTTGCCGTTCACGGGCGTGCCGTTGTGGGTGGCGTTCGTGCCCACCATACAGTCCGTCTGGCCCCACTCGCAATACGCATAGCAGTCGGAGACGGTGCCGCCGAAGTTAGCGCCCACGAGAAATCCTCGCGTGGCGGGAGCGGAGGAGAACCCCGCGTCCCTCACATAGCACTGGCTCACCTCTCCGCCCTTCAGCACGGCGCCGGCAATGCCGCCGTAGAAACCGCCGGAGGTGTCGGAAGAGTAGGCGAGGCCTGTGAGACCCACGCGCGTCACCGTGCCGCTCACCGTGCCGAAGAGGCCCATCGTCGTGAACGCATCGTTCTTCTCCAGCGTCAGGTTCCAGATTTCATGGCCCTGGCCGTCAAAGTGACCCGTGAAGGCAGTGGTACTCTCCAGCGTAGAGCTGTAGGGCTGCAAGGGCGTTGTGGAAGGTGCTATTGTCGTGAACGTGATGCCGTCCATATCGATGTCGTTCGTCATGATGGCCCAGGCATCGTAGTCGCCCCCGTTCACCCGATTGCTGAATTCAGCCAGATCCTCCTTGGAGGAAATCACGTAGGGGGCACTCTCCGTGCCGTTGCCGGAGAGGAGAGACTGCGCTGAGCTGCTGGCCGAGAGACCAAGAGACAGCGCCGTCATTAGAAAAACTTTGTTGAAGAAATGCATTTATGTAAATTATGATTTTGGAATTAGCAAATTCGGAAATTAGCAAACGCCCGCGGACAGACAACTTAATTTGCTAATTCTCCCATTTGCTAATTTTCTCATTTGGCGCGCAAATTTACGTATTTCCTCACTTTTGACCAAGCCTTTTTCTCTTTTTCGCGCGCGTGCGTCCTTTTTATATAAAAAAAACAGAGCCGCACGATACAAAAGCAAGGTTGTGCCAGCGTTTTTGACGAAGAGAAAGAAGCTCCCGTGTAAGATATGCTAATTCATAATTCAAAATTCTTAATTTCCTCGGCGGCGGCAGGCGGCTGGGCAGTTCCGCGCCGAGACGTAATAGGGCTTCGGAGCATAAAAAACGGGAAAAGCTTTGCGCAAGTGAAAAGAATTGCGTAACTTTGCCGAAGAAAACAAGATACGCCAAGATGAAACTTAAGTTTTTTACTGTTCATTCATCACTGTTAACTGTTAACTCTTCACTGTTAACTGTTAACTCATCACTCCTCCTCCTCCTTGCCTGCCTGCTCATGGCTTCATGCGAAGCATCGCCAAGGAACGGTCATCGCGTGGGCGACCTCTTCTTCAAAATCACCGTTGATGCGCCGCAGGGCGGTGAGGTAAGCGTCGTAGGGTGCGATGAAGAGTGCGTGAGTATCTCCGTGCCGGAGCGCGTGAGCATCGGCGGTGCGACGTACAGCGTGACGGGCATCGGCAAGGGCGCCTTCCGAGACCGCGTCTTCTTGCACAAAGTGGCGCTCCCTGCCACGCTGACGAGCATAGGCAAGGAAGCCTTCCAGGGGTGTGCCCGATTGGAGGCGCTGACCCTTCCCGAAGGCGTAAAGGAGATAGGCGGCAGAGCCTTCCATCGCTGTGAGGCGCTGAACAGCGTCACGATGCCCCGCCGGCTGGAAAAGCTGGAGGAATACACCTTCTATGAATGCCGCTCGCTCGATTTCGTGGCGATTCCCCGCGGCGTGCGGGAAATAGGGGAGGGTACTTTCGCAGGCTGTTCCTCTCTCGACTCCGTGAGGGTGCCGGAGGGCGTAGTGAGCATCGGCGAGAGCGTCTTCAGCGGCTGTTCGTCGCTCGACGGCGTAACCCTCCCGGGAAGCGTGCGGGCCATAGGGCGCTATGCCTTCTTCGGCTGCGAATCAATGGACGGGATAACGATACCCGAAGGCGTGAAACAAATCTGCGAGGGCACGTTCTGCAAGTGCAAGTCGCTGCACACGCTTACATTGCCGAAGAGTCTGGAACGTCTGGACAAATGGTCCTTCTGGGATGCCCCCTCGCTGACTGACGTGTATTGCCGGGCCGCAGAGCCCCCCTCCCTCCACGGCGACGTCTTCGACAACAACATCGCCACCCTCCATGTGCCCGCCGCAAGCGTGGAGGCGTACAGTAAAGGCAAATGGGGAAAAGCGCTTGGGAAGATGGGGAAGACCCTCCCCGGCCTCCCTTAAGGGAGGAGAACCTGCGGGTAGGTCTCCGAGGCCCTTCCATTATTCCTCATTCATCACTTTTCACTCTTCACTGTTAACTGTTAACTGTTCACTTTTCTCTTACACCTCTTACACCTCTTACATCCCCGCCTCTATACAAATACGTGCCGCCAGGGATTTCCTCGGCGGCGCATTGTATGTGTATTCGGCGTTACTTATAGATTGGAAAGCTGTCGCAAAGGTGCGGTTTTCCTCAAAACCTTGCAACGGGATATAATGCACATTGGCCCCTTGTTGACTTTGAAAGAGGGCTGGGAAACAATTACTTTTTATTCGCATTCACAATGCTCAAAATATATTCGGCATGTTGAACAAGCGTTACTTTGAATCGAACGGTCGTACGTGCGACTTTTCGCTTATTTTGAAACTGTTAAGACCTGCTTTGTTTCTAATTGTGGCGAATAAGCCATAATTAAAATCAGGATTATAGACTCGCTCCCAAACGCCGAGAAATTGCTTTCTGCTTTGCCATACTCTACTTATGTCGTTGCAAAATTACGAATTTCCTCCAAATTACGCAATACTTTGTAGAATAATACTGACCTCTTTTCGTGAGATAGCCCAATAAAATGGTAATTTTCAGGGAAAGAGATTGGCATAAGGGCGTTATAGAGAGTTATGTGGCCGACTTTCTTCTGCGGGGAGGTGTAGTAATTGCTGTCCTCATAGGAAAAAACTGCAGTCCTCCCCCTTAGGACTCCAATCCTTAGGGCGAGGACTGCAATCCTTAGGGGGAGGACTCCAGTCCTTAGGGGGAGGATTGCAGTCCTATGGACAAGAATTGGATGGGAACGCCGGTATCGCCTACCTAACGGCAGGCTTTATGGCACGCCGATATACCAGCCATTGCGGTCGTCCTTCGACCGTCCTTATGGCTGGCTACCGTTTTTCATGCCTACGGCATTTTCGTGCGGATAGGAATGTGGAGGAGGCTTTTTGTTGCTTCGCAAGAAATAAGGCGGCTTCGCCGGAAATGGTTATCTCCCGCAGAGGCGCAGAGTGCGTAAGGTCGTGATGCACACCCGGCAAAGCTTGCAAAGCCTGCGGATGAATAACAAACAACGGGAGCACCGCAATGTCGTGGCGCTCCCGTTGTCGTTATGCTTCTTGGGTGAATTGTGTCTCTTATTGTTAACTGTTCATTGTTAACTGTTCACTTTTTCACTCTTCACTTTTTCATTGTTCACTTTTCACTGATTTCTACCTCGTCAGCGTGAACTTGATGTTGAAACCGAAGTCTTGGGTGATGGTGGGGTAGGATGAGGAGGTTAGCAGGGGGGTGTCTTTCTTGAGGTCGTAGAAAGCGGCGAGGGTGAGCATACGGCTGACGGCATACTCAGCCTGGGCGCTGATGGTGAAGGCACGCTGGCCCGTGGTGGCCTGCGAGAGGGCGGTGAGGATGTTGCGCTGCACCGTGGCCTGGTCGCGGAGGGTGAGGTCGAAGCGGAGGTTGAGGCTGTGGGCGAAGCCGGAGGAGCGGGCGGTGGTGCGGCCTTTGGAGGCGGTGGCGTCGTCGTCGTCATCATCGCCGGAGGAGCGGCTGCCCTTGGCCTTGCGCACTTTGGTCTTGCTTTGGAAGGGGTTGAAATCGGCTATCTTGTAGCCGGCGCCGATGACCCAGTCGGAGGAGTGGTTCTCGGTGAGTTGCTGGGAGGTGAGGGAGAGGTTGAGGGTGCGCGTCTTGCGGTATTCTACCTTCATGGTCATGCTGTTCCTGAAGGTCATGTCGAGGCCGATGAGGGGGGCGAAGCTTTCGTTGACGCTGACGGTGGAGATGTCGTACATGGCGGAGGGGGCGGGCATGCCGGTGGAGACGTTCTGGACGAAGCCGTAGCCGCCCTGATACTCGACGTAGGAGGTGAAGGTGTTGTAGGAGCCTACGGCGTAGGTGCTTTTATAGGCGTGGGTGAGGTTGAAGCTCTTGAAGACTTTCTTCATGCGGCGGAGCTTGGAGAGTCCGGCATAGGTGAAGCTCCAGTTGGGGAGCATGCGGCGCAGCGTGGGGAAGATGTTGAGGCCGTCGCCGCCGTTGGTGTATGTGCCCAGGAAGGCGGGTATCATGACTTCGGCTCCGTATTTGTTGACGGTGCCGTTGGCGGGGTCGTAGGGCTGTCCGGCGAGGGTGGTGCCGGCGGGGTAGGTGGCTCCGGCGTAGCGGGCCTGCTGCCGAGCCTGATAGGCGTCGAGGGCGGAGAGGAAGGTGTTGAAGGTCTCGTTGTTGTAGCCGTCGTCCACCTTGCCGTAGCCGGAGAAGGCGCTCTTGAAGGCTATGATGGTCTGCGTGAAGGAGCCGGTGCGCGTGGTGGGGCAGCCTTCATACATATACTGCATCGTGTGGGAGGAGTTGGTGTTGCGATTGAAGGTAATGTCAATCTTCACATCGCGGAAGGGCTCCACGAGGGCCTTGATGGAGATGTCCTCCTGCAGGCTGGATGTGGCGGGGGTGAGGATGGAGTCGCTCATCATGAGCCATCCGCGGTCGGCGGAACGTGTGACGTAGTCGTCGCCCACGGCGCCGAAGGCGAAGTCGAGGCCGGGGCGGAAGGTGCCGCCGCCCTTGCTCTGGCCGAGCATGTCGCCGACGGAGGGGAGGAATCCGGGGACGGCGAGGTTGTAGGTGTTGCGATAGGACACGCTTACGTTGCGGAGCATCATGAGGAAGCGTGCCGTGGCCTGTGCGAACTTGAAGGCGGGCTTGTCCTCCTTCGGGGCTTTGGGGGCTACGGTGAGCTTGAGCTTGACGGTGTCCTGCGTGAGGATTTCAATCTTGTTCTGGTCAAGGACTTTGAAGCGCACGGGGTAACGCGTGCCGTCCTGACGGATGGCGGTGACGCGGAGTTTCTTTGTCTTCTGGTTGTGCTGGATGACCTGCGTGGTGTCGGTCTGCAGGGTGATTTCCTTCTCGAAGGCTTTTTTCTTGTCCTTTTCTTTGTCGGCGAGGGAGGAGAGTTTGCCATTGGCGCGTTTCTTGGCGCTGGCGTTGGAGGCGGATCCGGAGAATTTCTTGTTGACGTCCTTGAGGAAGCCCCAGTGGTTGTAGAGCGTCTCGAAGTTTATCTTGCCGTTGCCGCCCAGGTTGCGCTGCGTGGAGATGGTGTGTCCCATGGTGGTGCCGTCGGTGAGTTCGGTGCCGCGTGCCCAGTTGTAGGTGGCGGTGTATTTCACGTCGGCGTTGACCCAGTCGAGGAGGGGAATCTTGCTGAAAGGCAGTGTCCATGAGGCATCGGCCTGCTGGGCGTAGGTGAGGGGGCGTCCAAACTCCTTGAGGCTGTTCCAGATGGAGTCCTTCCATGCCTGGTACTGGTCGGGGTAGAGGTCTTTGTTGATGGCGGAGTAGGGTTGTTCAATTTCCGCGTTGGTGCCGCTCTGGAAGGAGAACTTGATGGCCTTTGTGATGTCCCATCTCATCTGGAAGGAGCGGTTGAAGAGGAAGTCGGAGGACCATGTGAGGGGGCTGTGGCTCTCCGTGCCGTTCATCAGGGCGTCCATATCGCGTTCCTGGAGTTCGTAGTAGCGGCGGTTGATGTCGGCGGTGACACCGATGGTCTGGGGGAAGTAGTTGAGGCCGAAGTCTTTGAGGAGTTGCAGCCACTTGCTCTTGCTCTTTATCTTCTTGAAGGGCTCGAGGGTCTTGAAGTTTGTGGCGTACTGGTAGCCGGCGTTCCATTTCCAGGTATTGTCGCGCTCCCATGCCGTGGTCTCGCCGGTGGTGTGCTTTTCGGAGTGGGCATAGCCGAAGGTGAAGTTGGCGGGGTCGTAGGGCATGTGGAGGCGCTTGCTCTGGTGGTTGAAGCGTATGCCGGTGATGGAGAAGTTCTTGTTCACCACGACGGTCTCCACGATGTTCTGGAGCGAGTCCTTCTCCTGCTGCGTGGCGCAGCCGTCATAGGCCTCGTCCATTGTCATATCGGTGTCAAGGGGGTTGTAGTGCGGCTGGTTGCGCTGTTTGGAGTAACTGTAATAGATAGGAGCGGAGAGTTTTACGGCCTCGGGGAGAATCTTTCCGGCCTCCACGCTTGTGGTGACGCTGTACTGATATAGGTTGTCGTCGCGTCGTTGGCTGACGGTCTCTTCCAGTCCGCCGAATCCGTAGGTCTCCATGTGTCCGGTGAGGTTCACGCTGCCGAGGTCGGCCACCTTGAGGCTGACGGCGCCCTGTGCGGCCCAGCCGCCGGAGTTGGCGAAGTTCTGCAAGCGCAGTTCGTTGGCCCACACCTCCACGCTCTGCACCTCGCGCGACTTGTTGCGCACGCCAATCATAATGGTGCGCACCTCGCCCAGCGAGGGGTTGCCCTGCACGGTCACCTTGTTGTTGGGCTTCTCCGGGTCGTACTCGCTGTAGATGTCGGCGTAGGAGATGAGGCCCATACCGCGCTGCTTGTTGCGGTTGCGTTTGGTGCCGGTGAGGAGGGTGAAGTCAATGTCAATCATATTGTCGGAGGGCCATACGGTGGCGGCCTGTCCGCTGGAATAGTTGCCTTCGGGGGTGAGGGTGAGGGGCACCTCGTATTCGTAGTAGTTGTTCTTGTAGTCGCTGCCGAGGCGGAGGAAGAGTGAGGTCTCGCCGTCGGAGAGGGTCTCGTCGCCAGGGAGGGCGTTGGCGTGGACGAACATCTGGAGGTGCTTGTAGTTGCGCAGGTCGAGGGTGGTGTTCTTATATACTGCGCGTGCTGAGCCGCTGGGCAGGTTCTCGAGGGTGATGGCGAGGGCCTGCTCGTCGTTCTGCAGCACCTGGTCGGAGCCGGGCACCGTCTCGCGGGAGATGCCGGGAGGCAGGACGTAGTTGACGGGCGTCTTCGTGTTGTTCTCTTCGAAGTTGACTGCGCTGACGGAGATGAGTCCGCTCTGGTCGGCAGCCTGTCCGGCCACGAGGCTCTGCTCATACACGCGCCATTCGCCGCGCACCAGGTTGAGGGTGGCGAAGCGCAGTACTTCTTCCTGCTCGAAGCCCGTCATGAACATACGCATAAAGCGGATGGAGGAGAAGTCGCTGATGCTGCCCTCCTTTTTGTCCCATTGGTCCACGGGAATGCGGAACTGATACCAGTCGGTGGTCTGCTGCTCGCCGTTGCGCGTCTTTGTGACGGTGGTGCGCTTATCGACGATGTGGTTGAGGCCCACCTGCATATCCTGCGGACGTATGCTGACGCGGTACTGGAAGTACTTCTCGTATTCGTTGAGCGTGTAGTCCTGGTTGATGTCCTCCACGTCGGGCGTGGTCTTGTAGGCGGTGGAGTATGTCTCGGGGCTCTCCTCGGCGGCCACGCTGTTGCCGTTGGGGTTGTTGATGAGTCTGTAGCGGTCGAGGATGGAGAGAGAACGGTCGTCGTAGTCGCGTCCACGGAAGTAGTGGTAGCGGTCGGCGGAGGGACTCTCATATATTTTATTATATGTGTCCGCGTCCACACGCGTCTGCACCTGTTTGAGGAAGTCCTGATAGGCACCGTAGGAGCGTTCCTCCTCTGAGGTGAGTCCGTTGTAGCCGATGTCCTGTCGGGAGCGGCTGCCGCTGGAGGTGTTGAAGGCGTAGGTGACGCTTTGCTGCGAGGGCACGCGGCCCCATGCCGTCTCTTCATACTGCGCCAGGGAGCCTTCTGTGGGCATACCGCTCTCGTAGAACTTCTTGCCGTCGCGCAGGATGTCCTCGCTCACTTCGCCGAGATTGAAGTAGAGGTCGCCGCCCTGGGGCAATGTGCCGCCCGCCTGGCGTTCACGCATGAAGGGGTCCATCATCCAGAACTCGATGTACTCAATGTTGGCGGCCTCAAAGTCGGAGGTGTCCAACTTGCGCATCATTCCGCCCCAGCGAGTGGCGGGGGAGGGAAGGGTGCCGTCCCTGTTGAGGTTGGGGTCGAGGTTGTATGGGCCGCGCTCCGTGGGATAGAAGGCGAGGTTGAGGACAGAGAGGGTGTTGCTCTCCTTGTAGTTGATGCTCTTGTTGGGGAAAAGTTCGCTGCGATATACCTCGCGCACGTCCCAGTCGCTCAGCTGGTCCACGTCGGCCTTGATATGGGGCGGGGTGAGGCTGCTGCTCTTGCGTGTGAAGAGCGGGTCGATGTAGTACCATGCCAGACGGGCACGGTTGTAGCCGCCGCGCACGTCATTCATGTAGGCGGCATCGGTCTTGAAGAACGAGGGCACGCTGCTCAGCGTCCACTCCATGGGGTTGCTGATGTCGATGACGCTCTTCGTCTGCTCGAAGTCGTCGATGTAGGATGCATCGCCCTGTGCATCCTTGCTCTTGCCGGCGATGAGTTGCGCCACCTCGCCCGTCACGTTGATGCTCGACGAGCCTTGAAGGTGGAAGATGCGCAGGGCGTTCAGCCAGTCTGTCAGACGCTGCGTCTCCTTCTTCCAGCTCATGTTCAGGCCCCACACCGTGTTGTTCAGCGGCTCAGTGCCCATGCTTACCTTCGTCGTCAGCGGGCGCTCGGAGAGGTGGAGGAGCGTGCCGCCCACGGTGAAGTTCTTGCTGAAATCATACTGGAAGTTGAGGCCCAGCATCGTTTTGCGCTGCAGGCCGTAGTTGGTGTTGCTCTCCACGGAGCACTGTATGTTGGTGCCGGCCTCGAGGATGCTCTTGTTGAGGATCTTCACGATGCCGCTGTTGTAGTCCACGCTGTAGTCCGAGCCCTCCGTCAGCGTCACGCCGCCGGCCGTCACCACCACGGAGCCCTGCGGGATGTTGCCAGCGTTGAGGCGTATCTCGTCGTTCTTCGTGGCCTTGAACTGGCCCGTAATCACGAACTTGTTCTTCTCCGCAATCTGCTTGGCGATGGTGCGGGTGCTGTCGTAGAGTTCCTGGAAGCAGTATTTGTCGGCGATGGCATCGTTGCCCAGTGCCTTGCGCAGGGCGCTGCCGAAGGGCTCGGCGGTGGTGAAGAAGGCCATGCCGTCCTGCGTGTTGATGGTCAGGCCTTGCACGAAGTCGAAGGTGCCGTTGGGGTTGTGCTTCTGGTTGTTGTCCAGACGGTCGAGACCGATAAGCTGGATGATTTTCTTGTCCTTGAAGGCCGGTTCAGGGAGGTAGCTGAGGTACACGCCCGTCGTGTCGGAGAGGATTTTCACGTCCAGCTTGAACTGGTCCTGCTGCACGTCGCTGCCGCCGAGGTAATAGACGTTCTTCATCATCAGCGGCCAGTTGTTCATACGGGGTGTGTTCGCCGTGTTCTTCAGCGTCTTGACGAGGAGGCTCTGCGTGTTGTCGCGCAGGTCGGTGGAGAACTCGCCCACCTGGTATGTCCTTCCCCTGTAGGTGTATTCATAGGCCACGGCCAGCACCTGATCCGGCTGCAGGGCGGCACGCAGGGAAATGGTGCCGAGGCTCTGGTTCAACTTGTATTCGTTGCTGGAGAGCAGGCGCGCGCTCTCAATCTTCTCATAGTCCGTGCCGCCCACCAGTCCCTGGCCGTCGAGGATAGCCGTCGTGGCGCTCACGTTGCGGGTGCTGTCCAGTTGCTGCACGATGAAGGAGTATTCGTCGTTGGCATCGTTGGCCGGCACGCCCGAGCCGCCCGCGTTCCATTTCTCCTTGTCGAACACCCGGCTCTCGCCCAGGTCCGTCAGGGCCACCAGGTTGCGCGTGTTCGTCGTCGTGCCGTTCTTGTTCGTCACCCACACCTCGATGCGGTTGATGTTGATGCCCGAGAGCACGTTGGGGATCTGCTCCATCCATCCGTCGTAGTTATCGCGGAAGAAGTGGCCCAGCCAGAAGTGGCGGTTCTCGCTGTACTCGTCGGCGCCGAACTCAAAGGGGCTCGTCTGCACACCGCCCTTGCTGCTCACCGTGCTGCTCGCCGAGTTCTTCTGCGAGGCTACCACGCCCACCCTCAACTTGCCGAACTGCATCTCCGTGTGGACGCCGAACAGGCTGCTCGCGCCCCTCACCAGCGACGAGTTCGTGGGGAACGACACATTGCCCGCCTCAATCACCTTGATAATCTCGTCCTCCTTGCCCTCGTATTTCAGTTTCAGGTTCTGCGCGTCGAAGGAGAAGGTGGCCTCCGAGTTGTAGTTGAAGTCCATGTTCACCTTGTCGCCCACCTTGCCGTTGAGCGAGAGGTTGATCTTCTCGTTGAAGTCAAAACCGAACACCTTGCGGTTGCGTTCCGAGAGCGAAGGGTTGTCCGTGAAGCGGTGGTTGCCGCCCAGTTTCAGCTCTGCCGAGCCCTGCGTCTTGATGCGCACGCCGCCGGGGCCGAAGATTTTGGAAGCCTTGCCGATATTGAACTGCATATCGGTGAAGTCGAACTTGTCCTTCCCCGCCTTCTCGCGTTCCTCCTGGTATTTCTTGTCGTAGTAGTCGCGCATCGACTGTCGGACGGCCCAGTCCTGGTATTCGTCCTCCGTCATAAAGTACGGCACCTCCGTCCATTCCTCTCCCATCTTCGTGCCCATACGGTAGGTGCCCGACTTCTCGTCGTACCACACGTCCGTCTTCACATTCTCCGGGTCCTTCAACTGGCTCTTCCTCGTCTGCTGTCCCCACGGGGTATAGACGCTTTGGGCCATAGCGGTGGCCGCAAGGAGCAGGAGCATAACAAAAGCCTCTCCCCGTCGCGGGCACTTCGTGCCGCGCCACCCCTCCCCCTGCAGGGAGGGGAAGATACCTCTAAAGGTCGCCACGCAGACGGACTTCAGAGTGTGGAAGAGAGAAGAGAGACTTTTCATTATATGTGATGATGTATGTATTAAAGAATGCACCAGCCCCCAACGGGAGACGCCTTTTCAACCTTTAGTAATTATTTCCAGACAGTATCTTCAACCTTTAGTAGTATCTTCCTTCCCCTGCAGGGGGGAAGGTGTCAGCGGCGGGTGCCGCTGACGGAAAGGGGCATTTTCACCCTTTAGTAGTATCTTCCTTCCCCTGCGGGGGGGAAGGTGTCAGCGGCGTGTGCCGCTGACAGAAAGGGGCTTTACTTTAGTGCCTTCAACGCCTTTTTAATATATTCCTGCGCCGTGGCGTCGGGCAAGTTGTCCGCTATTGCCAGCACCGTCTTCTGTGACGGGGCAGGGGGGAAGCCCAGCATCGTCAGGGCAGCCACGGCCTCCTCGATAGCGGGATTCTTTGCCCGTGCGTTGCCGGGAGTCTGTAGTCCGTTGTCCGTTGTCCGTTGTCCTTCAATAGCGAACGCCTTGTCGCGCAGGTCCACCACGATGCGGGCGGCAGCCTTCGGCCCAACGCCCTTCACCGATTTCAGCGCCCTCACGTCCTCGTTCTGGATAATCGTCGCCAGTTCGGCAGGCGTGAAGGTGCTCAGCACCATTCGTGCCGTCATACCGCCGATGCCGCTCACGCCGATAAGGGCGCGGAACAGCATACGCTCGTCGCGTGTGGAGAAGCCGAAGAGGTCGTAGGCTTCCTCGCGGATGCTCTCGTGCACCCACAGGCGGGCCGTCTCGCCGCTCTCCGCCTTAGGCTGTATGGCAGCGTAGGTTGTCAGGCTGATATTGAGTACATACCCCACGCCGTGGGCTTCCACCACGGCCTCCGTGGGCGTCAGTTCGCTGATTTTGCCGGAAACATATTCTATCATAGCGCAGTCGTTTTTTCTTGTCATTGCCGCCGCGCACGCTGCGCGCAGCATACCTTAACTCTCAAATAACGCACAAAATCCCCGTTTATTGTGCCGGGGTGGGGGAAAATGCACATCTTTAATAAAAATACATGCGTGTAAATCACTTTTTTCTCATTGAAATGAATGTTCTTTCAAAAAATATCGTAACTTTGCATCGGTTTACAAAAATAAAGTAAAAAATATAATATGTAAACAACGTAATACTATCTTTTCTTATGATAGGCAGAAGAATATACATTGCGCGCCAGTTGCGTAACCTGTCTATGGATGAACTCGTGGCATCTGTGGACGGTGCCCTGTCGAAGATGGCAATATCGAAATATGAGCGCGGGCTGATGAAACCATCGGAGGCAAGCATAAATAAGATAGCCCAGACCTTGTCGTTGCCTCTGGCGTTTTTCTGTCAGCCCCCAGTTGAAATCACTTGCAGTCATTATCGCCACGATCGCGACATCTCTCCCGAGGAACTTGAGGCTTTCACTTCCGCTGTCCACGAGCATGTGGAACTATACTACGCCGCTGAGGAACTCACGGCTCAGCAAGTCCCGTTCCGCAACCCACTGCGCCGTAGGCTCGCCCATACCTTCCAGGATGTAGAGGCCGCCGCTTGCCGCCTTCGTGAATTATGGCACATCGGTCAGCAGCCCATCGTGTCCGTCTATGAGATGCTCGAAATCCACGGCATCCGCGTGGTGGAGGCCAACATTAAGGACAAGCGCGTGGAGGGTCTCTCCTTCTTTGTGGACAAGCGTGTGCCCTTCGTGATTATCAACACATATATAAATAAGACAGTAGAGCGCAAACGCTTCACTGCCCTCCACGAACTTGCCCATCTCCTTTTGCGCCTTGAACCCACGACCCTCCTGCGATCTGGCCACACTCCCGACCGTACCCTTGCCGACACCGTTGAGCGCCTGGCCCATATGTTTGCCGGAGCCATGCTGTTTCCCCGCGAATGTGCCGAGTTCCGCCTGGGCACTCATCGCGAAAGCCTCGACATTGATGAACTCATCAGCATCCGCAATCTTTATGGCATCAGCATCGCCGCCACCGTCCACCGCGCCCATGACCTTAATATAATAACGCGCGCACAATACGACCATTGGTATGATGATATCATCAAGCCCAACCGCATGGAAACAGGCTGGGGACACTATCCGATTCCCGAAACCGCCGACCGTAGCGAACGGCTGGCGAAGAGGATAAAGTCAGTAAATTTATAAGAAATGGAAGAACTCTATAACGGCATAATGACCATGCAACCCCGCTACAAGACATTCGGGGAAACTCTGTTTTGGACGTATGCAACTTGGCAAGCCATCTATACGACAGCAAACTCAGGAGAAGATACCATAGGCAAGAAGTTCTATGTGTTCCGCCAAATCTTCTACAATAAGTTCAAGAGCGGAAAGCAGCACATAACCGACCTTTACGATATGAACAAACGCAAGTTGCGTGCAGGCAACATTTGCTTTTATTGCCACAGGGAGGTACCTAAGGAAGACCTCACGGCTGACCATGTGTTTCCGCGAGTAAAGGGCGGAACGAACGACATGGACAACATTATCTTCGTGTGTAAGAGTTGCAATTCCTCAAAGGGCAAGAAAGACCTGATAGAGTGGTTTCTCCTTAACCGTGGCGAGTTGCCCTCCCCCTTTGTCCTCGGTCATTATTTCCGCCAAATCTATCAGTATGCCGTAGAGCACGACCTCATGGCAAAGGATTTTGAAGAAGTATGCCAAATGTCCTTGCCCTTCAATCCCCACTGTCTCATGATACTCTCAAACACCCAAGCCCGCCAGCATTACTTCCAGAGGGCAGTACGCGAAAAAGAAAACGAGGATTATGGGGAGTAAAAATAAAAAAACTCCCACCGAAGCGGGAGTATAGGTATTACACCTTCGGCCATGATGGCCTTATTGTGATAAGATGTAGGAAATCTTATTCTGGGTGCAAAAGTAGTGAAAACCCTTATTAATAAAATATTATGCATAAATTCCATCAACTGACAGAACTGTATTCCACCATCAAAACCGTGAGGAATGAATTAATCCCTGAGCCTGAAACTAAATGCACCTTCGATGAACTTTGGGCCAAGTCTCTAACATCAGAAGCTACAGGAATCATTGCCAAGGATAAAAAAATAGCCGAGGCTAGAGAGAATACAAAACTCATATTGAACGAACTGCATGAACAGTTTATACAATATGCTCTCACCAGCACGCAGGCACAATCCATTAATTTCACAACCTATCTAGAAAGTTTTCGATATAAGAAGAAAGAAAATGTGGAAGTGATAGAGAAGGAATTGCGCCAACAGATAGGTGAGGTGTTCTTCCAATCTATTCAGTCATTTTTAGATTTGCATCAAAAGGATATTATAGAAAAGAATCGAGTCAAGGCAAAGGTGACGACACGTAATAATGAAGATAAGGTTGTTCTTGCTTGTAGTGCGTTAGGAACGGAAAAAATACGTGAAGTTCTATTTTCGCAGCCTAAATTTCTACCTAATGGAATGTCAATAGAAGAATATCAGAATGCTTTGACTGACATAAAAGGTTCTTGGGGGTGTTTGGATACTTTTATTCTAAACAGAAGTAATTATTACGCTTGCAAAGAAGAAAGAAACACGGCAATTGCAACTCGAATAGTATGTGATATTCTCCCAACTTTCTGCGCGAACCTGCTTCAATTGGAGGAGAATATAGAAACTTATAGGGATTTGCTGTTTAGGCTTAAGAATGCTGGTATAGAAACGCAAATATTATCTCCAAAAGATGGCAGCATCATTCAGATTGAAAATATTAACTTTGAGATTTTTGACATAAGTCAATTCCATAAAGTAATGTTGCAAACGGGGATTGAGGCGTATAACTTAGAAGTTGCCAAATTGTCGGAAATTGTTAATTTGGCAAACCAGCAATTTGCTTCTGCTCCATCCTATACTCGTCTCAAAACCCTCTCACGACTTCACAAACAAATAGGTTGCCAAGCCAGTCAAAACAATATTCGCGTTCAACTTGAAGCAGAATGTGAGTGCGACCTTCAACCCATAATGTCTGATATGCAAGAGCTGCCTATTCGCAGTGTGGAGGCTCTTGTTAGGATGGTGGTTGAACAAATAGATCTCTGCACAAAGGGCTTATTATCAGTCCACGAGTTCTCTTGTTGGCTCTCATCTTGTGAGAAAATGGAAGGTGTATATATGACAGATAAGGCAGTAGATGCTATTCTATATCGATATATGTCAGACCCTTACAATATCAAGTATTCTGCTAGGAATCTTAAGACTTGTGCGACATTCAACAAAAAAGCAGAGGAGAGTGAACAGGTCAAGTGGCGAAAAGCGGTGGAATTGAAACTTCTCTTTCGTTGCATAGACGAAACTCAATATGATAACACGGCTTTCAAGGATTGGGTATATAAGGAAAGAGATGTGGTAATTAAATGTCCTCTTTCTGTCAGTCAGAAACTAATTGCTCTCATTTGTTCAGACCTTGAGGAAAATATGAACTTGGTTCAAGAAAAGTCAGCTACTATACTCGCCCTTACATCATACAGCGATGAGGCATCAATGAAGATGTTAAAGGAATGGTTTGATTCTGTGCTTTCCGTTTTCCGCATCATCCGATACTTTAATGTGCAAGCAGGTAAAGTTAAAGGCGTTGCACTTAGCACTGAACAGATGCAATATGTCGATTATCTTCTTACTCCCGACTGGTTTGAATGGTATGATATGGTGCGCAACTATCTGACACGCAAACCTCAGGATGATGTAAAGAAGAACCATCTAAAACTAAATTTTGACAATCCTTCATTATTTTTGAAAGGATGGAGTGAAGGTGAGGAAACTGTTAAGAATGGGGTTATCTTGCGTAGGGATGGAATTTACTATCTGTGTATTCTCACGAAGAAAAGTATGTCCGTCTTCGTAGAGTCTGTAGATAATCCAATGTATTCTCTTGCAGGAGAAGTAGCGGAACGAATGGTAACCAAGGACTTAAAATTTAGAACACTAACAGGTAAATGGTACAGACCTAAGCATGGAAAGAATTATAATGAGGAAACAGATGACCAGTTGGCTATAGCCAATGTCAAGGACAAAATAAGGGAGACATATTTGGACAAGTACCCTAAACTTGTATCCATCCTAGATAGGAAATTTTCGAATAAAGCAGAATTTCGTGACGCAGTTGAGTCTATTTTGGAAGAGTATGTCCACTGTCAGATGACGTCTATCAACTGGGACTACTTAAAAAAGTTAGAGAGGGCAGGAGAATTATATCTCTTCCGTATTCATAACAAGGACTTTGCGGCGGGAAGCTTTGGTCGAAAGAATCTTCACACACTTTATTGGGAGAGTATATTTATTCCGGATAGCCCCCATTGTATAGCAGGCAATGCAGAGATATTTGCTCAAGAACCCGTGGGTACACGCGACCAAACGACAGTTCATGAGGTCGGTTCTTTCCTTGTTAATCGCCGTGATACACAGGGAGATATTATTCCCCAACATATATATAAGGAACTTAACCGATATGGCAAGAATCGTAAAACGGGAGAGTTGGGTCCAGCCGTTCAAGAGTATATAGATAAAGGTTTGGCTTCTTTTAAGGAAGTGATGCCAGGCTATGAGTTTATCAAAGATCGTAGATTTTATACAGGTAGAAGATATTTCCTTCATTGCCCTATCAAGATAAACTTCAAGAGTAAGGATGCAAAGCCTGCCGATAATAGCATTGAGCATAAGATAAATGAGACATTGTGTCATGAGGAGACCCGCATTATTGGTATTGACCGAGGTGAAAAACACTTGGTTTATTATTGTCTTTTGCGTGCTGATGGGTCAATAGAACATTGTGGCGATTTTGATACAATCAATGGAACTAATTAGGGATTGTCGTTTAATTCCAAGAATTTGATATTGATTGACGAGGGTACTCCTACCTAGGATGCCCTCGTCTGCTATTTTCGTAGTTTTGTTGTTATTTGAGTTGATTTTTGTATCGTCAGGACAGGGTTATCC
>JAZRYH010000043.1:0-28624 GCA_045600685.1 Alloprevotella sp. | reverse complement strand
GGATAACCCTGTCCTGACGATACAAAAATCAACTCAAATAACAACAAAACTACGAAAATAGCAGACGAGGGCATCCTAGGTAGGAGTACCCTCGTCAATCAATATCAAATTCTTGGAATTAAACGACAATCCCTAATTAGTCTCTTTTTTGAGAGGTGTGCCCTGTATTAGCATACCTCTCTTTTAATTTTGCATCACCAAACTTCTAAAACGCATTTATATGGACACTTCTGAGATTTTAATTCACGAATGGTACGAGAAGCTGGATGCCAGATGTACCGAAACAGAGATAGATGAAGCAAGGAACAATTATGACCTATGTCTCAGACTCTATCATGAGATAACCGAGGCCCCCAGAGCTGTTATTCGCATTGATAGCCGAGATTTCGAGTCCTTTTTTAGTGATAGTAATGTAGTTAACGCTTATGAATGCAGTATAGATGGAAGAGATACACAGCGAATGGCAAAACTCGTAAACATGTTCAAGGAAAAGATAGGTCATTCACAATGCCCCTGCAAACTACTAATCTATCTTTTTGCTCCAGATAAGAATGACTTTTTGATGTGTGAGATGGAAGTTCTTAATGATTGTCTAAACGAATTTTCTAACAACATAGAGGTACAGTTTGGACTTGGCATTAACGAGAACAGCAACGAAATGAGAATGGCTGTAATGATTCAATCTTAAAATCAAGAATTATATTATGAACTCATCAGTTTCAGCAGATACACAAAGGACTATTTCATATGTAGAACATATACGTCTGCGACCAGGCATCTATGTTGGAAGGTGTGGTAACGGCAGCGAGTATAATGATGGAATCTATTTGTTGATCATTGAAATACTCAACAATAGTGTTGACCAGTTCAAGATGGGCAATGGCAAACAAATTGACATCACAGTAAATGACAGCAAGTCGATTTCAATTCGTGATTATGCGGAAGGAATTCCTTTTGAAAAACTAACTGTCATAACACAAAGTATTGCAGAAGAACTCTGGCAGGATTCTGGTATCATAAAATGCCATGGTTTATCTAGAATAGGGCTACTCGTTGTCAACGCCTTGTCCTCCAGTTTTGAAATACAGAGTATCAGAGACGGTCATGCACGCAGACTGAAATTTACAAAAGGCATCCTCATAGAAGACGAAACAAAGGAAACAAAAGAAAGAAACGGGGTATATGTCAATTTCATGCCTGATGACAGCATTTTCAATGATTACCATTTAAGAACAGATGTTATTGAATCCATGATATTTCAATATTGTTGCTTACATGTTGGTCTTGTGGTAAAATTGAATGGAAGAGACATAACTTCAAGGAATGGTCTAGCAGATTTGCTCAAAAAGAAAACTAATCACAAGAATCTTTATGAACCTATCAGATTGGTCGGTGAAGGAATAGAGATTGCTTTTACTCATGTGGCTGATAACAGGGAACAATACCTATCATTTGTGAATGGACGTTACACGATACGCGGTGGGAAGCATTATGATTCATTGGAAGAAAACCTTTATAAGATATTAAGTAAGAATCTATACCATTTTTCTCCATCCGTAATACGTAACGGATTGATAGCAGCGATTTCCCTAAATATAAAATATCCAATATATGTGGATTCTTGTTTTCACAAGTTGGGAAGTACTTTCATTGATTCAGAATCAAATCAAAGAATAGACTCTTTTGTTAGAAAGTTCATAAGGAAAGAGCTGAACTTCTATTTCAAAAAAACTGATGCTAAGATGAACTTTTATAGATTAATGGAAAATAGAATTTTTATGGATACTGAATTATTCTGAATATTACACCAAATAAAACAACATGACAGTACAAATTTTTTTCAATACGGTAGACGTTCGGGAGATTGAAATTGTCGGTAGCGCCGAAGAACTCGTTCTTAGTCGGCATTCAGTTGTCATGGCCACAGCTGTGACCGATACTTGGCCACAGTTGTGACGGATATCGGTCACAGCTGTGACGCATACTTGGCCACAGCTGTGGCCAAGACGAGTCCGTCGGCACGAGCATCGGCACAAGCGGAGATAAAATCATGAGAATCAGATTTATCAGCGCAGAAATGGTCTTTAGCGAAAACGATGGCAAAAGGAGGGGGAAATTATCCTGCAAAAACATGCGGTCGGGGCTTTGCCATTTGGGGAGAAATGCGTAATTTTGCATTCGCTTGCGGTGCCGCACAGCCTGGAAGCCCCGAGGAAGGGGCGATGACGGGCCTGGGTGCGGACAATAGGGAAGCCGGTGAGAGTCCGGCGCTGTCCCGCAACTGTGAGTTGCTTCTCGCGATGACACGAAGCCATTGGCCTGCGGGCCGAGAAGGCGCCGTCGCTGCAACAAGCCAGGAGACCTGCCGCAATGCTGTTTCCCAATCATCGGCTCCGAGGTAGAGCCGCGGTAAACGACCATGCATCTTTTTTCTCGTATCATCCACTTCCTCAAAGGAAGGCTGACAGTCTTCCCTGGCCACCACATCCCCCCTTCGGGGGGCTTGGGGGGTCGTCTTTCGGGGGGGCTTTGGGCAGGCTTCCTCCTCCTCCCCCTCGTCCTCTCGGCCCAACCCGCCGACACTCTCGCCGAGGCGCGTGCCCTGGCCCTTCGGCCGTTGCAGGTGGAGGTGGCGTCGCACTTCACGCTTGACAGTGCCGCGCTCGCCCGCCAGTCGGTGGCCGACCTGCCCGACGCCCTGCGCCACCTGCCGGGCCTCACCCTCCGCGACTATGGCGGGGCCGGCGGTCTCACCACCGTCAGCGTGCACGGTATGGGGGCGGGCCACACGCAGATTCTCACCGATGGTCTCCCCGCCGGCGATGCCTTCCACGGAGGCCTCGACCTCTCGCGCTATGCCCTGCCCGACGTGGGCGCACTTACCCTCACCGTGGCCGACCAGCCCGACCTCCTCTGTCCCGTCCGCACCCTCGCAGCCGCCTCTCTCAATTTGGAGAGCGCACAGCCCGAGCGCTCCGTCTCCCTTGCACAATCATCTTGGAACACATGGGAAGTCCGTGCGCGCTATGCCCTCCATACAAACTCGCCCTCCCCCCTCGGGGGAGTTGGAGGGGGGCTTTCCTTCCTCCACGCTCCCAACGACTACCCCTTCTCCTGGAACGGCCAATCGTTCCGCCGCTCCCACTCCCGCCACACCGCCTTCACGGGCCAGGCATCCTCCCGCAATACATTCTCGCGCGGCACGCTCTCCGCCGCCGCCCGCTATTGGCTGGCCGACAGCGACCTGCCGGGGCCCGTCATATACTTCAATCCCGACGCGGGCACCGAGCGCAACGCCTCGCAGGAAGCCACGGCGCAGTGTCGTTGGCAGGCCCCCACGACCTTCGGACGCTACTACCTCGCCGCCCGCTACAGTTGGCAGCGCACCCACTACACCGATGCCGCCGTCGTCCCCATTGCGCCGCCCGACCAACTTTACGCACAACACGAGGGCTATCTCTCCGGTGGCCTTTCTGCCTCGCCGCTGTCCTTCCTCTCCCTCGCCTACGCCGCTGACGCCACGCTCCAGGCACTGGCCGTCACGCCCGCCACGCTCCTCTCCTCCAACGCTTCACCACGGCGCTTCGCGCTTCAGCAAGCCGCCAGCGCGCGTCTCCATTATAAAGGCCTTACAATCACGGCCCGCCTCCTGCATCATTACTTCCGCGAACCGCTGGCCGCAAAGGCCTCCCGGCAACGCTTTTCGCCCTCTCTCGCCCTCGCCTTCCGTCCTTGCCGCAGCCTCATCCTCCGCGCCCACTATAAGGACTACTTCCGGCCGCCCACCTTCGCCGAAGCCTATTACCACCACCTCGGCAACGCTGCCCTACGCCCAGAACTCACACGGCAGGGCGGCCTCGGCTTCACCCTTAAAGCCCCCCTCTTATCCCCCCAGGGGTGGAAGACCCAAGAGCGATTGCAATCCCGCGCAGAACTCTCCCCCCTCGGGGGAGTTGGAGGGGGTCTTTGGGCTATAGAGGGTCTCCTCTACTTCGGCCGCGTGGCCGACCGCATCGTCTCCATCCCCTACAATCTCTTCCTCTTTCGGACTATTAACGCCGACAAGGTCCGCACCGCCGGTCTTGACCTCTCTGCCCGCGGAACGCTCCCCGTGCGCCGCTGCCTACTGACGGCCGCCGCCACTTATTCCTACCAACGTGTCACGTCGCAAGGGCTCCAACTGCCATACACCCCGCACCACTCCGGCACGATCTCCTTCGCCGCCGAGCACCCCTGGCTTTCCGGTTCCGTGTCCCTCGTGGCCACCGGCTCCCGCTGGACAACGCTGGAGCACGCCCCCACAACCCTTCTGCCACGCTACGCCACGCTCAATCTCTCCCTCTGGCGGCGCTTCGGGCCCGTGCGAGTGAAAGCCGAAATCCTCAACCTCACCAACGCGCAGTACTGCGTCATTGCCCGCTATCCTATGCCGGGCATCGCCTACCGCCTCGCGCTCGCGTACTATTACTAAATAAAAACAAACAAACACACACATGAAGAAACACATCTTTTCTACTTCTTTCACTCTCAAGCTCTCCCCCCTCGGGGGAGATGGAGGGGGTCTTTCCTTTCTCCTCTCGCTCCTCTTCGTCCTCGTTTTCTTTTCTTGCACGGAGGAGGACGTCCCCACCCCTCGGACCGATGCGCTACCCTGCCTACTCGTCAATCAAGGTAATTTCTACGACAACGTGGCGGGCACGCTTTTCTTCCCCTCCGGCCAAAGCCTCCTCGTCGGCGATACGCCGCAGAATGCCGTCGTTATCGACTCGCTGCTCTATGTGCCCTGCTACGCCAGCAGTGACCTGGCAGTCGTGTCACTCGCCACGGGCAATGTGAAGCAACGCATCTCCCTCACGGCGCCGCAACACATCTGCACCGACGGACAAAGGCTCTTTGTCACACAGGGCGACGGCACCCTGGCGGTAGTGAGTCCTATGGAAGGGCGTACAGCATCAGTAGATATCGGCGGCAGCCCCTACGCCTGCTTGGCCTGCAAGGGATGTGTGTACGTTAACTGCGGCACCTCCGCCGACGGAATGCTGACGGACAACCGCGTCGTCGTGGTGAACGCCGCAACGCTGGCCATTGAGCGCACCGTAGAGGTGGGCCAGAACCCTTACGACCAGATGGCGGCCGATGATGACGGCAACGTCTTCACCGTATGCCTCGGCGACTACAGCGCCGCGCCCGAGGTGTGGAAGATAACCCCTGAAGGCACCGCTGCCCCCTGTGCCACCGGCAACCTCATCACCGCCGCGGACCACACGCTCTACGTGGCTTATGTGCAGGCCGACTGGAGTAATTATCCCCACGTCACGGCCACGACGGACTATGCCACCCTTGATACGCGCACCAACGCTCTCCAGCCGCTCCACCTCGGGGGAGTTGGAGAGGGCCTCTACCCTTCGTGCCTAGCCATCTCCCCCACCGACGGCAACCTCTACATTGCTGCCGATGCAGCCCCCGGAAATTACAACTCACCCGGCTCTCTCCACGTCTTCTCCTCCTCCGGCACGCATCTCGCCTCCTATCCCACGGGGCCACACCCCTACTGCATTCTTTTCCCACCGAAACAATAAAGAAAGCGGGGGACACATAAACGCTATGTGTCCCCCGATTTGGGAATAATATGTCTTTGGGATGGTTTTATAACTTCACGCACGCCTTGATACGGCGGGCAATGAGGCGGTAGCCCTCGGCGTTGGGATGGAGACCGTCCAGGAAGAGTTCGGGACGGAAGGTGCCGTCGGCGTTCAGTACGGCAGGGGAAAGGTCGAGGTAATCCACGCCTTCCGCATCCTTCATCGCGGAGAGGGCGGCCTGAATGGCGGCGTTGGTACGGGGCCAGCGGTCGAAGCGGTTGGCGCGCGGCAGGATGCCGCACACGTGTATCTTGGCCCCGGGCTGATGGAGGCGCACGGCACGGACGAGCGTGACGATGCCCTGGGCTATCTCGGCATCGGCGTTGACGTCGAGGTTGTTGGTGCCCATGAGTAGGAACACGTGGGCGGCCTCATAGCCGTCGAGTTCACCGTGGCGGATGCGCCAGAGGGCATTCTCTATGCGGTCCCAGCCGAAACCGAGATTGCTCACGGCGTGGCCGCGCCAGAGGTCTTCCCAACTGTCGGCACCGCGCACGAGACGGCCGGTGGGGAGGCCGGCCCAGTAGTGGGTGATGGAGTTACCTATAAGCACGACGTCGGGCGGTGCGGCGGCATTCTGCTTCAAGACGGCCTCGTGGCGGGCGCGCCAGTCATAGGGGTCGCGCTGCTGGGTGACCCCCTCCAACTCCCCCGAGGGAGAGAGCCTTAAATCGCTCTTGGACTCTCCCCCCTCGGGGGAGTTGGAGGGGGTCTCATAGAGGATGGCGCGCACGGCACGCTCCACGGCATCGGCCTGGCGGCGCATGCCGAGGTCGGAGGGGTGGATGCCTTCCACCATGTCGTCGAGGGTGAAGCCTATGGCGTCGTGGGTGAGATAATAGAGGCCGGTAACTCCTTCATTCTGCAGGGCGTCGTAGGCGCGGCGCAGTTCGCGGTTGGCGTCTTTCCATTTCATACGCCACGGGGCGGAGGTGCCATCGCCGGTGTAGCCGCTGTGCTCCACGAGGAGAATGGGGGCGGAGGAACGGGCGCGGAGGGTATGGACGCCGTCGAGAGTGCGCTGATAGACGGCTGCGAGGCGGTCGCCCTCAAACATATTGGGCATGCAGTCTATGACATAAAGGCAGGCGTTTACTTCTGCCATAAGACTGAACACGGGGGCTTCCAGAAGTCCGTTGCCCGAGAAGCCGAGGTTGACAACGGGGTGGCCGAGTTCGCGCTCCACGATATTGGTCCATGCCATGCCAGGGCGCGAGGCGCAGAGACCCTGCACGATGGAGGTGCCGTAGATGACGATGGGGCGTTCCTGACGGGCGGGGCGGAAGGCGAAGACCGCCGCAGAACTGACGCCAACCTCCAACCAACTTACCTCGTTGCAGAGCGGAAGGTAGAGTGTGAAGTCATAGCCGTGGTCGCTGCGGCACTTCTCATAAGTAATGTGGTAACGGTAGGTGATGGTGTCGCGGAAAGAATACTGGGGCCTGCACCAACGCATGCCTCCGTCGGCATCGGTGGCATAGAGGTCCACGCCACTGACACCCGTGGCCGGCATGTGGCGCAAAGACAGGCTGCCCTTGACAGCATAGCGCACGATGATTTCGGGTGAGTTGCTGTAGAATGAGACGGAGAGGCCTGCGCTATTGCGCGAGTTACCCCACGCACCGCCCACTTCCTTGACATGAGCACGCTCCGGGAGGCGGACATAGGTGCCGGCGAGTTCGGCGGGCCATGCCTGTCCGCTAACGGTGGGGAAGGTGGCTTCAAGAGGGTTGTGCCACACGACAGGTGAGCTGTCAGCCGCCCCCGCAGGGACGGAAGAAGATGCGGCCCATAAAGAACAATGAGCCGCAAAAAGCATTATCAGAAATAAAGTATTAGGTAACTTCATAACAGGAAATACGCACCCTTAAAGAAAACAAGAAAACTACTCTTCTACAGATATATCATCATCGGACTCTGCGGGGAGCGGGAGGGGATCTCCCTGAGTGTCCTCGGTGTTCTTTTCCTCCGCCTCTGCGCTTATGACGAGCGGGGCACAAAGGGCCTGGCACACTTCGTCCTGAAAGTCGCGTCCGACGGAGAGTTTGCGCAAGCCTTGGTTCATTATGGCGAAGGCCAGCATGTGGCCGTTGTCGGCAAGGGCGTATCCGGCGAGCGTACTGACGCCTGTGACGGAACCCGTCTTGGCCATTACATTGTGACGGGCGGGGCCTTTCGTCATACGGTCGGAAAGGGTGCCGTCGTGGCCGGCGAGGGGCAGCGCGGGCTGCAGATGGCGGTAGATTTGGGGGGTGCGCCACGCATGGCGGAGCAGGAGGACGAGCGTCTCGGGGGTGGTGTAATTATAGAGGGAGAGTCCGCTGCCGTCGGCCACATTGACGGTAGCCACGTCGGCACCCAGTGACTTCAAGAGCGCCTTTATGCTGCCGGCAGCCTTGGAGGCCGTGGGGCCAAGTTGATAGAAGAGGCTCTCGGCGTACTGGTTGTCGGAGCGCTTCATCATTCGCAGGAGCACATCGTCGATGTCGGTAGTGCGCTGCATAAGAAGTGTCTCTGCTTCGGCCTTCTTTATGGGTTTGAAGGAACGTTCCACACACGCCACCCGATAAACGCTACTGTCTTTCTCATCTACGGCGGAGAGTTGCTGTGAAAATTGCTGTGCGAAGGTGTCTTTGTCGCCGTAGAGGAGGGGGATGAGCGGCGTATCGTTATCATCCCAGCACCAACCCTCGCCCAGCCGCAACGAATCCTTGAATGAGAGGTCGAGGGCCAGCGTTACGCCCTCCTCGGGGGTTATTACGGGTTGCTTCTGCCCCAGTCTTTTTACGGCATCGGCAAAACTTTTCACGGCCTCGGCGCCCAATGTAGGATCCATGCCGCCCCGCACGATGAGTTTCCCCAGAAGCAACGTGTCCGGCCCCTCGGCAGTAGCGCAAGGCAGTGTATCGCAGACGGCAGAGAGGGTTGTGCTTAAGCGGTAGTCACCGCCTAACTTCGCAAGGGCGGTGACGGCGGTGAAAAGCTTCTGTGTGGAGGCGGGCCGCAGACGTTGACGGGAGCCGTGGGCATAAAGGGCGGTGTCGGCCGTAAGGTCATACACATAAAGGCCGAGTTGTGTTTCCTCGAGCAGTGCCGCATGCGCCCCAATGAGGGAATCCATGCGCCAGGCGAGGGCCACGCCGAGCGAGTCGGGCTGTGAACCCAACGTGTGCAGACAAAAAAGCGGAAGGACGAGGAGAAAAAATGCGAGATGCCGTTTCATGGAGAAGAATAGGCCGCCGGGGAAAAATGTTCTATTCCTTTGCGTCGCCCACAATGTTCTTGCCGAAAATTTCGGAGAAGCTTTCGTCTTCCGCAAACAGTTTCAGGCAGATTTTCTTCACGTGAAGCACAGCGGCGGGGGCGATGCCGCTGAATACGTTCTTGCCTAACTTTTGCGGTTCCAGGGCCATGTCGTAGATATTGGCAAGGCGGGAGCAGTCGCTGAAGACTTCGTCCTCAATAGTGAGGAGGCCGTAAGGCAACTTCACCTCTTCCAGTGCCGTACAGCCGGAGAAGGCGCCCTGATAGAGGGTCTCCGTTCCAATAGGCAGGGACACGTCGGTGAGGGATGTGCAGTCGCCAAACGCACCGCGGCCTATGCTCTTCACGCCGTCGGGGATATACACGCTCTGCAGGCTCTTGCAGCCGTAGAAGACACCATTGTCTATTTTGCTGAGGGCACCGCCGTCAATGGTGAGGTCAACGAGCGAAACGCAATCGGTGAAGGCCGACACGCCGATACTCTTCACACTCTCGGGAACAGTTACCGAGCGCAGGTTGGGGCAGCGGCCGAAGGCCCATTCCTTTATGCTTTTCACCTTGTCGCCTATTACCACCGACATAAGGTTACTATTGTTGGCAAAAGCCGAACCATTGACGGTCACCACCTTGCAAATCTTGCCGTCCACACGGATGGCAGAGGGCATCTTCACCTCACTTGCCACGCCTACGAGGCCTTTGACGGTGGCTTCGTCATTTTTATTCACGCTATAGCGAAGGACGTCATCGCAATAATCATCGCCGCTCTTCACCACGTCGTTTATCACGGTGTATTCCTCTTCTGTGATGTCTTCGTCGTCATCTTTGTTGCAGGAGGTAAGCACTGCGAGAGGCAGCATCAGTGCCATGAGTAGGAATATCTTTTTCATTGTGAAAGATTGTTAGGTTTATATTTATGTTTGCCTTTTTCAGTTTACCACGCGTCCATTCTGTAGCGGTTTTCGTCCTTGTCCTCCAGCATGGAGAGGTATGATGTGTAGCGGCTGCGGGCTATGCGGCCTTCTCCGAGGGCTTGCAGTACGGCACAGCCGGGCTCGTGGGTATGGGTGCAGTCGGAGAAGCGGCAGGACTGGCCTTCCTGGAATATCTCGCGGAAGTAGTGGCCCAATTCTTCGCGTTCCATATCAAATGTGCCGAATCCCTTGATGCCGGGCACGTCTATGAGGGCGCCGGAGGGTGACAGTTCGTAGAGTTCGGAGTATGTGGTGGTGTGCTGTCCCGACCCGTGGGCCTCGCTCACCACTTTCGTGCGGGCTCCAGCCGTAGGGATGAGGGCGTTGAGCAGCGTACTCTTCCCCACTCCGCTATGGCCGGCCAGGAGCGTAGTCTTGCCCGTGAGGAGTTCGCGCATCACGGCCACGCTGTCCTGTTCCTCTGCCAGATGGCGGGCGGAGAGGGCGATGCAGCGGTAGCCTATCGCGCCATAGAGCCGCATGAGGGCCGCGCATTGCTCTTTTTCTTCTTCCGTGCGCAGGTCGTCCTTTTTATTAAAGAGGAGTATGACGGGTATGCGGTAGGCTTCGGCGGAGGCAAGGAAGCGGTCGATGAACGTCGTCGTGGTCTCGGGCCGCGCAATGGTGACGAGCAATAATGCCTGGTCGATGTTGGCGGCGAGGATATGGCTTTGCTTCGACAGGTTGGAGGCGCGGCGGATGATATAGTTGCTACGCTCGTCAATCTCCGTGATGAAGGCGTGGCCTTCCTGGCCCGGCGGCGTGAGCGTCACCCCGTCGCCCACGGCCACGGGGTTAGTAGTGCGAAGTCCGCGCAGACGGAAGTTGCCCTTCACCTTACAGGGGATGAGCAAGCCTTCGTCCGTGCGGACGTCATACCACGAACCGGTGCTTCTGACTACACGTCCGTGCATCAGACGGTCATTATTTCCTTCGACTTGGCAGCGAGGAGTTCGTCCACCTGCTTTATCATCTTGTCGTGCACTTTCTGCAGGTCGGCCTCGGCGTCTTTCTCAAGGTCTTCGCTGAGGCCGTCCTTGATGGCCTTCTTCAGTTTGTCGATTCCGTCGCGGCGGATGTTGCGGATGGCCACTTTGGTTTCCTCGCCTTCCTTGTTGCACTGCTTGGTGAGGTCGCGGCGGCGCTCTTCGGTGAGGGGCGGAATGCCGAGGCGGATGATTTCGCCGTTATTCTCGGGCATGATGCCTACGTTGCTGTCAATGATGGCCTTTTCAATGGGACGGAACATGTTCTTGTCCCAAGGCTTGATAGCGATAGTACGGGCGTCGGGCGTGGTGATGGCGGACACGTTGTTGAGGGGCACCATCGTGCCGTAGGAGTTCACACGGATTTCGTCGAGGATATGCACATTGGCTTTGCCGGCACGGATGTGGCTCAACGTTTCGTCGAGATGCATTACGCTCATTTCCATTCTTTCCTCGCATTCGTTGAGGAGTTGTTTCGGGTCTGTCATATTCTTAAGGTTTGAGGTTATTAGTTTCTCCGGTTTTAAGGTTTTGAGGTTGGTTTGTCTTAATTTGCCGCAAAGATAGTAAGTTTTTTTGACAGAAGGTGCATCTTCTGCCGTTTTTTTGCTAATTTTGCGCTGATTTAGTTCTGATATGCTTGCCGACGTCATTCTTCCTCTGGCTTTGCACGGTGCTCTGACGTATCGTGTGCCCGATGACGTGGCCCCCCGCATAAGGGTGGGTCAACTGGTCATCGTACCCGTCAAGCGCAAGCACTACACCGCCATCGTCCTTCGCACGTATGACGGTGCGGCCGACCCGAAACTGCGCGACGTGGTAGGCCTTGTAGAGCCCACGCCGCTGGTCACGGCTGACCAGTTGCGGCTGTGGCGCTGGATAGCCCAGTATTATATGTGTACGCCCGGCGAGGTGGCCAAAGCTGCCCTCCCTGCCGGCTTCAAGGACGAGGAGAAGATGAGCCGCCGCGCAGCCAAGGCCGAAAGTGACGACCAGGCCTTGCTCTGCGCCCCCCTCAAGGCCCTCCCCGAACAGCTCCGCCACCAGCTCTCGCCGGCCCAGCAGCGCGCAGCCGCCGAAATCGCGGCCCTCTGGCAGGGAGAGGGCGAGGCCGCGCGTAATGTCGTGTTGCTCCACGGCGTAACGTCGTCGGGCAAGACGGAAGTGTATGTGCGCCTCATTCAGGAAGTGCTCTCGCGCGGCGAACAGGTGCTCTATCTCGTGCCAGAAATCGCCCTTACCACCCAACTCACCACGCGTCTGGGCAAAGTTTTCGGCCCGCAGATGGGTATCTGGCACAGCAAGTTTACGGACAAGCAGCGCATGGACCTCTGGCGGCGCCAGCTCTCGCAGGAGGCCTACTCCCTTGTGCTGGGTGTGCGCTCCGCCGTGTTCCTTCCCTGGCAGCGCCTCGGCCTTATCATCGTGGACGAGGAGCACGAGCAGAGTTACAAGCAGCAAGACCCCGCCCCGCGCTATCATGCCCGCGACGTGGCCACCGTCATAGGCCAACTCACCGGTGCCCGCGTGCTCCTGGGCAGCGCTACGCCGTCGCTGGAGACCTACACCCACGCCCGGAACGGCAAATACGGCTACGTGAGTCTCGGCGAGCGCTACGGCGGAGTGGATCTTCCAGAAATCGTCGTGGAGGACATGAAGGAACTGCGCCGCAAGCGCCTTCTCACCTCCCCCTTCTCGCCCCGCCTCACCGACGAGACGCGCGCGGCCCTCTCCCGCGGCCAGCAGGCCATCTTCTTCCAGAACCGCCGCGGCTACTCCCCCGTGCTCACCTGCCGCACCTGCGGCTGGACGCCCCGTTGCACGAGGTGCGACGTGAGCCTTACGCTGCATGGAGCCCCCTCCCCGCTCCCCCCTTGGGGGGGGGCTGCAAACAGGGACGGCTCCCCAAATGATTCAAACGGCTCTGAGGCTCTCCCCCAAAGGGGGAGCGGGGAGGGGGCCGAGAGGAACGGGGGTGGGTCTTTAATTTGCCACTACTGCGGCGCCGTTTACTCCGTGCCGCCGCAGTGTCCGCAATGCGAGGACACCGAACTTCGCGACATAGGCTACGGCACGGAGAAGATTGAGGCGGCCGCCAAGGCCGTGTTCGGCGATGCCCGCATACAGCGCATGGACCTAGACACCACACGCTCCCGACGCTCCTATGAAGAAATCATCGAGGGTTTCCAGTCGGGCAAGAAAAACCTACTCATCGGCACGCAGATGGTGACGAAGGGCCTCGACTTCGGCCGCGTACACGTCGTAGGCATTCTCTCCGCCGACCAGATGCTCACGCAGCCCGACTTCCGCGCCTACGAGCGCTCCTTCCAGATGCTTTCGCAGGTGGCCGGCCGTGCCGGTCGCCGTACGGGCCGCGGACTCGTCATCCTGCAGACGTCGCAGCCCCTCCTGCCCGTGGTGCAGCACATCGCCGCCAACGACTACCCCGCCTTCTACGCCCAGGAAATGGAGGAGCGCCGCCTTTTCCGCTATCCGCCCTTCACGCGCGTAATATATATATATGTGAAGTCGCCCAAGGACCGCCTGGCCGAGGCTGCCGCCCGCGTGATGGCCGACCTCCTGCGCCAGCGCCTGACGGGCGACGACATACTGGGGCCCGAGCGCCCCTTTGTGGCGCGTGTGTCGCTGCAATACATCCGCCGCATTATGGTAAAGACCGCCGCCGATGCCCCGCCCGCCCATGTACGCCAACTCCTGGAGGGTGCGCGCCGCTATATCCTCCAACAGCCCGACCTGAAGAGCGTCAACATATACTTCGACGTCGACCCCGTGTGACGCGAGGCCGTATAATCGCCGCTCTCAACCATCTACCCCCCCCCCGCACTTCGCCAGAATTGCGGGGTTTCCCTTTTTATTTTCGCCGACAGGGAAAACGCATCAAATTTCGGCAAGAATGTTTCATTACACAACCTAGGTTGTCTGATTACACAACCTAGGTTGTTTGATTGCGTGACCTAGGTTGTTTGATTGCACAACCTAGGTTGTTTAATCACGCAACCTAGGTTGTGAGATATATAAAAAGGCGTCCAGAACGTTCAAAACCGTTTTTTTGCAGGATGCGAGCGGGATTGTGCATACGCTCTGCCGCAAAGCAAATGCCAAGACGGCCGCACGCACAACGAAAGGTGGGAACCTTTTCTTCAGGCCGTCCTTATGCCGCATTTTGACGGGTTCTCTGGGCCTTTTGGGACGGGAAAGGAAGAAAAGAGGCAAGAAAAGAGAAAAAACTTGCAGAAAATTTGGCAGTTACACAAGATATTCGTACATTTGCAACCGTCCAGAGTGAGGGCGCTCCACAGCGAGCCGCTCTCACTCTCGTTTTAGACGGCACATCATTAACATCCAAACGGAATGATTGAACAATCCAAAGTTAAAGAACTGGCCGAAAAGTGGCTGGAAGACAAAGAGTATTTCCTGTGTGACCTAACCATCACCCCCGATGACCGCATCCTCGTGGAAATTGACCATCAGGACGGCGTATGGATTGAGGACTGCGTAGCCCTCTCACGCTTCATCGAAGAAGGCCTCGACCGCGAGGCCGAGGACTTTGAACTGGAGGTGGGTAGCGCCGGACTGGGGCAACCCTTCAAGGTGCACCGCCAATACGAGATACACAAGGGCGACACCGTGGAAACCCAGCTGAAAGACGGCCATAAGTTCTGCGGCACGCTGACGGAGGTGGAAGAAGATACCTTTACCGTCGTGTGCACTGAAAAGGTGAAGAACGAAGGCGACAAGCGCCCCCACATGGAAGAAACGCCCCACACCGTGGCCTTCACCGACGTGGCATGGACAAAATACCACATTGACTTCAAATAAAACAATAAAAATCAAAATAATGGCAAAAGCAAAGACAGAAACAGCAACCATGCTGGAAACCTTCTCCGAATTCAAGGAGACGAAAAACATTGACCGCACCACCCTGCAGGGCGTGCTGGAAGAGAGCTTCCGCAACGTGATCGCTAAAATCTTCGGCACCGACGAAAACTTCGACGTCGTGGTGAACCCCGACAAGGGTGACTTCGAGATATGGCGCAACCGCGAAGTGGTGGCCGACGAAGACCTCGTGGACGAAAACAAGCAGATTGCCCTCTCCGTAGTTAACGCAGAGGACGACGACTTCGAGGTGGGCGAGGACTACAGTGAGAAGATTGAGTTCGAGAAGTTCGGCCGCCGCGCCATACTCACGCTGCGCCAGACCCTGGCCAGTAAGATTCTGGAACTGGAACACGACGCCCTGTATAACCAGTACAAAGAGCGCGAAGGCGAAATCATAGCCGCAGAGGTGTATCAGACCTGGAAGAACGAAGCCCTGCTCATCGATGACGAGAACAACGAGCTCCTCCTGCCGAAAAACCAGCAGATACCCCGCGACTTCTTCCATAAGGGCGACACCGTGCGCGCCGTCATCGACCACGTGGACAACACGAACGGCAATCCTAAGATTTTCCTCTCCCGTACGAGCAACCTCTTCCTGCAGCGCCTGCTGGAACAGGAAATTCCCGAAATTGCCGACGGCATAATCCGCCTGCAGGCCGTGGCTCGCATCCCCGGCGAGAGGGCAAAAGTGGCCGTGGAGAGCTTTGACGAGCGCGTTGACCCCGTAGGCGCCTGCGTAGGCGTAAAGGGCAGCAGAATACACGGCATCGTGAAGGAACTGCACAACGAAAGCATCGACGTTATCAACTACTCGGCCAACAAGGCTATCTTTGTCCAGCGCGCACTGGCCCCCGCCCGTATCCTCCGCATGGAACTGGACGAAGAGAACGCCCGCGCAGAAGTATATCTGGAGCCAGACCAGGTGAGCATGGCCATAGGTAAGGGCGGCATGAACATTAAGCTCGCCTCTATGCTGACAGGCTTCACCATTGACGTATTCCGCGATATGCCCCAGAACCAGGACGACATTGAGGATATCTACCTCGATGAGTTCAATGACGAAGTGGACCAGTGGGTTATCGATGCCATCAAACAGGCCGGATATGAGACCGCACGCGAAGTGCTCGCGGCCAAGCGCGAAGTGCTCGTGGAGAAGGCCGACCTGGAAGAAGACACCGTGGATAACTTCATCGAGGTGCTCAAGAAGGAGTTTGAGGACGACGAGCCCCAGACCACTGAGAGCAATGAAGAAGAGGCCGCAGCAGAAGAACCTGCAGAAAACGACGCTCAGAGTTAATAATTAAGCAAGGCAGGCCCGGCGCCTGGCCATCAACATATATCCCCCCCTAACCTTAATTATTAATTCTAAAAAATACGACTAATGAGCATAAGATTAAGCAAAGCCTTTAAGGAATTCAATATCAGCCTCGACCGCGCCGTGGAGTTTCTTGCAAGCAAGGGCGTGGAAATCGAGAAAAACCCCAACACAAAGATAGAAGACGAGCACTACGCTATGCTCGCTGCCGAATTCGGCGCCGACAAGCAGGCCAAGGCTGAAGCAGCCGAGATATTCGGCAACCGCTCCACCGAGAAGCAACAGGCCAAGGAGGATGCGGAAGCCGCACGCAAGGCTGCCGAAGAAGAAGCCGCACGCAAGGCTGCCGAGGAAGAGGCTGCACGCAAAGCCGCTGAGGCAGAGGCTGCACGAAAGGCCGCCGAAGAAGAAGCCGCACGCAAGGCCGCCGAGGAAGAAGCCGCTCGCAAGGCCGCCGAAGAGGCTGCAAGAGCCGCCGCAGAGGCTGAAAAGAAAGCCGCAGAGGAGGCTAAAGCCCAACAGGAAGAGCCTGCTGCCGACGAGACACCCGCCGAGACCAAAGGCAAGAAGCGTAAGGCCACAGTGGAAGAACGCGCCGCCGCCCTTCTCACCGAAAACGAGGACGGCACAGTGCGACTGAAGTCAACACCCGAACTGACGGGGCCCAAGGTGCTTGGCACCATTGACCTCAGCGCCATCAACGACGCCACGCGCCCCAAGAAAAAAACAAAAGAAGAAAAGCGCAAGGAACGCGCTCAGCAGGCCACACAGCAAGAGGCCGCCAAGAAAAAACGCCAGCGCATCGACAAGACGCGCGTGGACATCAACGCCGAAGTGGGCAAGCAGAAGAGTGGCAACGCGGGGAAACAGCAGCCCGCCGACAACCGTCAGCAGCCCGCCGGCAAAAATAAGAAAAAGAAAAACCAGCCACAGCCCGTACATCAGGAGATTAGCGACGAAGACGTAGCCAAGCAGGTACGCGAGACGCTGGCCCGCCTCCAGAACAAGGGCGGCAACAAGGGTGCCAAGTACCGCCGCGACAAGCGCGATGCCGCTCGCGAAGCCCGCGAGGAGGAGATGATGGCCGAACAGGCTGAGAGCAAGGTGCTCAAACTGACGGAGTTCGTCACGGCTAACGAACTCGCCACGATGATGAACATTCCCGTGACGCAGGTTATCAGCACTTGTTTCAGCGTAGGCATCATGGTGAGCATCAACCAGCGTATGGACGCCGAGACTATCGAACTGGTGGCCACCGAGTTCGGCTACACCACCGAGTTCGTCAGCGCTGACGTGCAGGAAGCTATCGCCGAGGAAGAGGATAACCCCGAAGACCTCGTAGAACGCGCCCCCATCGTCACCGTAATGGGCCACGTCGATCACGGTAAGACATCGCTGCTCGACCAAATCCGCAACGCCAACGTGATTGCCGGCGAGGCCGGCGGCATCACGCAGCACATCGGTGCCTATAACGTGACGCTCTCCAAGAGCGGCCGCCATATCACCTTCCTCGACACCCCCGGCCACGAGGCCTTCACCGCCATGCGTGCACGTGGTGCCCAGGTCACCGACGTAGCCATCATCATCGTGGCCGCGGACGACGGCATCAAACCCCAGACGAAGGAGGCTATCAGTCACGCCGCCAACGCCAACGTGCCTATCGTTTTCGCCATTAACAAAATCGATAAGCCCGGCGCCAACCCCGACGCCGTGAAGACCGAACTCGCCGCCATGAACTACCTTGTGGAGGAATGGGGCGGCAAGTACCAGAGCCAGGATATCTCCGCCAAGAAGGGCACCGGCGTTTACGAACTGCTGGAAAAAGTGCTCCTCGAGGCCGACATGCTGGAACTCAAAGCCAATCCGCAACGCAAGGCCACCGGCACCATTATTGAGTCATCGCTCGACAAGGGCCGCGGCTACGTAGCCACCGTGCTCGTCAGCAACGGCACCCTGCACCAGGGCGACGTCGTACTGGCCGGTACCAACTACGGCAAGGTAAAGGCCCTCTTTAACGAACGCGGCCAGCGCATCAAGGAGTGCGGTCCCTCACAGGCCGCCACCATCCTCGGCCTCAACGGCGCGCCCCAGGCCGGCGACCAGCTCCACTCCCTCGACACCGAGCAGGAAGCCCGCGAGATAGCCAGCAAGCGCGAACAACTGGCCCGCGAGCAGAGCCTCCGCACCCAGAAGACGCTGACGCTTGACGAAATCGGACGCCGCCTCAAACTGGGCGACTACCAGGAACTCAACATCATCGTCAAGGGCGACGTGGACGGCTCCGTAGAGGCCCTCTCCGACTCCTTCATCAAACTCTCCACCGAGAACATTCAGGTGAATGTAATATATAAAGGTGTGGGACAGATCAGCGAGAACGACGTTATGCTCGCCAAGGCTGCCAACGAGAACACGGCCAACGCCGTCATCGTGGGCTTCCAGGTGCGTCCCTCCAAGCAAGCCCGTGCCCTGGCCGACCAGGAAGGCGTGGAGATTCGCCAGTACAGCGTTATCTACGACGCCATCGAGGATGTGAAGGAAGCCATGGAGGGCATGCTCAAGCCTATCCTCAAGGAGGAAGTCACGGCCAACATTGAAGTACGCATGGTCTACAACATCTCAAAGGTAGGCCAGGTGGCCGGCGCCTACGTTATCGACGGCAAGGTGTCGCGCACCGACAAGGCTCGCCTCATCCGCGACGGTATTGTCGTCTTCACCGGCCCCATCGCTGCCCTCAAGCGTTTCAAGGACGATGTGAAGGAAGTCTCCACCAACTTTGAATGCGGCATTTCCCTCCAGGGCTGCAACGACATCAAGGAAGGCGACCTCATCGAAACCTTCCACGAGATTGAAATCAAGCAGAAACTGTAAAACTCCTTCAGGCCGCAGCAATTCCCCTCCTCTATGGGAATCCCTGCGGCCTGAAAACTCTTATGAATAACAACGACAACACAACAAATAGCCCCCTCTGTCCGCAGGCTCTCCCCAAGGGGGAGAAGGCTGAAGGCCAGAGGGGGTATTTTCCTGCCCGCCACGTCCTTCTGCCCGAGGGCTACGACGGACGCACCTGCACCTTCTACCTCGCCCTTGAGGAGTACGTAGCTCAACACTTCCCCGCCTACGATTCCGACGGCCGGCCCGAGGCTTATTTCTTCACTTGGCACCTGCCTGCCACCGTCGTGATGGGCCGCAACCAGGTGGCGCATCAGGAAGTGGACCTTGACTTCTGCCGCCGCGAGCATATTGACATCACAAGGCGCAAGAGCGGCGGCGGCGCCGTATTCGCCGACCCCGACAACCTTATGCTCTCCCTCATCACCCCCGGCGGCGATGTGGAGAACACCTTCCAGACCTACGCCCACGCCGTCAGCAAGGCCCTGCGCACCCTCGGTGCCCCCACAACCGTCAGCGGCCGCAACGACATCGTGCTCGACCCGCTCACCCTTCCCGACGGCACGCAGATTCCCGGCGGTAAGGTGTGCGGCAATGCCTTCTACCACCTCGCCGACCGCAACATCGTGCACGGCACAATGCTCTACGACACCAATCCCCGCCTTATGCAAGGCGCACTCCACCCCGACGTCAGCAAACTCCGCAGCGCCGGTGTGAAGAGTGTCCGCTCACGCGTCGCCCTCCTCAAGGATTACATCCCCATCGGCCCCGCCGTGCTCCGCAGCAGCCTCATCCCCCTCCTCACCGACCGCTGCGTGGCCCTCACGCCCGCCGACCTCTCCGTGGTGGAGGAAATGGAGAAGGAATACCGTACCGACGAGTTTCTCTACGGCAGCAGCGCCACCACTGACGTCACTCTCGGCGGCCGCATCCAGGACGTAGGCTCGTTGATGCTCCACTTCGACCTCAAGGGCTCCCTTGTCCGCGACGTAACTCTCTCTGGCGACTACTTCGAACCTGCCGGCCGCGCCTCCGAGGCCTTCTCCCGCGCTTTCTCCGGCTGCCGCTTCACCCCCGAGGCCCTCACCGCCGCCGTCCTCGCCCACCATCCCGAGAGCGAAGTCCGCAACCTCACCGCCGACGCACTCATCACCCTCCTCACCAATCGGCAAAATCCAATCCTAACCCCTGACATCTAACCCGTCCCCCCCCCTATGTGGTTCCTTAATCTCATTACCCAGCCCGGTGTGGCCCACAACCTTCTTCTTCTGGCCACCATCATCGCCATAGGTATCACTCTCGCGCGCATCAAGATAGCCGGCGTGTCGCTCGGCGTGACATGGGTGCTCTTCGCCGGCATCGTGGCCAGCCACTTCGGCCTTGTGCTTGACGACACCACCTCGCAGTTCGTCAAGAACTTCGGCCTCATCCTCTTCATCTACAGCATAGGTCTGCAGGTGGGCCCAAGTTTCTTCTCGTCATTCCGAAAGGGCGGTGTCCTGCTTAATTCCCTCTCCATCCTCACCATACTCCTCGGCACCCTCACGGCCTACGCCATCAGCCTCATCACCGGCGAGGACCTCCTCTCTATGATTGGCGTGCTCTGCGGCGCCGTCACCAACACCCCCGCCCTCGGTGCGGCACAGGAGACCTTCTCCGATATGAACGGCGGTGCCGCCAACCCCATCTTCGCCCAAGGCTATGCCGTCTGCTACCCCCTCGGCGTGGTGGGTGTCATCCTCGCCATCATCGCCCTGCGCTACATCTTCCGCGTGCGCTTTGAGAACGAGACGCAAATCTACGACCGCAACACCCGCCGCGAGTCGCGCCTCATCCACACCGCCACCCTCTGCGTAGAGAACCAGGCCATCGTGGGCCACACCATCGGCCAGTTGCAGGAATCCCTCTCCCGCGACATCGTCATCACCCGCCTCAAGCACCCGGGCTCCGAAGACATTCTCCTCGTCAAGTCGGAGTCCACCCTCCAGTTGGGCGACCGCCTCTTCATCGTGGGCCACGAAGACGATATCGAGGCCTACACCCTCCTCGTCGGCAGCAAAGTCAGCGGTATGGACGAGGAGCAATGGGACAGGGAGGCCCACAACAACCTCGTCTCCGTCCGCGTCGTCGTCACCAACGACAAACTGCAAGGCCGTCGCCTCAGCGACCTCGACCTCCGCCGCACCTTCCACGTCACGTTCACCCGCGTGAACCGTGCCGGCATCGACCTCATCGCCAACCCCTCGCTCATCCTCCAGCTCGGCGACCGCGTCACCGTAGTGGGTTCCGCCGAAAACGTGGAGCGGTTAAGCCAGTTCCTCGGCAACACCGTCTCGCGCCTTGACCACCCCCAGCTCTTCTCCACCTTCCTCGGCATAGCCCTCGGCGTGATTCTCGGCTCCCTGCCCATCGCCATCCCCGGCATTCCCGTGCCCGTGAAACTCGGCCTCGCCGGCGGCCCGCTCCTCGTCTCCATTCTCCTCTCCTGCTACGGCCCTAAATACCATCTCATCACCTACACCACCAACTCCGCCAACCTCCTCATGCGCGAAATAGGCATCTCCTTGTTCATGGCTGCCGTAGGCCTCTCCGCCGGTGTAGGATTCGTCGATACGCTCACCCACGGCGGCTACCTCTGGGTGCTCTACGGCTTCATCATCACCGTCCTGCCCTGCCTCATCGTAGGACCCATCGCCCGCATCTTCGCCCATCGTTCCTACTTCACCATAGCCGGCCTCATCAGCGGTGCTATGGCCAGTCCCGCAGCCCTCGCCTACTCCAACAGTCTTTCGGACAACGACCAGGCCTCCGTGGCTTACTCCACCGTTTATCCCGTCACGATGTTCCTCCGCGTGCTTCTCGCGCAGATTCTCGTGCTTATGGCTTTGTAACGGGGGAACTTTTCCCCCTCCCCCCTTGTATTTAGAAGATGACGTAGAGCTACACGCAGTATCTCCCGTCATCTTCTGCCGTGTCCTGATTTGTCAAAAAATTTTTACAAAAATTGTGCTCCACAGTGGCCGTATTTTCAAAAAAATTTTTTGCGTTTACTTCTGCGCGATTCTACGCGAAGTTGCTATATTGCTGATACTCTTACATATAACACTTACAAGACGTAAAACAACTCCCAGAACGCCTCTCTACACCCCCTTATACCTGTTTTTCCAATCGCGATTTCATCCCTATTTGCAGCCCTCCCCCCTCGGGGGAGCGGGGAGGGGGTCTTATTTATCCCCCTTTTAATTGAAATTATCCCCCTTTTAATTGAAATTATCCCCCTTTTAATTAGAATTTACTCCCTTTTAATTTCACCGATGCCCCTTTTAATTTTGCGTAAAAGGGTCATCGGGAAAAATAAAATAGGGTGTCGGGAAAAACAAATGGATTTTCGGAAAATTTTGATGGAAATTCGGAAAAAATTTGTACTGATTACAAATTTTTGAAAACGGTCATTTTGGGGCGGAATGCAGGTTTACGCCGTCGCGAGCCTCGAAAACGGCCAAAAATCTCTGCAAGATTTTGTCACAATTTTTTACACCTTTTGAAAAAGAGTTTTTTTTGCGAAAGCCGCAAGTAGAAACGGACAAAAAGAGGGCGGGTGCGAGGGGCACGACACCCCTCTGAACTGAAAGAGACCTCCCCCCTCGTCCTCCCCTGCGGGGAAGGGGCTAAAGGTCTTCTATCCAGAATTATTGTTGTCCGGGGAAAATAAGTGTAATCTTTCAAACCTCTTGTAAATGCAGGTGATTTGAAAGATTCCTATGCGAGGGGCTTACGCATCCCCCGCTGCGACGAAGTAAGCAGCGGACTCTGCCCCCAATAGGGGGAAGATGGCGGCAGCCAGAAGGGGGCCAGGGGTTACACAACCCAGGGGCTACGCCCCTGTAACATAGTTCTTGCTCTGGCAAGCGTCCCTAGGGCGGCGTTCCCTTCGGTCACTCTGCTCTAGGCTTTACAATTACGGGCTTTCAGCCCTATCCTTAGTGTTCAAAGAATATCCGTGTTTATCCGTGTTATCCGTGGTGGGAGCCATGAAGGTGTGTAGCAAGTGTAGTCCTCATTGCCCTAAACGGCAAACAAAAATGAATAATAACAAACGAGGAAAGGATGTATTTGAATGGAAAACGAACTGGCAAACTGTGTTTGACGATATTTGTTATATAGAAGCAGAAAATGGCAAATTTACTACCGCTAATGGCACTAACTGTGCTTTACTAATGTTTACTCTTTTGTCATAATTGTAACAGTTGTAGTTTTGTGCAATATTGCGAGTGCAAAAGTACAACTAAGTAATGGTGAAATAATAAGTTCAGAAGATTTGGATAGGATTTTTGAGCTATTTTTGTGCTGCTCTTGAAGGACTGCATTTTGCACGTCTGCAAAAGCAGCGGGCTATGTGACTGAAAGGCAGCACAAAAAGAGCCAAAAAGACAGCCAAAGCTGACGAATGCTCTTAGTTACGAACTTTACCAAGTTATTTTTTTACCATTACTAATCATAAAAGAGACAGTCGCCGTATGACGGGAAAACCGGCCATTTGAAATCCGATTTGTGGGTAATCGGTCTGTTCCGCAAGTATATGAGCGTTTTCCCGCAAGTATATGAGCGTCGTCACGGAAGTACACTCGCGTTTTTCCGCAAGTATATGAGCGTTTCAATGGAAGTATGTCAAAGAGCGCTTTTCCCCATTTCTCAGAGGGATGAAAGCCTTGCACTTCCGCAGGCTTGCCGACAGGGACCGTGCCCGGAGTTTCCCTGCGTTCTCCGCGTCCTTCCCTGGGAAAGACGCGGCAAAGATAACACTTCCTTCAAAAACGTTGGCGGGAAATGGCGGGAATTGCCGTGTTTGGCGAGAAAAAGTTTGTTTCATTTTCAATTTCTCCGTCCAGGGGGCACGGGGTACCCTTATAGTACGATACTATATCCCCTTATAGGGATATACGTATGTACGTATAAGAAGGGGACCCACCCGCGCGCCGCCCTGGACGGAGCCTCGCCGCTTTTTCATCATCTTCTTCTCCTCTTATTTTTTCATTTCTACCCCTCCAAAATGATGCGTTTTTCCCGATTTTGTGGCCTATGGTATTTTTTTCTAAAAATACCGCCCACGATTTAAGATATTTTTGTTAAATTTGCTGCGAAATAAATAGGTAGGTTCTATAAATTAGCTCGCGGCGGTTTTGCGGCTCTTCCGCAGTAGATTGCTTTCTTTCATGGCTCCTTCCACTTTAAGGGGAAGGCGGGGGTTAGGGTCTGGGCTACGTGACTAGGTGAAAGAAAGGAAGATACAAGAGAAGAGACCAAAAGCGGCCGAGCATAGAATACTACCCTGAATGAAAGAGAAAACTAATTAATAGAACCTACCTATACATAAAAATATGGCTACTTCCACACAACAGAAACAAGAACTCTTCAAAACCATCTGGGCCATCGCCAACGACCTGCGCGGCGCCGTCGATGGATGGGACTTCAAGCAGTATGTGCTCGGCATGCTGTTCTATCGGTATATCTCGGAGAATATCACGGCTTACATCAATAATATGCAACGCGGAGCAGGCTTCGATGACTTCGACTATGCCGCGTTTAACGATGCCGAGGCCCTGGAGGCCAAAGAGGCCATCGTGAAGGAAAAGGGCTTCTTCATCCTGCCGTCGGAACTCTTCTGCAATGTGGTGCGGGACGCCAAGAACGACCCCAACCTCAACGAGACGCTGGCGCGCATCTTCAAGGACTTCGAGGCTTCTGCCATCGGCACGGAGTCGGAGGACGACATCAAGGGCCTCTTCGACGACCTCGACGTGAACTCTGCCAAACTGGGCGATACCGTGGCCAAGCGCAACGGCAAGCTCGTGAAAATCCTGGAGAGCATAGCCTCGCTCAATCTCGGCAACCCGCAGGAGAACGACATCGATGCTTTCGGCGACGCCTACGAGTTCCTTATGACGATGTATGCCGGAAGCGCCGGAAAGTCGGGCGGAGAGTTCTTCACGCCCCAGGAGGTGTCGGAACTGCTCGCACGCATAGTGACGCACGGCAAGCGGGAAATCCGCAAGGCCTACGACCCTGCCTGCGGCTCCGGCTCCTTGCTCTTGCAGGTGGCGAAGGTCCTCGGGAAAGATAAAGTGCGCAGCGGCTTCTATGGTCAGGAAATCAACAAGACGACGCACAACCTGTGTCGCATCAATATGTTCCTCCACGACATCAATTACGAGAAGTTCGACATTGCCTATGGCGACACGCTTCTCGACCCGAAACATTGGGACGACGAACCGTTCGACGCCATCGTGAGCAACCCGCCTTACTCCATCAAATGGGAGGGCGACGACAACCCCGTGCTTATCAATGACCCACGCTTCTCGCCCGCCGGCGTGCTGGCGCCGAAGTCGAAGGCCGACCTGGCCTTCACCATGCATATGCTGCATTGGCTCTCTACCGACGGCACGGCGGCTATCGTGGAGTTCCCCGGCGTGCTCTATCGTGGCGGGGCCGAGCAGAAGATACGCGCGTGGCTCATCGACAACAACTATGTGGATACGGTCATCCAGTTGCCTGCCAACCTTTTCTTTGGCGTAAGTATCGCCACCTGTATCATCGTGCTGAAGAAGTCGAAGGCCGAGAACAAAGTGCTGTTTATCGACGCCTCCAAAGAGTTCATTCACGAAGGCAACAAAAACAAACTCACGCCCGAGAATATCCGGCATATCCTTGACGCCCATATCTCGCGCGAGGACAAGGCCCACTTTGCCCGTCTCGTGGATTATGAAGAAATCAAGGAGAACGGCTACAACATTTCGGTAAACATATATGTAGAAACCGAAACCCAGGAAGAGGAAATCAACATCGACGAGCTCAACGCCCGTATCAAGCAAATCGTCGCTCATGAGAACGAACTGCGCAAAGCCATTGACGAAATTATCAAATCTATTTAGAACATGAAAGCATTTTTTGAATTCATATTATTCTGGGCCATTGTACTTGTTATCTATCTCACAGCAGAAGCTTATTTTAACAGAACCGCCAGAGATGAAAAAAGCGATGATCTAGGGTGCTGCCTTTTTGCAATTATATTTTTAATATTCATTTCACTATTTGGTGCTATTTTTTGGCAAACAAATAACTAAAGTCCATATTTGTAAACAAGGCAGATTGTTGCACATGAGAACGACCATGTGCTGTCATTGAAAAAACATTAGCCAGTTATAGGTATGAGAAAGATTGAAGATAAGACCCCCTCTAACTCCCCCTTTATGGGGAGGATAGAAAGAATGGTGGCGGAGTTGTGCCCGGAAGGAGTGCCTCACGTCAAACTTGAAGAATTACTTGACTACGAGCAGCCAACTAGGTACATTGTCACAGACACTAATTACGATGATTCGTATTCTACGCCGGTATTGACAGCTGGTCAATCTTTCATTTTAGGTTATACTAATGAAGATACCGGGATATTTAACGCATCGAAAGAAGAGCCAGTCATTATCTTTGACGACTTTGTTACTTCGTTCCACTGGGTGGACTTTGACTTCAAAGTGAAAAGCTCTGCAATGAAGATGCTACGTCCGAAAAATTCTCTTAATTCCTTCCGTTACATTTATTATGCAATGGAATGTATCGGATTTATTCCTTCAGAACATACACGTCATTGGATTTCGAGGTACTCTCAATTTGAAATCCCCCTCCCTCCTCTTCCCATCCAAGAAGCCATCGTAGAAATTCTCGATAATTTTTCCCGCTTGTCAGCGGAGCTGCAAGCGGAGCTGCAAGCGCGAAAGCAGCAGTACGCATATTATCGCAACCAACTCCTCACTCGCTTCGCTCCTGATGAGCCGGTGCGAGAATATGCGTTGGGCGAGGTCGGTAACATTCGTATGTGCAAGCGCATCTTGAAATCCTAAACGAATAATGAAAAGGGCATACCTTTTTATAAGATTGGCTCATTCGGGGACAAGGCAGATTCCTATATTAGCGAAGACTTGTATAACGAATATAAAGCCAAATACTCTTATCCTAAAATTGGAGATATACTCATTTCGGCGGCAGGAACAATCGGCAAAGGAGTAATCTTTGATGGGAAACCTTCATATTTCCAAGATTCAAACATAGTATGGATAGAAAACGATGAATCAAAAATATTGAACAAGTATTTGTTTTATCTATACAAGATTATCAAATGGAAAGTTGATGACGGCGGCGTAATAAAGCGGTTATACAATGAGAACATTCGTTCAACGCGAATCACTGTTCCCTCCCTCTCCGAGCAAGCCCGCATCGTCTCTATCCTTGACAAGTTCGAGGCCCTCATAAACGACCTCTCACAAGGTCTGCCCGCAGAAATCGAAGCCGTACAGAAGCAATACGAATATTACAGAAATAAACTGCTGACATTTGAAACGAAGTCTCTTTGAGAGGCCTTCGGAAGTTATGAAAAATGGCATTTTCTGGAATTTTGTGATAAATCTACCCCTTTTGGCTTGAAATTTTGTGATTATTTCGTACTTTTGCATCGGAATTTTGTGATAGATGATGGAAATAAAGAGAAAAATAGACAGCTTTCTGACGGATTGGAAGGCGCGTGCCGACCGCAAGCCTCTCATTGTGAAAGGGGCGCGGCAGATTGGCAAGACCTTCTCCGTGATGAAGTTCGCAAAGAGCCACTACGCCCAAGTGGTGGAGATAAACTTCGCCTTGCAGCCCCAATATGCCTCTATCTTTGCGGATGGCTACGAAGTGGACAAGATACTCAAGAACATTACGCTGCTGAACCCCACATTGACCCTCAAGCCACACGACACGCTGATATTCTTTGACGAAATACAGCAGCAGCCCGCCGCCGCCACGTGCCTGAAAGCATTCTGTATGGATGGCCGGTATGACGTAATCTGTTCGGGTTCGCTCATGGGCATCAGCTATAAGGAGATAGAATCCAACAGCGTGGGCTACAAGGAAGACTACGACATGAAGTCGATGGACTTTGAGGAATTCCTGTGGGCCAAGGGCTATGGGGCACAAGCCATAGAGGAATTGCTGCGGAAGATGATAGGCGTGGAGCCTCTTTCCACGACAGAGACGGAAGTGATGACCTCGGTCTTCAACGACTATATGGTGGTGGGCGGAATGCCGGCCATCGTGAAGAAGTATCTGGAGAGCAATACCTTTGCAGGCGTTCTGACGATGCAGCAGCAGTTGCTGCGCGACTACGACGAGGACATCACCAAGTATGCAGCAGGCTTGGACAAGGGGAAGGTAAGGGCCGTGTATAATCATATACCTGTGTTCCTGGGGCAGGGAAACAAGAAGTTTCAAATATCGAAAGTGGCACATGGGGCAAGAGGCCGCGAGTATGTGGGCACCGTGGAATGGTTGAGCGATGCCGGCGTGGTGAACATCTGCTACTGCATGGGTGAACCCTCCTTGCCTTTGAAGGGAAACTATATACCTAATAACACTACTGTCCCGTAAAAGTGGACAAATCGGTCTTTGAAACTATTGAAATATAGTCTTTTATAAGCAGTTCTGCGGGTCAACGGACTTGAATTTGTAACTTTGCAGCCAAAATCAATGACTGCATATGTTCCAAGACAAATTCGTATTCGCACAATTGGCATCTTTTCTCGACAGGAATCACTTCAATTATCTTGTTCGCAAGTATGGCGGTGATAG
>JAZRYH010000042.1:0-40235 GCA_045600685.1 Alloprevotella sp. | reverse complement strand
CAATCATGGCGGCCTGGGGCTGATCTATTGCAGCCGAGGTTTGGTCCATGGCGGCCTGGGGCTGGGGCATGGCGGTGTGGCCGTAGATTCGTATGCCTTCTATCTGGCGCATTTGGTGCAGAGCGTAGGCGGTGAGGTCGGCCTCGTGCTGCTGAATGGCGGTCATGCCGATGGCGCTGATGTAGTCAAGGGCTGCGGCGAGGGCATGGGAACCTACGTAGTCGGGGGTGCCAGCCTCGAATTTGAAAGGCAGGCGCTCGTAGGTGGTCTTCTCCCATGATACGCGGGCAATCATTTCCCCGCCGCCCTGATAGGGAGGCATTTTGTCGAGAAGGTTCTTGCGGCCCCAGAGCACACCGATGCCTGTGGGGCCATAGACCTTATGTCCGCTGAAAACGAGGAAGTCGCAGCCGAGGTGCTGCACGTCCACGGCCTGATGGGGCACGCTTTGCGCCGCATCGACGAGGAAGTGGGCGCCGTGGGCATGGGCTATGGCGGCCATCTCCTTCACGGGGTTCACGGTGCCGAGTACGTTGCTCACGTGGCAGCAACAGACGAGGCGGGTGCGGGAGGTGAAGAGCCGCTCGTACGCCTGGAGGTTGAGGGTGCCGTCGTCGGTCATCGGGATGACCTTGATGACGATGCCCTTCCGCTCGCGCAGCAACTGCCAGGGCACGATGTCGGAGTGATGCTCCATCTCGCTGACGAGCACCTCGTCACCCTCGTGAAGGAAGGCCTCCCCGTAGGATGTAGCCACGAGATTGAGACTCTCGGTGGTGCCGCGGGTGAAGATAATCTCGGCCGTGTCGGGGGCATTGATGAAGCGGCGCACGGTCTCGCGGGCCTGTTCGTGGCGCTCGGTGGCTTGCTGCGAGAGGTAGTGCACGCCGCGGTGGACGTTGGCGTTTACGTTATAGTATTCCTCGCTTATGGCCTCCACCACGCAGCGTGGTTTCTGCGTCGTGGCGGCATTGTCGAGGTAGATGAGCGGTCGGCCGTACACCTCGCGTGAGAGGATGGGGAAGTCGGAGCGATTCATTGTAGATACGCAGGTTGCTATGCTTTGCAGGGTGTTTTGCAGACGTTGCAGCGGCTGATTTGTCCGCGGAACTTCTGTTCCACGAGGACGGTGAACCGGGCGCGGTGTGCTTCATCGGTGATGTGTTGCAGGACGTCGCCCACGAAGGCGTGCTGGAGGAGGAGGCAGGCTTCGGCTTCGGGGATGCCGCGCTGGCGCATGTAGAAAAGGGCGGCCTCGTCCAGTTTCCCTACGGTAGCACCGTGGTTGCACTTCACGTCGTCGGCATATATTTCTAACTGCGGCAGGGCCTGTGCGCGGGCCATGGGGGAGGTGAGGAGTGAGGCGAAGGTCTGCTCGGAGGCAGTCTGCTGTGCGCCGCTGTCAACGAGGACGCGGCCGCTCAAGTACCCGCTGCTGTCCTCGCCGAGTACCTGTTTGAAGAGCATAGTGGAGGTGCAGCCGGGCACGCAGTGCTCCACGAGGAGATCCTGCTCCGACTTCATCGCGCCGCTCCCTATCACGGCGCCGTTGAGGCTCACCTCTGCGCCCTCGCCGAGGAGCCGCACGTGGAGGCGGAGACGGCTCTCGCCCTCGTGGAGGGTGAGGACGACGAGGTTGAGGGCGGCGCGCTCGCGGAGGTTGACGGTTACGGTGCGGCGGCCCCCTTCCTGTTCCACGCAGTAGAGGTCCAGACGGCTGTCGGGCTCGAGCGTGAGCGCGATTTCGTCCTCGCCGCCGTGCAACTGCACGAAGCGGGTGAGGTGTTGCTCTTGGGGTATATTATAATTGTCCACGCGTAAGGAGAAAGTCTTATGTACGTATTATTGCAGGAGCCACTCGAAGCCTTTTTCCTCAATCTCGTAGCCGAGGTTGACGTCGCCGTCGCGGATGATGCGGCCGTCGGCCAGCACGTGCACGAAGTCGGGCTTCATATAGTCCAGCATGCGCTGGTAATGGGTGATGACGAGCGCCGATGTCCGGGGCGTGCGCAGGGATTGGAAACCCTCTGCCACGGTGCGCAGGGCGTCCACGTCCAGTCCGCTGTCCGTCTCGTCCAGAATGCTGAAGAGCGGTTCGAGGACGGCCATCTGGAAAATCTCGTTGCGCTTGCGTTCGCCGCCGGAGAAGCCCTCGTTCACGCCGCGGTTCATAAAGCGGGCGTCGAGGCCCACGAGTTGGCGTTTTTCGCGGAGGAGTTTGAGGAATTCCTGTGCGGGGAGGGGTTCCAGGCCGAAGTATTTGCGCTTGGCGTTGAGGGCTGCGCGCAGGAAGTTGGTCATGCTCACGCCGGGGATTTCCGTGGGCGCCTGGAAGGACATGAAGATGCCCTCGTGGGCTCTGTCTTCCGGGGTGAGGGCGAGGAGGTCCTTGCCGTTGAAGACAATGCTGCCCTGCGTCACTTCATAGCGCGGGTTTCCGACGAGCACGTTGCTCAAGGTGGATTTTCCCGAGCCGTTGGGGCCCATGAGGACGTGCACTTCGCCGTCGCGTATGGTGAGGTTCACTCCTTTGAGGATGGCCTTGCCTTCAACGGCCACATGGAGGTCATTTATTTCTAGCATATGGAGTATAAGTATTATCGTAGAGTTATTGTTCAGGTCGCGTGATGGTCATCTGTGTCTCATAGAGGCGGCCCTGGAAGACGTAGGCGAAGGTGACGAGGGCCTTGTCGCCGTAAGTTTCTTTCCATGTCATATTGAAATGGATGAAGTCCGAGAAGGCGTATTGCCTTTGCTCGACCAGTCTTCCGTTACTCGTCACGTCGCGCATCAGCGTGAGGTTGCGGTGGGGCGCACGGACGGTGAAGGAGTACGTGCCGCCCTTGGGGTCGGCGCTTTCCATGTCAATCTTCAGCCAGGCCTCGTCGTGGAGGGCGACGCTTCCCCATGTGTCGCCGCTATGGAAGTCGTCGGCCAGGAGAATGTTGGCCTGCGCCTCGCCGGCGGTGATGGGCGAGAGATGCCAGTCGTAGAGGCCGTCGTAGTTGTGGATTTGCGTGGGGCGTTGCCAGATGTGTCCGTTGCCGTCGGCGGTGATGTCGTCCACCTGTCCCCTGCCGTCGTCTCTTTTCAGGCTCCAGCGCTTGACGGGTGTGCCGGTACTGTTCTCCACGAGGCAAATGCGCGAGAAACCTTCAGGAACGTTGAAGACGAAGGCAGAAAAGCCCCCTCCAACTCCCCCTTTGGGGGAGAGCTCAACGGTAGTCCCAACCGCCTTGGGTGCTTCCTTCTTGGACGGAGACGAGGGGGGCATCTCTTCGCTCTTAGGTGCAGAGGGTTGGGAAACAGGTTTAGGGACCGCGGGAGCCGTTGCGGGTGCTGCGGGTACGTCAGTCTTGGTGGTTGTGGCGGCAGAAAAGTCGTAAGTAGTCCGCGGCGTTTCAGTGGCCGGCTGCTCAAGGGGCGGCGTCTCCCAGCCTACGAAGACGCTGTCGGGGAGGTCGCGCTCGTCGATGTATTCCGAAAAGATGTCAAAGAGGGAGCCTTCGCCCAACAGCGGGAGGTGCTGACTGACGGGCTGCTGCTGGAGGAAAGTGGTGTCGGCTACGGAGAGCGCGAGGAGGTGGTCGCTGTCGGTGAGGCGGCCGAGGATGTGGGTGAGGAGCACGTGCTCCGTGGCGTTTCGCTCCTTGTGGCGCGCATCCCAGATGCGATGGGCATAGCTGACGATACTGTCTTCCGCAAGCCTTACGTTAAGCGCGTCGTAGGCAAAGAGTACGCGTGCCAACTGGCGATGGTTGCCATCGTGGAGCGCGCGGTCGTACACCTTATCTATTATTTCGTGCGCGCGTACATAATGTTTTTCGTCTTTAGCCTTTTGCGCCTTTTTCCATAGGCTGTCGTAGGATTCAGCAAGGGCGCCCACGGCCGTGCAGGCCGCGAGAAGTGTGAGTATGATTCTTGATTTTGAAAACACGGGGGTATAATTGAGCGTGCAAAGTTACGAAAAAAAACTGAAAGAGCCTCTATGCTTCTTTGGAAAAAGCTATCAGAGAGCATTATGGAGCGCCGCATGATGAAAATCGCGGTCTTTTTGGGGGCTTATCCTGTATTTTGGGGGAGGGAGTTGCTCCTTGTTTCATACGCAAAATAAGTGCGGGTTTCGCCTTTTTTCCTGTTCACGAAAAAAAGAGTAAAAGCAGATGTAATTTTTGCATAGATTTTGGGCCGTTTTCGAGGGTCGCGACGACCTAAACCCGCATTCCGCCGAAAAACGCCCGTTTTGAAAAAAACGAAAACAGTCCCGTTTTTTTCAAAATTCCATTCTTTTTTCCCGACACCCTATTTTAGTAAAAACTAAAAGGGACATCGGAAAAAATGAAAGGGACATTGGAAAAACTAAAAGGGACATTGGTGAAATTAAAAGGGAGATAATTTCAACTAAAAGGGCTTTAGTTGCGACTAAAAGGGCTTTAGGACAGACCCCCTCCCCGCTCCCCCGAGGGGGGAGGGCTGCGAGTTGGGACAAAAATGCGATTGGAAAGACGGATATAAGGGGGTGTAGGAAGGGTTTTAGGGAGACGCTTTTACTTATGTAAAAATTAAGCATCGGAGAATCAAGTAAATAGCAACTTCTCACAGAATCGCACAGAAGTAAACGGGAAAATTTTTTTTGAAAATACGGCCAAATTTTGAGGGTAAAAGGTGAAAATATCTTGACAAAATATGTGCGGTGTTATCAAAAGGGGGTATGCTCTTTTATCCCCTTTCGGGAGAGGACGTAAAGAGGGAGGAGAATGGCGGGCAGAAGATTGTTCAAGTTTATCAGGCCTTGGCGTGATATTGCTACTCGGAACTGACAGATTAAAAGGAGGGAAAGAAAAAAAGGTACTTTTTTTAGGGTCGGCGGTAGGCATGGCGGAAAATAATAAGTAATTTTGCAGCGGACGCGTGTATGCACATAAAGTCAGCAACATGCGTTATAAAATGCAGAACAAAAGGGTATAGCACTGGACTTACGGCTTTGTGCTGCGTCCTTTGTGCGCCCGTCGCGCGGAAATGCCGTGCGGCATCATAAAAAAGACCAAAAATAACGGATGAAAAGAACAATACGCGCCCTAAGCCTCCTGGGCCTGCTGCTGGCAGGCGTCGGAGCCCACGCCCAGCGCATCGGCGTGAGCACGAACGGGCTGTACTGGCTGACAGGCAGTCCGAACGCTGACCTGCTGGTGAGAATGTCGAAAAGCACCGCCCTGAGCCTCGAGGTGATGGGGCGGCCCAAGACATTCGGCGTGAAGGGCAACAACATGAAACTCTTCAGCGTGGCCCCCGAGCTGCGCTACTATTTCAGGAAGCACGGCATGCAGGAACACTATATCGGCTTGATGGCCGACCTGGCGATGTTCACGTGCTACTGGCAGAACGGCAACACGCATCAGGGCGACATGGTGGGCGTGGGTCCCGTTTACGGTTACGACTGGGCCGTTGGCGACCGCTGGAACGTGGGCGCCACCTTCGGCCTGGGGTGCTGTTTCATCCGCGACCACAAGAGCCGCTACGGCAAAGGGGCCAACATGCAACCCATGACGCCCGGCGACCCCGACAGTGAGCTCTTCAATGATTATTTCTATCATATCGTGCCGGCACCTTTGCGGCTCGGCGTGACAGTGACCTATTTCATCAGATAAAGAACGGCAGCCCATGAAAAAGATACTGACATTACTGCTCCTGATCGTGGTGGCCGCCGGCGGCGTGCAGGCCGAGGATCTGATAATAAACGTGAAGGCCTACTGGAAGAACGAGGGCCGGCGCGTGCCCCTGGCCGGCGTTCACGTCTATCGTGTGACGAGCAACGGCAAACGTGTAGATTACGCCCAGACCTACTCCGGCGGCGACCTGATGAACGGTAAGCACGACGAGAGAATACGCACGCAGAAAGTGGGCTTCCTCACGTTTGAATGCATCGTGTGGGACGCCGCCCGCTTTGAGAACGGCGAATTCGTATTCCCCAACCAGAAGACAGCACCCGAGAGCAAGAAGACGACATTCACCCTGGACTGCAGCAAGATAAAGGGCAACGAATACACCAAGGAGGTGGAAATAACGCCCGTTGACGTGAAGGACTTCAAATTCCGTATGGGCGAGGCGCGTACTACCGCCACCCTGCGCGTGGGCACCGGCTTTGCGCCCGAGGGCGACGACGGAGCGCGCGTGGGAGAGTACGAAACATTCGGCGTGCGCTTCCTTGTGCCGAAGGACTCGGTGAAGAGCAACCAGCGCATCGTGGCCCAACCCGTGTGGATAGACAAGACAGCCGGTCTGACGTACTACGGCGACCCCCTCGTGTACTACGGCAAGGACTACTACAGGATGCAACTGCGCGAATCGGCCTACAGCCGCGATGCCGACCAGGAAGGCCTGCCCTTCTACGACGGTGCGCCGCGCACGGCCGGCGAAGCGTATGCCAAAGAGATGGCTATCAGCGACGATCTCCTGCATGATTATTCCCTCACCGACCGTGATGAACTGCACTACGCCAAGAAAGGCGGGGAGAGGAACGATGAGAACCTGTACTTCCGTCTGCCGTTCTACATTAAGGTGGATGAGAGCATGGCCAGCAACGACTGCGCCGCCTTGGTGAAATGGGTGGTGACGGACTACGACAGTATTATTTCGGAACACTGCGACACCATCATCGAAGGCCGTTCCGACCCCTTGCGCTTCCTGCGCTACGACGTGGGAGGCTTCCTTGATGAGACCGGCAACACCGATGCCGACCGCTACTGGTTCCCTGAGCGCATCGACGGGGCACATGAGGCAGCCTGCGACCTGAAGATTTTCTACGAGACCGGCAAGACCGAAATAGACTGGAGCAACCCCACCAACGCTGCCGAACGCGAGCGCGCCCTGAAAAACATCCGCGACGTGATGAATATCGCCGACGCCGACGTGAGAGAGGTGGAAGTGGTGGGCTATGCCTCGCCCGACGGCAAGGTAAGCACCAACGAGCGCCTGGCGGCAGGGCGCGTGCAGAGTTTCCGGTCGTTCTTGAGCAGCGAGATGGGACGTGTGGACCGCTACACCCGCTCGCGGGCCGAGATAGCCTCATGGGAGAGCGTGGCCGACACGTTGCGCACATGGGGAATGCTCGACGGCGAATACGGCGAGCCGGCCACGGAAGGCGAAATACGCAGTAAGGTGGACGAAGCGACGCTGAAGAGAGCCCTTGACGCCGTGCGCGTGACGCGCTTCAACATTAAGTATGAGATAACCGCGGCCTATACCGACGAAGAGCTGCTGGCCAAATATGAAGGGCGGACAATGTCGCAGGAATTCATGTATCGGTCGGTGTATCGCTACCTGGCGCGACAGGGTGACTGGGACGGTGCAGAGAAAGTGTGCCGCGAAATATACGATAAGAAGAAAGAATACCACAAGACGGAATTGGCGGAACTCGACAGGCTGATGAATGACACCGCAGAGCGCAGCCCCGAAGACAGCATCGCCGCCAACCGCCGCATAAGCACCCTGATGTCGGAGACACACGACCTGCTGCTCTACAGCAACGACCTCTGTGCCATCCTTCTGCATCGCGGCGTGGGCGACACTACGCTTTTGAAAAACTATCTCGTGGCTCCCAACCGCACATTCAGGGATACGCGTCGCAACGTGCTCGTGCACGGCGTGCCCGACATGGTGCTGCTCAACCAGGCTGCCGCTTACCTGCTCAACAAGAAGTACAGCTACGCCCGCGGTCTCGTGAATTTCTACCGCAGCAAGCGCAACGCCCGCGGAGGAGCCGAGACGGAGAGCATAAAGCTCATCGGCGACCTCATCGATGCCAACAAGGAGGTGAAGAGAGAGCACGTGGAGAGCCTGGGCCGCATAGACCCCATCAATAAGGTGGTGTGCACCCTCGCCCTGCGCGACGCCACGGCAGAGGAACTGCGCGAGGCGAAAATGCTGGCCCTCGACACGGCATTGATAAGCGACACCGTGGCTGTGAACAACATCGTGCGTGCCCTGTGTTATGGTCGCGACTATGGCCGTAGGAACGGTACGTACAAGGTGACCGACTATTACGACACCGACTTGACGGAAGGTGCCGAATACTTGATGAAAGCCCTGGAGCAAGACAAGTCGCTCTACACGATGGCCTACGCCCAGCGCGACCTGAAGCCGCTCTTCAAGGTGGTGGACCGCATCAGGCGCGACAGGGAAGTGATAAAGAACGTAAAGGTGACGCGCAGGAATCGCGCGAAGGAGATAAGATAAGCCCATGAAGACAAGAACGCTAAAACTTACCCTCTTGCCGGTGCTGGCATTGAGCCTTCAGGCAGTGTCGGTCGCCAAGGCAGCACCCTATATATATAATAAGGAGGCGGGAGACACCATTACCCGCGTGGCCGACGACGAGACGGCCGTGGAAGACATAGGCGATGCCGCGGAATTCGTGGCTGACGATTTCCCCGTGAAGTATCAGGATAAAGAACAGAACCGAAAGGACGACGGGAGCGCGACAGCCACGGTGGCGCGTCTGAAGCGCGGTGACTTTTTCCTCGTGCAGGACAGTCTGTTCAAGTATAAAGCCATCAGCAAACACTTCCCGAAGAAACGCTTTATGGATCACGCCATGCTCGACCTGGGTGGCGGCCTGGCGTGGGGGACAGCGCGCGCCGACGGTTCGCGAGGCAGTTATGAGATGGGGATAGGCGCCCACTTGCGTCTGGGCTTGGGCGACTGGATTACGCCAGAGCACGGATGGCGTGGGACGCTGACGGCAGAGAGCCTGCCATTGAAGTCCACGCGCCGCTTTGTCGGGGATGGCAGTCGCAAACGAGAGAGTCTTGACGCCGTGGCCTACACCTTCGGTCTGGACTATCTGCTCAACTTCAACGCTGTGGCCAACCGCTATTACCGCGAGCCGAAAAAGTTTGAGGTGTATGGCGTGGCCGGAGTGGACGTGGGGTATTTTACTCACAAGAACCTGGAGCAGGATAAGAAGGAAGGCGACCTCATATACGGGGGGCACCTGGGCTTGAGGGGAATATACAATTTCGCCCCTACCAGTTACCTGTATTTAGAGCCGCGCCTGAGCGTTTACCACCCGAGTGACGTGCTGCGAAGTGTAGGAGCCAGCGACGGATATGCCTATAGTCTGGGCCTCACGGCAGGAATAGGTTTCAGGAAAGTGCCGCAGCTGAGCGTGAATCAGCAAAGGGATACACTCAGCGCGGGCGGCAACGACTGGTTCCTGCAGATGGCCGGCGGCATAGGCCTTCCGATGGAAGAACTGGGGGAGAACACGGGGCCGCGTCTGAACCTGGGCGTGGGCAAATGGCTGAACCGCACGAGCGGACTGCGCTTTGCCGCCAATGCGGCGGCCTACAAAAATGGCATAAAGCCGAGAATCGCCACGATAGGCGTGGGACTGGACTATATGTGGAACGTTTCACGCGCCTTTGACCGGCATCCTACGTATAATCGCCGCGAGGAGGGACCTTTCAACGTGAATTATCTGTTGGGCTTGTCGTATAACTTCAGCGACGTGCTGGAAGACGGGCGCCACGGCTCGCTGGGTGTGGGCACAGGCTTGCAATTTAACTGGCACTTCAGGCCAATGACGGACTTCTACGTTGAGCCGCGTATCGATGTCTATCAAAAAGACTACCTGACCAACTTCCCGGAGAACAACCCCGACAAGCTGGACGCGGTAGTGTCACTTCTGGCCGGTTTTGCCTTCCATCAGGATATGCACACGGCCTGGCTGCGCAGCAGTCGTAACCCTGACTTCTATCATAAGAAGTGGTACGACCACTTTTTCTTTGAAGTGGCCGGCGGAGCACAGGTGCCGTGTGAACAGCGCTCGCTGAGAGCCGATGGCGAACTCCACCTGATAACGCCACGTGCATTCATTGGGCTGGGAGAATGGTTCAAGCCCACGCACGGTCTTCGCATCTACGCAGAGGGAGGCCCGTTGAAGCAGACGCAAGATACGGAAAAGACGTATTACGGCGGCGTTGGCTTGGAGTATCTCTGGAATATCACCAACGCCCTCGCCGGATACAGAGAACGCAGACCTTTTGAGTTTGTGGCAGGTGTGGGTGTCGTCAACGGCTTCATATCACATAAGAGCAAGAAGTTCAATCCTGGCTTCTCGTTGAGCCTGCAGGCACATTATTATATACTGCCTCAGTTCAGTCTGTTCGTGGAACCGCAGCTGCGCTTGTACGGTAAAGATTTCATGCAGTGGACCGGCACGAACCTCGACGCATTGACGGCCCTCTCAGTGGGAGCTCAACTGCGTGCCTTCGGCTATGATTATGGCGTTTATCGCGAAAACTTTGAAAAGAGTCGCCACTTTTTTATCAGTCTGGCCGGAGCCTATACGCACAGCCTTAATATGGGACGCGAAGGATACGCGGGACGATTCAGCGTAGGGCGTTGGTTTACTCCCGTAAGCGGTTTGCGCGGCAATCTTACGCTGACAGGTTTCCACAAAGACCCCATCTGGGGCACACGACGTATGCTGAAGACAACGCTGGGGGCCGACTATCTCATGGATTTCACCAACCTGGCCTTTGGTTATAAGGAACGCGTCTTCCATCTGCGGCCTCTTGCCGGCTTAAAGATGGGTGTGGGCGCCTATTCCGGCACAGGGGCGGAATTTGAGTCGGAAATACACGTCGGGATGCAGGGTGCCTTCTCTGTTTCCAAGAGGGACGAACTCTACGTGGAGCCGCAGGCAGCCTACCTCTTTAAGAAGGATGAGCATCCCCGCCGAAAACTCGTCAATCCTGCCCTTTACATAGGATGGAATCACAATCTGGGCATCCTTGAGGGCGATTTGGAAAACTTAACCGGCGAGATGTCCTCACGCTGGCAGACTATGATTGACAATGTCCGCGAGAGACGCCGACACAATGAGGAGACCACGCCCTGGAGTGACGAGGGCAAAGCCTTTAACAAGTGGTTCTTTGAATTGGCTGCCGGCCCGCAGATACTATGGAGCGAGAAGGCCCGCCACAACATGAAGGACTTCCAGGGCTATGGGGCTTACTTCGCCTTTGGCCGCTGGTTCAACGCCGTCAATGGCGTGCGTTTCGACCTCAATGCCGCCCGCCTTTTCAGCCCTGACGAGACCAATCCCAATTATCACCGCGAGACGATGGGCTTCGGCGCCGAATACGCCGTAAGTCTCAGCAACGCCATCTGGAAGTACAACCCTGACCGCCGCTTCGACTTCAACGCTTACGTGGGTCCGCATCTGCAGTGGTATCATCACATCTGGAAGCCGCGTTTCGCCGTTGACGTGGCACTTCAGCCTACGCTCAACTTCAACCATAACTACAGCATCTTCGTTCAGCCCGAAATGAAAATTTACCCCAAGGGTTCTGTCTATCCTTCCTCTATGGGCAAGAATATCCAGACGGGCATCATGGTGGGTATGCAGGTGCACCCCGACAACTTTGACTATACCACGTCAAAGCGTATCTTTGACGAGAGCGACAGGCGCTGCTTCATCAGTGGCTCCGCCGGCGTAGAGATTCCTTTGCGCAACTTCTATAGTCTCACGGACGAGTGGGGCGGTGTGGGCCGTGTCAGCTTCGGTAAGTGGTTCCACCCCGTCGGTGCCTGGCGTGTGAACATTGAGGGTCGCGCCTACCGTCACGGCAACATCACTCACACCCGAAACACGCAGGCTCTCGCCGGTGCTGACTACATTCACGACATTACGTCGATGTGCTACGGCTACAGCGACACGCGCCTCTTCAGCCTCCGCGCCCTGGCCGGCTTCAACCTCGGTGCCCAGTATATGGAGGGCTACGACACTAAGCTCCACTTCCTCGCCGACATCCACACCGGCGGCCAGTTTGCCTTCCGCGTTACCCCGAGCGTGGAGCTCTATGCCGAGCCTATCGTTCGCTGGAACTGGCAGGGCCAGCGCAAGGGTAGCCGCCTCTCCGACGTCTTCCCCCAGCTGATGTTAGGCATCAATTACCGCCTCGGCACACACGAAGAGCGCGAGCTCACCGACGATGAGAAGGAATACGTCAAGAAATCCTTCGTAACGCTTGCTGTAGGCACCGGTTGCAACACTTATACCCTCCTCCATGTCAACAAGTCCGAGAAACTGACCGTCGATGCCGGCATTACCTATGGCCGATGGCTCAATCGCCTCTCCGGTTTCCGCGTAGGCTTCAGCAATTCCAACTTTGACCTCTTCAATAAGGACAAGAAGCGCGAGCTTCGCCAGAACAACGTCACGCTGCAGGCCGATTACATCATGAACCTCCTGAGCCTCTTCACCCGTGATGAGACGCGCCAGCTCCGGGGCGAGCTCATGGGCTTCATCGGCGCGAACTACAATCTCGGCTTTGCGCCTCACAATGACCTGAAGCACGGTTTCGGCGCAGAGGCCGGCATCCAGCTCGGCTATAAGCTCAACAAGTCCATCGCAATCTTCGCCGAGCCTGCCGTAAGCGTACACCCCACGAAACTCTACGACAGTCCGCAGGGCGTAGATGGTATGGGCCGTGTGCTCTTCGGCGTGAAATACGCGTTCTAATTGTTTCATTTCCCCCTTCAGCTCCCACATCCGTCAATAATGATGAAGAGATTTATCCTATATGCAGTCATTCTCGTCCTAACACCCCTCGCAAGTCAGGCGCAGGAGGTTTACAGGACGTTCGACTACCAATCTCCCGAACTCTCCCCCACCACGGCCGAGGCCAAGGCCCGCATTGCCGAGCAGCTTCTCCAGCTCCAGGACCACAAACTCAGTGAGTCGGCCCGTGCGGTCAGGATAATTGCCGCCTATGAGGCCAACGACAAGGCCGCCCTCAAGCTCCTCAAGGTGAAGGCCGCCGACGTGGACCCCAACCGGTTATCCAATACCGTGGCCGACACCATTGTTCTCGAGACAGAGAAGCTTGCCATCGTCTCTGGCACCATGGACGACGACAAGGAGCAACTCGCTGCCGTCGGCAAGGCCTTAGTGGACGAAGGAAACTTGTTTGCGGCCGAGGCCGTCCTGCGTACGCTGCAGGACAAGCATCCCCAATATGCCTACACCCATCTCCTTGCCGCCTATTATTCCCAGGCGCTGGGCGTAGTCCATGGTCGTGCCACCGACAACCTCTCGCGCCAAAACAAAATGAACGAGCTGAATGCGGCAGCCGCCCAGTTCGAAGAACTCTCCGAGAGTGCGAAGGACAGTCTCGACATCTATCGCGAACTCCTCTTCACTGCCGGCAGCCTGCGCTACGAAGCCCAGGAAGAAGCCATGTGCCGCACCGACTTAGAGCAGGTGCTGAGGCTCCATCCCTCCGCTGCCGATTCCATTGACATCGCCGTGATGCTCGCCTATTTCGATCGCGTGCAGGCTGCCGAGGCCCTGCGCAACGGCGACGCCCCTCTGGCTCTCGAATATTACGACAAAGCCCTCGCAGGCTACGGCAGCTATATCCTTTCTTCCGACACTCTCCCCCGCGACGTCTATACCGCCGACGCCATTGAAGGTTTCCTCTTCTGCAAGAGCAACCGCGCGGCCCTCCAGCGCCAGAAGAACCCTAAGGACATCTCCGGCTACCGCGACCTTCTCAGTGATACCGAGCGCTTCCTCGCCTATGGCAGCGACGACATCCGCCCCCATCGCTACAAGCTCAGCGCCTATTTCCAAATGTGTATGGCTGATTCCACGCAGTTCTCCTCCCTGCGCCGCGAGTACGAGCAGAGCATGGCATACATCACCGACGGGCAGTTTGCCGACAGCCTCTACACCTACGATGACTACAACATGGCGCAGCAGGGTGCCACGTGGCTGGGCGATGACGCCATGCGTGCCAAGTATATAAGGAAGTGCATTGACACATATCGCGGAGAGAGCGGCGAAGTCAAGGGCAACCTCATGGCAGCCCTCATCAACTCCGAAATGCGGGCGGGCAACCACAAGGCTGAGATACAAGCCCGCAACGCGCTCATCGCTGAAGTCCTTAAGAACGACCCTGACGCCGACATCAGCACCAATGAACTCAATCTGGCCAAGGCTTATTTCAACGTCATCGCCGCCGAAAAGGAAAACCGCACGCTTCCCCTCGATTCCATATACTACTATGCCGACCTCGGCAACGCCATCCTCGACAAGTACATCAGTTCCGCCAACGAGGACTACGCCGCCAATGCCGCCATGCAGCGCTACAACGGCATGATAGACTTGCTCGCTCTGGCCGATGACAGCGTCAGCGACAAATACTATGCCGCCTATCGCGAGGAAATGCTCCGTAAGATAGACTGGAGCAAGCAGAACGACGTGGCCCACGTGCAGAATCACGTCAGCAACCTCTTCCGCATCACCTACAATTACATCCTGAACTGCAAGAGCTCCTCCCATCTGCCCGCAGTGGCCGGCGAGGCCTATAGTCTCTTCTTCCGCCAGTTCGAGGCCGAGACCGATGAAGACATGCGCCTGGAGAGCGCCGTGGCATTCCTCGGTAACATCAACCGCCAGTTGCAGGGCCGCATCTATCAGCTGAAGCCCGCAGAGGAGGTGCTCACCGCCGTGTGCGACACCGTGGACCGCTACATGCTACTCATGAACCACGGCACGCCGACCGACCCTACCCTCCAGCAGGAGGCCTATCGCTTCTTCACGGAGGTGCGCCAGGACTATCTGCTCGGCAACGTGACGGAAGCGTACCAGACGCAGTATGAGCGCGCCCGCTTCCTCACCAACCACACCGCCATTCAGACGAAAGGCCATACCTCTTATCTGGCCGAACTCATACGCCGCAGCAACGCCAGCCGCTTTTATCACGACAACATCGTCAATAAGCATCCCGACCTCTCCGATGCGGAGAAGAGTCTCGCCTATAGCGCTCTGGCCCAGTCCTTCTTCTCAAGAGCCTCAGCCTCCTATGACCAATATATAGCCGGCAAGACCGCCAGCCTCCGCGAGGCCGCCCTCAGCGATTTCGAGTGGGCCTACTACTATGCCGTCAAAGCCCAAAGGACGGGCTACGACAAAGCTGCCGGCTATATCAATACCCTCGAGTCCGTCAACTTTGCCCGCCCCGCCATTGAGAAAGCCCGCGAAACGCTCGCCCAGGAAGAAGCCCCCGCCCCGCCCGCCGCTCCCCAGGCCCCGCAGGCTGAAAATGAATAGACAATCCTCAATAAATTATCCCCCATAAGCCATGACTATAGCCGTAGATTTCGACGGAACAATAGTGGAGCACCGCTACCCCGAGATAGGTCGCGAGCGCCCCTTTGCCATTCGCACCCTCCTGCAGCTCCAAAAGGAGCACCACGTCCTCATCCTCTGGACCGTGCGCGAGGGAAAACTCCTGCAAGACGCCATTGACTTCTGCCGCGAGCGCGGCCTGGAGTTCTATGCCGTCAATTCAAACTATCCCGGCGAAGACCCCAATCATTCCACAGCAAGTGAAGGCGGCACCGTTGACCCTGATGCCGAAAAAGGAGAGGCAGAGGTGAAGCCCGCATGCCGCAAACTCACCGCCGACTACTACATCGACGACCGCAACATCGGCAAGCTCCCCGACTGGGGCGTCATATACGATATCGTGCACAACCATCGCTCCTTCGCCTCCTATTATCAGGAACTCTTCTCCCAAGCCGCGCCCGAGAAGAAATCCTTCTTCGCCCGCCTCTTCGGGAAGTGACCATGTTAATCTTTGGCCTACGGCGTTATACTGATTTGTATGATGAGTTATGATTTATATGATTTCCGCGCCAATGAATAAAATCATAATAATCATAAAGAATCATAGCAATCATTATAGCCAGCGCAGCATACATTTTTCAACTTTAATAAACCTTTACTTAATTATCTCCCCGCATCGTTAGGGGAGGGTCTTCTTCTTATGAAAGCCATCCATTCCCCCCAGGCTCCCGCAGCCATCGGCCCCTACAGTCAGGCCATTGAAGCAAACGGCACAATCTATGTCAGCGGCCAGCTCCCCATCGACCCCGCCACGGGCCAGTTCCCCGCCGGCGGCATCAAGGAACTCACCCGTCAGTCCCTCACCAACATGCAGCACATCCTCGCCGAGGCCGGCCTCACCATGCAGAACGTTGTGAAGACCACCGTCCTCCTCGCCGACATCGCCGACTTCGCCGCCATGAACGAGGTCTATGCCGAGTTCTTCCAGGCCCCCTTCCCCGCCCGTTCCGCCTTCGCCGTGAAGGATCTCCCCAAGGGAGCCCTCGTGGAAATAGAGTGCATCGCCGCCCGCTAACCCCCCGCGACCCTGTCTCGCAAACAATGCGCCACGCCTCCGCGCCAACCCCTGTGATTGGCGCGGAGGCGTGTCCTTTTCCGTCAGTAGTCGGCAAAGTCGGTCACGGGGTAAAGATAATTTCTGGATTATTGCTTTCCGGGGAAAATTGAATTCTCTTACCATTGGGCTGAAGGCCCTTAATTGTAGAGCCTAGGGCAGAGTGACCGAAGGGAACGTCGCCCTAGGGTGTTTGGTTGTCGCACTTGCGACTGCCGCCGCAACGCGGCATGATTGTTTCGGGGCAGCGCCCCAATGCACTGGCCTGAAGGATATAGCCCCCCTCCGGCGCTCCGCGCCACCTCCCCCCAAGGGGAGGAATACTTACCCAGCGTCTGCAATCAAAAACCTAGGGCGGCGTTCCCTTCGGTCACTCTGCCCTAGGCTTTACACTTTTGGGCTTTCAGCCCGTTTCATAAAAGTTAAGCCCCGCCTCATGACAACCTTCCATACCTCCTGCATTTACAAGCAATACGAAAGATTACTTTCTTTTTCCCCGGACAACAATAATAAAGATAATTTCTGGATAAAATTTCTTTCAAGCTCCCTCCCTGTCGGGGAGGGCGGGGAGAGAGGCCTTCTTTCAGTTCAGAGGGGCATCTTGCCCCTCGCACCCGCCTTTTTTCTCCTATGCCAAATTGTATGTCACTCCCTGTCTCCACGCACCCCCTTGGCAATTTTTTGCACCCCCTTGGCATTTTTTTGCACCCCCTTGGCAATTTTTTGCCAGCCGACAGCAATTTTTTGCCAGCCGACAGCAATTTTTTGCCAAGGGGGTGCAAAAAATTGCCAAGAGGGGGAAAAAATATTTTTTTATTGTTGTCCGGCAAAACTTGAAAGTCCCGCTCAAGAGCGGCGCTCTGTCGTTGCAAGTTAAAAGGTAAGTCTGACTAAATCACCCGAGGAAGCCCACATATTTCCCGCGCGCGCTTGCGTATGTCATAAATAATGAGTAACTTTGCAGCGGAATATCAAATACTTCTTAATAATGAAAACGTTTTTTCAAAAAATCTTCCTCCTCGGCGTGACGATGCTTCTCACGCTCGGAGCGTCGGCAACGCCCGACAGGAATTACCTGTGCTTCACGGCTAACACGGACAGCTCCACGGTTTATCTTAAAGCCCAGACTGATACTCATCATGCTTATCTGGAGATAAGTTTTGATGGCGAAGAGTGGGATGCGTACGATGGTTATTCAGTAATTCTTCTTGCCAAGGCTGGCGACAAAGTATATTTTCGCAATCGATTGGGAAATTTGGCTGATGCTCCACAAAAAGAAAAATACGTGTTATCTACAGTGGATGATATTAAAGAGTTTGTGATGACCGGTTCAATTGCTGCGAGCGGAAATATCATGTCGCTTGTTGACAAGGCCTGCGAGGCAACGACCATTCCTGGCACGCTATGCTTTGCTAAACTGTTCTCAGGTTGTAAGTCTCTGACATCTGCTCCCGAACTTCCTGCCACAACTTTAGCATATGGCTGCTATCATAATATGTTCGATGGCTGCACAAGTCTGACTTCTGCTCCCGAACTCCCTGCCACAACTTTAGCAACATTATGCTATCAACTGATGTTCTATGGTTGCACAAGTCTGACATCTGCTCCCGAACTCCCTGCCACAACTTTAGCAGATAACTGCTATCAAGGTATGTTCTCTGGTTGCACAAGTCTGACATCTGCTCCCGCGCTTTCTGCCACGACTTTAGCACCATTCTGCTATTATGAAATGTTCTCCGGCTGCACAAGCCTGACATCTGCTCCTGCACTTTCTGCCACGACTTTAGCAGTAGGTTGTTATGACAGTATGTTCTATGGTTGCACAAGTCTGACGTCTGCTCCCGCACTACCTGCCACGACTTTAGCAGAAAGTTGTTATGAAAGTATGTTCAATGGCTGCACAAGCCTGAAGTCTGCTCCTGCACTTTCTGCCACGACTTTAGCAGAATATTGTTATTTCAATATGTTCTCTGGCTGCACAAGCCTGACATCTGCTCCTGCACTTTCTGCCACGACTTTAGCAGTAGGTTGTTATGACAGTATGTTCTATGGTTGCACAAGTCTGACGTCTGCTCCCGCACTTCCAGCCACGACTTTAGCAGTAGATTGTTATTCCGGTATGTTCCATGGCTGCACAAGCCTGACATCTGCTCCCGCACTCCCTGCCACGACTTTAGCAGGATATTGTTATGACAGTATGTTCTATGGCTGCACAAAGCTCAGCAAAGTGGAAGTGGGCTTTACTGACTGGGGTGTCAGCCCTTCTACGAACAATTGGTTGGACGGCGTAGCCGCAATGGGTGATTTCATCTGCCCCGACGGTCTGAACAAAAAATATGGTGCGAGCAATATCCCGGAAGGATGGAGAGTTAACGGTGTATCCCCCTACCTCAGCTTCACGGCCAACGAGGCAAGTTCGCGCGTGCAGCTGAACATGGTGGGCGGCAAATCCACGGACCTCGCCCTTGAGTACTGTACCGACGAGTGCCAGACGTGGACACCCTATACCATCACCTACGATGCATACTCCAACAGCAGCATAGGCACGGTTGTCACCCTCGCCAACGCTGGCGACAAGGTGTATTTCCGCAGGTCGGACGACAAAGTGGCCACGAGTTTCTCCCCCTCCGTCAACTCCTATTACAGATTCACCCTGTACGGCTCCGTGGCCGCCGACGGCAACATAATGTCGCTCATTGACAAGTACGCCGCGACAACCGACATCCCCAGCGCGTACTGCTTCGCGCACTTGTTTGAAAACTGTTCGCAACTGACCGCGGCACCCCAACTGCCCGCTATGAATTTGAAGCCGTACTGCTACGCGAGTATGTTTTCGCTCTGCACAAACCTGACCGCGGCCCCCGAACTGCCCGCCACGACGCTGGAGAAGGACTGCTACAACAGAATGTTCTACTACTGCTCGAAGCTCAACAGCGTAAAGGCGGCCTTCACGGACTGGACGGTGACGGTGAACGAGATGGAAAACACGCCCACCAAGGACTGGCTGTACCACGTAAGCGATGATGGCGTCTTCTTCTGCCATGCCGGCCTCGACAGGACGCAGAGGGATGCCAGCCACATACCCGCCGGCTGGATGGCGATGAACTACAGGTATGCCGTTACGGCTGTCAGCTCAGACGCGAGCAAGGGTAGCGTGAGCGGCGGCGGCACCTATACGGAAGGTGCCGAGGTGACGCTCACCGCCACGCCCGCCGAGGGATGCCTCTTCAAGCAATGGAGCGACGGCACTACGGCGAACCCCTACGTGTTCACCGCCACGAAGGACGTAAAGCTGACGGCGCAGTTCGCCAAGAGCTACACCGTGCAGGTGGCCTCCGCCGACGAGAGCATGGGCAGCGTAAGCGGCGGCGGCATCTATGCGGAAGGCACCGAGGTGACGCTCACCGCCACGCCCGCCGAGTACTACGATTTCAAGCAATGGAGCGACGGCACGACGGAGAATCCCTACGTGTTCACCGCCGAGAAGGACGTGGAACTGACGGCCACGTTCTGGAAGAAAATATGCCATATAACGGTCTGGAGCGAAAACGAAAGCTGGGGCACAGTGACCGACGGAAATGTCGAAGTTGGGGAGGAATATACTACGATTAGCTGCGAAGCCGGTATGGAGGTGACACTGACCGCCAGGCCGGAAGACGGCTATAAATTTACAGAATGGTCAAATGGCGTGACGGACAATCCTTACAGATTTACGGCTACGGGGGATGTCTATTTGACGGCTATTTTTTCGGAGACCCCTTGGGACTTTATAGAGGATGGCATTTACTACTGTAAAAAGGAGGCTGACGAAGTCTCTGTAGTAGCTGGCGACACACTTTATCGCGGCGATATAGTCATTCCCGGCACGGTCACCCACAAAGAAAAGACATATCGCGTGACGAGCATAAATTCCTTTGCTTTATATTGTAGCGATTTGACATCCGTTATGATTTCCGATGGCGTGCAGAATATAGGCCACGGCGCTTTCGCTGGTTGTGACAACCTGACTAAAGTTGTTTTTGGTACGGATGTCTCTCTAATTGATGGAAGGGTCTTCGATTCTTGTGTTGGCCTGAAAGATGTGTATTTCTGGAACGTCAGTCCGCCGGAGGTGGTTGAAGCTGGATTGTTTATAGGGTGTAGTCCTAATCAAATAGTAATACATATACCGGTATTGAGCAATGAAGACGATTGGCGTAATGTTATTCCCGCCGAAGGTGAGGAATATACTATTGTCAACGACATCAATACGTACAAGCTGCATATTTCGCCCAGCGATGCTGTGGTGACAATCAAAGGCCGGCAATATGGCGACGGCGACATCGTCGGCCCCCTGGACGGTTCCCTCTCCAACCCTTGCGGCACAGCCGTGCAAGTGTCTGACGTGAAGAATCCCGGTATGTTCGGCTATGACTTGACGAGCGTGAGCATTGAGGGTGGTGACATCAATGTGGAATACACCGTCCAATCGTCGGTAGTCTTCACGGATGCCACGCCCTACGGCCTTTCCAATGAAAAGACCATCCCCGAACTGATCTACTCCCGCGCGTTCGACAACACGGAGTGGCAGGCCCTCTACGTGCCCTTCTCCATGAGTTACGACGAGTGGAAGGACGACTGCGACATCGCCAGGATTCTCAACTTCATTGAGTATGACGACGATGACGACGGCACCGTGGACCGCACCTACCTCGTGGCCATCAAGAAGACCTCCGGCAGCACGACCCCCAACACGCCTTACCTCATCCGCGCCAAGAAGACGGGCACGTGCGAGCTCTACCTGGGCGAAAAGACCTTGCAGCCCGCAGAGATCAACAGCCTGGAATGCAGCAGCACGGAGAATACCTACACCTTCACGGGAACATACGCCGGCGTGACGGATATGTACGACAAGGGCTACTACGCCATGAGCGGCGGCAGCCTGAAGACGGCCAACAGTGCCAGTGTGGTGCTCAACCCCCAGCGCTGGTATATGGTTCTCACGCCGAAGACGGGCACTCCCTATGCCGCCCGGGCCCAGAAGATAGAGATAATGGTGGACGGCGAGGAAGGAGTAGAAGCCCCTTCCATCTCCCCCAAGGGGGAGAGCCCTGCCACTTTTGACCTTATGGGCCGCCGAATGATGGAGCCCGCGAAAGGCATCAACATCGTGAATGGAAAGAAAATCATAAAGTAAATTAGCAAATTAGCGAATTAGCAAATTAGTGAATTAGCAAATTAGAGTATGAAACGATATACCATCCCCACGGTGGAGACTATGCATCTCCGCACCGAGCACGCCGTGCTTACCGCCAGCGAGATACCTTTCGGCGGCGAGACGGGCCACTTTGACACCCGCGCCCAGAACGACTGGGCAGAAGAATGGGATGATGATGTCATAATAAAAGAGTAATTAAAATCATAAAGTATCATAATAATCATTATAGCCAGCGCAGCGGCCTACGGCGTTATGAAGATTTATTTATGATTTATATGATTTCCTAAACCGAACACCCCGCCGAGGAGAACCTTGGCGGGGTGTGCGTTATGGAATAGGTGTAGGAAATGTAGGAAAAAATGCCCTTCGCGCGCGTGCGTAAATATAAATAAGGAGTGGCAATAATCAGAAGGGCAGGGGTAGCTGGCCGTCGTCCTTGCGACCGAAAGAAAGGCGATGGTAGGGCGTGAGGCCGTGGAGGAGGATGCCGTCGCGGTGTTCACGTGTGGGGTAGCCCATGTTGTGGTCCCAGCCGTAGTGGGGGTGCTGACGGTGGAGCTCCATCATGTAGTCGTCGCGATAGGTCTTGGCCAGAATGCTGGCGGCAGCGATACTGAGATAGCGGCCGTCGCCCTTCACGATGGTGGTGTGGGGGAGGGTGCGGCCCGTCTGCAGGTCGGCGTAGGGATGAAAGCGGTTACCATCGACGATGACATACTCGGGGCGCACGTCAAGCAGGCTCAGCGCGCGGTGCATAGCGAGGATGCTGGCGTTGAGGATGTTGATGTCATCTATTTCTTCAGGCGTAGCGGTGGCTACGGCCCAGGCGATGGCGTCGCGCTCTATCTGCTCGCGCAGGGCGTATCGTTTGCGGGCGGAGAGCTGCTTGGAGTCGTTGAGGTCGGCGTTGGTGTAGTCGGGGGGCAGGATTACGGCGGCGGCATAGACGGCACCGGCGAGGCATCCGCGGCCGGCTTCGTCGCAGCCCGCCTCGATGAGGCCCTCATTATTATATATAGAGAGAAGCATGGGGAGTAGGAAGGGGGGGTGAAGATAAAAAGTGAAAGACGTCAGGCTTATGGGGAAGAGGGTCTGAGGTCTTTCACTTTATTTCGTGTGTGTGGCGGAGCGTATCCACCAGAGATGTTAGGCCTGGCCGCCGGGGATGCCGAAGGGCGTGGCAGTGCCGCCGCCCTGCTGGGGAGCCTGACCGCCAACGGGGATGGTGCCGAACTGCTGCTCGTATTTGCTGATGTTGTCCTGCAGAGCGTAGAGGAGCCGCTTGGCATGCTCGGGGGCGAGGATGACGCGGCTCTGCACCTGGGCCTTGGGGAGGCCGGGGAGGGCGGCAACGAAGTCGGCAATGAACTCCGTCTTGGAGTGAGCCAGAATAACGAGGTTGGAGTACACACCACCGGATATTTCGGGGCGAAGCTCTATCTGGAGCTGGTTTTCTTTGGGATTGTTGTTAGCCATAATCTTTAATGAAATTGTGAAGTTCTGCATGCAAAAGTACATAAAAATGTGCGAAAAAAGCGAAAAAGTGCATAAAAAGTGAAAAAAAAAGAGAAAAACTATGCTGTGTGGAGATAAAATAGTACTTTTGCAGCGGATAAACCCCTTAATTAATTTTTTTATATGAAAAAACTTATTGCAATTGTAGCAGTGGCCATGGTAGCCATGACCGCTAGCGCTGACAAGCTCTACAATCAGAGCCGTTTCTTTGACAACTGGGCTATCGGTATCGAAGGTGGTGCCGTTGCTCCTACCACTCATCATCGTGTGATTGCCGACACTCGTGGCACCTTCGGTCTTAACCTGACCAAGATGATCACTCCCGTGTTCGGTCTGCAGTTTGAAGGCGAAGCCTATATCAACACTTATTGCAGCCGCGGCGTGATGCCCCACAACCCCAACATCATCGACGCTACCAACGTTAGCTTGAATGGTATCATCAACTTCAGCAACTTCTTCGCAGGTTATAAGGGCCAGCCCCGCCTGTTTGAGGTAGAAGGTGTTATCGGTGCCGGCTGGGGCCACACTTTCGCATCTCACCATTATACCACTATGACCTCCACTGTCCTTGCTGACGGCACGACTGTAGGCGGTGTGACTAAAGGTAACTTCATGACTGGCAAGTTCGGCCTGAACCTGAACTTCAACGTCGGTGAGAAGAAGGCCTGGACCATCGGTGTTAAGCCCGCCATCGTTTACTGCCTTACCGACGCTGTTGAAGACCACACCCTGGAAGGTTACAACATCAACATGAGCAACCTCGAGCTGCTCGCCGGCGTGACCTATCACTTCAAGAACAGCAACGGCACCCACCACTTCACCTTCGGTCGTGCTTATGACCAGGCTGAAATCGACGGTCTGAACGCTCAGATCAACGCCCTGCGCGGCACCGTTGCCGACAAGGACGCTCAGATTGCTGCCGACCAGAAGGCCATCAAGGATCTCCAGGACGCCCTGAACGACTGCCGCAACCAGAAGCCCGTCATCCAGACCGTTACCGAGACCAAGAGCAGCAATACTCCCGACGTGCTCGTTACCTTCCGTCAGGGCAAGAGCACTGTTGACACCAGCCAGCTCCCCAACGTTGAGCGCGTTGCTACCTATCTGAAGAACCACAACGATGCCAAGGTGGAAATCAAGGGTTATGCCAGCCCCGAAGGCGGTGCAGCCATCAACGCTAAGATTGCCAAGGATCGCGCTGAAGCCGTTAAGGCCCTGCTCGTCAACAAGTATCAGATTGCTGAAGACCGCATCTGCGCTCAGGGCGAAGGCGTCGGCAACATGTTCAGCGAACCCGACTGGAATCGCGTAAGCATCTGCACAATCGGCGAGTAAACATTGCATATTGGGACGCAATATAAAAAAAAGAGTAAAAAAATGCGCTGAAATTTGCGGGAATTCAAAAATTATGTGTACTTTTGCACCCTGCAAGCAAAAAAGCTCATAATAATAACTCAATAATCAACAAAAACAAATGATTGTAGTACCCGTAAAAGAAGGCGAGAACATTGAACGCGCCCTCAAAAAGTTTAAGAGAAAGTATGAAAAGACTGGCGTGCAGAAAGAGCTCCGCCGTCGTCAGCAGTTCGACAAGCCCAGCGTGCTTAAGCGTCTGGCTATGGAACACGCTGTTTATGTACAGCAACTTCATCGCGAAGAAGACTAATCAGCTTTCTCCATCTACAGAATGCCATTGCACCCACGGTGCGATGGCATTCGTGCTTTTTTCTCCGCCGTCCCTATGGATGAAAAGTATATAGAAGAATTCCTGCATTATATCCTGTCCGTGAAAGGACTGAGTCAGCGCACTGCCGAAATCTATGGCGGAGCGCTGCGCAGCCTGGCCGCCTTTTGTGGAAAGACCGATGGTGGCATAACGTGGGAAAGCATGGACACCGATATCGTGCGCAGATGGATGGCTGCGCAAATGGAGCGGGGCGTGCAGCCGCGCACCGTCCGGCCCATGCTGGCCGCCGTGAGGACGTTCTATCGCTATATGCTGCGTGAAGGTATGGTGGCGGCCGACCCCGTTCATAAACTTATGCCGCCCAAGGCCCCCAAGACGTTGCCTCAGTTCCTGAAACGCAGTGAGGTGGAGGCCCTGCTTAACGATGTGGCGTTTGCTGACGACTTTGAAGGGTTGCGCAATAAAACCATAGTCACGATGCTCTGTACTACGGGAATCCGTGCGGCCGAAATTTTGGGACTGTGCGTGGGCGATGTGGATATGGGCAGTTGCCAGATAAAGGTGACTGGCAAGCGAAACAAACAGCGCATCGTGCCGTTTGGACACCACTTGAGGGAGGCCCTGGAGGATTATTTGCCGATGAGACGCAGTTTCCTGGATTCACTGACAAGGGGTGAACAGGTGTCTGGGGGCGATGAAGCGATGGTACGGCTTGATGAGGACGGAAGTGCGCTACGGAGAGAAAAATCCTTGGATTCGGAGAAGGGACAGGCATCTTCTGTCGCCGTTTTCGTGAATAAGAAAGGACGTCCTTTGCGTTATGAGTTGCTGAGAAAAATCGTGGTGGAAGTGCTGGGCAACGTCACGTCGCTCAAAAAACGTTCGCCCCACGTGCTGCGTCACACGTTCGCAACGCTTATGCTGGACAACGGCGCCGACCTTGAGGCCATTCAGCAACTCCTCGGCCACGAAAATGTGGACACGACGGAAATATACACCCATACTTCGTTCGCGGAACTCCGCAGTCAATATGCCAAGGCGCATCCCCACGCTCGCGAAGAAGAATAGGAATGTTGTATCCTTGCGCACGCGTATTATTTAATAAGGTGTACATAGCAAAAACGGCCGTTACTTTCGGCATTTTTGCGTTTTTTTTGAAAAAAACACGAGAAATAGTTGGTGGGTATTAAAAAAAGCCGTACTTTTGCACCCGCAAACCAAAAAGGGCAGTTACCAGAGTGGCCAAATGGGGCAGACTGTAAATCTGCTGGTTTTTACCTTCGGTGGTTCGAATCCATCACTGCCCACCCGAGCGAGATGCTCATCCGCGGAAGTAGCTCAGTCGATAGAGCACTAGCCTTCCAAGCTGGGGGTCGCGGGTTTGAGCCCCGTCTTCCGCTCAAATTTCTTTGCTGTTATAGCTCAGTGGTAGAGCGCATCCTTGGTAAGGATGAGGTCGTGAGTTCAACTCTCACTAACAGCTCAAAAACATCAGGAAAAAGTCTCAGCGGCCGCCCAAGAGTGGCGGACCGAGACTCTTTTGCGCGTCATTATATTAACAACATATATTAACGAACACCAATTATGGCTAAAGAAACATTCGTACGTACCAAACCGCACGTAAACATTGGTACTATTGGTCACGTTGACCATGGTAAGACTACTCTTACCGCTGCTATCACCACCGTTCTGGCAAAGGCTGGCCTCTCCGAGGTTAAGAGCTTCGACCAGATTGACAACGCTCCCGAAGAAAAGGAACGTGGTATCACTATCAACACCGCTCACGTAGAGTATGAGACCGCTAACCGCCACTATGCTCACGTTGACTGCCCGGGCCACGCTGACTATGTAAAGAACATGGTAACTGGTGCTGCTCAGATGGACGGTGCTATCATCGTAGTTGCCGCTACTGACGGTCCTATGCCTCAGACTCGTGAGCACATCCTGCTCGCCCGTCAGGTGAACGTTCCCCGTCTGGTTGTCTTCCTGAACAAGTGTGACATGGTTGACGATGAAGAGATGCTTGAGCTCGTTGAGATGGAGATGCAGGAGCTTCTCGCTCAGTATGAGTTCGAAGATGACACCCCCATCATCCGCGGTTCTGCCCTCGGTGCCCTCAATGGCGTTGCTCAGTGGGAAGAGAGCGTGATGAAGCTGATGGAAGCTTGCGACACCTGGATTCAGGAGCCCGAGCGTGACCGCGATAAGCCCTTCCTGATGCCTGTCGAGGACGTGTTCTCCATCACTGGTCGTGGTACCGTAGCTACCGGTCGTGTTGAAACCGGTATCATCAAGGTTGGTGACGACGTTCAGATTCTCGGCCTCGGTGAGGACAAGAAGTCTGTTGTTACTGGCGTTGAAATGTTCCGCAAGCTGCTCGATCAGGGTGAGGCTGGCGATAACGTAGGTCTGCTCCTCCGTGGTATCGACAAGAACGAGGTTAAGCGTGGTATGGTTATCACCCACCCGGGTGTCATCAAGCCTCACACCTCTTTCAAGGCTTCCATCTACGTTCTGAAGAAGGAAGAAGGTGGCCGTCACACTCCCTTCGGCAACAAGTATCGTCCTCAGTTCTATCTCCGCACCATGGACTGCACCGGTGAGATTTCTCTCCCCGAAGGCACTGAAATGGTAATGCCTGGTGATAACGTTGAGATTAAGGTTGACCTCATCTACGCCGTTGCCCTCAACGTAGGTCTCCGCTTCGCTATCCGTGAAGGTGGCCGCACCGTAGGTTCTGGTCAGATCACTGAGATTCTCGACGATTAATCGCAACTGACTCTTTAGTCAAATCTCAATAAATCAAGGTTCTCGCCCTGCCTTGTGTGGGACGAGAACCTAACTACGGGAATAGCTCAGTTGGTAGAGCACTGGTCTCCAAAACCAGGTGTCGGGAGTTCGAGCCTCTCTTCCCGTGCTAAAAATAGAAAAGTTATGTTCAAAGGAATTAAAAACTTTTTCAAGAACCTTGCAAAATACTGCAAAGATTCTTTTGAAGAACTGGCACATAAAACTACGTGGCCCACAAGAAAGGAACTTACGCACAGTGCGATTGTTGTACTCATTGCTTCCATTATCATCGCAATTGTAGTGTTCGCATTCGATTCTTTCTTCGAGTGGATTATGAGGTTCATATATAGCGTGTAGTCCTATGGCAGATGTTGCAATGAAATGGTACGTTATGCGTGCCATTAGTGGAAAAGAAGGCAAGGTCAAGGAGTACGTCGAGGCTGCCATACGCAATGGTAGTTTCGGCGGCAACGTGTCCCAGCTTCTCATTCCCACAGAGCGCGTTCTGCAGAAATCAGGCAGCAAGTCAGTCGTAAAGGAGCGTAATATGCTTCCCGGTTACGTATTGGTAGAGGCTGCTATGGTGGGCGATCTCGCACGCCAACTCCGACAGGTTCCTAACGTGCTCGGCTTCCTGGGTGGTCTGGACAATCCCGACCCTGTGAGCACGGCGGACATCAATCGCATCTTGGGAAAGATGGACGAGGTGCCCGAGGAAGACTTGGAGCTGAACATCACGTTCGAGGTGGGCGACAAGGTAAAGGTAAACGATGGACCTTTCAGTGGCTTCTCTGGCGAGGTTGAAAACGTCAACGTCGATAAGAAGATGCTAACTGTGAGCGTCAGAGTTTTCGGGCGTCCTACGCCGCTTTTACTCGGTTTTATGCAAGTTGAGAAGGAATAAGCCAAGATATGTTACGATCTTCAGGTTTAGGAAACTCGCAAATCTTTTAAATTACAAACAAAAATGGCAAAAGAAGTTGCTGGACAACTGAAATTACAGATTAAGGGTGGCGCAGCCAATCCATCACCTCCCGTAGGTCCCGCCCTCGGTTCCAAGGGTATCAATATTATGGATTTCTGCAAGCAGTTTAATGCTCGCACCCAGGAGAAAGCCGGTAAGGTGCTCCCCGTTGTTATTACCTATTACAACGACAAGAGTTTCACTTTTATCGTTAAGACTCCTCCCGTAGCCATTCAGCTGCTGGAAGCTACCAAGAAGAAGAGCGGCTCGGCTCAGCCCAACCGTACGAAGATTGCCGAGGTGACTTGGGATCAGGTGCGTGCTATTGCTGAAGACAAGATGCCCGACCTCAACTGCTTCACTGTAGAGTCCGCTATGCGTCTGGTTGCAGGTACTGCTCGCAGTATGGGTATCACCGTCAAGGGTGACTTTCCCGCATAATACACTTCAATTTAACTGACAAAATCATTAAGAAAAATGAGTAAACTGACAAAGAATCAGAAGTCGGTAGCCGGTAAGGTTGAAGCAGGGAAAGCCTATGCTCTCGCAGAAGCTTGCCAGTTGGTAAAGGAAATTACCACTACCAAGTTTGATGCATCACTGGATATCGACGTACGCCTCGGCGTTGACCCCCGTAAGGCCAACCAGATGGTACGTGGCGTTGTAAGTCTTCCCAACGGCACCGGTAAGGTGACCCGTGTACTCTGCCTCTGCACTCCCGACAAGGAGACCGAAGCAAAAGAGGCTGGTGCAGACTATGTAGGTCTGGACGAGTATATCGAGAAGATTAAGGGTGGCTGGACTGATGTTGACGTTATCATCACCATGCCCTCCATCATGGGTAAGATTGGTGCCCTGGGCCGTGTACTCGGTCCCCGTGGCTTGATGCCTAACCCCAAGAGCGGTACTGTGACTATGGACGTAGCCAAGGCTGTTCGCGAGGTGAAGCAGGGTAAGATTGACTTCAAGGTTGACAAGGCCGGTATCGTACATACCTCCATCGGCAAAGTAAGCTTCTCCGTTGATAAGATGGTAGGCAATGCCAAGGAGTTCATCAATACGATTATCAAGCTGAAGCCCGCTGCCGCTAAGGGTACTTACATCAAGAGTATTTATCTTTCCTCGACTATGAGTAAGGGTGTCAAGGTTGACCCCAAATCAGTTGACGAAGCAAAGTAAGGAGATTGAATCATGAGAAAGGAAGATAAAGCTATTGCTATTGAACAAGTAAGCGCCAAGCTTAAAGAATACGCACACTTCTATCTTGTTGACACTGCTGGCCTGAATGCCCAGCAGACGAGCGACCTCCGTCGCAAGTGCTTCAAGGCTGACATCAAGATGGTCGTAGTGAAGAACACTCTCTTTGAAAAAGCTCTTGAAGCTGCTGAACTCGACTACAGCGGTCTTTATCCCGCATTGGTAGGCAACACGGCCGTAATGTTCTGCAACGTGGCCAATGCTCCTGCCAAGTTGATCAAGGAATTTGCCGGTAAGAACGAGCTGATTAAGCTGAAGGCCGCCTATGCTGAAGAAGGCATCTTCGTTGGTGCCGAGCATCTGGCTGAACTCTGTGCCATCAAGAGCAAGAACGAGCTCATTGCAGACGTTATCGCCCTGCTTCAGAGCCCCGCAAAGAACGTTATCTCTGGTCTCCAGGGCTCCGCTGGCAACAAAATCCACGGCCTGCTCAAGACCCTCGGCGAGCGTCCCGAATAATAAGAGACGTTGCTTAAAAAGACAATTCACTAATTATTAATTTATAAAAATTTTAAGAAAATGGCTGATATCAAAGCTATCGCTGAGGAACTTGTGAACCTCACCGTGAAAGAAGTTAATGAACTGGCTCAGGTCCTGAAGGACGAGTATGGTATTGAACCCGCTGCTGCTGCTGTTGCAGTTGCTGCTCCCGCTGCTGGCGGTGCCGCTGAGGCTGCCGAGGAGAAGACCTCCTTCGATGTAGTGCTGAAGGGTGCCGGTGCCAACAAGCTGCAGGTTGTTAAGGCTGTCAAGGAAGCTTGCGGTCTTGGCCTGAAGGAAGCTAAGGATCTCGTTGACGGCTGCCCCTCCAAGCTTAAGGAAGGCGTCGGCAAGGAAGAAGCTGAAGCACTGAAGAAGGCTCTCGAAGAGGCCGGTGCTGAAGTAGAACTCGCCTAAGCTTTAGTTCGCAAAAAAATTCCCGCAAGGGTATGGTTAAGGATCCGGTGGTACCGGGTTCTTAACCTTTTTGCGTGTAAAAATGTGCGCGCACGCGTATATATAAATATAGCGTACTATATGCTCCGTCGCACATCCTCATTCAAATTTTCCTACATCCCTTTTAGTTTTTCCGATACCCCTTTTAGTTTGAATTAAGTCGGCATTAGTGAAAATTAAGTCGGCACTAGTTGAAATTAAGTCGGCATTAGTTGAGATTAAGTCGGCATTAGTTGAAATTAAGTCGGCATTAGTTGGAATTAAGTCGGCCGTAATTAAAACAGAATAGGCAATAGCTGAAGAAGAAGGGGAATAGATTCTGAATAAAAGAGGGGTTCGTTTGAAGCACTGCGGGCTGGAAGAGCCTTTAGCGCGATTCGAAATTTCTGGAAACGGATGTAAAGCCTCTTTTACCGCGGAGAAAAAATAGTAGGAAGCCTCTTGCAATAATGTCGGAAGCAATGAACTTTTTTAGCAAAGTGGTTGCTGCCACACCCTCCTTGAGACAACAATTTTTTTTTTACTAACATAAATAACTCTCAGAATGTCTTCCAGAGTAATTAACCAAAGAGAAAACTTTGCGTCTGTCAAGAATCCAATGCCTTATCCTGACTTTCTTGACATTCAGCTGAAGTCTTTCAGGGAATTTTTCCAGCTTGACACTCCTGCCGAGCTGCGCAAACAGGATGGTCTGTATCGTGTTTTTGCAGACAACTTCCCTATTGACGACACGCGCAACAATTTCCACCTTGATTTCTTGGACTACTGTATTGAGGCTCCCCGCTATAGTATAGAGGAGTGTCTTCAGCGTGGTCTGACCTACAACGTGCCGCTCAAGGCTAAGTTGAAACTTTCTTGCTCCGATCCTGATCATGAGGATTTCGACACTGTAGTGCAGGACGTGTATCTCGGTTCTATTCCTTACATGACGGACAACGGCACCTTCATCATCAACGGTGCTGAGCGTGTAGTGGTGAGCCAGTTGCACCGTTCTCCCGGTGTGTTCTTCGGCAGCAGCATGCATAGCAACGGCAGCCAGCTTTACAGTGCCCGTATTATTCCTTTCAAGGGCAGCTGGATTGAGTTTGCTACTGACATCAACAACGTGATGTATGCTTACATCGACCGTAAGAAGAAGTTGCCCGTGACGACACTTCTGCGTGCCATCGGTTATGAGTCCGACCAGGAAATTCTGGACATCTTTGATCTCGCTGAAGAGGTGAAGGTCAATAAGGCTAACCTGAAGCGTGTGGTAGGCCGCAAGCTTGCTGCCCGTATTCTGAAGAGCTGGGTTGAGGATTTCGTAGATGAGGATACGGGCGAGGTAGTGAGCATCGAGCGTAACTCTTTGCTGTTCGACCGTGAGGCTGTTATCACGGAGGATATGATTGACGAGATTATAGAGAATGGCGCCCAGACCGTGCTCGTGCATAAGGAAGAGACGGGCGGCAGCGACTACTCTATCATCTTCAATACGCTTCAGAAGGACCCCACCAATTCCGAGCGCGAGGCAATCGTGTATATCCATCGCCAGTTGCGCAACTCCGAGCCTGCCGATGATGCTGCCGGCCGCGAACTTATCAATAGCCTGTTCTTCTCTGACAAGCGCTATGACCTCGGTGAGGTGGGCCGCTTCCGCATCAATCATAAGTTGGACCTCGGCACCGATATGAGCGTGCGCGTCCTGACTCGTGAGGATATCATTGCCATTATCAAGTACCTCGTGGAGCTTGTAAACTCCAAGGCCAGCGTGGACGATATCGACCACCTGAGCAACCGCCGCGTACGCACCGTGGGTGAGCAGTTGGCCAATCAGTTCAACATCGGCCTGAGCCGTATGGCCCGCACCATCCGTGAGAGGATGAACGTGCGCGACAACGAGGTGTTCACCCCCACCGACCTTATTAACTCCAAGGCCATCAGCAGCGTTATCAATACGTTCTTCGGAACGAACGCTCTCAGTCAGTTCATGGACCAGACCAACCCCCTGGCCGAGGTGACCCACAAGCGCCGTCTCTCCGCCCTTGGTCCTGGCGGTCTGAGCCGCGAGCGTGCCGGCTTTGAGGTGCGCGACGTACACTACACCCACTACGGCCGCCTCTGCCCCATTGAGAGCCCTGAAGGTCCTAACATCGGTCTGATCAGCTCCCTTTGCGTTTATGCCAAGGTCAATCATCTCGGCTTCATTGAGACGCCTTACCGTAAGGCTGCCGACAAGCAGGTGGACCTCAACAACGACAACGTCGTATATCTCTCCGCAGAAGAAGAGGAGAGCAAGATTATCGGCCAGGGCAACGCCCCGCTCGACGAAGAAGGCCACTTCATCCTCAAGAAGGTAAAGTGCCGTCGCGACGCCGACTATCCCGTAGTGCCCCCCGATCAGGTCGATCTGATGGACGTAGCTCCTCAGCAGATTGCCTCCATCGCAGCCTCGCTCATTCCTTTCCTGGAGCACGACGATGCCCACCGCGCACTGATGGGATCCAACATGATGCGCCAGGCCGTGCCCCTCATCCACAACGAGGCTCCTATCGTAGGCACCGGCATTGAGAAGCAGGTGTGCGAAGACAGCCGCACGATGATTACTGCCGAAGGCGACGGCGTGGTAGATTTCGTTGACGCCACCACCATCCGCATCATCTACGACCGCACCGCCGACGATGAGATCGTAAGCTTCGACAGCGCCACGAAGGTGTACGACATACCCAAGTTCCGCCGTACCAACCAGAACATGACCATCGACCTGCGCCCCATCTGCGAGAAGGGCCAGCGCGTCAAGAAGGGCGACATCCTCACCGAGGGCTACGCCACCGAGAACGGCGAACTCGCTCTGGGTCGCAACCTCCTTGTGGCCTACATGCCTTGGAAGGGTTACAACTACGAGGACGCCATCGTGCTCAACGAGCGCGTTGTTCGTGAGGACATCCTCACCTCCGTCCATGTGGACGAGTTCTCCCTTGAAGTGCGCGAGACCAAGCGCGGTATGGAAGAACTCACCAACGATATCCCCAACGTCAGCGAAGACGCCACCAAGGACCTCGACGAGAACGGTCTGATTCGCATCGGCGCCCGCGTTGAACCCGGCGATATCCTTATCGGTAAGATTACGCCTAAGGGCGAGAGCGACCCCACGCCGGAAGAGAAACTCCTGCGCGCCATCTTCGGCGACAAGGCCGGCGACGTGAAGGACGCCTCCCTCAAGGCCAACCCCTCCCTCTCAGGTACTATCATCAATCGCAGCCTCTATAGCCGCGCCGTCAAGACACGTGCCAGCAAGGCTGCCGACAAGATAAAGGTTCAGGAACTCGACAAGGCCTTCGAGAAGGCTACGTCCGAACTTCACAACGAACTGTTGCTCCGCTTGATGCGTCTTTGCAAAGATAAGGTTTGCCAGGGCGTTCGCGACAACATCGGCAATGAAGTTATCGCCGTAGGCACGAAGTTCTCCAAGAGCGTGCTGACCAATATCGACTTTGGCAGCGTGCAGCTCTGCGACTGGACCACCGACCTCCACACTAACGAGCTCATCAGCCGCCTCGTCGTAAACTATCTGCACCGCTACAATGAGCTCGACGCCAAGCTGAAGCGTGACAAACTCGCCATCAGCGTGGGCGACGAACTGCCCAGCGGCATCATGCAGCTTGCCAAGGTCTATGTGGCCAAGAAGCGTAAGATCGGCGTGGGCGATAAGATGGCCGGCCGCCACGGCAACAAGGGCATCGTGTCCAAGATTGTGCGTCAGGAGGATATGCCTTTCCTCGAGGACGGCACACCCGTAGATATCGTGCTCAATCCTCTTGGCGTGCCCAGCCGTATGAACATCGGCCAGATCTTCGAGGCCGTTCTCGGTGCTGCCGGTAAGAAGCTCGGCGTGAAGTTTGCTACGCCCATCTTCGACGGTGCCAAGCTCGACGACCTTCAGGAATGGACTGACAAGGCCGGTCTGCCTCCCTTCTGCTCCACTCAGCTTTACGACGGCGAGACCGGCGAGCCCTTCGACCAGAAGGCCACCGTGGGTGTCACCTACATGCTTAAGCTGGGCCACATGGTAGAAGACAAGATGCACGCCCGTTCCATCGGCCCGTACAGCCTCATCACCCAGCAGCCCCTCGGCGGTAAGGCCCAGTTCGGTGGCCAGCGTTTCGGTGAGATGGAAGTCTGGGCCATCGAGGCCTTCGGCGCCAGCCACGTCCTGCAGGAAATCCTTACCATCAAGAGTGACGACGTCACTGGCCGTTCCAAGGCTTACGAGGCCATCGTCAAGGGCGACAACATGCCCACTCCCGGTATTCCTGAATCCCTCAACGTGCTCCTCCACGAGCTCCGTGGTCTGGGCCTGAGCGTCACGCTCGATTAGTGCAAGCATTTGTTAATAACGATAGTATCTATAGCATATATAGCCACTATATATAAATATAATGTATCATGGCATTTAAGAAAGATATCAAGGTAAAGAGCAACTTCACCAAGATCACCATCGGTCTGGCTTCCCCTGAGGAAATCCAGGAGAACTCCTTCGGTGAAGTGCTGAAGCCTGAAACTATCAACTACCGCACCTATAAGCCTGAGCGCGACGGCTTGTTCTGCGAGCGCATCTTCGGTCCCACCAAGGACTACGAGTGTAACTGCGGAAAATATAAGCGCATCCGTTATAAAGGCATCACCTGCGACCGTTGCGGCGTAGAAGTTACCGAGAAGAAGGTGCGCCGCGAGCGTGCCGGCCATATCGAACTCGTTGTTCCAGTGGCCCATATCTGGTACTTCCGCAGCCTCCCCAACAAGATAGGTTATGTGCTCGGTATCCCCACCAAGAAACTCGATAGCATCATCTATTACGAGCGCTACATCGTGCTCCAGGCCGGTGCAGCCGCCAATATCGGCGACGGCGTCAAGGAAGGCGACCTCCTCAGCGAGGAAGAATACAGCGAAATCTATGACCAGCTCCCCCGCGAGAACGATTACCTCGAGGACGACGATCCCAACAAGTTCATCGCCAAGATGGGTGCCGAAGCTCTTCTGTACCTCCTCCGCCGCGTGGACCTCGACAAGCTCTCCTATGAGCTTCGCGACCAGGCCAACACCGACGGTTCCGTGCAGCGCAAGACCGAGGCCCTCAAGCGCCTGCAGGTCGTAGAATCCTTCCGCGCCTCCAAGGATCGCAACAAACCCGAGTGGATGATCATCAAGATCCTCCCCGTGACGCCTCCCGAGCTCCGTCCTCTCGTGCCCCTGGATGGCGGCCGCTTCGCCACCTCCGACCTCAACGACCTCTATCGTCGCGTCCTCATTCGCAACAACCGTCTGAAGCGCCTCATAGAGATCAAGGCCCCCGAAGTCATCCTCCGCAACGAGAAGCGTATGCTTCAGGAAGCCGTCGACTCCCTCTTCGACAACAGCCGCAAGTCTTCTGCCGTCAAGAGCGACAGCAACCGCCCCCTCAAGTCCCTCTCCGACTCCCTCAAGGGTAAGCAGGGCCGTTTCCGTCAGAACCTCCTCGGTAAGCGTGTCGATTACTCCGCACGTTCAGTAATCGTCGTAGGCCCCGAACTCAACATGGGCGAGTGCGGCCTTCCCAAACTGATGGCAGCCGAGCTCTACAAGCCCTTCATCATCCGCAAGCTCATTGAGCGTGGCATCGTCAAGACCACCAAGAGCGCCAAGAAGATGGTGGACCGCAAGGACCCCGCCATCTGGGAAATCCTTGAGCACGTCATGAAGGGTCACCCCGTGCTCCTCAACCGTGCACCTACCCTTCACCGCCTCGGTATCCAGGCCTTCCAGCCCAAGATGATTGAGGGTAAGGCCATCCAGCTCCACCCGCTGGCCTGTACCGCCTTCAACGCCGACTTCGACGGCGACCAGATGGCCGTGCACCTTCCCCTCTCCAACGAGGCCATCCTTGAGGCCCAGATTCTCATGCTCCAGAGCCACAACATCCTCAATCCGGCCAACGGTGAGCCTATCACCGTGCCCTCTCAGGATATGGTGCTCGGCCTCTACTACATCACCAAGATACGTCCGGGTGCCAAGGGCAGCGGCCTCACCTTCTACGGTCCTGAGGAAGCCATCATCGCCTTCAATGAGAAGCGCGTAGATGTCCACGCTCCCGTCAAGGTCCTCGTCAACGACATCGACGAGAGCGGCCTCCCCATCCGCCATATCATTGAGACCTCCGTGGGCCGTGTCATCGTCAATGACATCATCCCCAACGAGCTCGGCTTCGTCAACGAGGTTATCTCCAAGAAGTCCCTCAAGAAGATTATCACCCGCGTCATCAAGGCCGTTGGTATGGCTCGTGCCTGCGTATTCCTCGATGGCATCAAGAACCTCGGCTACCACAAGGCATACGAGGGCGGTTTGTCCTTCAACCTCGGCGATATCATCATCCCCGAAGAGAAGAAGGCTATCGTACAGCGCGGTAACGACGAAGTGGACCAGATTACCATGAACTATGGTATGGGCTTCATCACCGATAACGACCGCTACAATCAGGTAGTAAACACCTGGACACAGGTGGACAACGAGATCAAGGCCACCCTCATGAAGCAGATGACCGAGGCCGACCAGGGCTTCAACGCCGTGTTCATGATGCTCGACTCCGGTGCCCGTGGTAGCGCCGACCAGATTAAGCAGTTGGCCGGTATGCGTGGTCTGATGGCCAAGCCTACCCGTGCTGGTAGCGACAGCCGCGGTACCATTGAAAACCCCGTAATCTCCAACTTTAAGGAAGGCATGTCCGTGCTGGAGTACTTCATCTCCACCCACGGTGCCCGTAAGGGTCTGGCCGATACCGCTCTGAAGACGGCCGACGCCGGTTACCTCACCCGTCGTCTCGTTGACGTCTCTCACGACGTCATCATCACCGAGGAAGACTGCGGCACCCTCCGCGGCCTCGACTGCACCGCCCTGCGCAACGGCGACCACGTAGTGGCCACCCTTGCCGAGCGCATCCTCGGCCGTGTCAGCGTCCACGACGTCATCAACCCCCTCACCGGCAAGCTCATCGTTGCCGCCGGTGAAGAAATCACCGAGCCCGTGGCAGCCGAGATAGAAGCCAGCCCCATCGAGCACGTCGAGATACGTTCCGTCCTCACCTGCGAGAGCAAGCACGGTGTCTGCATGAAGTGCTACGGCCGCAACCTCGCCACCGCCAAGATGGTGCAGAAGGGCGAAGCCGTAGGCGTCATCGCCGCACAGTCCATCGGTGAGCCCGGTACACAGCTTACCCTCCGTACGTTCCACGCCGGTGGTCTGGCCGGTAACGCAGCCGCCGTCACCCAGATGAAGGCCGCATGGAAGTGTCGCGTAGAATTTGCCGACCTCCGTTCCGTACCCGCCGAGAGGGACGGCAAGGCCATCCAGATTGTAGTCAGCCGCCTCACCGAGGCCCGCTTCGTCGATACCAAGACCGGCATCGTGCTCTCCACCAAGGACGTTCCCTACGGCTCCCACCTCTATGTTGAGGACAAGGCCGAGGTAGAAAAGGACACCGTCGTGGCCGAGTGGGACCCCTTCAACAACGTCATCGTCACCGAAGTAGGCGGTCGCCTGCAGTTCGAGAACGTAGAGGAAGGCGTCACCTACAAGGTAGAAACCGACGAAGCCACCAACCTCTCCGAGCGCATCATCATCGAGTCCAAGGACAAGACCCGCGTGCCCTCCGTCCACGTCCTCGATAAGAACGGCGAAGTGCTCCGCACCTACAACTTCCCCGTAGGCGGCCACATCACCGTGGACGACGGCCAGGAAGTCAACCCCGGCGACATCCTCGTCAAGATAGCCCGTGTCCTCGCCTCCGCAGGCGATATCACCGGCGGTCTGCCCCGTGTCACCGAGCTCTTTGAAGCCCGCAACCCCAGCAACCCCGCCATCGTCAGCGAAATCGACGGTATCATCACCATGGGCGGCCTCAAGCGCGGCCACCGCGAAATCGTCGTCACCTCCAAGCTCGGTGAGCAGAAGAAGTACCTCGTGCCCCTCAGCAAGCAAATCCTCGTGCAGGACGGCGATGCCGTGCGTGCAGGCACCGCCCTTTCCGACGGCAGCATCACCCCCAACGATATCCTCGCCATCAAGGGTCCCACCGCCGTGCAGGAATACATCGTCAATCAGGTGCAGGACGTCTATCGCCTCCAGGGCGTAGGCATCAACGACAAGCACTTCGAAGTCATCGTGCGCCAGATGATGCGCAAGGTACGCATCAACGACCCCGGCGACACCCGCTTCCTCGAAGACCAGATAGTCGATAAACTCGAGTTCGCCGAGGAGAACGACCGCATCTGGGGCAAGAAGTACATTGTCGATGCCGGCGACTCCGAAGTAATGTTCAAGGGCCAGATAGTCACCGCCCGCAAGCTCCGCGACGAAAACTCGCAGCTCAAGCGCCGTGACCTCCGTCCCGTACAGGTTCGCGACGCCGTGCCCGCCACCTCCACCCAAATCCTCCAGGGCATCACCCGTGCAGCCCTGCAGACCAAGTCGTTCATGAGTGCCGCCTCCTTCCAGGAGACCACCAAGGTGCTCAACGATGCTGCCGTCAGCGGCAAGACCGACTACCTGGAAGGCATGAAGGAGAACGTCATCTGCGGTCACCTCATCCCCGCCGGCACCGGCCTGCGCGAGTTCAACAAAATCGTAGTAGGCGATGCCGAGGACTACGCCCGCACCTCCGCCGAGAGCGTCAAGCCCACCGCCGTCTATTCCGACGACTTCTAAACCGCTCCCCCGCGCGTAGCAGCAACCTCAATCCCTTGCCGCTTCGCCACTCATACCGGCAGCCGCCCACCTCCAGTGGACGGCTGCTTTTTGTGGGTTTGAAATTCAAAAATAGTCAGTTATAATACTTATAAGACTAAAAAAAAGAGTATAGTTTGGCAGTTTCAAGAAAAGTACGTATTTTTGCAACGCAAAGAAAGAGAAATGGCACGTAATCTATATATGAATATGTCGGAGCAGGAAAGTAAAGAAATGACAGAGAAAATTATTCGCGGCCTTGAAAAAGCAGAATATCTCATGATACGCGAGAAAGCCCTACGTAATCAGCGGCTCATACTGGCAGGCCCCGACGGTCAGTCGCGTGATGTGTCAGCGCGGCAACTCCTATGGGAAAACTACGGCGAGGACTATCATCAATTGCTTTGATGATAGCCCCCTGTTCAGCATACTTCGCGCCCGCCTCCCTTTGAGGTGGGCGCTATTGTTTATAGGGCTATACAGAGGGATAGAGCCTGCGCCGGCAATGAAACTTTATTATTGCTATCTGGTAAAATGTTTGACCCCTTCGGGGTACAGGCTAAACTTTTCCCCGGACACTAAAAGTTTTTATTTTATTGCTGTCCGGGGAAAATAAGTGTAATCTTTCAAACCTCTTGTAAATGCAGGTGATTTGAAAGGATCCTATGCGAGGGGGCTTACGCATACCCCGCTGCGACGAAGTAAGCAGCGGACTCTGCCCCCAATAGGGGGAAGATGGCGGCAGCCAGAAGGGGGCCAGGGTTACACAACCCAGCCAGGGGCAACGCCCCTGGTCGCAAGAACAACAGCCATGCACGCCCCAACGGGGCATAACGTCCATTGTCTCTTGTTGTTGTGCCCCGTTGGGGCGGCCAAAGTACGTTGGCAATATACCAGGGG
>JAZRYH010000041.1:0-42457 GCA_045600685.1 Alloprevotella sp. | reverse complement strand
CCGCCGACATTCTCGACTTCGACCCCTATCTCTACGACACCACCCCCGCCACCCGCGTAGGCCTCAACGCCGAGTTCATCAGCAGCGGTCGCCTCGACGACCTCTCCATGGTACACGCCGGCCTTGAAGCCCTACTCTCTGCCGACGCCACCCCCGAAACGACCCAAGTCCTCGCCATCTTCGACAACGAGGAGACGGGCTCGCAGACCAAGCAGGGCGCCGGTTCCCCCTTCCTCGCCACGCTCCTCCAGCGTATCGTCGCGCTCCAGGGTGGCACCTTCGACGACTACGCCCGTGCCGTTGAGCACGCCTTTATGATAAGCGCCGACAACGCCCACGCCTGGCACCCCAACTACCCCGAGAAGATGGACCCCACCAACCATCCCGTGATGGGCGGCGGCCCCGTCATCAAGTTCAATGCCGCACAGAAGTACGCCAGCGACGCCGTCTCCGCCGCCGTCTTCGCCAACATCTGCGAGAAAGCCGGCGTGCCCTGCCAGCGCTTCGTAAACCACAGCGACGTAGCCGGCGGCAGCACCCTCGGCAATATCCTCGCCTCGTCCCTCCCCCTCCGCGGCGTAGATATGGGCAATCCCATCTGGGCCATGCACTCCTGCCGCGAGACCGGTTCCTGTGCCGACCACGAATACTGCATACGTGCCTTCCGCACGTTCTACAATCTATAGTCCGCCCGCGCATAGAGTGCCCGCAAATATCAACGGCCGATGCCTTCCCGCATCGGCCGTTTCTTTTGTGCCGTCCGCTCCTCAGTCGGATTCTCAGTCGGCTTCGCCGAAAAATAGCACCGCCTAACGGCAGGAAATAAAAGGCCCCATCCAACTCCCCGAGTGAGAGTGAGGGGGGGGGGGAATGCCGTAGGCATGAAATACGGTAGCCAGCCATAAGGACGGCCGAAGGGCGGGCGCAATGGCTGGTATATCGGCGTGCCATAAAGCCTGCCGTTAGGTAGGCGATACCGGCGTTCCCATCCAATTCTTGTCCATAGGACTGCAATCCTCCCCCTAAGGACTGGAGTCCTCCCCCTAAGGATTGCAGTCCTCCCCCTAAGGATTGGAGTCCTAAGGGGGAGGACTGCAGTTTTTTCCTATGAGGACAGCAATTACTACACCGCCCCGCAGAAGAAAGTCAGCCACATAACTCTCTATAACGCCCTTATGCTAACCTTATCCCCTGAAAATTGCCATTTTATTTGGCTATCTCACGATTAGTTTGTACTTTTGCAGCGCATTCCGTAAGGAGTGCAGACATAGAAGAAAGCGTACAGCTTTGTCCTTTACTGAAAATCGCCAATATTCTAGGAGAAGGATGAGCAGTAATACGCTCACGTGTGCCTATATATCCACCCCAATAGGCGGGGTTTCTGTATATCAGGCATGGCGTGGGGTGGACTGTTTGTTTCTCCAAGGCGTTTGGCGATGCCCCAGTAAAGCAAACTGAATGTCCCTACGCCTTTTTTGTATGCCTATATATCAACAACCTAAAGCGCCAAACTTGGGACGGCGAGGCAGATTGTTCAATGTCCTTTAATCAAACGAGTTTGTGCAAAGTAGGCTTTTTGAAAGTTTCTTTTTGCAATGTTCTTAATTGTGTAAAGCAAAATGTGGAATTTTTTGTTTTATCAATTACATTATTTATTAAAAGTGTTCTTTTCCACTTTATGAGTCTTGGATTTGAGTTTGTTGATAAATCTGAAATTCTTGTTCACCAAGTTTACGAGTGGCTTTTTTTTATTATTCCCAAAGTAGCGATATCAATGGTATTAGCCAGTCCTTGCTTTTTATTTAAGAAAAGATGGGGACTAGTACTGAATATATTAATGGATGTATGGATTGCGTGTAACTTGCTTTATTTCAAAGTCAATGATCTTTTTATAGATATTGAAGCTATAAGGATGGTGGGAAACTTGACTGATATTAATGTTACAAAGTCAATATTTCCTTATTTATACAATATCCTTCCTTTTGTTCTTTTAACTATAGCTTCTTGGTACGTTATTAATCGAAATCATAATGTTTCGACAAAGTTAGATGTTAGTATATCTGCGAGAGCGATATTCTCTGCTATAGTATTGATGTTAATAGTTGATGCCAATGATTGGCGTTGCAATTACCTTGCACCTAAAGGCGAGCGTGAAAACAATAACGACGTTTTTGCCAATAAAGGAGGAAAGTACGGATGGAAATACTTTGTTCCATTCAATTGGGTGCGAATTTATGCAGGTGGCAATGTCTTCAATGATATAAATAGCTGGGGAAAAAAATACATTACTGATACTTCCATTTTTCACTATCTTCCAGCTATATTTATTTTCGATGGACTTCTTCCAGATGATAGTGAGGTTCAAATAAATGACAGTGAGGTTGAACCATTCCTGACAAAAGAATCGTCGGTGATATCCATGCCTACAAATAATCTAATAATTATTCTTGTTGAAAGTCTTGAAAGTTGGATGATAAACGGTTCCGGTCAATTAAGTACGATAACACCCAACCTTAATCATTTTAGCACGAACGAGCACGTGCTTTTTTCTGATAAAATTACATCTCAAGCTAAACATGGTATTAGCGGTGACGGACAGATGATAATAAACACAGGTCTCCTACCTACTAATCACGGAGCTGCTTGTATGTTGTATGGGCGGAACGTCTTCCCTAATTTTGCACATTTATTCAAACAATCAGCAATAGTTAACCCATGGCCACATATCTGGAACCAAGATGTTGTAACCTATCAATATGGTTACAAGGATCTTGTTGAGCCTACTTCTGGCAAAGAGAGGTGGAATGACAGTATTGTACTTGCACGTACAAAGGAAATGTTACTACATGACCCTCAAACGGCAAAGTGCTTACTCGCAATCACATCATCTACTCATATGCCTTTTGAAGCAGACGAGAGGTTAAAACACGCAAATTCATTTGATGGGACAGTGCCTAAATTAGTGGCGTCATACCTTGATTGTCTCAGTTATACAGATTACTGCATAGGTCAATTTCTGGTCGAAATCGAAGATAATGAGCGCCTTGCCAATTCTACAATTATCATAACAGGCGATCACACAGTATTTAAATCTGGAATGCGCGATTTGTTGCCGAAAATATCTGGCGTAGATAAAAAATTAGTGCAGAAAAACTCGTATTGTCCGATATGGATATATTCTCCAAAAATTAGAAAACATACACAACTTCACAATATTTATTATCAAATGGATATCTATCCAACTATTCTTGATTTATTAGACGCGCAAGGATATTATTGGAAGGGGTTCGGTGTAAGTCTTTTAGAAGGTGATACCATCAAACGTTCTGTTTCGGAAAGAGATGCTTCATGTCTTTCAGATAAAATTATACGTACAAATTTCTTTAAGAACGTAAAATAGATAGGTGGACGTGAATTAAAAGGTGCTGATGCGCTAATACATACTACATTACACATACAATCGCGCCGCCGAGGAAGTCCTTGGCGGCGCGTAATTGTATAGGGGCGAGGTGTAGGCGGTGTAAGAGGTGTAAGAGAAAAGTAAAGAGTGGAGAATGCCATTGTTCAAAAACGACCTCTGCCATGTGTAACACGAGCGTTTTTGCCAAATGTAACATCGCTATTAAGCCAAATGCCACATTAAAATTAAGCCAAATGCCACATTTGTCGATAAAACATGCATGATTTTCATAAAAAAGTTTTACCTTTGCAGCCAAGAGAAACAATCAAGATGAAAGAGTACAAAAATCGTATAGCCGACCAAATTTTGGCAGATAAACTTGAAGCAATGGGGGCTGTTCTCATTGAAGGACCCAAGTATTGTGGAAAGACTACGCTTGCAACTCAGCAAGCAAAAAGTATTTTGTATATGGCAGACCCTGACACAAAGAGCCAGAACCTCGCCATGGCACAAACAAACATTAAACGTCTTCTGCAAGGTGAGACGCCAAGACTCATCGACGAATGGCAACTGGCTCCACAATTCTGGGATGCTGTCAGAAATGAAGTGGACAAGAGAGATGAAGATGGCCAGTTTATGCTTACAGGCTCGGCGGTTCCACCAAAACAGGATGAGATTTTCCATTCAGGTACAGGGCGTATGTCATGGCTTAAACTTCGCACAATGAGTTTATGGGAATCAGGAGATTCTTCGGGCGATGTCAGCCTTGGTGCCTTATTCAGAGACGCGTACTCCGTAGATGGAGCGAGTAAGATAGACATTGACCAGCTGGCATTTCTGACTTGCAGAGGAGGTTGGCCAAAGGCAACTCTAAAGAAAAGTAAGAAAGCTGCATTGTTGCAGGCAAAAGAGTATTATGAAGCTGTATGCCGTTATGACATTTCCAGGGTTGATGACGTTGAGCGTGATACGGAACTAACGAAGAGACTTATGCGTTCATACTCCAGAAATCAAGGTTCTCAGGCGAGTGCCGGCACGATATTGGCGGACATCAGGGCTAATGAAAGTGACGAGCTTAGCGAAAATACAATCTATTCTTACATCAAAGCCCTGAAAAAGATATTCGTAATTGAAGATTCGCTTGCATGGAATCCGAACCTACGTTCCAAGACTGCTATTCGTACTTCTGACACAAGGTATTTTATTGATCCGTCCATAGCTGCCGCAGCTCTAGGACTCGGCCCGGAAGATCTCATCAATGACCTGAATACCTTTGGATTGCTCTTTGAGACGCTTTGTGTTCGCGATTTAAGAGTATATGCAGATGCTTTAGGCGGCACAGTTTATCATTATCGTGACAAGAGTAATCTAGAATGCGATGCCGTAGTCCATCTTGAGAATGGTTCATACGGACTCGTAGAAATCAAGTTGGGAGGCGACACATTGATAAAAGAAGGAGCTGAAAATCTGCGAGTATTAGCGAATAAATTAGATACAACAAAGATGAAGAAACCTTCATTTTTGATGGTTCTTACAGGCGTAGGTGACTATGCATATATGCGTCCTGAGGATGGTGTGCTAGTTGTACCTATAGGTTGTTTAAAAGATTAAAGGTAAGGATACAAGAGAAGGAACCCGAAGTGACCGAGCATAGACTATTACCCGGAATGAAAGAGAAAACAAATTTATAGAACCTACCTATATATTATTAGGACTATGACACTCAGAAAAATTGCCCTATTGGCGCTTGCCGCCGCTACTATCATCCCTGCCTCCGCACGCGAGCGCAGCCAGCAGGAAATGTTCAACGCTGCCACGCAGGTGCTCGGCCGCCAAGGACTGATGCGCACGAAGGCCGTGGCTTCCTCCGGCCGTGAGGCCGTGACGATGCTGGCCAGTCACCGCCAGATGAGCATCGTGGGCTACAAGGACGGAGGCTTCGCCCTCGTGAGCCGCGACACGAACATGCCCGCCGTGATGGGCTACAGCACCGACAACTACGCCGACGCCGCCTCAAACACTAACTTCCAGAGCTACGTCGCCTCCCTCGACGCTTACCTGCAGCACTGCGCAGAGACGGGAACGGAACCGCAGTTTATCGGGGCCACGGCACAGTATAATCCTGCCGGGGTGGCCGAGTTGATGAAGTGCAGGTGGGACCAGGGCGAACCCTACAACCTTATGTGCCCCACGCTCTACCAGAACGGCGAGGACCGCCGCTCGGCCTCTGGCTGCGTGGCCACGGCTCTGGCGCAGATTCTCTACACGATGAACCAGAAGTTCGGCGTGCCCACCCGTGCCCGCGGCCAGAAGCGCTACTTCTATCTGGACGGTTCCTACCACATGGCCTACGTGACGGCCAACCTCGCCACGATGCCTATGGACTGGGCCAATATGAAGCCCACCTACAGCAGCAGCGCCAACTACGCCGCGCAGATGGCGGTGGCTCGCCTGATGTATGCCTGCGGCGTGGCCTCGGAGATGTACTACGCTCCGGGCAACTCGGGCACCTACACCTCCACGGTGACGGACGGCGTGAACGCTTTCTTCGAGGGCGTGCGCTCGGAGTTCTCGGGCTATGACCTGGGGGCCTTTGAGCAGCGTATCTACGACGAGCTGGACGAGGGCCATCCCATCCTCCTCACCGGTAACAACGGCCAGGGCAACCACGCCTTCGTGGCCGACGGCTACGACTCCATGGGGCGTCTTCACCTCAACATGGGCTGGAGTGGCGGCGGCAACGGCTATTACACCATTGCCAATATGAACGGTTTCTCCAGCGGCCAGGCTGCCAACTTCTTCATGCCGAAACAGAACGACGACGTGGTGCTGAGCGCCGACGCCCCCCTCGAAGAGTTAAAGGGACTCTACGCTGCCGCCGATATCATGCACCCCTGCACCAGCATGGAGGAAGGCCAGTGGTATGTGCTCTACAACTGCGGCCGCTACTCTGCTGCCCACTCCTCGGGCCTCGGCAAGACGGTGCAAAACGCGCGCTTCGTCATCGGCGGCGAACCCACGGAGGTGGGCGCCTCGATGCTTGTGCGCTTCATCGCTAAGGACAAGAAGGCTGACTCCTACTATATCCAGACGGGCACGGGCGATTACTTCGGCGCCCTCACCAACGGCGGCAACGCCGGTTCCACGGCCAAGCCGGAGGCGGCCTACACCGTCAAACAGATGTTCCCCGACAAGGCTCCGAAATACTTTTACCTGAAACAGGACGGCACCGTCATGGACTGCAACGAGCCCGGTTCCCAGGGCATTGCAGGCTGGGGGACCGCTACGCCCGCTGACTCTCTGGGCCACGCCTGTTGGATGCTCCTTCCCACCCACATCGGCGAGGACCCCAGCGACATGAACACCCAGCGCGAGCTATTCAACCCCGAACACAACTACAACATCAGCCTCTACGACGGCACCAACAACTTCACGATGGCCCTTAAGCTCACCTGCACGCTCTCCTCCAGCGCCGAGCCCACGCCCCTCCGCATCCTGCCCCACGCCGACGGCTGGCAGGCCAAAGTGGCCTACGACAAAGGTGTGCTGAGTGCCAAGAGTTCGGGCTTCAAACTGGGCAACGGCACCACCAGTGCCGACACACCTCTCACGCTGCACTTCGAGCCCACCTCGCAGACGCTGAACACCGACGATGCCGCCCTCAAGGCCACCTCCCGCATCTTCCGCATCAAGACCGAGGCCGGATATCTGGGCTGCGACCGCACCACGAACCTCTCTACCGTGTTCTGCAACAAACTCCCCCACGCCCAGTACACCTACTGGATTGTGACCGACCGCACGGCCTACGACCTTATGGTGCATCCCGAAGGCATAGAGAGACAACAGACTACAGACTACAGACAACGGACTGACCAACTGTCAACTCCTTACGACCTTCAGGGGCGCCCCGCCACCCAAAGCACAGGCCTTATCGTGAAGGACGGCAAGAAAGTGCTGAAATCGACGCAACAGAAGGAAATGCCGTAGGCATGAGATAAGGTAGCCAGCCATAAGGACAACCGAAGGGAGGACGCAATGGCTGGTATCTGACGGCAAAGGGAAGCCTGCCTTTCGGTAGGCGATACTATCCCTTACCTACGGCAAGGGCATCGCGCCTACATTTACCAGCCATTGCGCTCGGCAAAGCTTCGCTTATGACTGGCTACTATATTCCATGCCTACGGCATGACAAAGAAATCTAAAATCACTTACAGCAATGATTATCAGCGAAGTCACAGCCTACTCCCCTACCCTACGCGAAGATATGGCGGCCCTTATGCGCCACCTCAGCGAAACGGCGACGTGTAGCGAGGCATCGCTGCGCCGCACCCTTGCGAGCCGCGACTGCCACCTTTTCGTGGCCACGGATGAGGCGGGCCACATCGTGGGCTCCGCCACGCTGTGCCTCTTTTGCTCCCCTTTGGGGTGGAAAGGGAGCATTGAGGACGTGGTGGTAAGCCCCCAGTGCCGCGGTCAGCATATAGGCCGCGCCCTGATGGAGCATATCCTGGACTTCTGCCGCGCCAAGCAGACGGAAGAGGGCGAAGGCGCGCCCCTTACCCTGCAACTCACCTCACGCGCCAGCCGCACGGCAGCACGCGCCCTCTACGCCTCCCTCGGCTTCACGGTGAAGGACACAGGTTTCTTCACGCTGAAAATTATCGGTAACCGGTAAAACGCCACAGTATCCCCCTTAGGACTCCAATCCTAAGGGCGAGGACTGCAATCCTAAGGGCGAGGACTCCAGTCCTAAGGGGGAGGACTGCAGTCCTTAGGCGAAAAAATGGTGGCCAAAGGGCAAGGACTGGACGCGCTACGGGAAGAAGTTCCAGTCTTCCCCTATTAGGACTCCAATCCTTATAGGGGAAAACTCCAATCCTTATAGGGGAAAACTCCAATCCTTATAGGGGAAAACTGGAGTAAAATCTGTGAAACGACAAACTACAACGCCCCTCGCGCTTGATGCACGGGGGGCGTTGTTTTCTATTGCGGGCGCAGCCGCTGTACGGAACTGCGCTCAGAAGAATCGAAGACTTTTATTCCTTGGTCTCGATAGCCTTCCAGATACCGGCGGCGGCGAGGGCACCGACGAAAGGACCTACAATAAAAATCCAGAGGTTGCAGAGGGCCGTGCCACCCTGGAAGATGGCGGGAGCAATACTGCGAGCGGGGTTCACGCTGGTGCCGGTGTAGCGGATGCAAACGAGGTGAACGAGCACGAGGGTGAGGCCGATGGCGAGGCCTGCGAAGTTGTTGGTGGCGCCATTGGTCTTGTGGGTGGCACCCAGCACTACGAGTACGAAGACGCAGGTGAAAATGATTTCAGCCAGCAGGCCGCCGAGGACATTGACGCCAGTCTGCAGGTCGTTGGCACCCGTGCCTTCAAGACCCTCGACATTGCCTACGAGGAGCCAGAGCAGGGCGCTGCCGATGAAGGCACCGATGACCTGGAAGATCATATACATAACGGCATCTTTACTCTTCATACGGCCAGTGGCCCAGCAGCCGAGAGTGATGGCAGGATTGATGTGGCAACCGCTGATGCCGCCGATGGTATAGGCCATGCCGACTACGGCGAGACCGAAGGCGAGGGCCGTGCCGATAACGGTGGCGGCATTCATCGTGACTGTGCAGTCAGAAGAACAGTTGAGGCTTACGGCCACGCCGCAACCCATGAGAACGAGCACCATTGTGCCAATCATTTCTGCTAAATACTTTTTCATAATAATGGGGTTTTAAGGGGTTAATGGTTGTTGGGATTATTGATAATTGGGATATTCCGGAAGTTCAGGATATTTCAGAAAGGCTATGCCTCCTTGCTCCTGACGTTCATCCTCACCCAGAGGCAGCGGGGGACAAGTCCCCAGAAGAATACCAGGATGCGGTAGCGCCAGTCGATAGTTTTTACACGGCGTTTCTTTTCCACGGCCTTGACGATGGATGCGGCCACGGCGGCGGGCTGCATCTGCAAGGGGTAATAGTCGTCCTTGAGTAGGGCGGTGCTGACAAAGCCGGGACGTATCTCGGTGAAACGGATGGGGAGGCGGCGCATGTGGGCCAGTTGCTCAAGGCTTTCAAGGTAATGGCGCTGGAAACGCTTGGTGGCGGAATAGGCGGGCGCGGCACCTAGGCCTTTGGTGCCGGCAATGCTGGTGATGGCAGCGATATGTCCGCCACCGCGGACTGCAAACATATTGAAGGCCGCGGTAAGCATGCGCGTGAAACCCTCACCGTTGGTGCGGACGGTGGCCAGTTCCTCGTCGGCGTTGAGGGAGAGGTTTTGGTAGCCTATGCCGCTGGCGTGGAAGTAGAGGTCTATGCCGTCCATCTCGTCGGCAAGTGCTGCGAGTTGCTCGGGAGCATCGGGCGCGGTGACGTCAATACGACGCCAGGCCACTATGCCCGGAGTGTCGTTCACGAGGGCGGCCAGCAACTCTTCGCGTCGGCCGCTGATGCCCACCGTCCAGCCTTTCTGCGCCAGAAGACGGGCCACTTCATATCCTATACCGGAGGTGGCACCTATTACTATGGCTTTCATTATCCGAGGAATTTAAGGAATGTGGGGGCAAAGAGTGTTTTGACGATGGTCAGCACACTGCCTATTATCACGAGGACTCCGATGATACGGTTGAGGGTCTGCGCGAAGTTGTTGCCTAGGCGGTCGTTCATGTGGACGAGCACCCACGTCAGACCTCCCCACCACAGCATGGCACCGCCGATGATGCTGAGATAGCCCAGTGCCTGTGCCAGCCAGAAGTGGGGGATGACGAAGGTGAACATATTGAACACGGCAAGGAAGAGGAAGATGATAAGCGGATTGCTCACTGTGAGGAGAAAGCCCGTGATGAAGTTGCTCCACAGCGTACCGTTTCCCTTCTGCGCCGCCGTGCTCTCCGGGGCATCCTTGGGCAACGTGCGGAAGAGATAGACGCCGAAGCCAAAGAGTACTCCGGCACCGATGAGTTTCAGCCAGTAGATATTGGTGGGGTTCTCAATGATATTCACGGCAAAGGCCATGCCCGCACCGGTTATCAGGGCGTATATAATGTCGCTCAGCGCTGCGCCGGCACCCGTCACGAGACCGTAGATGCGGCCCTTGCGCAGTGTGCGCCGGATGCAGAGTATGCCGACCGGCCCCATCGGTGCCGAAGCAATGATGCCGATGAGTAGGCCCTTTATTATGAGTTGCGTGTAACTGCTGAACTCCAGCCAGATGTTGTTTACTATTTCGTTCACGAATAAAGAGGTATTGATGTGGTCAAAAGCCGCGAAGGATGAGTGGCGACCTTCTGTTTACTAAATCTTCAGTGCGCGGTCTATTTCATCCTTCAGACGGAGGGTATAGGCGTCGCTGCTGCCGGCGAAGCGCTGCTGGAGAGCCTTGAGGTGCTTGAACACAACGGCGGACACACCGGCATAGTCGCTCTGCCCAAGTTTACTCTTATAATAATCGCAGAGGGCGCGCACGTAACTGTCCTGCATGGTGCGCTGGTAGAGGTCGGAGGCGGTGCCCTTGAATACGGAGGCTTCAATGTCGGAGAGGTATTCGTCAGCGGGATATTCGCTTGTGAGGCGCTCCAGCACACTGGCGCCGGCCATACTGCCCACCACGCTCTTGCCCAGTCGGCAGAGGTTGTCCTCGGGGTCGGGGGTGAGGCGCTTGATGTAGGGCAAATCCACGAGCCAGCGGGGAGCGGCGTCAAGATAGTGGCGCTTCATGAAGGCCATGCAGTCCTTCTGTTTGGCGCGGGGGGTGAGGACGTACATATCACCGGGCTCGTCGATGGTGCGGTAGTTGTACTCCGTGCCGCCGAAGTGGCGCATCACGTGGCCTGTGTAGCGTTGCAGTTGCTGGTTGATGCCGCGATAGAGGGAGGAGAGGTTGGCGCCGTTTATGTCGTTGCTCTCATACGTCCACTCGGGCAGGGCCTTCAGTTCACGCTTGAGATTGAGGATGCCATACTCGGAAGCTTTCACGACGTCGTCGCCGAGGTCTTCAGTCTGGCAGCGCGGGTCGTTGGTGCGGTTGGTCTCGCCGTCGCCGAACCATAGGCGGCGGTTATCCTTGAGGCGGCCCGCGATGAGTTTCTCCAGTTCCCAGTGGTCGCTGTCGTCGTCGTAAGCATCAAACATCGGCGTGTAGCCCCACTGTATAGCCCATTTGTCGTAGTCGCCGATGCGCGGGAAGATGCCGTCGTGGCTTATGCCGTCCTCGGGCTGGGCCACGTAGTTGAAGCGTGCGTAGTCCATGATGGAGGGCGTATGTCCGTGGGCCTCTACCCAGGCTTTGTCGCGGAGGGAATCTACGGGCACGGTGCTGGAGGAACCGAAATTGTGGCGCAGGCCCAGCGTGTGGCCCACCTCATGACTGCTGACGAAGCGGATAAGCTGGCCCATCAGTTCAGGGTCATACTTCATCTGTCGGGCAGCCTCGTCAAGCGTACCGGCCTGTATCATGTACCAATCGTGGACGAGCGTCATCACGTTGTGATACCAGCAGATGTGGCTCTCCAGTATCTCGCCGCTGCGGGGGTCGTGGATTTGCGGACCGTACGCGTTGGCAATGTCGCTGGCAAGGTAGCGAATCACACTGAAGCGTGCGTCTTCCATAGACATTGTTGAGTCGTTCGGCCACTCCTCACCGCGAATGGCGTTCTTGAAGCCGGCAGCCTCAAAGGCTTTCTGCCAATCGTTTATGCCCTGAATGAGATACGGGCGCCACTGTTTGGGCGTGGCGGGGTCGATGTAATATACGATGGGCTTCTTGGGCTCTACCAGATAGCCTTGTTTCATCGAGTCGATGGCGGCTGAGTCCTTCGGCTCCAGACGCCAGCGGGTGATGAACTTGCGGGGCTGCACGCGCTGCTGGTTGTCGGAGAAGTAGGCGAAATTGTCGGCGAAGTAGCCCACGCGGGGGTCGAACAGACGGCGCTGATAGGGCTGTTCGGGCAGGAGCACGAAGGATATATTGAGGCCGAAGGTCACGCCGCCGGTGAGTTGTGCGGCGTAACTGCCAGTGTTGCCGAAGTAAGTGCGGGTCACGCGCACCTCGGTGTTCATCGGGAAGGTCTTTATCGTGTCAATGAATGACAACTGGCCGTTCACCTGGCTGATACCGAACTGCTGCTTCACCTTCTGCGGAAAGCCGAGGGCGTCACTGCCGCGGAAGAAGTCCGACACCTTGATGCGGCGGAAGCCTTTGCCCCTCTTCTCCACCTTGAAGGCGGCAATGATGGGGTCTTCGCTGGCCGTCTGCACGGCGCGGTTGATTTCGTCTGTGGGGTCGGCGTTGTTCACGAGGATATTGCTGCGCAGGAGCAACTGATTGTTGGGGGCCACCTGGAAGTAAACGGTGTGGGTCACGATGCTCTCGCCGCCGTATTTACCTATACCGGCGGGGGTACTGGTGAAGCGCACACTGGCCAACAGTTGGCGCGACAGCAGTGCGTCGGGCACGTCAAAGAAATAGTCGGCGTCCTGTTTGATTACATTGAAGAGGCCTTTGGTCTCTACGGGCTTGCTCTTTTCCTGCGCCTCACCCGTAAAGGGCACGAGGAGGATAAGGGCGAGAAGGATGAATGGTTTAATATATCTCATGGTTTCAAAATTTTTCTGAATGCGTCGTACCCTGCGTCGAGGCGGGAGAGTTGGTAAGGCTCCACGCGCAGGGCAAAGGTGGCGGGCAGTTGAAGGTCGAAATACAGGCTCATCACCGAGGCCAGATTATAACTTATGTCGCTGCCCTCGTTCATCAGCCGTTGGCAGTAACGGTAGAGTGCGGCACGGTTGTCGGCCATGTGTTTGAACAACTGGAAGGCCTCGTAATATGTTGCCATATTGGGACAGTTCAGAAGGAAGTCCAGCACCTTGGCACGGTCTATCTCCGAGCCCTGTGCGCAGAAGCGTCCCAACCTTTCGTCGGGCAGTCCCAACTGTCCCTGTCTCAGCAGCGGTGCGCCCTGTTTCAGCACGCTCCCGAGGTAGGCGCGGCTATTCCGCGGCACCACTTCCATGAGCAGTGTCCAGAACTCCTCTGCCGTACTGCACGCTTTTATGCGCCTTTCCACCAACGGGTCTGCCTTTATCGCCATGCTGGCTCAAATTAAAAGTTAAAAATTAAAAATTAAAAGTTAAAAGTGTAGAGTTGTTCTCTCTTCTCATCCCGCTTTCAACCTTTAGGAGTATCTTCCCCTCCCTTTTCGGGGAGGGGTGTCGCGGCACGCAGTGGCCGCGACGGGGTGAGGCTGCTAAGTGTAGAGCTGAATCCCTTCTCATCCCGCCTTCAACCTTTAGAGGTAATTTCCCCTCCCTATTCGGGGAGGGGTGTCGCGGCACGCAGTGGCCGCGACGGGGTGAGGCTTCTTCTCACCAGCAGCACGACGTTTTCCACGTGATGCGTATGCGGGAACATATCCACGGGCTGCACTTTTTCCACGCGGTATTTCTCATCCATCAGTTGCAGGTCGCGGGCCTGTGTGGCGGGGTTGCAACTTACATAGACGATGCGCTCGGGGGCGGCGTTCAATATCACCTGCACCACGTCGGGATGCATACCTGCGCGGGGCGGATCGGTGATTATCACGTCGGGACGGCCGTGCTCCTTGATGAAGTCGTCGGTGAGTATGTCCTTCATATCGCCGGCGTAGAACTGTGTCTTGTCCGTCAGTCCGTTAAGCGCGGCGTTCACCTTCGCGTCCTCAATGGCTTCGGGCACGTACTCTATGCCTATCACCTGGCGCGCCCGGGCTGCCACGAAGTTGGCAATAGTGCCCGTGCCGGTGTAGAGGTCGTAAACAATTGGCAGTTGACAGTTATCAGTTGACAGTTGCTCGCCAAAGGCAAACTCTCTGGCCACCTTATACAGTTCATACGCCTGCAACGTATTGGTCTGGTAGAACGATTTTGGCCCCACCTTGAAGCGCAGGCCCTCCATCGTTTCTATGAGATGGTCGCGTCCGGCGTACAGGAGTACGGGGAGGTCGCCGATGGTGTCGTTGCACTTCGTATTGTTCACATACATCAGCGACGTTATCTCGGGGAACTCCCTCTTGAGGTAGTCCATCACCTGCATGGCCTGGCCTTCTTCTTCCGGCGTCTGCCAGCAGAACTGCATCACCACCATGAGTTCGCCCTCGGGGGCGTCCTCACGAGGCAGGGCCGTGCGCACCATCATGTTGCGCACCACGCCGTTCTGTGCCCGCAGGTCGAAGAAACTGATGCCGCGCTCCAGGGCGAACTGTCTCACGCCGTTGCGCAAGCGGTCCTGCACGGGGTCCATCAGGTGACACTCCTCTATGTCCAATATCTTATCGAAGGCGCCGGGGATGTGGAAGCCCACGCCGGGTTGCCACTCGGCCTTCTGCTGCATCTCCTCGGCCGTCATCCAGCGACGGTTGGAGAAGCCGAATTCCAGTTTGTTACGATAGCCCACGGTGAGTTGGCTGCCTTTGATGGGGCTCGTCGGCGGCAGTTCCACCTTACCGATGCGCTGGAGGTTGTCCTCCACCTGTTTCTGCTTCCATCGCAGTTGCTCTTCGTAGGGCAGACACTGCCATTTGCAGCCGCCGCACACGCCGAAGTGCTTGCAGAAGGGTTCCGCGCGCAACGGGCTCGGCTTCACCAGCCTTGCCACCTCGGCCTCCATGAACGAGTGTTTCTTGCGGCGCACCTGAAGGTCCACGATGTCGCCCGGCACGGCATAAGGCACGAACACAGCCATACCATCTACCCGTGCCAGCGCCTTACCTTCGGCTGCCACGTCGGTTATCTCTATGCCCTCAAGCAGAGGGAGGGGTTTCTTTTTTCTTGTCAAAGTTCTGTATTTTCGTCTTTGGGTTCTACGTCAAGTGCTGCGGGCATTTCCTCCACGGTCTCGGGCTCCACGGCGGCAGCGGCCTCTTCGGCGCGGATGTCATCGTAGAAGGCGGCCATCGAAGCGTTGACATAAGGCGCCAGCCACAGGTAGCCTATGCCGAAGGTGAGCAGTGACAGTATGCCCCACCCTATGAAACTCAGCCACAGGCAGAACATCTTCCAGCAACGGCCCTTCATCATCCTGTTGCTCTCGCGCAGCACGGCAAAGGCCCCAAGGTCGGTGTCCCACAGCAGGAAGCAGTAGAGGTTCAGACGCAGCGCCACAAATACATATATAATGATGCAGGGGATAAACTTCATCGTCATCCGACCAAGTGCCTCAATATCCTGCGAATGCAGCCATAGGGTGGTATCCTCGCCGCACCACAACACCGTCAGAACGGCAGGAACGACTAATATCACTATGACCACGAGCACCATAGCCAGATATGCGCCCACCACGCGGTTGGTGTGGCGATAGCCCTCCATTATCTCGCCCAGGCGCACCTGTTTCTGGCCGTAATCGCCACGCACCAGGCGCAGACACATCACGCTCAGCATCCACGAGGCCGGCAGCAAAGCAATGACCACCAGTACCTGCCACACATTAGCAAAGACAGTGTTCGCACCGGCAGCGTCTCCGCCTTTAATTGCCGAGATGGCGACACCGGCTTCTATGGGAAGCGTCAGTACATACGACATCAAGATAAAAAGCAGATAGCACAGAGCCATCATGCCCCAGTTGCCTTCCAGTCCGAAGCGGGCCTGGCGGCGGAGTTGCGAGTTTGTTTTCATACTCTTTACACTTTAATAATAAATACCGCGGCAAAGTTACAAAAAAAATCCGACTTATCACTCATCATCCCTACTCTTTTTAACATATCACCCGCCTCACACGCCATTATTGCGACCTTTCCTGGCAGGTAAATAGGCCAATCTGCCTCCACCTCCCCGCTGCGCCTTTCGCATACTCCTTCACGACGTCCTGACCCACCTTGCCGACGCTCAATTGCCGAAGTGTTCATCTTGGCCACAGCTGTGGCCAAGTATGCGTCACAGCTGTGGCCAAGTATGCGTCACAGCTGTGACAAATATCGGTCACAGCTGTGGCCATGATGACTAAATGCCGACAAAGGATGACGGCTACGGCTCCGGCAACAAGTTTTCCCTATAATTTTGTTGGGGAAGGCATATTAGTTTCCTGGACAAGTCAGACGGTCAACAGCAAGACGCCTTCCGGCTAAGGCAGACGGACTGAACACTCCCGCAAACGGCAGAAAAAGCTTCGGAAAGCACCGGCTGCGGCCCGCCTTTCGGAATGGCGAGGGCAAAAATATGCATAATTCTCCGTCTTTTCGTTGATATTTCCTTAATAATTCGTATCTTTGCCAACGGAAACCTAATAACCAAAATATTAAAACATGAAAAAAATTGCTTTATTCATTGCCGCGATGGCCATGACCGCCACGGCAAACGCACAAATCACGGTTGACGGCATTCTGGGCATGTGCCCCACTCTCCCTGCCGACTTTGAGATGATCAACAAGACTGACGCCTTCCTTGATTTTGAAGGAAATTGCAAGGAAGCCAGCGAGCAGGCCAACGAACTGGTGGGAAAGACCTACGAGAACACCTACCACCTGTCCGATGCCCAGAAGAAACAGATAGAACAGGGCAAGAAGATGGCCGAGAAAATGGAAGGCATGACGCAGGAACAGCAGATGGCCTTCGCCATGCAGATGGCCAAGCAGCGCACCGGCGGTATCGACGTAGCCGCCCTGGCCAAGATGTCGCCCGCACAGCGCGAGGCCGCAGCCGCCAAGATGGGCCAGCAAATGATGGCTAATGCCCGCGTCAATGGTATGTCCATCGACGACCTGCAAGCCCTGGCCAGCGTGAAGGATCCCGCGCAGCGCGCCAACATTGCCAAGCAAATGGGCCTCACTTACACGCCTGAGGAGGTTGCAAAGATGCAGCAGAATGTGCGCAACTCCGACCGCCAGCTCAAGAAGGTGGAATCCCTCGTGAACACCAACAGCGAGATTAATAAAGACATGCAGCACATCATGAGCCTTGACCTCGCACGCGAAGAAGTCATCAAAGAGGGCGCGGCCCTCTGGAAAAAGGAGTTCAAGAACCGCTACGAAGAACTCGTAAAGGCCCGCGAAGAAAACGGATGGGATGACACGGGCAACGACCAGGCCGTCAACGCGCGCTATAAAGCCCTGACCGCACAGATAGAAAACCTCATAAAAGACTTCTACACCCGCTACGTGCCCCTCTACCGCGGCAACGTGATGGAGCAACTGGATTATATCCGCACCACAGCCATCCCCCACGCCGTAAGCTACACCAACGCCCTGAAGAATGCAGGCCATGGCTCGGTTGGCGTGCCCGCCGAACTGGAGATGGGCCTCCTCTATCTCGACCGTGCCCGCCAGCTGGCTTATTATGAGGACGTGATGGAAAAAGCCTTTGAGGAGGAATAAAAGAAGGCAATGATATGCTTTTGGGCACAAACCTACCTGTCTTTTATTTTTATCAAGAATTACAGAATTAAAGAATTACTCCGTCAGTCTTCTGTCTGGAATTCTTTTGAATTAGCTGCTTGATGCAGCAGAATTCCTGCGGACAACAATTCAGCAGTGCCCAGCACTGCGTAATTCCTAAAAATTCATTATTAGAACACTGCGAAAAAATTCCTTAATTCTGTAATTCTTGATAAAAGAAAAGTTTACGGGGCTGATAGTATATCATTACCTAAAATAAACCGCGCACTTATTGTTTAACTCTTAATATCAAAAAAATGAAACTGACAAAATTCTTTGCTCTCCTGTTCGCTCTTTCAGCAATGACCCTCACCTTCACTGCCTGTGGTGACAACGAAGAAGACATTGACAATAAAGAGAGAACTGAAGACTCTTATGCCAGAGTTTCCTTCACCATAGACACTTCCACCGAACTGGAACTCACCATCGCCAGGTCTGGAACGTACTCTGAGGTATATAACGCAAAGTTTGACAGCGAAGGTATTGTAACGAAGGTTACACTCTCTTTGGTCTATACCGAAGAGGAAAATGCCAAGAAAGACTTTGAACATATTAGAAAGACAAGCCCCACTGCCACACTCAACGGGAAGACCATCACCACCGACATTACTGAATTTTATCCAGGTTACACCCGTGATGAAATGCGCGAATTCTTTGAGTATCTAAAGGAAACGGCTAATCAGCCACAGTGAGAAAGGATTCATCCTTCGCCTAATAAAGAGAGGGCTGCCAGTGAAAAATCGCTGACAGCCCTCTCTGTTTTTTATAGCGCCGAAGGTGCGACAGATTGGAGGATTGGGCGTGAGCCTTATTTATATTATGCTTGCCTCTTTATGGGAGCGCTGTAAGTGCGACATATTTCAAGAAAAACTTATTCCGCCATCAGGTCACTCATCACGCCGTCGCTGATGAAAAGGGCCGCAGGCGTGAGGCGCAGGACATCATCCGAAAGCGACAAGCGGCCGGCGGCAATATGGGGAGCGGCCATGCGCAGGAGGTAATCGCGGCGGCCGGCCGGTACTTCCGACAAGGCAAGACCGCGACGGGTGCGGAGGCGCGTGAAGACGAGTTCATCGTAAAGCGCGTCGGGCGTGAGATGCTCCAAGGAGTGGGGCGCATCATCGAGGGCGGCGATATAGGCCCGCAGGTCGGGGGCATTGGCACGGCGCAGGGCGTTGCCGTCGTAACTATGGGCGCCGGGGCCGAGACCGAGGTAGGGCGTGCCGTCCCAATAGGAGGAATTATGGCGCGAAGCGTAGCCCGGGCGGGCGAAATTGCTGATTTCGTAATGTTCATAGCCGGCAGCGGTGAGGCGCTGGCGCAGAAGGGTGTACATCGCCAGCATCTGCTCGTCGGAAGCCTCCGTAAAGGTGCCTTTTTGGAGGCGGGCATGGAGGGGCGTGCCGGCCTCTACGCTCAAGGCGTAACTTGAGATATGCTGCACGGGGAGGCTGAGGGCGGCGTCTATGCTGAGGGCGAAACTCTCCAGCGTCTGAGCCGGCAGACCGTACATCAAATCGATGCTGATATTGCTTATGCCGCCGCGGGATAAGGCCTCTACGGCACGGCAAGCCTCTTCGGCCGTATGGCGGCGGCTCACGGCCTGCAACTCTCCGTCATCAAACGACTGCACGCCCATGCTCACGCGGTTCACACCCGCTTCACGCAAAGCCGAAACGAGGCTCGGTGTGACGTCATCGGGGTTGACCTCCACCGTGACTTCGGCATCCGCACCTATATTATATATTGCGTGCGCACGTGAGAGGATGCGCGTGAGGCGCTCCTCACCCAACTGCGAGGGTGTGCCGCCACCGAGATACACGGTGCCGATTTCGTCAGCACAAGGCCGCGCCGCCATCTCGCGAAGGAGGGCAGCGACATAGGCATCCTGCAGTTCGGCGTGCGTCGTGCTGTAAAAGCCGCAGTAAGCGCATCGCCGCTGGCAGAAAGGCACGTGTATGTAGAGGGCGGTCATAAGAAATAAAGCCTCACCCCGTCGCGGCTGCCTGCGGCACCGCGCCACCCCTCCCCCTATAGGGAGGGGAAGATACCTCTATAGGACGTATCTTGGGAAATAAGTGGCGATATTGTATTTCTTTAGGGGGTTATTTGCCAATAAAAAAACAGCCTCCTCCCGGGAAGGGGAGGAGGCCTTCTTTCACCGGTGAAATTACTTCAGCGTAACGGTGATGTCTTTTTCTTCTTCAGCGGTAAAGACCTTGTCTTCGCGGAGAAGCCAACCGAGACCCAGATACAGGTCCTTGTCGCTCTTGATCTTTGCTGCTTTCTTGAGGTCTTTGCCAGTGAGAGTGCCCTGCTCGTTGAGGGCAGTCCAAATTGCTCCGGCCAGTTCGCCGGCTTTCGTTGTCAACATACGTGTAAGTGTTTAGTTAATAACTGTTATGTCTTGCGACGGGTGCAAAAATACGACATTCTGGCCTTTAACAGGGTAGTAAATTGCAAAAATCGCACTTTTTCTCCTCTCCACACACACTTTTTGATATGACAATGTGGCAAGTGTCGGGATAAATGCGTAACTTTGCAGAAACATATACAATGACATAGCCTCCCCACCCCCAACTTTTCTCTTTTAATTTTTAACTTTTAACTTCTCCTAATATAATGTACACAGTAGATGAGCTCAACGACAAACTCATAGATTTGGCTTTCTCCGAAGACATCGGCGATGGCGACCACACCACCCTCTGCAGCATCCCCGCCGACGCGATGGGAGCCCAGAAGTTGCTCGTTAAACAGCCCGGCATACTGGCCGGCGTACGCATTGCTCGCGAGGTATTCCACCGCTTCGACCCCGAACTCGCCATTGAGCAGTTCATGAACGACGGCGACGCCATCCAGCCCGGCGATGTCGTGATGATTGTCCGCGGCCGTGTGCGCTCTCTCCTCCAGACGGAACGTCTCATGCTCAACATCGTGCAGCGCATGAGCGGCATCGCCACCATGACGCACAAGTATCAGCAGGCCCTCATCGACGCCGGCACGAAGACCCGCGTGCTTGACACCCGCAAGACCACGCCCGGCATGCGTATGTTGGAGAAAGAGGCCGTGAAGATAGGTGGCGGCATGAACCACCGCATAGGCCTCTTCGACATGATTCTCCTCAAGGACAACCACGTGGACTTCTGCGGCGGCATACACAACGCCATCACCCGCGCCAAGGAGTACTGCAAGGCACAGGGCAAGGACCTCAAGATTGAGATTGAGGTGCGCAACTTCCAGGAACTGGAGGAGGCCCTCGCCGAGCACCCCGACCGCATCATGTTCGACAACTTCACGCCGGAGGATACCGCCCGCGCCGTCCAGATGGTGAACGGCCAGTGCGAGACGGAGAGCAGCGGCGGCATAACCTTCGACACGATGATTCCCTACGCCAAGGCCGGCGTCGATTTCATCTCCTTCGGCGCCCTCACCCACAGCGTCAAGGGCCTCGACTTAAGTTTCAAGGCCGTGAATGAGTAAAAGAAAATAAACTTTTGAGGAATGGGGCTATCGCCCCCATGCCTATGTGCAAAAAACGGCCTTGCAAACCACCTACGGCGGCTTGCATTTCCGCTTACTGCAAATAGGCTACGCTCCTTCGGAGCATCATATTCCTCAAAAGAAACAAAGGCTTCGCAAACAAAGCCCTACGGGAAATCAGTCATTGTTCCCATGATACTAAAACAGAAAGAGAACCTTCCGGCAGAGACAAAGCAAGCCCTCAAAGATTATGTGTACGATATTGTAGGGTGCATCATGGAGGTGACACGCGAATTGCCGTGTGCTCTGCCGGAATACATCTATCAAGAAGCTCTGGCTAAAGTTCTGGCAGACCGCAGCATCAACTTTCACAAGGAATACCGCCATCACCCCCCTCTTCCAGGGCGAGCCTATGGAGGCCTTCCTCAAGATGGATATAATGATAGAACGTGAGAGAGGCAACATCATCATAGAATGTAAAGCCATTGACAAGATTTCAGCCCACGAGCGCCAGCAACTCTTCTCCTACATGATTGCCACAGGCTTCCCCATCGGTATTCTCGTCAACTTTGCCAACTATCCTCACCCCTATATTGAACGCTACTATTTCGACAAAAGCGACATGACCCTCACCGCCTTCTAACAGGTTGCTCCTCCTCATCATCAAATCATCGCCCATCGTTTAATCATCTCATCCCTCCTTATTTCCCGCAGGGCTTTATTTGCTCGGAGAGCCTTTATTTCTTTGTTGCAGTTCCCAAAAGTGCCGAAGGCACGCCCTGTATCTGGGCTGCGGCAGCGGGAACGCCGAGAGAAGCGAGGCGCTCACGAAAGACGCGGCACAGAATACAGGAAGAGTCTCGCAGAGACGGAACTGCGACACAGCTTTATTATCTAAAACTCACATAACATGAAGAAACTTTTCGTTATCCTCACACTCTCCATCCTCGCCTTCACCCAGGGCGTGGCATGCACAAACTTCCTCATCGGCAAGAACGCCTCCGCCGACGGCAGCACGATGATAACGTACAACCAGGACTCCTACGGTATGTACGGCCACCTCGTGTATCTCCCCGCCGCCGACCATCCCGCCGGCACCATGCGCAAGATATACGACGGCGACACCAACCACTACTACGGCGACATTCCCGAAGTGGCCCACACCTATCAGGTGGTAGGCTATATCAACGAGCACCAGCTCTCCATCATGGAGACGACCTTCGGCGGCCGCCTCGAACTCGCCGATACCCTTACCGGCAAGATAGACTACGTCAGCCTCATGCACCTCGCCCTGCAGCGCGCCAGGACGGCCCGCGAGGCCATCAAGGTAATGACCGACCTCGTGGCCGAGTACGGCTACGCCTCCGAGGGCGAGTCCTTCTCCATTGCCGACCCCAATGAGATATGGGTGATGGAGATGATAGGCAAGGGTCCCGGCCGCAAGGGCGCCGTATGGGTGGCCCAGCGCATCCCCGACGATGCCATCTGCTGCCACGCCAACCAGAGCCGCATCCACACCTTCAACATGAAGGACAAGCAGAACGTCATCTGCAGCAAGGACGTCATCACCTTCGCCCGCGAGAAGGGATTCTTCTCCGGCAAGGACGCCGATTTCTCCTTCTCCGCCGCCTACGCCCCCGCCGACCTCAGCAGCCAGCGCTTCTGCGACGCCCGCGCCTGGAGTTTCTTCAACAAATGGGTCGATGGCATGGACCGCTACCTCCCCTTCGTGGACGGTCTCCATTGCCAGGACAACCCCGAGGTGATGCCCCTGTGGTTTGTGCCGCGCCAGAAGCTCTCCCTCCACGACGTGATGATGTCCATGCGCGACCACTACGAAGGCACCCCCTTCGACGTGCAGAAAGACCTCGGCCAGGGTCCGTGGGAAATGCCCTACCGTCCCACGCCCCTCACCTTCGACGGCCCCGACGGCCAGAAGTACTTCAACGAGCGCCCCATCTCCACGCAGCAGACGGCCATGACCTACATCGCCCAACTGCGCGGCACCATGCCCAATGCCGCGGGCGGCGTCATCTGGATAGGCAATGACGACCCCAACATGTGCGCCTACACGCCAATCTACTGCCAGACCACCCGCATCCCCGAATGCTACGCCGAAGGCACGGCCGACGACGTCACCTTCTCGTGGAAGTCCGCCTTCTGGGTGGAGAACTGGGTGGCCAACATGGTGTATCCCCGCTACGCCGTCCTCTTCCCCGAACTCCAGAAGGTGCGCGACGCCATCGAAGCCTCCCTCATCCAGGGCCAGAGCGCCCTTGAAGCCGAGGCCGTCCGCCTCTGCAACGAAGGCCACCACACCGAGGCCGTACGTCTCCTCTCCGACTATGGCGTCCGTCAGGCCCAGGACATGCTCGCCCGCTGGCAGACGCTCGGCGAGAAGATTATCGTGAAGTACAACGACATGGCTGTGAAGAAAGAGAACCCCGACGGCTCCTTCCAGAAGACCCCCGACGGCCTCGCCGTGCCCCCTGAGCGCCCCGGCTACCCCATGGAATACCGCAAGCGCATCATCGAGCAGACAGGAAAGCATTACCTTCAGAAATAAAAGAAGCCCCCCCTAAATCCCCCCCATAGGGGGGACTTCCAACGCGCTTTAAAAGTCCCCCCCTACGGGGGGATTTAGGGGGGTCTCATTTTTTAATGCAACGCACCAAAGAAGAACCCATCACCTCGCTCGTGCAGCAATTCCTGCGCGCTGGCGGACTGGAGACGCCGCTCAATGAGCATCGCCTCATCAAGGCGTGGCCCGAAGTCGTCGCCGCCCACTACGGCGATGCCGTCGGCGCGCGCATTGCCGCCGCCACCACGGCCCTGCGCATCGAAGGGCAGACGCTCCACGTCTCCCTCTCCTCCCCTGCCCTGCGCCAGCAACTCCGCATGACGGCCCCCACCCTCGTCCAGGCCCTCAACGAAGCCGTGGACGCACAGGTCATCACCGCCCTCTCGCTCCACTGACGCGCGAAGCCCCACCCTGTGAGCCTCACAGCAAATAAAGGCCCCCGCCACGAAAGAACACTTTCGCCGTGGGGGCCTTCCCTTATGCCGGGATCCGCATCATCATTCACCCTTGTGCATCTTGGAAAAATCAGCGCCCTTTTACAAATTTTGCACTCCCTTGGCAACTTTTTGCAAGCCGACGGCAATTTTTTGCACCCCCTTGGCAATTTTTTGCCAGCCGACGGCAATTTTTTGCCCCCCCCTTGGCAATTTTTTGCCAGCCGACAGCAATTTTTTGCCAAGGGGGTGCAAAACATTTATTCGCGCCGCGTGCCACGCGAATGCCGTGCTGCGCTTCGCTCTTTCAACATTACACATACAATCGCGCCGCAGAGAATGTCCTTGGCGGCGCGTGTTTGTATAGGGCGAAGGTGTAGGAGGTGTAAGAGGTGTAGGACGAAACGTAACGTCGGAGAGCGCCGAAGGTGCGACGGATTGGAGGATAGGGCGTAAGCCCTATTTTTTGTAGATGAACTTATATGGGAGCGCTGTAAGTGCGACATATTTCAAGTAATTGGTAATTATGTCGCACTTATAGCGCTCCCAGAGAAATGGATTCCGGAGTGAGGTAGGCTTACGCCCTACCCTCCGTTATGTCGTCCTTGCAGGACTTATCAGCATTACCTCTTTATAAAGCGTCCACCGAGGTCGTACACGCCCGTAGGATGGCTGAGGAGCGTGCCGCGGCGCGTGAGCCGCTTGACAGGAGTGCAAGAGGTGGCAACGGGTGCGGCTATTCCGTCGGTATTGACGGGCTCGAAGACCCAGAGCTGGCCGGACTTGTCGGTATAGACGCCGGCACCGTCGTACTGGTCATCTACGCCGAAGCCCTTACTGCCGTCCTTGAGGATGGAGGTGGGCTCTTCAAAGCTCTGGATGTACCAGACGTCTGCATTGTCGGAGAAGTCCCATGAGTTGGTGTGGCCGTGGCCGGCGTATTTGCCGTTGTCGGCACTCTGAATGGTGAAGCCGTCGCCAGAGGAGGTGACGACGAAGGCTTCTTTCTCGGAGGAGAGGGAATAGGTGACGTTGGCGTTGTCGGCCACTTCGTTGGTGGAGAAGTAGAGGTCGGTGCCGTCAAGACGGATGTAGTAGGACTCGCCGGGTGTGGAAGGAGTGGGAGGCGTGGGCTCCGCACCTGTATAGCGCAGTTTGTAGGCGAAGCCGTAGATATCCTCTACATAACCCTCAAAACTTTCTTCGCCGGTTTCGGCATCACGGTTGTAGGTGAGGGAAAAGTTGTCGTAGTCGAGGATTTCATTACCGTTGCCTATCCATACGGCGAAGCTGTAGTAGGTGGCATCGTGGACATCGTCGGAGAGGCAGTCGGCGAGCGTGTAGGTGCGCCCGGGCTCAAGCTCGGTGATGCCGCCGAAGGTGAAGATGAAATAATAGAATTCATTCTCTTCGATGAGCTGCACCTGGAAGGCATCGTGGGCGGCGTTGTACTTGCCCATATACTCGCCGATGTTGACATCAACGGTTGCTATGGGCTCGGCTTTGACACTGACTGTGAGAGTCAGGGAAAGGAGAAGGAGAAGAAGTCCTCCACTAATCCCCCAGACTCTCTTTTGGGGATGAGTCCGCTCTTTGAGCGGGAAAAGATTCAGAAGTGATTTCATAATTTTTTATTTTTATAGTGTGAATAAAGTGAAAAATGTTTAATGTTAAAAGATTAATGGTTAATGATTAATGTTGAAGGATTAATCTATAGAGGATCTCCTTATCTGCAAGTCTCCCTTTAAGGGAGATTTAGAGGGTCTCCTCATCTTATGATTTTAAGCAGATTGTAGGCTTGATAGATGCCGAGTTCTCCGGCGCGGGAGAGGTCGGCGGCGGCGGCTTCTTTCTTTCCTTCGCGGACGAGGAGGAGGGCGCGGTTGTACCAGGCCTGGCCAAGGCGGGGATTGAGTTGGAGGGCTTCGGTGAAGTCTTCTATGGCTGTATCGGTGAGGCCTATGTCGGCATGCATGCAGCCGCTGTTGTAGCGGAGCTGGGCATTGGCGGGTGCGTTGGTGGGGTCTTCGGCGAGGACACGGTTTATTTCGTCGGTGGGGAAAGCGGGAAGGAGGTTGTGCTCTGTCTGGCGGTTCTGCACGCGGCCGGCAACGTCGCTGACGAAGATGCGCATGGTGTCGGGCTCCACTTCTACGAGGTCCCGGTAGTGTTCCAGTTCGTGGTCGGAACGGCGGCGCACACGCTTGATGGGAGTGCGACGGTGATTACCGAAGATGAGGTCGTAGTCGGCGCGGGCAGCGCGAGTCTCATCCTGCAAGGCGAGGGCATTCTTTCCCAGTTTGCGGCGGCAGCGGGCACGGGCCTGATAACCGGCATAGAATTGGGGATAGAGGCGGAGGAGCGAGGTGTAGTCGGCCTCTGCGCCACGGAAGTCGCCAGTCTGTTCGCGGAGGATGGCGCGGTTGTAGAGCGCGAGGGTGTTGTCGGGCTCGAGAGAGAGAACGAAGTCAAAGTCTTCGATGGCCTGGTTGTCGGCACCGACAAGGGCGCGGAGCAGGCCGCGGTTGTAGTGGGCCACGAAGTGCTGGGGCACGCGGGTGATGGCGGCATCGTAGTCGGCGAGGGCTCCGTTGTAGCGATTGAGGTTGTGGCGTGCCTGTGCGCGGCAGAGGTAATTATCAAGAGTGGTGCCGCCGAGTTCAATGGCCGCGGTGAGGAAGGAGTCGGCCCTGAGGCTGTTGTCCTCCCACAGGCAGAGACGTCCTCGGAAACCGAGGGCTTCGCGGTCGCGGGGGATGATGCTGAGGAGGGTGTCGATCCAACGGATAGCGCCGAGTGTGTCGGCCGTCTCAAGGGCAATCTGTGCGTTGACGAGATAGGCTCGCGAGAAGCGTGGCCAGTGGGCGATGGTATAGTCGAGGTCGGCGCAGGCAGCGGGATAGTCTTTCAGTTCAAGGAAACAGAGGGCGCGGTTGTAGCGGGAGTTCTGTTCTTCGGGCAGTTCCTTCAGCACGCGGGAATAGTCGTCGATGGCGGCTGCGTAGTCGGAAAGGTTGATGCGGGTGAGGCCACGGAGTTGATAGAACTCCACGCGGAAGGGGTTGAGGCGTATGGCCTCGGAACAGTCAGCGGCGGCTCCGTCGTAGTCCTCAAGGGAAAACTTGGCATAGCCGCGGTAGTAATACACCTCCGCCTTGCGGGGCCTTACGAGGAGTACGTCGTTGAAGCGGGCGATGGCCGTGACGTAGTCCTCGTAGTAGAGCGATGAACGGCCCATGTTGATGGCTGTCTCCACGTTAAGCTGGGCTCGGCACGGCAGAACGAGGAGAATAAGGAGGAAAAAAGCCTCACCCCGGCACGGACACTTCGTGCCGCGCCACCCCTCCCCGAATAGGGAGGGGAGAATACTTCTAAAGGGAAAATGGAAGGTGAGGGTGGGCATTGAATAATTTGTGAATTAGCACATGGGGATGCTGCGCTTGAAGGGTAACTGATAATCTTATTATCCTATTCTCTGACAAAACTCTTCAGAGCCTCGCGCAAGTAGGGGTCGTCGGTGTTGTAATACTTCACGGCCTCTGCCTCGCCCTGCACATCGCTGACGAGATAGCGCACGAGATAGCGGCGCAGGAAGTTGCGGGCTGCCGCAGTTAATGCGCCACGACGGGGCAGGCCATGCTGGGCCGCATAGTTCTCAAAGGCCTCGGGAAGTGAGGCACGCATGAGATACTGCGCCAAATCCTTCTGCGCCGTGAGCCAGACGCGGTGAGTATCAAGGTAGTTGTACGCAAACTCCGGCACGAGCCCTCGCATGAAAGCCTCTTTAATATACGGCGTATAGCCCAGCGTGTCGAGAGGCACGAAGATGTCGGGGATGATGCCTCCACCGCCATAGACCTTGCGGCCGCCCACGGTCTTATATACTTTGCCGTTGGTCTTGATACTGTCGGCCGAGAATAGTTCGCCGGCCATCTCGCGGTTGAGGAGGTCACGCTCGTAAGCATCTTCGGGATCACCCATCTGATAGGGTTTCTGCACGCAACGGCCGGAAGGTGTATAGTAGCGGGCAATAGTGAGGCGCACGAGCGAGCCGTCACGGAAGTTGACAGGCTTCTGCACGAGTCCCTTGCCGAAGGTGCGGCGGCCAATGATTTGGGCACGGTCGTTATCTTGCATGGCCCCGGAGAATATCTCGCTGGCTGAGGCGCTGTACTCATCCACGAGCACAGTAAGCGGCATGCGCTGATAAGAGCCCTGGCCGTCGCTCTTGTATTCGGAGCGCGGGGAATGACGGCCCTCGGTGTAAACGATGAGGCGGCCCTTGGGGAGGAACTCGTTGGCCATCATAATAGCCGTATCCATGTAGCCGCCCAGGTTGCCGCGTAGGTCGATGACGAGACGGCTGAAACCCTGACTGTCAAGCTCTGCGAGAGCGCCGAGGAACTCATTATAGGTCGTAACGCCGAAGGAACGCACGCGGATGTAGCCCGTCTGCTTGTCCAGCATATACACACCTTCTATGCTCTTCACAGGTACATCGCCGCGCGTAACAATATAATCGTGCAGTTTCCCGTCCCTGGCTGAAGGGCGCAGAATAGAGAGCTTCACGGTGCTTCCCTTGGCGCCCTTGAGGGACTTCTGCGCCTTGTCGTTGTCCACGTTCTTTCCCGTAAAGTCCTTACCATCAACCTTCACTATGCGGTCGCCGGCCTTGATACCGCAGCCCTCGGAGGGGCCGCCCGGTATGACCTTGACAACGTTCACCGTGTCGCGATAGATATAAAACTGGATACCTATGCCGGAGAAGTGCCCTTCGAGGTCTTGCATCTCGCTCTCCACATCCTCGGCACTGGCGTACGTGCTGTGGGGGTCGAGTTCGTGCAAAATATTGGGAAGGCTGCGCTCCACGAGTGAGTCTATATCCACCTTATCTACATATTCCTCATCAATCAAATGCATGAGGTCGGTAATCTTACTGCTGGAGGCATTGATGATGCTCAGGCCGCGGCCACTGAAGCTGCTGCCGTAGAAATTACCGATTAAGATGCCCAGCACAATGCCTACGGCAAGAATGATGGGTATCAGATATTTAGAGTTGGACCTATTGCTCATGCCTTTATATATAAATAATGTGTTGCCACTCGCGCTACTCCTTATCGGTAGCAACGAGATTGTGAGCGTCGATATACTCCACGACGATGCCGGCGCGCTTCAGCAGGTCGATGCCGTCGGTGAGGCGATAGTGCTCGCCATACACCACGCGCTTGATGCCGCACTGGATGATGAGTTTGGCGCACTCTATGCAGGGCGATGCCGTCACGTAGAGCGTGGCGCCGTCGGAGTTATTGCCGGAGCGGGCTATCTTCGTGATGGCGTTGGCCTCGGCGTGGAGCACATAGGGTTTGGTGAGGCCGTCTTCGTTCTCACACACGTTTTCAAAGCCCGACGGCGTTCCGTTGAAGCCATCGGAGATAATCATTTTGTCTTTCACGATGAGGGCTCCCACCTTGCGGCGTGTGCAGTAGGAGTTCTCGGCCCAGACGGTGGCCATACGGAGGTAGCGCTCGTCAAAGCGGCGCTCCTTGTTTGCTTTATTGTTTGATTCCATCGCGTTGGAGTAAGGCGTTGATATTGGGTTTGCGGCCACGGAAGGCCACGTAGAGGTCCATAGGTTCGCGGGTATTGCCCTTGCTGAGCAGTTCGCGGCGGAAGCGGGCGGCCGTCTCCTTGTTGAAGAGGCCCTCCTCCTTGAAGGCACCGAAGGCATCGGCATCGAGCACCTCGGCCCATTTGTATGAATAGTAACCGGCACCATAGCCGCCGCTCATAATGTGGCCGAACTGCACGCTCATACAGCTCTCCGGCACGCGCTCCATCAGTTGCGTCGGAGCCCACGAGCGGTCCTCAAAGGTGCGGAGGTCTTCCGTCAGCGGCTCGGTGAGCGTGTAATAATCCATATCCAAGAGACCGAAACTTACCTGGCGCAGGCATCCGCTGGCCACGTTGTAGTAGCGGGCCTTGAGGATGCGGTTGATGAGTTCCTCGGGCATGGGCTCTCCCGTCTCATAGTGACGGGCGAAGGTACGCAGGAACTCGGGCTCCAGGAGGTAGTTCTCCATAAACTGCGAGGGCAGTTCCACGAAGTCCCAATAGACCTTCGTGCCGCCCATATTGCGGCGCTTCACGTGGGAGAACATACCATGCAGGGCGTGGCCGAACTCGTGCAGCAACGTACCGACCTCGCCAAGCGTGAGGAGTGCGGGGCGCTCAGGCGTGGGCTTGGAGAAGTTCATCACGATGCTGACGTGGGGCAGGTGGTTCACACCCGCGTCATCAAGCCACTGGTCTTTATATTCCGTCATCCAGGCTCCTCCCTGCTTGCTCTCGCGGGGGAAGAAATCGGTGTAGAGGAGTGCGAGCGGCGTGCCAGCGGCCTCGCGCACGTCGAAGGCCTTCACGTCGGGATGATAGAGCGGGCACTCGGTGTTGGGGCGGAAGGTGATACCATAGAGCGTAGTGGCAAGCCCGAACACGCCGTCAATGACTTGCTGCAAGGGGAAATAGGGGCGCGTCATCTCGCTGTCGAGGTTATACTTCTCCAACTGGAGTTTATGGCTGTAATAGGCCAAATCCCACGGCTTCATCTCAAAGTCCTCGCCCTCCATCTCACGGGCTTTATGACGCACGTCCTCCAACTCCTGTACGGCGGTGGGACGATAACTGTCGATAAGTTGGTTCAGAAGTTCATACACGGCCTTGCTACTGCCGGCCATACGGTGTGAGAGCACATAGTCGGCGAAGCACTTGTAGCCGAGCAATTGGGCAAGTTCCTGGCGGAGGTTCACTATCTGCCGCACGATTTCGCTGTTGTCGAACTCCGTATCCTTTGTGCAGCGCAACACGCTGGCATAGAAAAGTTTCTTGCGCAGCTCGCGGTTGTCGGAATACGTCACGAAGGGGCCGTAACTCGGGGCCTGCAGCGTGAAGAGCCAGCCCTCCTTGCCTTTTTCGGCGGCAGCAGCGGCGGCCTGTTCCTTCACCCTATCAGGAAGTCCGGCCAGGTCGGCCTCGTCGGTGAGGTGCAGCTGGTAGGCGTTGGTGGCCTTGAGGTTGTTCTCGGAGAACTGCAGACCGAGCTGACTCAATTGCATCGTTATCTCGCGGAAGCGCGGCTTCTTCTCCTCGGGCAGCGTGGCGCCACTGCGCTCAAAGCCCTCGTAGGTGCCGTCAATCATACGGCGGTCCTCCTCGCTCAACATCTTGCCGTCCGCGCTGTTAGCCCACTCCTTCACAGCTTTCACACGCTGAAAGAGGCCGGCGTTCATCGAAATATTGTTGGAATGCTCCGTGAGCAAGGGTGCCATCTCCTGCGACAGAGCCTGCAACTCGTCGGAAGTACAGGCGCTCAAGAGGTTGAACATCACGGTGGAGGCGCGCTCCAGCATACCGCCGCTCTCTTCCAAAGCCAGCACGGTATTCTCAAACGTGGGAGCCGCGGGATTGCTGACGATGGCTTCTATCTCCTCGTCTTCTTCCTTCATACCCTCCACCATGGCCTCGCGAATATTTTCTACCGTCACGAGGTCAAACGGCGTGTATTTATGTTCTTCTTTGAATGGATTCATTTTTTAGTGAACAGTGAACAATGAAAGAGTGAACAATGAAAGAAGAAAGATTGATTTGTCTGCTTTTCATCCCACAGACGAAAGGCGCATTGTCCTTCAGTAGTATAAGCCCCTCCCTATTCGGGGAGGGGTGGCGCGGTGCGAAGCATCCGCGACGGGGTGAGGCTTTAATACGCGTGTCCCTTCCTTATGCGGTCAATCTCGCGCTGGCCCTCCTTGTCTTTCAAGGTGGCGCGCTTGTCATATTCCTTCTTACCGCGACAGAGTGAGATTTCCACCTTTGCACGCCCGTTCTCATCGATAAAAAGGCGCATGGGTACGATGGTGAGGCCTGGCGTGCGCGTCTCCATATCGAGATGGCGGATTTCCTTGCGGTTGAGCAGGAGCTTGCGGTCGCGGCGCACCTGATGGTTGTTGTACGTGCCGTTCACATACTCCGCCACATACATATTCTTCACCCACACCTCGCCGTTCAGCACGAAGCAGAAGGTATCCACCAGTCCGGCCTTGCCGTCGCGGATACTCTTTATCTCCGTACCGGTCAGCACGATGCCGGCAGTGTAGGTGTCCAGCACGAGGTAATCGTGCTGTGCGCGCTTGTTCTTTATATTTATGTTGGGGGCTTTCTTCATACGATTTCCACAAAGTCCGTCAGATGTTCATCTACATATCGGGCTACCTGCTCGGTAAACTGCTCTTCGTCCACGAGGAAGGCATCGTCGAGGTCGTCAAACTCCGGCAACTGCTCATACAGGGCCATAAACTCCTCGTCGGTGAGTTCGCGCTCAATGAGTTCGCGCTTGGCCTCGTAGGCTTCCCTACCCTTGTACACCAGTTTGCTGAAGTCGTGCAGCCCCCATAGGCGCATGGCCTTGGCGAAGGGATTGAGGAAGATGAAGGGGCCGTAGCCGTTGTGGATGAGCTGCACGAAGCCGCCGTCCATCACCTCCTCGCGCATCAGCCAGTAGCCCCACAGGGTTATCTGGTCGGGCGTGAGCTGCTGCATTGTCTCGGCCGTGAGTTGGCCGTCCACGCTCTCGCTAATGGCATTCACCACGGCCTCTATAAATGTATCCATCGAGGCGGTTGCCTCACGGAGAGTGGCATCACTGATCGTCGGTTTCTTCATCATCGTTTAAACATTGTTTGCGCAGGTCGTACATTGAGCCGTTATAGACGTCTAAGTCCACGTCGCCCTTGATGCCGGGCAACTTGCCGCAGTCGGTGTGCTGCCAGAACTTCCATTCACCCTTATAGCCTAACTCCTTGACGTAGTAGTGAGCAATCCAATAAGGATACTTGTCAAACTCCTCACCATCAAGGTACTGCTCCTTAAACTTGTAATAAGTATAGATTATCGGCTTTTGGCCGTAGGCTTTCTCACATTCGTCGAGCCAGGCTTTGGCCTCTTGCCTTATTTGTTTGCGCGTCAACTTTCCAAGTTGCTCGATGTCAAGGATGGGTGGCAAGTCACCGTTCTCCAGATGCACCTGGCGCAGATAGTATTGGGCTTGCTTTTTGCCTGTGCCTGCCTCGGGCGAAAAGAAATGGTACACGCCGCGGATGTAGCGCCACTGGCCGGCCTGGTAGAAATTGTCATTGAAACAGTCGTCCAGTAGGGTCTGGCCCTCTGTAGCTTTCATCATTATGAAGGCCACGGGGCCGCCGCCCAATGAAGCATTCGAAAGGTCCTCCCAATCGATTACACCCTGATGATGGCTGATGTCTATACCGTGGATACTGTAGCCTTTCGGCAAATCCACATTGCCGTAGCGCGCCTTCCATCTCACATTGTAAGGTGCAACGAAGAGCACCCAGCACACGTAGGCATACGCAGCCAGTGCCAGAACGACTGCAAGGAGACATCCCGGCTTATGCAGCCAGCGGGTGTAACGGGAAGTTTTCTTCCGCTTTCCGCTCGTACGAGTTGTGCGTTTCTTTGTCATAGGAAGGCACCCTCCGCGCCTCCCCCGACGTGGGGGGAGGCATCAAGAGGGTTGCATGTGACTCTTTTTCGAATTATCGACTCTTCGAATTATCGAAAGAATATGTTCGTGCTTTCGCGCGTAAGTATTCCTCCCCTTCAAGGGGGAGGTGGCGCAAAGCGCCGGAGGGGGGTCTTACTTTCCCTGCTCCAGAGCGAGAGTGCGGGTGCACTGGTCGCACACTTCCGTGGGACCCCAGTACTGGATAGGACCGGGATAGATATAGCAGGTGTTCTTGGCCCACTCCTCGCGCTTGGAAGCGAAGTACTTGAAGGGCGCACCGTCCAACTCCACGAGGGCCTTGCGGATTACGGGCTTGTTCTGGCCGTTGCGGCGCTCGATGTTCATCATCATCGTGATGGGCACACCGCCGGCAATCCATTCGGCAGCGGGAGCCGTGGTGTTCTTGATGACGCTCATATAACCGGTCTTGCCATTGGCAATCAAGCGGCTGGCGTTGTAGCCGAGGCTGTAGCAGTAGTCGGCGTCGTAGTTGCTGGGGGCAGCGCAGCGGCCTTCGTAGCCGAAGAAGTGGTGCTGGGCGCTGAACTTACCCACATACTTGCCTTCTTCCTTCCAGGCGGCGAGCTTGGTGGCCACCATACGGCTCAGCAGCTTCTCGGTCTCGATGAGGCTCACCTGCACGTTGCCGTGGGGGTCGCGGTCGAGGCAGAGCTGACGGGCCACGTCGGCGGGCAGGCTCTCCAGGATGGCGAGGTTCTCGGGAGCGATGTTGCCCTTCACGAAGGCTATCTGCTCCTCTGCACTGGCGAACTCGCGGCTCTCGCCCGTCGTCGGGTCGGTGAGCACTTCGTTCAGCTCGCGGATGAGCTTCTTGATGGCGGGGATGAACTCGATGAGGCCTTCGGGGATGAGCACGGTGCCGAAGTTGTTGCCGGCGGCGGCGCGGTCGGCCACAATCTGGGCGATGTAGGTCACCACGTCGTCGAGGCTCATTTCCTTCTCTTCCACCTCTTCGCTGACGAGGCACACGTTGGGCTGCGTCTGCAGGGCGCATTCCAGAGCGATGTGGCTGGCGGAGCGGCCCATCAGCTTGATGAAGTGCCAGTACTTGCGGGCACTGTTGCAGTCGCGCTGGATGTTGCCGATGAGTTCGGCGTAGGTCTTGCAGGCGGTGTCAAAACCGAAGGAGGTCTCAATCTGCTCGTTCTTGAGGTCGCCGTCGATGGTCTTGGGGCAACCGATCACCTGCACGCCGTAGTTCTTAGCGGCATAGTATTCGGCCAGCACGCAGGCGTTGGTGTTGCTGTCGTCGCCACCGATGATGACGAGAGCCTTGATACCGAGCTGACGGAGGATGTCAATACCCTTCTCAAACTGTTCTTCCTTTTCCAGCTTCGTGCGGCCGCTGCCGATGATGTCGAAGCCGCCGGTGTTGCGGTACTCATCGATGAACTCGTCGGTAAACTCCACGTACTTGTGATCCACCAGACCGCCGGGGCCCATAAGGAAGCCGTAGAGCTTGCAGTCCTTGTTGAGGGACTTCACGCCGTCGTACAGACCGCTGATGACGTTATGGCCGCCAGGAGCCTGACCGCCACTGAGGATGATGCCCACGTTGAAGGGCTCCAGCGTCTTCTGCTCGCCGGCCTCGAAGGTCACGACGGGCATGCCGTAGGTGTTGGGGAAGAGAGCCTTGATCTCATCCTGGTTACCGACACTCTGCGTGGCGGCGCCCTCGCGGGCTACTACAGAACCCTTGAGGGCCTGGGGAAGTTTGGGCTGATAGGCAGCGCGAGCCACCTGAAGTGCACTTTTTTTCATTTTTCTTTACTATTATTTACCAAAGTTTTCTATTATATATTCTTTCAATTGCTCAAGATAAGCCAGATGCTTATTGCGTGCAATTAAGTGCATAAAGAGAGGGCGTGCTTCCTGTTGTATCGTAATAGAAACGTCCACTATGTCATCTGACAGATTGTTTTGCTCTACATAACGTCTAAACATCAATCCGAACAGTTGGGAACGATATTCCTGAGGCCACATTCCCTGATTATGGACGCCAACAGAGGGCACTTCGCTCATATCATCGCAATAATAATATAACACAGCCCGCTGATTTTGCATAAAACAACGCCCTATGCCGTCAGCAATACTTCTCTGCACAGGCAATGTGGCTGGATTTTTTCCCTTTACCCGTTCAAGGTCTATTTCCACAATATCCACGTCAATCCCTTTCGCCTCAAAGAATCTCTCAGAAGCGAAAAAGGCATCTTCTCCACTTGAAAGTATTACGCGAAACACGTCACCCTCTATAGCCTCTACATCAAATACTATTTTCATTCGGAGGCTTTTATGGTAAACATCGGCTTTACACTCCGCATTTCCTCGCGGCTTGCCATCTTGCGAGTCCGCGCTTTTTCTATTAACGATTTCAACCGTTCCGAAGGATTGTGGATGATAATCGTCTCCGTTTTGATTGTCGTCACATCCATAACGAATTATCTTTTCTGTATAACAAATATCATATAAAGTTTCTTCGCCGAGCATTATAGCGCAGGTCAAGCCGCTGCGCGGAGGGCAGCGTAGCTTGGGGCGCGGTGCTTGCAATAATGCGAGGCTTTTTCGCCGAGCATTATAGCGCAAGTCAAGCCGCTGCGCGAAGGGCAGCACAGCTTGGGGCGCGGTGCATTGCAATAATGCGAGGCTTCTTCGCCGAGCATCTCGGTGCGAGTCGGCCCGCAGCGCGCAGTGCTGCGTAGGCCGGGGCACCATTAAGGAGATGCGAGGCAAAGTTACAAATTTTCTCCCACCCAGCCAAGCCCGTCCCTTTCTTTTAGCACAAACTTCCCCACAATATCCCAAAAACATTCTATCAAAGATAGAAAATTCCCATATTTACCTTACAATAGCCCGCGTGAGTTCCTTAATCTTTATACACACGCGGGAAGTACATTTTTTACACATGCCCCACACCCGCCGCTAAAAATACGCGCCGCCAAGGATTTCCTCGGCGGCGCTGACTGTACTTTAACGGATGCTTACCCTTTAGGCACATCCGCTCTTTCTTATGTCCAACGCGGACTACCAGGCATCGCCGTAGCCTTCGTTGTCGGAATATTCATTGTCCTCCGACGACACGCCTTCATCTACGTTTATCGTCAATGAATTGTCAAAACTGCCGCAGAGCATCTGCGTGGGACGGGCTGCCAGAGTATCGGCCTGGGGAGTTATATAGGATTTTTTCATGCTACTATTAGACCCTCTAAATCTCCCTTAAAGAGACCCTCTAAATCTCCCTTAAAGGGAGACTTGCAGAGAGGGGTGAGGAAGGCCCTCTAAATCTCTCTTAAAGGGAGACTTTTCAAGTCTTGATTTGACCCTCTAAATCTCCCTTAAAGGTAGACTTTTCAGATTAGTTAAATTTTTAATGTTTCGCTTATTTGGTGAGGTCACCCTCTGAGCCCCTCCCTTTAAGGGAGGTTGGGAGGGTCTCCCTTTAAGGGAGGTTGGGAGGGTCTTTACCTGATGACTTTCTTTCCGTTCTTAATCACTATACCCTTGTAATTATTGCCCACGCGCACGCCAGTGACGTCATAGGCAACGGGCTCTCCCCCTTCGGGGGAGTTGGAGGGGGTCATCTCCTCGGGGGAGTTGGAGGGGGTCGCAATTCCTGTCGTGCTGTCGTCCTCAAACTGGAAGATGAGTGCCTTGATGCTTGGGTCGGTTAGCGTCAGGTATGCCTTGTGTGCGCTGATGGTCATGCCGTCCCAGAGGTAGAAGCCCACGCCGTTCTGTCCCAGGGAGAGGGCATAGTCGTTTGCTCCGAGTTCTTCGATTGCTACGTCAGTTCCCGTCAAAGCGTTGTTGGTGCTCTTGGTTGCCGTCGTTGTCGTAGCTGTCAGGGCAAACTGCTGCTTCGTAGCGGTATTGTCTTCCGTGGTCAGTCGGAGTATCACAGCTTCATCGGCAGGGATGATGCCGTCTGCGATTGATGTCAGTTTCAGTACATCACCATCCACTGTACCAGTATAGGCCGTTACGTCTTCCGGCACCTTATATGCGTTCGTGCTTGAATAGAACGTAGAATAGTAGTGGGTCTTGTCGTCTGGGTCCTGATTAGCCGTTATATTGAAGATACCCTTCGTCACGGTTACATATTGTTTGCCAGCCAAGCTGCCTGCGAGGTCGGCACCTGTGTTTTCAATTACATCGGTAGGATTTTCGCTGTCACCAGCTTTCACGATGTGGGTAGCACCCACGGTGATGTTGGAAGATACTTTCATGGGGGCATTTCCATTACCGATACCGTCAGCATCTTCTCCACCATTTGCTGTAACCGTACCGCCAGTGATGGAGATGTTAGAGCCGTGGCCATGATATCCGCCGCCGATACCGGCTGCATATTGTCCACCGTATGCCGTAACCGTACCGCCAGTGATGGTGATGTTGGAACCAGGATTGATATTTCCTCCACCGATACCAGCGCCATACATATCGCCATAAGCAGTAACCTTACCGCCGTTGATGGTAATGTTGGAGCCAGAACTACCTGCTCCGCCACCGATACCAGCAGCATATTTTCCGCCACTCACCCCAACAATACCACCATTGATGGTGATGTTAGAACCGTTTCCCTTCATTGTGCCACCGATACCAGCAGCATTCTCTCCACCATAGGCTTTGAGTGTACCAGTCTGTTTTGCTTGGCCGTAGATAGTGAGGGAGTTGCCATCGCCCGATACCTGAATACCGGCTTTGTTTTTGTTGGAAGACAGATTGGCAATAAGGTTTGCCCCATCGGCAAGGATGAGATTCACGTCGCCTTGGCAGACAACACCACCAAGGAGTCTCGCATCTTTGCTTTTTACTACATACCACGTAGTTTTGCCAGTTTCACCCCATGTAACAGGATCATTAGTTTTACCACCAGTTTCATTAGCCTCGACATTGTGCGATTCGCCCTTTTCGTCGATGTAAGTAGTAGAAACTCTATTATTTTTGTATTTTGCATAAACCGATATAGGGGAATCCGTTACCGTTACCGTAACGGTATAGGTCTGACCACTGACACCTGTGGTGATAGGGGTGGCAAAGGTGCTTTCTTTGTAGAAACCAATGAAATCATAGCCATCTGCCGTGCGGTCAGCAGCGGTAAAGGTGATTTTAGTACCGGAAGGAAGCTCGGTGCCACTTATGAACGTAGGACTGACCGTGATATTTTCACCGTATGTTACTGTTTTCCATGTTTCGTCGCGTTCAATCGCCCACGGAAACTCGTCCTTCGTCGCTGCGTCCTCGTTCGAAATCACGCTGCAGCCGCCCATCAGCCATTCGTCCTGCGGCTTCTGTGCGAAGATGCCACCGGAAATGGCGACTTTATCGACGATGACGCTTGCATTCAGCGCACCGCCGGTAACCGTCGTCATGACATCCGTCGAGGCGTTCGTCGTACTGTAAGGACCTCCGATGTCCACGGATTCGTAGCCGCCATATGGGTAGCAGCCTTGCGCCGTCACCGTGCCGCCGTTGATGGTCAGCTTGGCGCCGATACCATTTTTGCCGCCGGCGCCGATGCCCGACGAAGCACGGCCTTCCCCAAGTGCCGTCACCGTGCCACCGTTGATCGTCACCGTGCCGCCATAGACCAAGTCACCATAGGAAACAGAGCTTCCGCCACCGATGCCCGCGCCAAACTTGCTCTTTGCCTTCACCGTCCCGCCGTTGATGATCACCGTGCCGCCAGAAGCTTGTCTTCCGCCGCCGATGCCCGCGCCATACATGCCCGTTGCCGTCACCGTGCCGCGGTTGATTATCACCGTGCCGCCCGTGCCACCTGTGCCCTCGGTATCGCCACCGCCGCCGATGCCCGCACCGCCGGTTCCGCCCATTGCCGTCACCGTGCCGCCGTTGATGATCACCGTGCCGCCAGAGGTACGGGGACCGCCGCCAATACCCGCGGAACCATCATAATCGTCGGTTCCTCCTTCGCCTCCATACGCCGCCAGTTTCCCCGAACCCGCGGTCTGTCCGTAGATTACCAGTGTAGCCCCCTCGGTGTTGATGCCAGGGCGATTTGTGTTCGGCTTCCCGACCGTCAGTTCCTCCCCTTCTTCATTCATGTCGCAGAGGATGAGATGCACCGTACCCTTGATGTCAAGTCCATTCCTAATCGAGATACCGCATGGGACAACATACCAGGTTTCAGTGCCCGCTGCACCCAAAGTAACAGTTGTACTAGAATCCGGGACTACCTGGGCGCGGGCTATCTGAGTTTCGCCATTCTCGTCGATATAAGGAGTAGGATTGATGGTAACATTTGGTTTTTCCGCCAAACTTTTTGCGAGGTCGCCACCATTATTTTTAATAAGTGTTGTAGGAGGATTGCTGCCATCGGCTTTAATAACGAGGTATAACGACACTTTGATATTAGAGCCGGTACCTCCTCGCCCTCCACCTATACCGGAAGCAGCTCCTCCATCATGTGCAGTGACCATACCACCATTGATGGTGATGTTGGAGCCGTTGGCACCCTCTCCGCCACCGATGCCGGCACTATATTTTCCACCATTTGCAATCAGCTGACCCGATTGAGCAGATTGACCATAGATGGTGAGCGAGTTGCCGTCGCCAGATACTTGGATACCAGCTTGGTACTCTACTCCGTTTACCGTGAGTTTGGCTCCATCGGCAAGGATGAGATTCACATCGCCTTGGCAGATAACTCCTCCTGTGAGACTTACGGTTTTATCTTTTACTAAATACCAGGAAGTTTTGCCGGTTTCACCCCATGTAACAGGAACTTTATCTGCATTAGCAACTACAAGAGCTTTGATATTGTGCGACACGCCATTTTCGTCGATGTAAGTAGTAGAAACTCTATTGTCTTTGTATTTTGCATAAACAGATATATCGGCATCCGTTACCGTGACGGTATAGGTCTGACCGCTGACACCTGTGGTGATAGGAGTGGCAAAGGTGCTTTCTTTGTAGAAACCAATGAAATCATAGCCACTTGCCGTGCGGTCAGCAGCGGTGAAGGTGATGTGAGTACCGGAAGGAAGCTCGGTGCCACTTGTGAACGTAGGACTGGCAGTGATATTTTCGCCGTATGTTACTGTCTGCCATGTTCCGTCGCGCTCAATCGCCCACGGAAACTCGTCATTCGTAGTCGTGTCCTCGTTCTGAATCACGCGGCAACTGTCCATCAGCCAGCCAGCCTTTGGCTTATGTGAGAAAATGCCACCGCTGATGGCAACGCGAGTCACGATGGTGTTGTCCTTTATAGAATCTCCGGCAAATTTCAACGCACCGCCGGTAATCGTCGTGAAGGCCCACTCATTCTCATCAATGCCTTGACCGCCGATGTCCACGGACATGATGTTACCGGTTCCGTTGCCGCCTTGCGCCGTCACCGTGCCGCCTTTAATCGTTAGCTTGGCACCGATGCCATTTCTGCCGCCGGCACCGATGCCTGACGAATAAAGACCTGCTCCTAATGCCGTCACCGTGCCGCCGTTGATTGTCACCGTGCCGCCAGAGATCGGGTCGCCCGTGGTAGTAGAGCTTCCGCCGCCGATGCCCGCGCCAAAATTATGGCTTTTCGCCGTCACCGTGCCGCCGTTGATTGTCACCGTGCCGCCAGAACCATGTCTTCCGCCGCCGATGCCCGCGCCATACATGCCCGTTGCCTCCACCGTGCCACCGTTGATGATAACAGTGCCGCCCATGCCACCTGTGCCATCGGTACTGCCTGCGCCGCCGATGCCTGCGCCGCCGTTGCCGCCCGTTGCCATCACGAAGCCGCCGTTGATGATTACCGTGCCGCCAGGGGCAGGGATATCGTCATCAGAGGTGGTGGGACAGCTGCCAATACCCGGGGAACCATTATAATCGTCGCCAGAATCCCCTTCGCCTCCATACACCGCCAGTTTCCCCGAACCCGCGGTCTGTCCGTAGATTACCAGTGTCGCCCCCTCGGTATTAATGCCAGGGCGATTTGTGTTCGGCGTCCCGATCGTCAGAATTTGCCTGTCACTGGGCATGTCGCAGAGGATGAGATGCACCGTGCCCTTGATGTCAAGTCCATTCTTAATAGTGATTGAAATTGAATCTGTTTTGATTTCTGTAAACTCTAAACAATCGACATAATACCAAGTTTCAGTGCCAGCCTTGCCCAAAACAGATTCCGACCCAGTAATTCTGATAGCTTCAGCGCTTCCGTCTTTCCACTCTTTGACTCCGCTGGTGGCATCACCATCGATGTTATACACTGGATAACGATAAGGCACCGTCTGTGTCTCTGCCCAAAGTCCGACGCTCAGCGTCAGGAAGGCGAAGAGTAAAAGTAGTTTCTTCATATTGATTATTATTTATTCTGTTTTTGAAATTTTCGTGCAAAGGTACGGACTATCTTTTCTGATGACAAATATATTGGCTGAACTGACGGAACAGCGAGAGCAGAAGCCAAATTCATTTGGATTATGCCGAGTCGTGACGGAAGAAGACTGCAGCCACACAGCACTTGGCGTGGGTTCCAATATGAACGCACGCCGTTGGTAAGTGCTGCAACACACTGCCAGATGCCTTGCGAAAGCATCTGAAAATCTTGTATAAGTAAGTGGAATG
>JAZRYH010000040.1:0-37384 GCA_045600685.1 Alloprevotella sp. | reverse complement strand
ATCAACCTTGGTGAGACCGAGGTAGGGCTCACCCTTGACGGTGCGCTCCTGCGTACCCTTATAGACTTCGATGCCGTCGGGTATGTTCATGGGGAAGGGAAGCCATACGGAAGCCCATACGCCAGTGTGGCCGTCACCCGTGCCGGAGGCAAGGTTGGGCTTGGTGTAGGGGTAATCCACTTCTTCCAGCTTCACGGCAGTAGTGTAAGGGGCATCAATCCAGCCATCGGGGTCATCAGAAGGTGCCACCATGTGGGGGCCAGAGAACTCTGTACTCAGTTCATAGGTGCCATCGCTGTTCTCCTTCATTATGACAGCCTTGGGATAGTTTTCGCTATATTCTTCCTCGTAGTTGTTGGCTTCCAGGTAGAAGGTGCCGAAGCGGTGGGCGGGGTCGTTGTATGCGCCGAAGAAGCCGTGTTCATCATCGATGGTGTTCATCGGCACGAGCTTGAAGTCGCAGGTTCCTTCGGTGTACTCACCTTCAACGGCACCCGTGTTGTTCAGATAGAGCAGTTTGTTGTTGTTGTTGCTGGCGAAGATCTTGTTGTAGTTATCACCGTCGCTGCTGGAACCGGCCACGAATATGGCAGCTTCTGCGGCATCGTCGGTCAGCGTGCCCTCATCGGTGAGGTACATCTGCTTGGTGCAGTCCACGGTGCGGACAGCCATGCGGAAGGCCTGACCGGGCTGAGGCTGGATGACTTCGTAGGCAAGGCTGAACTCGTTGAAGGCTGCCAAGGTTTCATAGTAATAAGCAGGCGTAGAGCACTTTTCCGGATAGAGCCAAGTTGCTTGCCACATATCAAATAACTCATCAGTCATTTCCACGTCATCCGGGTTGTAATAACCCACTTTACCCATATTTTCAAAAGCTTCTGCAATGAGACCAGAAAGTACATAAACTTTATCTGCCTCATCTTGATAGAAGAATCTGTATGTAAGTAGTAGTTCATCATCACCCATCAAAAGTGGATTATAGTGCAGGTCAGGACTTCTAAACGCCTCGTCTGTTTCTGTGATAGTCCACCATTTAATATCAGAAGGTATTATATTTTGGAATTCTCCATTATTTCCACCTGTAGGATCTTCTTTCATGAAGGAATGCTGCTTACTGCCAAACAGGAAGAAGCCACCATCCCAAGCTTGATAGGTGCCGTTCATGACACATTCATCGTTTTTACTGTGGAGAATACTGATGTTTGCAACTTGTGCATACCCCTTCACTTCCTCAGTAATCCAGTTGAAGTTGGCTACAGGCACAGACTTCACTTCGTCAAAGCCCTCGCCGGGGAGGTAGCCGAAGCCCTGACCGTTGGTGATCGTTACATTCGTACCGTCGGAAACGAGGCGCCAAACGAGGCCGTTGGCCAGCTTTTCAGTAGCAGCGATGGTGGCCTCTTGCTGTGTCTCGTAGGGATAGTTGGCGTGGTCGCTGTAGAGATAGGTCACGTTGCCCAGATTGTCACGGTTCTTCAGATAGACGTAGTAGGTGCCGGCAACGGAGAGGTCAACGCCTTCCTTAGCGTATGTCAGCACGATGGTGCCCTTGGTGTCACCGCTGGGCTGGGTGATGGTCAGGGTGTAGGAATAGCCGGCTTCCTCAGTGACGGTCACGTCGCTTTCCTGAATGGCGTGGTCGAAGGTAGCCTCACCCGCAGCATAGACTGCATTGTCAATCTTCAGCGAAGACACATTGGCACCATTGGCGGTGATGGTGATGTCGTAGGTGTAGGTGAGGGAAGCTGAAGCCACGTTGTAGGTGGCGGTTATCTCTGCTACGGGAGCAGCCTGGGCGTTTGCATCCAGAGTCGTGAAGGTTCCTTCGGGGATGGTGAGTGTCCATTCGCCGTCGGTGATGTCGGAGGCATCAAAACAGATACTGAAGGTGCCGTCATCATTCATGGTGAAGCTTTCAATCCAAGCCCAACCGTCATCTGCTGTAGTCAAAGTGGGAACATAGTCTTCCATCTCTTCCTCGGTGAGAGAGGTCACACCCTCAAAGTCATCCGTAAAGGCAAGGGTAATGGTAGCCAAGTCAGAGGCTTCAACAGTACCGGCAGCAGGATTGAGAGTATAGGTAGCTGTTACGGGCTCTATCTTAGTACTTGTCAGATTCAGGCTCTGGAGGGCAATGAAGCAACCGTCGTTGTGCGTACCCTTATTAATTGTAAACTCTACCTTAAGAGGAGCAGTGCCGCTGGTGGTCACAGTGCCCATATCGAACTTCAGATTGTCGTTGGCGATACCCTCTCCGCATTTAGAACCGATATTGAAGTCCGTCAGGCTACCGTTATAAAGTACATTTTCGCCTTGCTTGACAGCAACGCCCACGTTAATTTCGCGGATGCCCAAATCAGCTGGAGCCCAGTTGTTGCCTCCACTAACGAAGGCATAGAGAGGTAAAGACACCGTATTGAAAGAAGAGCCGCTTGGCAGACCGGAAATGGTAAAGGTCACATTCTGGTTGCTCATCTCTTTGGAGTTCTTATCAATCAAGATAGAAGCCTTGCTGCCATCAGTAGTATTGGTCTTAAGGTTATTACTGCCGGTGACAGTCGTGGTAATATCCGTAAGGTCATTGCCGGCGGCATCCTTTGCCGTAGTGGTGACAGTCACGCCAGTCCAAGCCGTACCTTCATTATGGAAAGTAGCGTGCACATCCGTAGGAGAAGCATCCTCTTCTTCAGAGTAAAGTGCATCAATTACAGTCTGGGGGGTGGTAGTAGATTCTTCGCCTTCGATTGTCCAAGAGGAATTAGCACCGGTACCAGCGTATGAACCAATCTGTGCCTGACCATTTATGAACCTTGAGGACGTATCAGAAGGGCGAAAACCGACGTAATTAGACTGCACACCCGTAACAATAGACCAACGAGTTGTTGCCGTTGTTTCGTAAGACAGCTTGTCCTTGCTGCTGTTATCATTGTTCCAATCAGGACCCGTAAAATTCAAGTATTTCCCAGAGGCCTTGCTATAAATGTACAATTGGCCGCCAGTACCACTCTTGTAGAATGCAAATTGAGTTTTACTGTCTGAAGAATTGGTACCCTTGAGGAAATTACTCGTCAGGTCATCATACCAATAATAATTACTTGCACTTTTGACGTAATAATAATACGTCGTCGTGGCATCTGACACCTTGATGTCAGTCGGACTAATCGCCCACGCTCCCGTCACCATCAGGCAACAGAGAGCGAGAAAAGTGAATAGTTTTTTCATTGTGTTTAATGAAAGTTGGTTAATAATTAATTGAATTTAGATATTTGTTGTTTGAATTTACCTTATTATATATAACGTGTGCGCATACGCGCGAATATTCAAGGAAGTGGGCCATTGCTTCGCAGCAGTAGCCCGTCTTTTTAACAAACTTTTTACGGCAATTCCGGTTCTCACGAATGGGAGATTACCTGAAAAGATCTAACTTGTGGGCAAAGTTACACATATTTATCACTCTGCCATAATAAATTACAAGAAAAATAACAAGAAAATTACCCCCCCCATTTTCTGCTATGCAGAGATAGCAAATAGGACGAAAAAGTGAAAAAGTTAAGGGCACAGAGTGATAAACGACGAAGAATTAAGGTTTGCACCCCTCAATCGGTGAAAATCATACCGGCCACAAAGATTTATTTTAACCCTATACGTACCACAGGCGCAGGCATTAATAAGACGAAAACCGCTTTTGAAACAATTTCCACAATTGTGAAAAAACATTTCCACACGTGTGCAAATCAATTTCCACACGTGTGCAAATCAATTTTCACACGTGTGAAAATCAATTTCTACAGATGTGAAAAACAAACGGAATGATGAATGATGAAACGATGAATGAGATGATTTCTCCGAAGGAGTTTGTTTGCACGGAGTGCCTTTGTTTCTTTGTGGCGCGGGACATGTCCCGTCCGATGTGGGGGAGACGGAAGAGGAAAACGTGTTTTACGCTTCCGTATCTTACGCAGCGGAGAGAAGGAGCGAAGCGAACTGAAGCCACAAAGCTTTATTTTCTTTTATTGTGCCCGGGAATAATTAGGAGTATGATGAACGATGAAACGATAAATGATGAACGTTGAAAGAAGAAATCATATAAATCATTTTTTTATCATACAAATCATCATAACGCCGTAGGCAGAGCTGCGCAAGCTATTATGATTATGATGATGCATTATGATCATTATGATTTTTTGACCACGAATGAAACGAATTGTACGAAGAGAGGTCAATAGAAAATGAGGAAAATAAGGAAATTAGCAAATATAATTTCTGAGCGAAGCGAACTTCTATTTCGGAGCGGAGCGCCTGATATTTCTCGCGAAGCGACAAAGGACATCAGTTGACTGCGGGCTGCACCTTGCAGCCAATTCTTAAAAATTCCAGCGCATAGGCCAACGAAAAAGTTCTTTAATTCTTGATAAAAATAAGAAGGCCGCACATTTCTGCGCGGCCTTCTTTGAAATATATCGAGGATTCGATAATTCGGGATTACTTTATGAGTATCTTCTTGCCGTTGATCACGTTGACCTGGCCTTTCTGCACCTTGTCGAGGCGGTGGCCCTGGAGGTCGAAGATTTCGACGCCCTCGGTATGGCCGTGGAGGGCTTCGATGGCGGTGATGATGTCGTCGAAGTTGAACTTCACGGTCTCGGCGCTGCCATTGGGGGCCATCCAGATGGCCTTACCCTTCGACAGGGTGGTGCCGACGTAGCGGTAGAAACCGATGCCCTTGCTCTTGTTGGCAAGTACGTAGGGCGTGGCACCATTGAATTTTTCCCTGAAGGCTGTCCATTCCTCGCCGGTATCGGCCACGCCGGGATTGTCGGTGCTACCCACGAAAACGGCATCGTCGTCCTCGTGCTGGTCGTCGGGAGTGCCCGCTACGGGCTGCACGTTGATTTCGCCGACAAGGCTCTCGCTGTAGAGGATATAGCCGCCTTTGGCTACGGCATGGTCGGAATCCACGCGCTCCAGACCGAGGCAAGTATTGCCGTCTGTGCCGCGCTCCTGCGTGCCTTTATAGACCTCCACGCCTTCGGGGAATATCATGGGGAAGGGCAGCCAGATGGAGGCGAAGGCACCGGGCTCGTCGCCGTTCTTAACGAGCGTGGGCTTGGTGTAGGGATAAGGCACCTCCGTCATCTCGATGGCGGTGGTGAAGGTGCCGTTCATAAAGGCACCGTTGGCAGCATCCCACTTATTCTCGGTCTCCTTATAAATTAATGTGCCGGGCGTTTCTTTATACCCCGAAGGACGGCCCACGGATGTCAAGGCGAAGGTGCCGAAGCGCTGGGCTTTGCTGGCGGTGACGTTGGCACCGCTCTTCTCTACCATCGGCTCTATCTTGAAGTCGCTGACGTTCTGAGCATAGGCGGTCCCCCTTGCACCCTGATATTGCAGCACTTTGCTGGTGGTGTTGTCGTTGGTGACGAATATGTACCTGTAATCATCCGTGCGGCCACTGGAGCCCATCACGAAGATGGCCGCGTCGGCCTCGTTCTCGCTCACGTTGCCGTCGTTCTTCAGGTACCAGTGCTTGGAACCGTCGGTGCTGCGCAGGGAGAGCTTGTAGGCATGGCCGGCCTCGGGCATCACGACATCAGTGAGAGCAACCACGGCATCGTAGGCTGCGAGGGCGGCTTCATAGTTGGTCTTACTTACCTGTTCGGAAATGAGATAATCAAAGAGGGCGTTGATAGCCGTTTGGTTGGCATCAGCATTGGCGTCCGGGTAACCTACTTCCTCATTATAAATATGCTCAAAGACTTCCTCAATCTTACCCTGCAGTATAGCACAGGGATCGACGGGCGTTTCTACGCCGTTGTAGGCGTTGGCGGTAATCTTTGCAATAGTGAGCGGCACATACACCATGCAGTAGGTGGCGGGGCCTTCCTCATAGAAGAAGCCAATCTTGCCATCGGCCTGCACGGTCATGGTGCTGTAGGCACTGGAGGTGGTGCTGACTTGCAGGCCCTTTGTCCAGTTGCTGGCGAAGGCCTGCGAAGTGGCATAGGAGCTGGCGTCGGTGATGTCCTTGTACCATATTTCCACGTTACTGCGGTTGTCGCCGGCGGGAATGCTCTGCAGCATGAGCTTGGCGGGCTGTCCCGTCGTGGCATTGGTGGCCTCGACATAGAGGATTTCGCCGTTGCAGGAGTTGCCGCTGCATGAGAGGTTGATGCCGCCAGTGCAGGACTTGGAATCTACCACCGTGCCCCATGCACCGGTGCCAGTGGCGTTACCCGTTGTGGGCAATGCGCTCCACTTCCAGATGTTGAAGTAGCGTCCCTGCGTCTTACGGCAGGAGAGGATCACGTCGCCGTTGGGCAGTTCCTCCACCTTAGGTTCGTCGCTGTTGGGAGCAGCCTGTACGGAGTTGTCGCCGCCGAGGAGGTGCCAGTTCTGCCCGAAGTCATCGGAATAAATCACGTAGGCACCGGCTATGTTGCGGCCTCTGCAGAGCATGGCAGCGTAGATACGGTAGTAGGAGCCCACCTTCACCTTGCGGCTCTGAACGAGGCCACCGCTGCCAATGAAGCCGGTATAGACAAACTGGGAATTGTTGGCAATGGCCTCTGCTTCGGTGTCTTCATCCTGGAACATGGAGCCCTTGCTTCCCCAGAACTGGCTGGTAAGATTGAACGGTGTCTGCCATGTGTGGCCGTTGTCCTCGCTGTAGAAACCTGCCACCATGCCATGCTGACTTGCAGTGGCATTGGGATAGAAGGTCTGGCCGCTCACGCAGAACACAGCCACCTTGCCACTCTCGCGGTCGGCCACAATGGCGGGGTCGCCGTATGCACGACCGAAGACGTTGCCTGATTCTCCATGAGCGGAACCATCGGCTATCGTTTTTTCCTCCGACCATGTGAGGCCGTTATCAGTACTGTAGCGTCCCATTTGGTCCACTTCGCCAGCACCTACGTCGTTATGGCACACGCGATAGTCATACACAGCCACGAGGTCGCCGTTCTTAGCCGTGGCGATGGCAGGGATACGGTTCCACTGGGCATCTTCACGGAAGGCCAGATACTGGTAGTCGGTCTCTTCGGCCGTATAGGTCACGGTGTATTCGCCGTTGTTCTCGGTGATGTTGCAAGTCCAGCCGTGGAGCTTGGTGTTGGAGAATTGTGCGGCTTCGTTGGTCTTGGGGAAATAGTAATTGTAAGTTTTTCCAGCCTCATCAGCATTGATGTAGGTGCTGCTGGAGTATTCGCCCTTGGTGATGTTCAATACGCCGAGGTAGGGATTGGCATCATTGTGGGCCTTTGTGCCGCTCGTTACGAAACGCACAACGGTAGGCGTGGTGCTGACAGGCACGGGATACCAGCGGCTGCCACCGTCGCTGCCGCCATAGAACTTGATGTCATTGCCTGCGCCGCCGTGCATATTCATACTGTTGGAGCCATTGCTCGTCGTGGTAATAAGATAGCCGGCATCGCTGGAGGCATTCAGATACGTATCCACAAGATACCACTTGGTGGATGTGCCGTCAGCCCAAGTCACGGAAGTTCCGCTGTTGGCATTGGCTGCCGTGAGCGTCTTGCCTGTGAGAGCCTTGTTATAGATATAGAAGCCATTGGCCATATTGCCCACCAGAGCAAAGAGCTGGTGGTCGTCGGCCATGTTGGTGGTGGCAGAATGCAGAGCGGAGCCCGTAGTGTCACCGGTCTTGGTAGTAAGCACATAATTACCGCTGCGGGAGTTTGTGATGCGCACCCAGTTGGCATGCTCCAGGTCGGTGCTGAATACGCCGTCCAAAGGACTGTAATCCGTGAGGGTCACGTTGAAATCGGTGAGGAGTGTACCATTGTTTGAACCTTTGTTCACCATCGTGATGCTTTCACGCTCAATGTTGTCTATCGTGATGGTCTGGGGTGTCTGATTGATGGTGTAGGTAGTGCCGTCGATGACCCACGTCTGGACATCAGAAGTAAGCGACTTCATCGTCACGGTAACGCCGGTGATGCGCTTGGAGGCAGAGGTGGCAGTCAGCGTGTAGGTGGAGTTCTGCGAACTGCCAGAACGGGCATCGATATTATTCCCGTTCCACTGCATGTAGTTGGCACCTGTGGAGAATGTCAGGCTGGAATCCTTGCTTTTCCATACGCTGGCAAACTGCGTATTGTCCAGCGTGCCGCCACGATAGAGGTCACCGTTAGTCTTGTCGATGGTGCATACTGTGGGCTCTTCACCTTCGGTTGTCAGGTTCAGGCTCTGGAGGGCCATGTAGCAACCGTTGTTCGTGGTGCCTTTGGTAATTGTGAAGCTGACGGTGGCAGACGTGCCCGCTATCGTGATAGGAGAGTCGCTGTTGAAGACGAGGCCGCTGTTCAGGTTACCATTCTTCTGCTCGGTGATGCTGAAGTCCTGCATGGTACCTGTATAAAGAGTCGTCTCACCTTCCTTGACGGTAACGGTAACGTTTATATGACTTGTGCCAGCAGCAGCAGACTGATAGACTCCGCCCTTGTTTACAGCATACATCGGCAGGCTGATGCAGTTGAAGCTTGAGCCGGCAGGGAGATTGGAAATGTTGAAATTGAGAGTAAGGCTGCCAGTGTCACTGGTCTGATAGTTAATTCCCAGTTTGTCAGTACCTACGCTATTGTCAAGAGTCTTGGGATAACCATTGCCCTGATTGGCACTGGAGAGAGAACTTGAGCCAGAGACCGTCACATCCTGCACGGCATTGCCGTCAGCGTCTGTGGCATTCACCGTAAAGCCTACGCCTGCCCAAGTGGAGCCACTGTTGGTGAACGTCACACAGATGTCCGTAGCGGGATTGCTATCGGTGGGCTCGGGCTCCTCGGGTTCCTCAGGCACTCCCTCCAGTTCGGTAGGACTGCTGAACTCGAAGGTGGAGCCGTTGCCCGTGGGGCTGCTGGCATTATCCCACAGAGCCAGGTAGCCGTCGCGGTAGTTCCAGCAGTTGTTGCTGCCAGCGGCCATGCGGAACACATAGCCTTTATTGCTGTTGGCTGAGGGGAAGAAGCGGGTGGTGACGCCAGAGGCGAGCACTTCGCCCTCTTCCGTGTCCAGGTCGTAGAGTTTCAGGCGAGCCGTGGCTTCCGAGCCCGTCATACCGAGCACTTTGGCCGTACCGGCGGCCACGTTGTAGAAACGGTAGCCGTCTTCGTCATCGCCGCAAACGACCCACTTGCCCTGGTTGTCCGTGGGCGCGGTGGTGACGGAGAGCGTAAGGGTCTGTCCGGCATCCACACTGGCGGTGGTCATATACTTGTTTTGACCTACATTCTTCACGACATAGGCCTTGGTGCCTTCCAGCCAGCCGTTAGTGGAGGGCTCGGGCGACACGTAGGGGAAGGTGGCCGTGGCTTGATGGAAGGAGGCCGTCTCTGCCATATCGCCGGCGATATTCAGGTCGCTCTTGAGATAGCGGGCGGGGATGGTGTAGGTATTGTTGGCGCTGAACTTCTTATAGCTGACGTACTTCGAGAGATACTGCGGGTTGCCGTGCACCGTGGCACTCTCGCTGTTCACGTTGCCGTAGGTGAGGGTCATTCCGGCAAAAGTGAAGCCGCTCTCCGGAACAGCCTTCACGGCGAGGGCCGTACCTACGGGATGCGTGTAGTTGCTGAACGTCGCACCGCCAGCCTGCACGATGGCGCCGTTGTATTGGGCGTTGGTCACGCTTACATTGCCTGTGGAAGCGCCCACATAGACGAGGACATCCACGATGGCACCGCCGTTGCTGACAATACTGCTGCTGCCTTCGGGGTCGGTACTGTTTCTGTCCACCTTGTAGCGCAGGCGATATACGCCGGGGGCGCAGGTGCTGGGAATCGTGAAGCTGTGGGTGGCACCGTAGCCGTTCGTGCCTGTCTGGCTGGACACGAGGTCGGTGTTCATGTCAAACTTGCCGTTGTCGTCCTTGTCGAAATAGACATACGACTGCATATTGCTGCCGGTGTATTGTCCCGTGACCTGCACGGTGCTTCCTGCCGTGGCGTAGATGAAGTCGTCAAAGGCCTTGGTGTAGGCTTTGCGGTCGGGCACAGGCTGCTCGTAGGTCTTTCCCTGCGAGGTGATGCTGACACCGTTGAGATAATTGCTTGCGCCCAGTTTCTGCTCGGGGTCGTAACTGATGGGATAGTAGGCGGAACGTGAGATGGTGGGCGTGCTCACGTTGTTGAGCGTCACCTTGTCAATGTACGCCATGAAGTCGTCGGAGAGTTTGTGGGGCGTCTCGCAATCGACGACGACGACGAGGGAATAAATGTCAATGTTGCCGGCACCCTTGATGGGGAACACCACGTCGGACCATGTGTCCTGTGCGGCGGTGTTGCTGCCGAGCATGGTGAACTGCACCACGTCGTTGGGCTGACTGGCCCACATTTCGCTGTAGTTGGCGGTGTTGCTGTTGTGGCGGCCCAGACCGATGAGCATGGCGCGGCTTTCCACGGGCTTGTGCATCAGCACGTGTACATACTGCGTGGTGTTGTTCAGGATGAAACGCTGCTCGGCCGTCAGGTCGATGCGTGCGCCGAACATATTGGACCCCTGGCGTGAGCGCTGGAAGGCCAGCACTTTCTCAGAGTCGTTGTTCGTGTCGCTGTAAGGATTGTTGACGATGCGGACATAGTCCGTGGGATTGAGGCTGGCGCTGCTCTGACCTGACTGCACACGGAAGGGAGAGGCCTCCCAGAAGTCGTAGGTGCTTATGGCGGCGTAGTCGGTCGTCTCAAAGTCGATGGTGAAGGCATCGGCAGAAGCCGTGAGGGCGGAGGCTAAAACCGCACCAGTCACGAGAATGAATTTCTTAAAGGCTTTCATAAGGCTGTTTCGGTTTCAGGTTAATATACTGCGATGTTCTCTATGCAGGGGCAGGCCTTGCTGTCGGTGATGTTAAGACGCACGTAGCGGGCCTGCACACCGGTAGCATTGTAGGAGTCGGTGCTGCCGTTCCAGGGGATGATGCGCTTGTAGCCAATGGTGGTGAAGGTCTCACCCTGGCCGAAGTTTTTCCAGGTGTTGCCGTCGGTGCTGTACTGCAGGTTGAAGGCCTTCACGCGCTGACCCAGGGCGATGTGCTCCTGCATCATGACGTAGTGGATTACCTTCGTCGCGGGCAGTTTCACGGTGATGGTGCAGGTGTTCGTGCCGTCGGCGGTGGCGTAGTAGGTTTCCTCGTTGCCGTCAAGCACGTTGGAGGCATTGTAGGTCACGGTCTGGCCGTTGGCGCGGCTGACCGTGGCGCTCTCTATCGTGGCACCGCTGGCCTCACTGGCCAGATTGGTGCCGAGGCGCTGCGTCAGCAAGTTGCCAAGGCCTTCTATCTGCGTCACGAGGTTGTCGTGCAGCTTGCCGTTGGTGGTGGGAGGAAGGTTGAGGATGAGCGTGGCGTTGCGGCCTACGGTCTGAAGATACATCTTGAAGAGTTGCTCGGAGGTCTTGTAGCTGTTCTTTGAGGAAGACCAGAACCAGCCGCCGCTCGTCTTGGCATCGCTCTCGCTGGCTTCCCACATCCAGCCGTTCTCGTGGCCGGAGGCACCGTAACCGCCGCCACCGTTGCCTTCCACCCTGTTCACGGTGCACCAGTTGGTCTGGTTCGCATAGCCGTCTTCGTTGCCCACCCATCGGGCTTCGCCGCCTACACCCCAGAGTATGCAGTCGGGGGTCATCTCGTGAACCATATAGCGGAGGTTGGGCACGTCGTAGTACGTTTCCTTGTCCACGTTGCGGCGCTCTCTGCTACCGCCGTAGTAACTGCCGCTGCCGCCGGCCTCGTCGCCGTTGGCACCGTCAAACCACATCTCAAACTGGTCACTGCCGTATGCTGCCAGTTCCTTGCACTGCTTAAGGAATACGTTGCTCACGTAACTGTCAGTGCCGTCACCGTAGTAGGCACTGTTGCGGTCCCACGGGGAGATATAGAAGCCATACTTCATCCTGAGATTCTTGGCGGCAGTGGCAAAGGCGGCGGGGATGTCGGTCTTGGCGTAGGTGCCACTGGAATTGCTGATGCAATGGTCCGTGGTCTGCGTGGGCCAGAGGCAGAAACCGTCGTGGTGCTTCACCACGGCGATGCCGCCCTTCATGTGGCCGCTCTTGGCCACCTGCAGCCACTGTTCGGGATTGGGCTTCTCAGAGGGGTCGTAGGTGTTGGGATTCTCACTGCCGTCGCCCCACTCCTGGCCCGTGAAGGTGTTCATACCATAGTGGAAGAAGGCGTAAAACTCCGTGCGCATCCATTTCACCTGGCGCGGATGGGGCACGGGATGCACGAGCACAGGCGTGTTCTCGGCATCGGCAAGCTTCGTGCTGCTCGTCAGCAACTGACCGGCAGTGTAGCTGTCTCCCTGAGCAAAGCCTGCCGCATAACTAAGCAGCGCCGCACTCAAGAAGAGGAACTTTGAAAGATTGTTCTTCATGTCAGAAAGTTATTATTTGGTTATTCTCGTTTACCGTCATGAGCCGTTGCTTCATCACTCCGCCCGACTCCTTATTATATATAACGTGTGCGCATACGCGCGAATATTCGAGGAAGTGGGCCATTGCTTCGCAGCAGTAGCCCATCCTTTTAACAAACTTTTTACGGCAATTCTGGTTCTCACGAATAGGAGATTACCTGGAAAGATTTAACTTACGGGCAAAGTTACATCTATTTATCGCTCTGCCATAATAAATTACAAGAAAAACAACAAGAAACAATTACCCCCCCCTATTTTTGCTATACAGAGATAGCATAATGAATAAAAGGGAAGAGCGAAAAATATAATTTCTGGACAAAAATTCTTTTAAGTTCCCTTCCTACCGAGGAGGGCGGGGGGGAGAGGCCTTCTTTCAGTTCAGCAAGGCAGTAGGCCTTGCGCGCCCACCTTTTTCTTGACCACGAATCACACGAATCAGGCCTGTTGATGAATGGCTGCTTGATGCAGCACGAATTACACGAATGGGAGCGAAAGACATTCGTTAGATTCGTGATATCCGTGGTTGAAATATAATTTCTGAGCGAAATTTCTTCTCGGCTCTCGCCCAAGAGAGGTGGAGGGAAGGTGAAATAAAAACACGGAAAACGCTTTCGGTTTCATTTGCACACGTGTGCAAATCAATTTCCACACGTGTGCAAATCAATTTTCACACCTGTGCAAATTCATTTTCAGACCTGTGAAAAACATACGGAAGAGGCGAGACGATGGAATATGGCGGGAAGCCAAAAGATCTCAGCGCGGGGAAGAGGGACGAAAGGAAGGTCAATAGAAAATATGTTGCACTTACAGCGCTCCCAGAGAAAATGACAACGAGAGAGGTAGGGCGCGAGCCCTACCCTCCGTTATGTCGTCCGGCCCCCCTCCACCTCCCCCCGATAGGGGGAGAGGCCGCTCAAAGAGCGGGACTTTCAAGTTTTAGCGGACACCAATAATAAAAGATAGGGCTCACGCCCCTCCATTATGTCGTCCTTTCAGGACTTTCAAACTTCCCCGGACACCAATATACCAAAATGTATATCGTTGCTTACGATTATTATGATGCCGTATGATTTACAGAAAGAAAAGGGGCGGCACCCACGTGGATGCCGCCCCAATTATTAAGGGGATGACTTAGGGATTACTTCTTAAGAACAACCTTGCCGTTCACTACGTTGAGACCACGGCCGGCAGCGTTGATGCGCTGACCCTGGAGGTTGTAGATAGTGGCGTTCTTGGCGTCGCCGGAGATTCCGTTGATGCCGTCAGGCTTCTGGAAGGTGACGGTGATGACGCCGTTCTCGATGCTGACTTCGTAGGTGTAAGCGGGATCGCAGGATACGGTAACGTCCTCGGGAGTGAGTTCGGTTTCGCTTTCTACGGTTTCGCCTTGGCTATACCAGTTGCCATCAATCTGGAGGTAAGCGCCGTCTTCGGGAGCATTTACGTAGGTGATGGTGTAGGTGTAGGTCTCGGGAGTTGCTTCCTCGTAGTTGGCATTGCGCACATAGTTGAAGCTCCAAGCGCCGGTGCCGCCGCGGAGACCACCGGTAGCGCCGAAGGCCTGACCGTTGAGATACTGGCCATTGGAGATGAAGCGTACCATGTTGGGGTTAACTTCTGCAGCGATGTCGGAGTAGATATCGTCGAAGTTGGAGACTTCACCGTAGCCTTCTTCATCGGGGCCGAGGATGGTCCAGATGTTGGCGCCGGCCTGGTCGGTGATGGAGAAGTTGCCAGTGGCTGCGCAGGCGAGGTAGCCCTGACCTTCTTCAGCGCTGTGCTGACGGAGGTAGTAACCGCCTTCTGCGGGGAGCACTTCGATGTATTCAGTTTCCTGAGGAGCGCGAACGCCGGCGAGGGTGCCGTCGGCAGAAGCGTGTTCGGTCTGGGCTGCGCCATTGATGTACTTGTCACCGGTGGTGGTCACGTTGAGGATACCGATGAGGGCCTGGCCGATGTTGGCCACTTCGTTGCGGAGCTGTTCTGCGGTGAAGTAGAGGGTCTCGGTGTCGGGCACGACGGGCTCAAACATAATGCTGGCGTTGTAAACGCTGAGGGCCTGAACGAGGGCGTCGATATCTTCCTGAGTAGCGTTCTCAACAGCCTTGGCAGTCTCGATAGCCTGCAAGAGGGCGGCTGCTACGTCGGCATTGATTACGTTGCGGGGGAGTTCAATCTCCTTGAAGAGCTGGAACTCGGCGGCGTGCCAGTAACCAAGGTTTGCCTGGTTGCCAACAGTCTCGTCGGCGAAGAAGCGGAGGAAGGTGGCGGGCTGCTCGAGCTTGAACTCGGCGCTGAGGGTCTCACCGCCCTTCTCATAAGGCAGGTCGAACTGGGCTACCTGTGTGAAGTCAACACCGTCGGTGCTGGCCTCTACGCTCATCTTGGTGACGTGGTTGCCCAGTACGTCGCGACGGGTCATCTGCAGGAGCAGGTCGCCTTCAACGAGTTCGGCAAGGTTCACCTGGAGGTAGTGGGTGTGCATGGGCTGCTCACCTTCTTCCCAAGCGGAGTGCCAGTAGGTCTTGGCGTTGTTGTCGAGGAGGTAGGTGTAAACCTCATCGATTTCTTCGCATTGTTCGTCGGTGGTGGTGTAGGGGCTGGAGAACTGGTCGGCCCCGTGGATGAGGGCGTCGCCAGCGATGTTGTGGATGTCGTAAGCGGCCTGTGCCTGAGCGATGGTCTCGGCGAGGGCAGCGTTGAGCTTGCTCTGCTGAACGTCGGCTGCGATGGCTTCAACGAGGGCACTCTGGTCGAAGTCGGCCACGGCCTTGATGATGAAGCTGTTGCCGGCATCCTTGGACTTCCAGGTGTCGCAGATGAACTGCTTGCTGCCACCGAGGTTGAAGTTGTGGGAAGCATCGAAGTACAGACGTACGGTGCTTTCGTCGGCATCGGCGAACTGAATGGGGTTGGCAGCCTTCTCGGTGAGACCGGAGATGCTGACATACTTGTTGGCGCCGAGGTTGTAGAGGTAGTAGTCACCTTCGTAGCCTACGAATGCGAACTGCTGGAGAACGTTGGTGTCTTCAACGGTCTGGCCTACGCCGCTCTGGCCGGTACCCTTCAGGGCAGTGGCCTCTTCATTTTCAACGGTGAGACCGCCGCGGGCTTCGGTGTAGATGATGTAAGCCTTCTCGTCGCTGATGTCCTGAGGACCGAGCACGAAGGGCTTGGGAGTGATAGCATCTACGTAGGCTTCATAAGCGGCCTGGAGGGCAGCGATGTCGTCGGTAGAAGGCTTCTCGATAGCCTTGGCCACGCCAATGGCCTGCTGGAGAGCAGCAGCGGCATCGGGATACTTCTCGTTGATGGGAGTAGCGCTGATGTACTTGTTGAGCTGGAGCTCAGCAGCGTGCCAGTAGTTGCGGCTGGCCATGTTCTCAGCGGTACCGCTGTTATTGACGTTGCTGAGAGCATAGACGCGGAGATACTTAACAGCCTCGGGGAGGTTGAAGATACCGCGAACCACTTCACCCCCAGCTGCGAAGGGCAGCTCTACCTGAGTAGCCTCAGCGTAGTTGATGCCGTCGGTGCTGGTGAGAATCTGCATACCCGTGGCATGGTCGTGAACGACATTGCGACGCATGAAGGTCATCTGGATGTCGCCGCTGATGGGCTCGGCCAGTTCAATATCCAGTGTGGGATGTGTACCCTCTGCGGGCATGGCGTGCCAGTTGGTGTGCCAGAAGGTGTTGGCGTCCTCGTCGATAAGGGCAGCAAGGCTCTTACCTTCGTCGGGATCGGAATACTCGGAGGAGAGCTGAGTGGCCTCGGTGATGAGGTTGTCGCCTACCTGAGCGCGGTCGTTCTTATCCATGGTCTTCTCGAGCTGGGCAACGAGTTCGGCCATTTCAGCGTTGCGAACGAGCTGTTCTGCATCATAGATGCCGAGTTCTACGGGATAGAACTTCCAGTCGTTGTTGCCGTTGAGGCTGGTGACTTCACCGTTGCCCCAGAAGGCTACCTGCTTGCCTGCGCCGTCGTTGTCGAGAGGCTGGCCGAGGGTGGTGCCGTCGGCAGTGACATTGATACCGAAGTGGGTGTCTTCGCCGTTGATGTTGTAAACCTTGTACATACCTGCGGCCTCGACGTTGTCAACGGAGTTCAGGGCAGTGCCCCAGAAGTGGCCGTTACCCCACTGCATGTGGTAAACGCCTTCATACTCGGTGGGGAGCAGACGGATGAGATACTGAGTGTATTCCTCAGCGTTGGAGCCCTTAGGAATGTTGAAGCCTACAGGGGCACGCATGATCTTCTCGCCGAGAGCGCTGTCGTAAGCGGGAGTCTCACCGTTGCGGGTCTGAGTGAGGACGTACCATGTGCGGGGCTGGATGGTGGCAGCCTTCTCGCTGTAGTTATCAACGGACTTGCCGGCGAGTTCGGGTTCATAGGTAGCCTCGATGCCGAAGCCCTTAATATAATAAGTGGTGTTGTTCTTGGCGATGCAGACAGCAATCTTGACATTGCCGCTGAGGTTCATCTGAATGGTAGAGGTCATACCGTCGTATTCAACTGCGTCGGCAAGCTTCCAGGTTTCGCCGTTATCCTTGGACACAGCGATGTAGCTGGTATTCTTGAGAGCAGAAGTGACGGGACGTCCGGGAGTGATGGTGATGGTGTAAGGCTTCACGGTTTCACCCAGCGTGATGTTGGGGGTAACGAGAGCGCGGTCGTAGTTGCCGCTATACATCAGACCATAGTTGGTGTTGTAGCGCCAGTTGGTAACGGCGTCGTCGGTGAGGGTGATAACGTCGCCGTCAACAGCAAACTGCTTGGCTTCCCAACCGTCCTCGAAGGGAAGAGCCTCGAAGGTGATGCTATAGGGAGAGCCGAGAGCGGTCTTCACGCTGGTTTCAGCCCAGGGACTAACCTTATCACCGGCAACGACGCGCACCTGGATGGTGTACTCGCTGCTGAGAGCAAGATCCTTAATGGTGCAAGGCTTCTCGGTGGTGACTACGGGCTCACTCCAAGAGATGGTGCCTACCCTCTGGTAGCGTACTTCCCACTTGGCAGCGTCGGCGTAGCGGTCGGTCCAGTCGATGGTGACATCACCGCCGTTAACGGCAGCAACGGTAACTTCGCTGGCGTAGTCGATTTCAGGAACTTCTTCGATGAAGATGTTGTGGATGAAGCTATAGGCATCGTTGTAGCGAGACCACTTGAAGCGGAGGCTAACCTTCTTGCCAGCATAGGGCTTGAAAGCCTCGGGAGTGACGGAGTAAGTGTGGAACTCGGTGTCGATGGTCTCAGGATCATTGCCGTCACCCAGCTTAAAGATGCTCTTGTAGTTGTCGGTACCGGCTTCGGCAACCTCAACTTCAAGAATCTGGTCTTCCCAGTTTACAACGCTGTTGCCCATGCGGCCCCAGATGTAAATCTGATAGTCGAAGGTCATACGAGCGCCAGCAGCGGGAATCTGGAAGGCGGGAAGAGTAATAGTACCTTCAACTATATCACCAGAGCTAGCTGCGCCGGAGGACTTCCAGCTGAAACCATTGGCTGCCAGATGGCCGTCAGCACCGGTGTCAACAGCTACGTTGGAGATGTACTCGTCTTCTACTACATAGCCAGCGGGCTCCATGTAAGTGCCCATGTTATGATAGTCGGCAGCATAGGGAAGCTGCAGCTCGGTGGAGGTACGGCCTTCCTGCATGATGGTGCCATAGTTGCCTTCGCCGTCAGTGCTCCAGGCATTGACATAGACAGGCTGGTTGGTTGTGAAGCCGTCGGCAACGATACCGTCCTTGGCAGGACCTACGTAAACGACGCGGCCACCGCCTTCGATTTCGTCACCCACCTTGTAAGTGCCAGTGGGAGTGCCGAAAGCACCATAGCTTTCAGGGAAGTTGGTGGAGAAGTTGAGAGCGGGGTTCTGGTTAACAGCCACGAGAACCTGGTCACCCTTGGGATCGGCAGCCACATTAATCTTTACAGACGTGGGCGATGCGGGAGTGAGGACGAGGCTTGCGGGCATATCGAGGCAAGTGGTGAACTTCACCTCAGCAGGAGCGTTGAGGTTGTACAGCGGACCGCCCTTACACATATTGTTTACGGCATACACGCGAACGATGTAGTCGGTGGAGGGGGTGAGGTCGCCATAGCTCTGGGTGCGATAGGAAGCCGTCGTACCGAAGTCGAGGATGGTCACGCCTTCGGAGAGGACACCCTTCTCATAGGTCTCGCCATCGGCGGGGGTGAAAGTAGCGTCGCCCTTGAGGAGGACGGTGAGATACTTGTCCACACCTTCTGCAGCGGGAGTGAAGGTACCTTCGGCAGAAACGGAGGTAACATCAGCGGTCAGTTCAGTAGCCTGAACGGAAGGAGTCACACAGGGAGCGGGAACGTCGAAGGCATAGGTGGTGCCGGAGACGATGGTAGTAGGATTGATGCTGGAGATGACAGCAGCGGTGGTAGAAGTCTGGGGCTCGTCAAGAGTGCCCTTCAGGTTGAGAAGATCGCCGTTGAAGCCAGCAAGGCCGATGCGGACACCGGGGATGGTGCCAGTGCCTTCCATGGTCCAACTGCCAAGGATTACTTCCACGCGACCTGTTTCTTCATACAGTTTAACCTGCAGATTGGCCTTGACGGTGGTCGTGCCGTTGTAGTTGGTGGCAAGTTCTACATTCTGGAACTGGGCAGCGAACACACCCTGACCCATGGCGCCCGACGTATTATATACGATGACGCTCTGGTCGGTGATGCGCACTTTGCTCTGGTTGCCAGACAGACCCACAACGGGAACCGATGAGTAATTGGAACTAGCGGTAAGAGCGTTGTAGGGCTGGGCAGGCCATACCTTGAACGTCTCGGTGTCGCTCAGGTAAACGAGACCTGTAGCGTTGATAGCGAAGTACTTGGCCGTGATGCCGCCGAACTCGAAGTCGAATCCGAGGGGGATGCCCTTAATGTCCATCAGCGAGGTGCCCTGCACCACACCATCGGCACCGTAGGCGAAGGCAACGGCCTCGTTCTGGGCCTTTGTCTCACCGTCGGCAGGGACGTACTTCACCGCAGAGAGATCCAATTTCTTGGTAAATGGGAACAGTTGCTTATACGTTCCGCTGGACTTTGTCAGCGAATACGCAGCAACCTGCGCGAATGCCATGGATACCGTGGCAATCATAAGCGCGAAGAGACAGAATAATTTCTTCATGTCTGTACGGTTTTTAGTTAATAAAGTGAATTAAAAAAGGATTGGGTTTGTGATATGAGCGAGGGATTCTAGATTTTCTAGAGATTCTAGAGATGCTAGATTTTCCAGATTACCGCATCACCTGCTTCTTTACGCCGGCGGGGGTCTTCACGATGTTCAGGCCCTTGGCGGGAGCGAGGAGTTGCTTGCCGGTGACGTCGTAGTACTGGGCACCTTCGTAGGTTACCAGGCTTGCGTCCTGGATGCCCTCGGTGTTGCCAAATGTGCCGTCAGCGTTGATGCGGGCGGCATAGCGGGGATAACAGCCGGCGGTGGACATCTTCAGATTGCGCTGGTCTTCCCAACTGATTACCCAGTAGCTGTCATTGATAAGGCCGGAGGAGCACAGAGAGGACTTATAGGTGAAATAGTGGTCGGTCTTTATGCTCCAATCCAGAGTGCCGTCGGGGCCGTACTTAGCAGCGCGGTTGTTCTTGCCGCCATACTGCGACAGGGCGTCACCGGTCTGGTAGAACACCACCACACCGCCGTCGGGGGCTACCTGAGGCTGAGGATTGGCCACGGCCAGACCTTCGGTGGGAGTTTCTACGAAGATGCCCTCGGAAGGCCACACGATTTCGCCGTCGTCGCTAATCTTCTGGACGATGACGCCGTTGGTCTTGGAGGTGCCGGAATCATAGCAGCGCAGGGCTACATAGACGCACTGCTCCTTCTCGCTGTGGCAGAGTTCCATGTAGGCGTGGGAGTAGCCGGCATGATCCTCGTCGTTGTAGGCCACCTTCACGCCGTTCATCTTGTTGGGGTAGGCTATATTGCCTTCGGCATCGACGTAGTTCACATAGGACTGCCAGTAGCCGTCGTTGGCGCGGTCGTCCATCCAGAGGGTGAACACACCGCCCTTGCCGTCGGAGCATACGCGCACATAGTTCCAGATGGCGGAGCCGCTGGTGGAGAAACCGCCGCGATAGAAACGGGTCTTCCACACCTGACTACCGTCCGTAGTACTGATACGGGAGGCGTAGAGATCCTGGTTGCTGCCGTAGGCATATACCATAACGACATCGCCCTCAGGACCCTCCACGAGGTAGGGATAGTTGTAGATGTAGTTGAAGTCGGGGTCGTGGAGCTTGTTGCGCCAGAGGGACTTGCCGTCCTTGGAGATCTTCTCAATCTCGATGTAGGTGTAGTTACTCGTGGCATTCACGTCGGGAGCGGTGTAGCAGCAGATGTAGTCACCGGCGGCGTCCTGCACGATGCCGAAGGATGTCGTCAAGGGATACACACTCTTGTCGGCGAGGTCGCACTGCCAGAGGATTTCTCCCTTCTCGGTGATTTTGTAAAGCGTGTTGCCCACGGCTGAAGATTGGGGATCGGGATTGTTGCGGCAGTCGTTGGCACCTACGAGGAGGTTGCCCTCACGGTCGCAATACAGGTTGTTGTTGTAGGCCGTCCAACTGCGGTTCTGATACAGGCCGAGGCCCATGCCGGTCTCAAGGGAGGTGATGCTATGGCCGTCCTTGTCGAGAATGCTGAGGACGTACTCCATGTCGTCAACACCTGAGGTGAAACGCTTGGGCACGAACTGCACATTGAAGGTGGTGCCGTTGCAGTTGGTGATGGTCTCATCACCGTAGTCCTGCAGATTAGGGGTCATCTGCACGGGCTCGCCCTCCAGATTGGTGGGCCACTGGGCGTTCATGCTCAGGGCTACGCAGAAGAGAGCGGAAAGAATAAGTTGTTTTTTCATTGTTATTGGGGATTATGGGATTTATGATTGCTTGGGGGCCTAGATTTTCTAGAGATTCTAGAGATTCTAGAGATTCTAGAGGTTATCGCTTTATTTGCTTCTTTACGCCGAAGGGAGTCTTCACGATGTTCAGGCCCTTGGCGGGAGCGGCGTGCTGCTTACCGGCCACGTCGTAGTACTGGGCGCCTTCGTAGCGGAGGTTCTCGGTCGTCGTGATGCCCTCGGCAGCCTTGCCGAAGGTGCCGTCGGCATTGAAGCGGATGGCGTAGCGGTCGTAGCCGCCGCTCATCGTGCCCTCGCGCTCGCGACGGTCTTCCCACGAAACGACGTAGTATTCGTTGTCGATGAGGGGAGAACTGTACTGCGACACTTTGTAGGTGAAGTGGTGGTCGATCTTCCTCGTCCATTCCTTGGTGCCATCGGGCGTGAACTTGGCAGCGTAGCTGTTCTTGCCGCCGTAGGCATTGTCATAGGCACCCGTCTGATAGAAGACGATGCAGCCGCCGTCGGGGGCGTTCTGCACGGTGATACTGCCCACGGCCAGGTTGTTGCGGAATTCCTCCACGTCAACGCCGGCTTCGTCCCACAGGAGTTCGCCGTCGTCGCTAATCTTCTGCACGCCGATGCCGTTCCAGGTCTGATTGCCCTGGCTAAACACGCGGTAGGCCATGTAGTTGCAGTGGTCCTTGTCGTTGTGCGCCATCTCGCCCTGAGCGGTGGTGAGGCCGTTTTCTTCCTCGGTGTTGACATAAGCCACCTGCACGGCGTTCATCTTGTTGGGATAGCCGATGGTGCCGTCGCCCTTCACATACTGGATGTATTGGTTAAGCCAGCCCTTACTGCCGCGGTCGTCGCGCCAGCTGCAGAAGAAGCCGCCGTCAGGAGAGGGAGCCACGCGCAGATGGGTCCAGATGGGGGTGGTGTCGAAGCCGCCGCGGTAGAAGCGCGTGTTCCACTTCTGCGTGCCGTCGTCGCCGCTGATACGCATGCCGTAGAGGTCCATGTTGCTGCCGTAGGCGTAAACAATGATGGCGTCGTTGCCGTCGGTCTCTACCATCCAGGGCCAGGAATAGACGTAAACATCGCTCTTGAGTTGTTTCTGCCAGCTGCTCTTGCCGTTGGCATCGAACTTCTCCACGTTGATGTAGTCGGACACGCCGTCGTAGGGGTGTACGCAGCAGCAGCACATATAGCCGCCGTCGGTGGTCTGAGCTATGCGGAAGCCGTAGGCCTCGGGGAAGATTTCACCGTCGAAGAAGTCGCTCTCAAAGAGGATTTTGCCTTCCTCGTCCACCTTGTAAAGGGTGTAGCCGGCATCCCGGCTGTCGGGGTTGGCATTGTTGCGGCAGTCCTGCACGCCCACTATGAGATTACCGTCGCGGTCGAGGCTGGCAATGGTGTTCACCACGGTCCAGCTGCGGCCGGGGTGTGTGCCGAGGCCTGTCTCGTTGCCTTTTTCCACGGAGGTCTTCATCTTGCCGTCCTTATCGCAGATACCGATGACATAATGGATGCCGATGCGGCCGGCTTCTGTGGTATTGTCGGGTTTGACCTGCACGATGTAGGTCACGCCGTTCTTGTTGGTAAGCACGCAGTCGCCATAGTCTTCCATGGTGTAGGGCGTGACGAGCACGGGTTCCTCATCAAGGCTGGTGGGCCACTGGGCGGAACTGCTCATTGCTGCACAGAAAAGTGCGGAGAAGAGTAAAAGTTTCTTCATTTTATTTTGAGGTTTTGAGTTTAGAGATTCTATATTTTCTAGATTTTCTAGATTTTCTAGAGATTCTGGATTTATCGCCTTACTTGTTTTTTCACGCCGGCGGGGGTCTTCACGATGCTGAGGCCCTCGGGCTGGGTGTTCATTTGGCGGCCGTCCAGGCGGTAGTACTTCGCAGCATCTGTGGCGGGCACCACTACGCCCTCCACGCCGGCGGCTTCGCTGGCGATGAGGAAGGCGCGCGCGCCGAAGTAGCTTATAGAAGGCACCTGCACCTCCAGGCCACCGCTCATGTTGCTCAACTTAAACTGACCGGCGGGGCCGCTGATACCGTTGCCCCATTCGTCGGTCACTTCCAGGCAATAGGTCTTGCCGTCCTCCAGGGTGAGGTCCTCTTCATACTCATTGACCTCACCGGACTTGAACGGCCCGAACTCGCGCACCACCTTACCGTCGGCGTCGCACAGCAGGAAGCGATTGTCTTCGGCTTCCTTGTTGGTCTTGATGTAGAGGTGCAGTTTCGTAGGCACCACCTTGGGCATGCAGAGGTTACCCTCGATGTAGTCCACGTAGGCATCGCTGACGGGGCTCACGGCCGTGCCGTTGATTTTCTTCAAGGTCAGCGTGAAATCCTCGTCGTCGGCCGTAGTGTCCAGCGTCCAGGGAATCCGGATGTCGGCACACTCGCCGGCAGCCAGCTCGCCCTTCCATTCCAGTTCCACCTTCTTGCCCTTGGCCTCGTAGAGGAACGTGGCAGAGGTGGCAGGCACGCTACTGTGGTTGTCGAAGTTCACCTCAATGAAGTTGTAGCCATACGTGCTGCCCATCGGTATGCGGGGGTCGCCCAATGTGCCGCGCAGCACCTCGGCATAGTTCACGCAGGAGGGCACACAACCCGTCACCTGCTGCACATCCTCCTTACCGTTGGTCACATAAGCCACGACGCGCAGGTCTTCGGGGCGCATGGGTGTCTTTATGCTCGTGACGCTCGAGGTGGTATATTCCGGCACGTCATACACGAAATCCTTCTCAAAGTACTGTCCCTGCACGGGAGCGGCGAGCTCTTCACCCCAGGCACCGTTCAAGTAGGCGCGCACCACGTGGTTGTGGATGTAGTCCTCACCCAGCTGACCGCCCGTCTGGGGGCCCTGGATGTGGTCCTGCGCCAGCACCACCGTCAGGCGGGGCGTCCAGGCCTTCTCCACCTTCGTGTAGTAGCCCTCCACGTGTATGGTGAGTTTCTTCGTATTGCCATCATACTGTGCCGTGGCGGCCAGGTTCACGTCGGCGTCCTGCACAATCTGCTCCTTGGCAGCGAGGGGCCAGAGGCTGCGGTTGATCACGATGCCGCTCTTCGACTCGCTGTAGAGCGTCCTGTTCACGATGCCGGCGGGATAGCCCGTAATGCCGAAGCCGTTGTTCACCTCCAGGCCTTCGGCCGTGCGGAAATCAGGTTCGTCACGCCCGGGACTGGCGTAGTTTCCTGTGTGGATGGCCAGCACATACACCTGTTCGGGGTGGTTGCGATGCATACGGGCGGCTATCTTGTGGCCGTCAGGGCAGTACGTGCAGTGGATTCCCGTGAAGTCCTCCATCAGCACGTTCTTCTTCGTCACGTCGGTACCCACGATGTGGTCGCCCGCCGTCATTCCGAGGGCGAGAGAAAACATACCGAGCAAAAGAAGGGAGGAGAGAGTATAAGTCTTTACCATAGGCTGGGTTATTATGTATTTTTTATAAGTTTCATTCTCCATGCAGCGCCTGTCAATGCCGACGCTCCTTTAATATAAACACCTGCGCCCGCGCTCTACGCGCATGCACGCTTTGGCACTTTATTTTCCGCGAAGGCCATCGCACGACATTTTGCCACGCTATTGGTCTCTTTTCGCTACATTCTGTTACTAAAACAGAATTTTCTGCAAATTTACAAGTATTCTGCGACACATAACACCCCTAATGCCTAAAAAAAGTAAAAAAAAGCACTCCAACGCCCAATATTGCAAACTCACAAATGCAAATATCGCAGTATTACGTTCAGGGCTGGTTGTTGGGAATCATAAAAAATCCTAAAAGATCAATCAGCACATAACTTTTATCCCCTACTCTATTTCTTTGAAAAAAGGGCGTTCGTTTTTGTCAAGATATTTTCACCTTTTCCCCTCAAAATTTGGCCGTATTTTCAAAAAAAATTTTTGCGTTTACTTCCGTGCGATTCTGGGAAAAGTTGCTATTTGCTTGATTCTCTTGCACTTAATCTTTACACCAATAAAACTATCCCCCTAAAACCCTCTCTACACCCCCTTATATCCGTATTTCCAATCGCAATTTTGTCCCAATTTGCAGCACTCCCCCACTCGGGGGAGGGGGGAGGGGGTCGCCCCTAAAGCCCTTTTAATTGAAATTATCACCCTTTTAGTTGAAATTATCTCCCTTTTAATTTGAACAATCGCCCTTTCATTTTTTCCAATGTCCCTTTTAATTTTTCCGATAGCCCTTTTAGTTTTGCGTAAAATAGGGTATCGGAGAAAATGGATTAAACCTTGAAAAAAAACGGGACTGTTTTCGTTTTTTTGAAAACGGGCGTTTTCGAACCGAAAGCAGGTTTAGATTGTCACGATCCTCGAAAACGGTCCAAAATCCATACAAAAATTACATCTGCTTTTACTTCATTTTCAGTGAAAAGGAAAAAATGCGAAGCCCGCATTTACTCACCATGAAAAACAAAGGGAGAAAATAATGCAAAAAGTAGGGCACAAAAAAAATTGACTGTCTCACGACAGCCAACCTTTCATTAACCTTAAATCTAATACCATGAAAAACTGATGCAAAAGTACGGACTTTTATGATAAACTGCAAGAAATTTGATGAAAAATGTTACTTTTTGCAACATTTTTACAATTTTTATGCCCCGAATGCAAACAAGCGTTTACAAAATCGGACTTTACGGGTACCGGGAAGCGGAAAATAAAAGACAACTTTTACAACTTACACAACTTATTCTCGCTCAGGCCACAACCGGCCTTCGCTGGATGAGAACAATAGAAAGTTGAGTAAGTTGTAAAAGTTGTCTTTTGGAATTATCGACTTCTAACGGATGACTTTACGGCCGCCGACGATGTAGAGGCCATGGAGACCCCCTCGCTCCCCCTTAAAGGGGGAAGTGCCGAGGGTGCGGCCCTGCAAATCGTAAGCTGTCCCATTCTGGAAGCCCCCTTTAAGGGGGTTGGGGGTCTCCCCTATCCCGTCGGGGAGGGGCTCGTTCCAGCCGAGGAGGCGGTCGGTGCCGTCGCCCATAGCGGCATAGACGGTGTAGTTCAGTTTGCGGAGGTTGCTGGGGAGCGTGAAGGTGGAGGTATTGGCGAGATAGACGAGCTGGCCGTCCTCGTCATACACCTTGATGCCCACGAGGCCCTGGGCTCCCGTGCCGCGGATGGTTATCTTGCCGCCGGAGGTGGAGTTGTAGTAGTAGCCGTTGACGGAGGCCTCGTAGGTGTCGCGCGTGTCGGCACTGATATAGTCGGTATATTGCCCGTAGTCGCCGGCACTCACGCCTGCGCCTACCTGGTCGTCGCTGCGGCGGGACTTCGTCTCGCCTTCCTTATGGCCTTCGTAGGTGGCGAGGACGGGCTTGATGCGGTCGTCCTGGAAGAGGATGTTGCCCATCTTGCGGGGGAAGGTGTGCATAAAGGCTACAGCCTCATCGATTTCAGCCTGCGTGGTGTTGACGGTGAAGTCGCCGTAGTCGCGGATGTAGAGGTCGGTGCAGGGATGGAAGAAGCCGTAGGCGGCGAAGAGTTCGGAGAGGTCCTCCTGCGCCACCTCGCAACAGTAGCGGGCAAACTTGAGGATGTCGCCAGAGCCCGTCACTACGGAAGGCGTCTTGCCATTGCGGTCGAGGCCGTCGGCACGGAGTTTGGCAAAGAGTTCCTGGAAGAAGGTGGGATGGTTGCCGAGGATGACGTAATGGGTGTAGAGCTGATAGTAGAGTTTCGTCATCGTCCAGATGTCCTGGCTGTACCACGACGTTCCCTTGGCAAAGGCGTCGAAGACCGTCTTGGGGGCTGCCGCACGCTGGGTGGTGCGGCCCTGCTTATAGACGTAGGCGTTGGCGAACATATTGTTGGAGGCTTCGGTAGAGGCCACCACGTTGAAGAGGGCCTGATGCAGGTGGCCGATTTCGTGGGCGGGTCCCCAGATGCCTTCCTTCGACATCTGTTCGTAGCTCATGATGGTGGGGAGGGTGGTATCGTTGAAGAAACCACCGTAGTGGGCGGCATGCATGTAGCCGGTATAGTTGTCGTCGCCGCTGACGCAGTTGTAGATATTGTTGAAGCGCTCCTCTACGTTGGGGATGTATTCGTTGGTGACGCCGAGGAGTTCGCGGTCGAGGCAGATGATGTCTTCCCAAATGCCGAGCAAGCCCACCATATTCTTGGGACAGGCCTTCTTCACGGCAGCAGCATCGAAGGCGAAGACGAGGTGGGGACTCTTAAGGTTCACCACGGCGTTTTCCTTGAGCATATTCTGCACCATATACTGCCAGTCGTCGTTGGTGTGGCCGCGGGTGAGGTCGAAGTAGCCGTTGAGTTGGGCGCCCTCAATGTGGATGTTCACGCGGGGGAAGTCGGCGAGGTCGCGGGTGGTGGAGTTCACCTGATAGAAGATGTAACAGATGACGTCTTGGTTGAAGGTGAAGACGTTCATGCCCTTCTTCAGCGTGGTCGTGGCGCCGGTGGTACTCGTGCCCTGCACGGCTTCTAGTTGGAGCGTGGTGCCGCTGGGGGCTGCCCTGTCGCAGAACACCACCATCACGTCACCGGCGTGGGCCGTAATGCCCGTGGGGTTGGACAGGCGACCGAAGTTATAGGCCGTGCCTATCATATTGGGCTGGCCACAGACGTGCCAGGCGTCGTACTTGGAATACACGCCGTAGTCGGCCACGCGGAACTGTTTCTCATACGGCAGCCAGGCGTCGTTCTTCACCTTGAGGGCGATGTTCTGGAGATATTCGGGCAATCCGGCGGCGACGATGGCGGCGGTAAGGTCGGCATCGCTCATCTGCCGGTATTCGTCGAGGAGCGTGCTGCAGGAGCCGTCGGTGAAGAACTTGAGGAAGGCGGTGCTGTACTTCGTCTGGTTGTCGTGGAGGTCCACATAGATGGGATAGTCGCCTTGCTTGGAAGCGATTTCCTCGGCCGTGAGTTTACTTTTGATGAAAGTCCACTGGCTACGGGTGTCGGTGGCACGACCGCCGATGATGTTATTGCCGCCGGAGTTATAGTAATAGATACCACCTGCATAGATAGTATAATAGGTGTCCCATTCCGTCTTAACGGCACTTATCTGCACATCGGGCTTACTGGTATTGGTGGTGTTGACATACCCCATCGAGCCGTTGACGGAAGCATAGCGCATAGTCTTCATGTTCTGAAGATGATACTTGCCGCCTCCGGCATCGGTAAGTTTCCAATACTGGGCCATATCATCCTCGTCATCGTAAGCCAGGGTGAGGCTGTTGTCATCGCCGCGCTCGGAAATGAACATGCCGGTGACATTGTTGCAGATTCTCACATAGAGGCCGTCGGCAGGAGCGCAGATGCCGCTCATCTCGTCGAACTTCTGGCGCAGGGCATCCATATCTATGCCCTCCACGGCAGATACCTCCCAGTCGGAGCAAGGGTTGGTGTCGCTACTGGTGTTGGCACTCCAGTTTACGACATTGTGCGAGGCATCGTCGTGCAGACAACTGTAGCCGCCGAAGTCGCTCGCCGTGCTTATCATAATGCGGGGCTTGCTGCTTGTGGACTTTGGCGAAGCCTTGACATACAGCACGGCCTTCGAGAGGCCCGTGGTGTAGGTCTTGTTAGTGCCGTCCACCTTTTGGATGTAGCGGCCGGTATTGACGTTGCGCACCACATAACCGCCACCGCTGGGAATGACGGCCCATTGCTGCGAGGTGTCGCCGGCCTTCTTGCTGACGCCCTTCACGGAATGGGAGGAGGTCTCGGCCATGACATAGCCCGTGCCGCGACGGCTACCAAAAGTATAGACGCCGCCCTTGGCGAGAAGGTTGTCAATGACTTCCTGGGCGAAGAGACAAGAAAAGGCAAAGAAGAAGAAGAAGATAAACAGGAAAGAAAATAAACGTTTCATATTATTTAAGAGTTGATTGACGTAGAGGAAATATTGGCGCAGAAAATACTAAAAACCATTGCAAAAGTACGATAAAATACTCAAACAACCAACATTTCCCCTAAAAATCGGCCCTCTTCTTGCGAGTATGCACATAAATTTGTATTTTTGCAACGCATAGCGTCCTATGATAAAGACTATCCAACTCCGCGTTCCCCCACAGGTGGCCGCCCAGGAGCCACTCCTGCGCGAGGAAGTGGCCCGCAGCCTTGGCGTGCGGCCAGCCGACATCACGGCCCTCCGCATCCGCCGCCGCTCCATCGATGCCCGCCAGCGCACCATATTCGTGAACCTCGGCCTTGACGCCTATATCGGCGAGAAGGCTCCCGAACTGGACTTCCCGCCCATCGTCTATCCTGACGTGAGCGACCGCCCGCAGGTCGTCGTCGTGGGTGCCGGCCCCGGCGGTCTCTTTGCCGCCCTACGCCTCATCGAACTGGGTCTCAAGCCCGTCGTCCTGGAGCGCGGTAAGGACGTGGACAGCCGCAAGAAGGACCTCGCCCGCATCTCCCGCGAGCATCTCGTGGACCCCGAGAGCAATTACTCCTTCGGCGAAGGCGGGGCGGGTGCGTATAGCGACGGCAAACTCTACACGCGCAGCAAGAAGCGCGGGTCGGTAGAGAAGATTCTGCAGGTGTTCGTCCAGCACGGCGCCACGCCCGACATCCTCGCCGACGCCCATCCCCATATCGGCACCGACCGCCTGCCGCATATCATCCGCGCCATGCGGGAGCGCATCGTCCGCTCCGGCGGCGAGGTGCACTTTCAGACAAAGGTCACGGGACTCCTTATTAATAATAACGCGTGCGTAGGCGTGAGGACAGCCGACCGCGAATGGCAAGGCCCCGTCATCCTCGCCACAGGCCATTCCGCCCGCGACGTCTATCGTTTCCTGCACGCAGCCGGCGTGGAGATAGAAGCCAAGGGGCTTGCAGTTGGTGTGCGCCTCGAGCATCCCTCCGCCCTCATCGACTCGCTCCAGTACCACCGGCGCGAAGGACGCGGCGAATGGCTACCGGCCGCCGAATACGCCTTCGTGCAGCAATGCCAGGGGCGCGGCGTGTACAGTTTCTGTATGTGCCCGGGCGGCGTGGTGGTACCGGCTGCCTCCGGCCCCGAGCAGGTGGTGGTGAACGGAATGAGCCCATCCCATCGCGGTGGGCGTTGGAGCAATTCGGGAATGGTTGTGGAACTCCACCCCGAAGATGTCACGGCCGTTGCTCCCGAGGTCATCACAGAGGGCAATCCGCTCTGTATGCTTGAAATGCAGGAACACCTTGAGCGCCTCACCTGGCTGCAGGGCGGCCGTACGCAAGTGGCTCCCGCCCAGCGTATGGCGGACTTCGTCAACCGCCGCCTCTCAGCCGACCTTCCCGCCTCATCGTATAGCGCGGGCCTCATCGCCTCGCCACTCCACTTCTGGATGCCGGAGTTCATCACCAGCCGTCTGCGCGAGGGTTCCCTCGCCTTCGGCAAGCGTTGCCACGGCTTCCTAACCAACGACGCCCTTATGATTGCCAGCGAAACGCGCACCTCTGCACCCGTCCGCATCCTCCGCGACAACGCGACCCTCTCCCACATCCGCATCAAGGGCATCTACCCCTGTGGCGAAGGCGCCGGTTATGCTGGAGGTATCGTCAGCGCCGCCATCGACGGCGAGAGGTGTGCCGAAGCCGTCGCGGGAGAGCATTAAATACCCTAAGCCCCCCCCTAAGGGAGACCTTCCCAGCCACCGTTCCCTGCGCTTCTCCGCAGGGTCGTAAAGCAAAACAGCCCCCCAAGAAAAATACAATGAAAAAGCTTCTCTACCTCCTCGGCCTTTTGCTCATTATTGCAGCCAGCGCCACGGCCAAAACCAAGACCACAGTCATTGAAAATCCGGCCTTTGCCTTTTCCGCTCAGAACGCATTCTTGCCCGAGAGCATCACTCTGACCAAGACCTCTACTACCGTACGCTTCAAGACGGTGCACGCCCTCTTTGAGTGGAGCATAGCTCCTACAGCCCGCCTCGTGGCTGACGGCAAGGTGCTTCCCGTCATCAGCGGCACGGCCTATCAGGTGCCTCCTGGCCGTGAGAAAGACGTGCCCACGGTCATGCCCTTCGTCTGCGGCCAGCAATACCTCGGACATTATGGCGCCTCCCGCGTAGAAGGCGGCAAGGCTACCATTGCCGTGGAACTCGTCTTCCCCACCCTTCCCAAAGGCACGAAGGTCTTCTCTTTTGACGAAGGCCTTGACAAGGCTGACCAGTTCTGCATCAGCGGCATCCGCCTCGATGGCAAGACCTACCCTACCCTCCTCACGGCAACCGATGCCAAGCCCTTCACCTGGACGGCCGACGCCACGCCTTCTGAAGCCAAGAGCAGCCACATCTTCGTGAAGGTCATCGGCGACAATCTCCCCTCCCGATACGCTCTGCAACCGGGTTTCTTCTCCATCAACGAGTCGCCCTTCCAACAGTCGCTCTCTGAGCCCACTTGGAAACCCGCCACCGACGGCACTCTGGGCGGTACCGCGACTGTCTCCACGGCTGTTCCCACGGCCTGCCTCGTCTATCTCCGCAACAGTCGCAACGACGTCTATACCGTGCCTTGCATCCCCGGTCAAGACATTACGCTTACCGTGGATTACAACGCCCTCACCCGTCTCGACAACGGAGGCCTTGCTGAAGGCGAGCCCTACTACACCCTCACCGCCGACGGCCGGCAGGTGAACACCCTCACCATGGACGGCCAGAAAGTGCCCGACCGCAAACTCTTCACCACCGACGACCTCAAGCAGCGTGCCACCAATCCCGAAGTGGCCGCTCAGCGCCTTGCCGAGCGCGATGCCGCCGAGGCTCTCCTCACCCGCATCAACGCCCTTGAGGACGTGACCGAAGCCGAAGTCAACGCCATCGCTCCCGCCTATCGCCCCGTTCTCCAAAGTAAGCACGCCGAAGCCCTCGACCTCAAGAAGCGTATGGCAGAAGGTAAGGGCGGTAAGGTGTGCGAAGTGCCCGACGTTCCCGCTGCCGAACTCATCAAGGCCATCGCCGCCAAATACAAGGGCAAGGTCGTGTATATGGACCTTTGGGCCACCTGGTGCGGTCCTTGCAAGAACGGCATCAAGGCCATGAAGCCCCACCACGACGATTTCTCCCCCAATGACGTGCAGTTCGTCTATATCACCAACGAGAGCAGCCCCCTCGACAAGTGGAACGCTATGCTCGTTGATATGCCCGGCGACCACTATCGCCTCAAGTCCTTCGAAGGCATCGAACCTGCCGTGAGCGGTATCCCCCGCTACTTCATGTTCGACCGCGAGGGCAACGTCATCCTCGACCAAGCCGGATTCGGCCCTGGTATGGAGGTTGACTTCTGCAAGAAGATTCAGGAAGCCGTGGATAAGAAATAGGAAAGGCCTCACCCCTCCCACAAAATTCTTACTCCCACAATAACAAAAACTATGAAGCGTATAATTTTCCTTCTTTCGCTGTTTGCTTATTTTTTGAGCACACCGCTCTCCGCCCAGCAACTCCAGGAACTTCGTCGTAGCAAATACCCCGTCATCTATCCCGAGTTCAAAGAAGCCCGCGTCAATCAGCCTTTCGGCCGACATACAAAGGCGCGCGTCAACTTCTCCCTCGACGACGGCGCTCTCTACTTTCTTGACGACAACGACAAGATTCGCCGCGCCTTCGTCAAGAACATCCTCAGCGTAGAAGTAGATTCCACCACCTATCTCAAGGTGGACTCTATCTTCGGCCAGGTCATTGCCACGCGCGACTACAACTACCTCGTGCGCGTCACCGTCGTTGACAAGCAAGTCTATGGTCAGGAGAACATCGACATCGCCACGATGATGTCCATGGGCGGTCTGTTCTTCAAGGAGAGCATCCTCGCCCTTGAAGAAGAGATGGCGCAGGGCTATCCCCTCAAGGACATATATTACTTCGTTCTCCGAGGCAAGATTGTCCCCGCCCGCGAGAATGCAGTCAAGAAATGTATCGCTCCTGAGTATAAGACGGCCTTCAAAACCCTCATGGGCGACCGCTGGTGGAGTTGGCACGATGCCAAGAGCCTTGAGAAACTCTTTATGTACTTCCCCAAGTAGAAGATTCTGTCCCTCCTTTAATTTTCCTAGCCCACTTTTAGTTTTTCTTAGCCCCCTAAGTTTTCGCAAAACTTAGGGGGCTAATATCAATTTATAGGGAAGAAGTCTTTCCAAAAGGTTTAATCAATTCATACGAGTTGTAGCCTTTAATGCTAAAACGATTGCACACAAGGAAAGCCCCATTTACATTACAGGCAAATTCCTCATCAAAATTTTACGCGATTTCCCACCCTCTATCTTGATTATGGGCTGTCTTTCTTTTGGATTAACTACTAGTTTACCTGACAAATCTAAATAAGCGGCCTTTGGAGAAGACTGATTTATGCCAAATACACCCATAGTATCAAAGACTTTAACTGTTTTTGATGCTCTGACAGCAGGATTATGGTTTTTGTCACCATCTTGTGAAGCCCTTATACGGATTTCACCTTTTCCGATACAATCAAGATATTTTTTATTGCCAATTGAATACATTTCACAAACACCATTGTCATCCATTATATATGTAATAGGAAGCTCCGAGGTGGAATAAGCAAGTAGTTCTATTTGCTGACCAACTTCAAGGTTTGAAAGATCTTGATTCCAGATAATCTCTTGATCGGCTTTAATAATTTCCAAGTACCCAGAGGTGTATTTAAAAGAGTAGTTCATTGCTTCACCTCCAGAAATATTTATGGGGTAAGAGCCTACACCAGATGACTTTGTGGCAGATGTATAGGCTGATGGAACTTTTGTAAGATCTTCAGTGCCATCTATCCCGACAAAGCCATCGTAAGACAACTCAAACTCCGGATTATCCTCACCATATGGTCGCTCATAGTTACCAACCTTAACGGACAATGTTCTTGGATTGACCGTGAGCGTCCCTGCCTGATAGGTCATCTTGTAATTCTGCGCCGAGGCACCAGACGCAGTTATCTCGTACTTTCCTGCATCACTATTCAGATTTGCAGTTGTTGATACAACAGGAAGACTATTCAAAACGGTTTCTTTCTCCCCATTCTTAAAGCCTGAGAAAGAGCACGTCAGCTCCGGATTGTTCTCATAATACAATCTACTCTTGTTTTGAGCCGTGACCTTGAGTGTAGCGGGAGTAATAGTTAGAGTGCCAGAAGCTATATCCAAAAGTTCGTAGTTCTTCGGAGTTGCAGTTGCCGTGACGCTATAATCCCCTATAGCGCTTCCCTGAGTGGCAACTGTGCAATAAACAGGCTTATCAATCCACGCCGGTACGGTTTCATCATTCTTCAATCCTTGATAATTCAACGAAAAAGAAGGATTGGCATTACCATATTCGCGAGTGGTATGTTGAACTTCAGCCGATAAAGGAGCCTTTGAGACGGTTAGCTTTCCATCAATGAAATTAAAAGAATAATTATCCGCCTCGCCTCCTACACCCGTTATGGTATATTCTCCCACATCGCTCTTTGCGTTGGCTGTTGTAGTCATAGTCGGCTGTATTAATACGACATCTTCGTTTTCGCCGTTCACATACCCCGACATGGTATAGGTGAACTCGGGATTAGCTTCTCCATATATTCTTTGGGCATTACCAATGTTGACGTTTAACGGAGCTTTGGCTATTTCATAACGATAGTTAAAAGTCCCTTCTGCTACTACCACATCGCTTACTGAACATGAATACGAAATCTTTGCGATATCATTCCCTGCATTAATAGAAGTCTGGTTGTTTAAAATTTCAACATCAAAATTCTTCAAATTACTCGTCCAGGGCAAAACATGCGATTTTCCATCATATACAAGATTACTACTATCAAATGTAACCATTTCTATGAGTTGATTCTCATATTTTGACCATTCCGAATCAGTAAGATATAGTTGCTTTTGTGGAACGATTATCTCCACATTCGGCAAACTAACTATATGCGGAGGTTCCCCGCCTTTAAAAAACATCCATTTCAAATCTGACCCATATATCGCTCCGCTGTCAAGTTCCTTAATTGTTGAAGGCAAGTAAATATATGACAAGCCATCACAATGATACAATGCACACTCCTTAAGATATTCAATCCCTTCTGAAATAGTAATGGATGTTAGTCTCTTTTTATAAGGGTCAGCCCACTCATTGCCAGCCTCCGTAGAAAACGCATGTTCCCCAATACCAATTACTTTATATGTTATGCCCATATATTGCACACTAGAGGGAATTTTGATATATCCTGAATAATTACAAGCATAATACTCATTACCATTCCAGGTATGTTTGCTATTATATGTTACTTCTACTGTATTTTGTGTCGCAGATATTATATTATAGTATATTCCATTGACCTGAAAATCATAAGCCAAACAATCTTGATGAGACAGCATAAATAATCCCTGAAATACCATCCATAATACTATCCCTCTTGCACACGATTTCTTCCAATCAAGCAGGCCAGTAATCATAATCTGTTTCATAATGTTATTCGTTTTGTTTTTAACTTTGTTCAAGCCACTGTCTAATCTTTTCAATAAAAACAGGTGTATCTTCTTTTACATTGTGAATATAATCTTCCAAAGCATTGGGTGCCCCGGCCATTATTATAGGAAACACCTCGTTTGAATCAAGTATAACTCTCATCCTTTCATATAAAGCCATTTTCCCACATATTGAAACTTCGTGTTGAAGAGCGCTATTGTGAAGTTCCATATAGCAATTGTAGAGAGCTATGAGCTCATTATAATCATTCTTGATTTTTTCTTTCATACGTAAATTTATAAGCGTCCCACTTGCGTGAGACCTATTTTTTATTGTTTTTTTACTCAGTTATGAGCCCAAAAGACAAAAGAAAGAATAGCACTCATAGGATTACAAGTGCGGCTATTGGATGGTTCGGCATTTTTATGTAAACAGCCAAGGATTTAAAGTTTCATACACGTGCACATAGGTCACAGTCTTTGCCGCTTAGCTGTTGAGACCAATTTCATAATCGGACGAAGGAAGTTCCAGTAAAAGTCGGCCTTTGTATGCAGTATTTCTACTGTTGTTCTATTTGTTGTGTGATTGGAGCAGTCTTCTTCTCCAGCGAGACATCATAGCCAAGCTTCTTCAGCTCGCTTGTCAGGTAGGTCTTGCGCTTAGCCTCAATCTTGTCCTTCATGTAGTTGGCTCCGAGTTCGTGGTATCTTGCACCAGTGCACAATATAAGATAGGTTGCTACTATCTGCGAATGTCCGACTGCGATGAGTGCGCGTTTCTTGCCTCTGCGGGCTGCTATGCGGTGGTATCTCTCACTGAAGAAGGTATTCTTCGTACGGGTCGCTGCCCATGCTGCCTCTGTGATGACAGCCTTCACTTGCTTGTTTCCGTGAGTGATTCTTCCGCTTTTTTTTTACCAGCGCTCTCATTGTTGCCGGGGCAGATGCCTGCCCATGATGCCAGATGCTTCTCTGAGGGAAAGTGGCCCATATCAAAGCCTATTTCAGCAACGAGGTCTTCTACAACCTTGTCACTGAAGCCCGGTATCTCTTTAAGCAGCTCAATAGCATTCTCATATTTGGAAAGGACTTGCTTGATCCTCTCACTCAATGAGTCTATTATGTGCCGTGTCTGGGCGATGTCCCTCTTTATCATCTGGAGCATATATACATGATGAAACTCAACGAATCCTGTGCATGCCTCAAGCAATTCTTCTGGAGATGCTGCCAGTTTTGCATGATAGACGCTTTTAACATCATCCAGAGTCAGCTTCCTGCCCTCGCAGAGCATATCAATGAGTGCTGTTGCCGTAGAGCCTGAGGTACTGCTGACCACACTTGAGAGCTTGATGTTGCAATCCTCAAGAATACGCATGATGCGGTTCTTTTCCGAGGCGACATGCTGAATAAGTTTGTTGCGATAGCGAGTCAGGTCGCGTAATTGGCGCTGTTCCTTCGGTGGAATGTAACTTGGTTTGAGAAGTCCGGCAAGCAGGAGCTTGCATATCCATTCGCTATCCATCTTGTCCGTCTTGTGACCTGGCACATTCTTGATGTGACGTGCGTTCACAATCCAAACATTCTCAATGGCTCCTTCAAGCACCTTGTACACTGGCTTCCAGTAC
>JAZRYH010000039.1:0-8477 GCA_045600685.1 Alloprevotella sp. | reverse complement strand
CAGGTAAGGGACATCCTCTCGCCTACCTAAAGGCAGGCCTCCCCCTTTTGGCAACGACCAGCCATTGCGTCCTCCCTGCGGGCATCCTTATGGCTGGCTACCCTATCTCATGCCTACGGCATTTCGCGGTTCGCCATCAATCGTTTCGCGAACGGCTTCCGGCATTGTGTTTACTGGAAGGCACTACCTTGGGCAGTTGCTACGTTATCTCGAAACAAGGTACTGCCAGGCAGCCGACTCTCTATCCGTCATACCGGGCACGTTGTACCCAGCATTACTGACAGCTCGCTATGCTCGCTGTAGTGCCTTCCAGGCACAACCATCACGCGAAATGTAGGATGACCCAAATATTGGTTGTCGCACCTGCGACCTTTCAGTTCAGCAAAGCATCAAGCTTTGCGCGCCCGACAAGATTCACTTAGAACGTATAGCGCACGTTGAACATACACTGATAGGCGCTGACGGTGTTGACGTAGTTCTGGGAGGTGGTGAGGTGGCGGGCACCGTTCACGAGGTTGTAGGTGTACTTGCCGCCGGCGTAGTTGAGGAGAGTGTTGGTGGTAATCTCCTTGTAGGCGCCCCACTTCGGGCTGAACACGTTGGCGAGGTTGGTGACGTCGCAGCCCACGGTGAGGGTGTGCTTGCGGCCGTTCTTCTGCGTGAAGTAGATGTTCTGCTCAAACTTGAAGTTCACCTGATGGTGCCACGGCATCTTGGCACCGCCGCGCTCGGCATATTCGCCCTTGTGGTTCTTGAGGTAGCTGTCCTGATTGATGAACTGCCAGAAGTCGTCGCGCTGCATATCGGCGGTGTAGTCCTGTTTCTGTCCGGCCTCGTCGGTGAAGGTGCCGTTGTCGGCGAAGGCCCACTCATCGAGCTCGGCACGACTGCCGGGGATGCGGATGAGGTTGCCGGGAGCGAGGGCGTCGTTGTTGACGTTGGCAGCAAAGATGTAGCTGTAGCGGGTGAACTGGTAGCCGCCCACGAAGCCTACCTCGCCACCCTCGTACATGAGGGAGATGACACTGTTGGTGCGGCGGCCTTCGTTGATGGTGTAGTTGGCGGTGAGGAGCACGCGGTTGGGCTGCACGTAGGTGGCGTAGCCCAGCTCGTTGTCGTTGACGCCGTTCACGCTGAAGCGGTAGTTGTTGTAGGCGCCGGTCACCTGGTCGCCAATGCCCTCGGTATAGGCGCGGGCCTTGGAGTGGGTGTAGGCGGCGCTGAGGGCGAGGCCGAAGTCCCAACTCTTGCGCAGCGAGGCGGTGATGCTCCAGTAGTAGGCCTTACGGCCGGCGTTCTCAAGGACGTAGCAGCTGTAGTTGGGGTCGTAGTAGGAATAGGAGCGACGGGTGTCATAGGGATTGAGGGTGACGGTGGAGGTGCCGTCCCAATAGATGTCGCGGTTGCTTACCACCACGGGGTTGAGCTCGCGGCTGTAGAGACCTTCTACGCTGAAATCCACGTCGCCGGGCAGGCGGAAGTCGGCGGCGAGGGAGGATTTCCAGCTGGCGGGGTTCTTGAGGTCGGAGGCGAGGATGGTGGGGCTGGCGGGGATGCTCGTCTTGCTGGTGGCGCCGATGGCGGCGAGCATCTCTTCACGGTTGGCGGAGAAGTAGGAACCGTCGGCATACTGGGGCATGGTGTTGCCCTTGGCAGCGCGCAGGACGGTGGTGGTCTGTCCCATACCGCTGTTGAGCACGCTGCTCACAAGCCAGGAATAAGGGATGCGGCCCACGAAGATACCGGTGCCGCCACGCAGCACGAAGCGACGGTTGCCGAGCACGTCCCAGTTGAAGCCCACGCGGGGACTGAAACTCAAGCGGGCATCGGGGGTCTGGTCGGTGCGGAAGTGCTGGCCGCCGAAGTCAAGGTTGTAATAGGCCTCGTTGTAGTTATCCTTAAGGTCGGGATAAACGGGCAGTTCCACGCGCAGGCCGTAGCTGAGCTTGAAGCGACGGGAGATGTCCCAGTTGTCCTGCACGTAGGCGGAGAAGTTGTGGACGTTCATCGTGGCCGTGTATTGCGAGTGGCCCTCGTTGTTGCCGTAGCCGATGCCGAAGACGCGGGGAGCGGCGCCGAACACGCTGGCCCAGTCGCCGGCAGCCACCTGTTCGGGAGTGGCGGCGAAGGCGTAGTAGCCGGCAGCGGCCTGCGTGTAGCCGTTGGCGGCGCGGTCCCATTCATACTGCAGGCCGAAGATGGCGTTGTGGCGGCCGCGGTTGAGGGTGAGCTCGTCGGTCACCACGGCGTTCTTGGTCTGCACAAGGTTGCCCACGGTGAAGAGGTCGCAACCGGTGTAGGCCCATGTGGGGAAGATGCCCTGGCCGTTATCCATAACGATTTCAAGGGTGGGCTGGTCGCCGTACTCGCTGCTGCGGGGCTGGTCCTGGAAGGAATAGGTGGCGCGCAGGGTGTTGCTGAGGTGCTGGCCGATGTGGCTGTTGAGTTCGCCGGCCACGCTGGTGAAATTATAGTCCTTGTAGTAGCGCGAGGAGAGGGAGGACATGCCGTAGTAGCTGCCGGAGCCGTAGGAGGTGTTACTGCCGCCGTAGATGTAGTTGCTCTGGTTGCTGCCTATGCTGCGGCTGGCGGAGGCGGCGCTGCTCTCCTTCATCTGGCTGCGGGTGAAGCGCACGTTGAGGGTGTTGTTCTGATTGATGTTCCAGTCCAGGCGGGCCATGAGGCGATAGGCGGGGGTCTTCAGGTTGAAGTCCTCCCAGGGGCCTGTCTTCATGCCGTAATGGCTGGAGAGGTAGGCGCTCAGGCTGTGGAGCTGGTCGAGGGTGGGACGGCGGTTGGTGTTGCTGTACACGCCGTTCTCGCCACCGCCGGCATGGGCCACGGGACCCGCCGTGGTGACGTCCATATATTCGCCGTTGACGAAGAAGAAGAGTTTGTTCTTCACGATGGGGCCGCTGACGCTGGCGCCGTAGGTGTAGGAGTGGCTCTTGTCGAGGGCAAAGGGCTCATAGCTTCCCACGCGGTTGCCGGTGAGGTTGCTGTTGGTCAGGTAGGTGTAGGCCGTGGCGTGGAAGTCGTTGGAGCCGCTGCGCGTCACGGCATTGACGGCGGCACCGTTGAAGCCGCTCTGGCGCACATCGAAGGGCGTAACGCTCACGCTCACCTGCTCCACGGCATCGAGGGCTATGGGATAGCCGCCGCCGGGAAGGATGGAGCGCTGGGAGAGGCCAAAGGTGTTGTTGAACTGCGCACCGTCCACCGTCACGCTGCTCTGGCGGAAGTTGCCGCCACCCACGGCGAAGGCTCCGCAGGCACTGCTACCCTGCGGGGTGAGGGTGAGCACGTCGTCGAGGGTGCGTGTGGCTGTGGGCACCATCTCCACTTGTTCTCTGCTGAGGGAAGTGATGGCACCGGCACGGTCGAAGCGCATGTTACTGTTGCGGCCGGTGGCATAGGCCACTGCCTCGCCGAGGGCCTGGGCGCTTTCCTCCATGGTGAGGCTTATCACGTAGGGGTCGCCCACCTGCAGACTGATACGGTCGGCCTCCACGGGTTTGTAGCCGATGCAACTGACAGTGACCGTGTAAGGGCCACCCGTGCGCATATTACTGATGCGGAAGGTGCCTTGCTCGTTAGTGCTGGTAGCATAGCGGGTGCCGGTGGGGGTGTGTACGGCCACGACGTTGGCGCCGATGACGCTCTGGCCGGCGGCGTCGGCCACCTGACCGCTGAGCGCGGAAGTTGTTACCTGTGCCGAAGCGGCGGCACTTACCATACAAGCTGCGAGAAGCAGCAGAAATTTGATGTGACGATACATAATAATATAATAATAAGGTCTCCTCAGTCCTTTAGAGGTATTTCCCTTCCTCTATGGGGGGAAGGTGTCAAAGTGACGCAGGCAACTTTGACGGATAGGGGCTTCTGAAATGCGCAAGCCGCCCCAGCCTATTTGGTCGGGGCGGCTTGTTTATTCATGGTCGCAATGGTTTTGCGGTTGGTTTATTCAGCGGTTTCTGCGGGAGCTTCTTCAACGGGAGCTTCCTCAACAGGAGCCTCCTCTACGGGAGCTTCTTCTACCACGGGAGCGGCCTCCTCGACGGGAGCCTCTTCCTGGGCGGGAGCCTCGCCACCTTCAGCCACGACGGCGAAGGGAAGTTCGGCGGTCACGTCCTTGTGGAGAGCGATGGTGGCCACGTAGTTGCCTACGGTCTTGACGTCCTTCACGCTGATAATCTTGCGGTCCACCTCGATGCCGCGGAGCTTGAGCTCTTCGGCCAGATGAGAACCGTTCACACCGCCATAGACGGTGCCGGTGGCGCTGACCTTGACGGCGATGACGATGTCCTTCACAGCCTCGATGCGCTGAGCCAGGCTCTGGGCCTCCTGCTGAATCTTCTCCAGCTTCTTGGCCTGCTGCTTCAGCATCTCGGCGAGCTGCTTACGGGCACCCTCAGAGGCGATGACAGCCTTACCGGAAGGAATAAGATAGTTGCGGCCGTAGCCGTCCTTGACAGTCACGATTTCATTCTTGAAACCAAGACCGATAACGTTTTCTTTCAGTATAAGTTCCATAATCTTAGTCCTCCTTAATTATTTCATCAAATCAGTTACGAAGGGCAGCAGAGCCAGATGGCGGGCGCGCTTAACGGCCTGGGCCACGCGGCGCTGATACTTCAGGCTGGTGCCAGTGATGCGACGGGGCAGAATCTTACCCTGCTCATTGAGGAACTTCTTCAGGAACTCGGGATCCTTGTAGTCGATATACTTGATACCGCTCTTCTTGAAACGGCAGTATTTCTTCTTCTTCAGGTCAATCGCGGGAGCGTTGAGATAACGGATTTCACTCTGTGCCATGTCTTAGTCCTCCTTCTTCTGGTTGTGACGACGCTTTTCGGCATAAGCCACAGCGTACTTGTCGAGTTTAACAGTAAGGAAGCGGATTACGCGCTCGTCGCGGCGGAAACCGATTTCCAGGCGTTCGATTACTTCGGGTTCAGCCTTGAACTCGAAAAGCTGATAGAAGCCGGTGCTCTTCTTCTCGATGGGATAAGCCATCTTCTTCAGGCCCCAGCTCTCTTCGTTCACGATCTCGGCACCCTTGTCGGTGAGCAGAGTCTTGAACTTGTTTACCGTCTCCTTCATCTGGTCTTCAGACAAAACGGGAGTAAGGATGAAGACGGTTTCGTACTGGTTCATCATTGCTTTGATGTGTTTTATAATTAATAATAAATAATGTATGCTTTGCGGCGCATGGCCCACAAAAGCGTTGCAAAATTACATCTTTCCGCCGAAGTGACCAAAACTTTTTCCTCTTTTTTACTCACTTTCCCCCTTTTCGTGCATAAAATTGCTCTCTCCACTGTACTTATCGCCCCTCTTTCGCCCTCACCAAATTGGGGCATCCTACATTTCGCGTGATGGTTGTGCCTGGAAGTACCTTGTTTCGAGATAACGTAGCAACTGCCCAAGGTAGCGCCTTCCAGTTATGTCGTCCGGCCCCCCTCCACCTCCCCCCGATAGGGGGAGAGGCCGCTCAAAGAGCGGGACATTCAACTTTCCCGGGACAACAATAACAGTTTTTATTATTCCGCATCATCACTCCCAAAGGGGCACGACATAAACCTTGAAATGCGTCTGAATTGTCATTTTCTGCTTCACGTGCTACACACCTACATCGCTACCCGTCTCTTTTCATCGCCTACCTAAAGGCAGGCGCAATACCCTCCTGGCAACCAGCCATTGCGTCCTCCCTTCAGTCGTCCTTATGGCTGGCTACCCTATAGCCTACCTACGGCAGGCTCCTTTACTCACCGTATCACTCATGACCCGCGACTTTCCTCCCCACCCCGCTCAGTTTTTCCCTATAAGGACTGCAGTTTTCCCCTATAAGGACTGCAATCCTAAGGGCGAGGACTGCAATCCTAAGGGCGAGGACTGTAATCCTAAGGGCGAGGACTGCAGTCCTAAGGGGAGGATTGCACCAAGAACCATGATATCCAAAAGAATTCCATGACGCACTCGACGCGTTTGACGCAAAAAAAACTCACGCGTGCGTACGCACGTTTATATAAATAATGAGGGAGGGATGGAAATTAGCAAATTAGCAAATTAGCAAATTTTGAAATACCCTGCGGACTGACAACATCATTTGCTAATTCTCTAATTTGCTAATTCTCTAATTTGCTAATTTGCTAATTTGAAGAGTTCGCTCTGTGAGCGAGGTGATTTAGAGGGTCGCCTCTTTATTCAAACCTCTTCTCCTCCACCTTTATCACCCCGACGCCCTCTTTGCACGTCACCACGTATGCTGCACCGGGCACGCGGCCCATACCGGCCACGGTGTAGTCCGTGATGCCTTCGTAAGTGTATTCGCCGAAGTTGTGCGTATGCCCGCTGAAGTGCACGGGGTTGCGGGTGAGGTTCATCAGCTGCGCGTATTTCAGCTTCATCGCGCGGGGCGTAGGATAGGCCGTGCCGTTGCTGGGAGGAATCGTCCCGGGCTTGCACTCACTCAGCCACCAGCGGTCGCAGTCGCTGCCGGCCACGAGGGGATAGTGCTGCATCCATACGGCAGGTTCGCCGGCGTGCTCTTTCACGTAGGTGGAGAGACTGTTTATCACGTCGTCAGGAGCCCAATATACGGCCTGTTGGAAGAGCGAAGGCTTGGTGTAAGGCTTCTGGAACCAGAAGGTCTGGCCGCAATAGAATTTCACGCCGCGGAAGGTCACCACGAAGGGATTGAACTGCTGGGCGGACGACTGGAGCACCTTGTCCGTGATGACGTCCACGCTGACGCCGTGCTTCTGTGCCTCCGTCAAGTATTCGGTCACCATGCTCAGCGCCTTCACGTTGGCATTATGGCCGCCGTTGTTGCCCAGGCCCCACGTCACGCCGCGGTCACCGCCCTCCCAGTAGTCGGGCACCAGGTCGTGGTTGCCGCACATCGTGATGAAAGGTATGCCGGCGTCAAGGAAGCCCTTCATGGCGTTGCGGAAGTTAGAGCCGGAGAACTCGCTGTCCTGATCCATATCGCCCAGACAGAAGACTATCGCCGGCTGGGCGGCCACCATATTCTTCACATAGCCCTGCATGGCACTGACGGTGGTGCCGTCGTGGGCACCCTGCTCGATATGCGGGTCGCTGAAGATTATCACCTTAAACGTCTTGCTCTCGTCCTCGGGGGCGGTGAAGGAGAAGGAATAGGCCTTGCCGTCATAGACGAAGACCTCCATCTCCTTGTCGCGCAGAAGCGTCGTCAAAGGATTGGGCTTGACGGCCTCGGCGGGCACGGCCTTACCGGCCACCTTCACGCCGGTGATGACACCTTGCAGCTCCGTGCCGGCGGGAAAGGTGACGAGTTTTGAGCCATCAGACTGAGTAGCCATGCTGGCGGGAGATACGGAATAAGTAAAGGACATTTGGCTCCACGCCACTACAGGCATGAGAGCGCACAAGAGAACTAATATGCGTTTCATGCGGCAAAGTTAAGACATTCTCCCCACATAGCCAAACATTCCTCCCTTTTTCCGTTATGTTGAACGTTTAATGTTGAAGGTTAATAGAAAATGTGAATAATGTGAATAATGTGAGTAATGTGAATAATTCTTCCGAAACTCAGGAGATAGGGCGAAAAAAAAGCCGCGCATTTCTGCGCGGCCTTCTTCTATGTAGTGCGGGGTGTGTTTAGTCGTCGTTCGTCCAGCCCCATATGCCACCACGGCGGGTGAGAGCATCATTGGGATCGTCAACTGTAGGATCAGAAGGATCAGTGTTTGCACCTACCTGGCTGAGAGATTGCATAAGACTCTCCGTGTGGAGGTCAACGTAACGTGCTACGGGGGAGAAATATGTCTTTTTCATTTTCATAATCTTTTTATTTCGATAATTCGAGGAATCGATAATTCTCAAATTACTTAAACATAATCTTCTGACCGTTAATCACGTTCACTTGTCCCTTCTGCACCTTATCGAGGCGACGACCCTGGAGGTCATAGATCTCGGCATTGGTGGTGTTGCCGTGGAGAGCCTCGATGGCGGAGATGATGTCGTCGAAGCCGAGCTTCACGCACTCTGCATCGCTGCTGTCGGCAGGCTTCAGCCAGATGGCCTTGCCCTTCGGCATCTTGGTACCGACGTACTTGTAGAAGCCGACGCCGTTGGACTTGTTGGCAAGAACGTATGGCGTGGCGCCGTTGAAGTTTGCGGAGAAGGCTGTCCATTCATCGCCGTCATCGGCTACGCCGGGGTTCTCGGTGCTGCCTACGAAGGCGGCGTCATCCGTCTCGCGAGCGTCAGTAGGAACACTGTTGGCGGGGAGGACGTCAATCGTACCTGCAGGTACGGTAGTGCTGTACAGGAGATAGCCGCCTGCGGCGTAGCAACTGTGCGTGTCGGGATCAACCTTGGTGAGACCGAGGTAGGGCTCACCCTTGACGGTGCGCTCCTGCGTACCCTTATAGACTTCGATGCCGTCGGGTATGTTCATGGGGAAGGGAAGCCATACGGAAGCCCATACG
>JAZRYH010000038.1:0-10078 GCA_045600685.1 Alloprevotella sp. | reverse complement strand
ACGACTTATTGCCATCAACAAGATTGAGATGAGTGTCGATAAGGTGCTTGACGCAGCAAAGACCATCACGACAATCAGGGTAGGGCTACCAGAGAACGGTACTTTCTTCACGAAAACCCTCTTCTTGACAGAGAAACACCTCGCAGTAAAGCCACTTTTTGACCTATCGGACAACGATTCTTAATTTGGGTGACGCATTGATGAAGTCAGGACTTTTTTACCATATAGTTGCCAATTCCTTGCAGCTAATTGCCATTTATAACTCAGAATTCAGTGACTATTTATAACCGGCTTCTCTTTTTTTTCACTTCAAGCTGTCAAACGATGATATGTATCAAGAAAATGTAGCAAAATAGTGCTTTTTTATGTGGTTATTTTTGGTTATTCGGGTATAAATTCTTACCTTTGCATTGGTTTTGTAACATGTTGATTATCAATGCTTATTTTAATTTTTGCGACATGTGAGTAACACCCGATGCTAACGCATTGATAGTCAATATAAGTCGTTTTCGAGGAGGTCAAATGAGGCCGATAAGTAAAGACATAACGAAACACTATCAAATAGCGTGTAGCTCAACGGGTTACACGCTATTTGCATTTTATAGGCTCATGTTTATTATGTGCTTATTATTCCTTTTTTCCGAGGCCTTGACTTTAAGCTAATAACCTCATAAAAAACTACCAGCGGCATGCCCTTATCATGAGAGTATGCCGCTGGCGTGTTTATATTGTTTTCGTTCTTCGTTTTCGTTCTTCGTTTTCGTTTTCGTAAAAGTTTGCTTATTGCGCTTGCGACTTGTTGCGCTTGTTGAACTTGTATATAACGTGGAGCATGGCGTAAGCAGGGAGGGAGTTTACCCATGTTTCGGTTAGGCCCTGTGCGTTGAGGGTGCGCTGTACGTTGGCGAACTGATGCAGGAGGTCGTAGCCCACGAGTTTCAGCGTCCATGCCTTGCTCTCGCCGAAACTGCGGGACAGGTTGGCGTTCCAGAGCAGGTGGTTGTCGTTCATTGAGTGGTCGTCATAGCCGCGGCGATGGTACATCGTGAGTTCGGTGCCGGCCGTGATGCCTTTCCAGAAGTCCTTTGCCGTTAAGGAGAAGGTGTAGTGAATGTCGAAGGTGGAACGGGTGTGGTAGCCCTGGCGTTTTGACGTGGCGTAGTTGTAGTCGAGATTGCCCTGAAGGAAGGTCGTAATCTTTCCTTTTGTGTATTGCGGACGCACGTTGAGGGAGGCTGTGATGTTGTTTACGACGGAACGCTGGGCGTCCTGTATGCCGTCGGGGCTTATGAGGTCCACGCTGTGGTAATAGCTGGCCGAGGGATTTATGTCGCAACTGAAGGGCTTCTCCTTGGGTGTAAAGCCGAGGCGCAGGGAAGCGTTGGCGGTGTAGTTGCCGTTGATGTTTTCGGGCCGGTAGATATAGAGACCTGTGGCGGCGTTGTAACTCATGGCTTGTGCGATGCTGCGCATCTGTCGATTGTACGACAGATTCAGGTTGTAGTAACCGTTGTCGCTGTATTGCCAGAGGTTGAAGCCCAGTTGGTGCTGGTAACTGCTCTGCAGGTTGGGATTGCCGTAGTAGTGGCGTAGTGGGTCGGTGACGTCGCGTATGTCCAAGAGGTGTTGGCCTTCGGGAGTGCTGTGTTGGAGGGAGTAATTCAGGGAGATGTCGCCCTTCTGCGGCTCGGCCTTGCCCTTCTGGCTGCGGGGTATGTAACTGTAGGACAGCCTGACGCGAGGGTCGAGGAAGGTGTAGTGGCGGCTTACGCTGCGGTTCTCGGCACGGGTGTCGGCGTAGTATCTGCCGGCAAATTGGATTTCCGTGCCTACCTCTGCCGTCCATGTGTCTTCCTTTGATGAGAATACGAGGAGGGGCACGATTTTGTGCGTGTTGTTGCGCTCTTTGCTGTGGAAGGTGTTGTCCATGTCGATGGCTTGCTCCTTCCAGCCGGCCATGGAGGGGAGAACTTCCAAGGCTGTGCTGTCGGCACGTTCCAGGCGGTAGAGCGTCTGGTCGTTTTCGGAACTGCTGCGGTCGTAGCTGTAGCTGAAGTGGTATTTGAACCACTCCGCCGGTGTCTGGCCGTAGTAGTAGAGCGCGGCGCTGGCATCGAAGTCCCAGGTGGGTTGGAGCGTGTAGCGGTGGCGGTAGTCGTCGGGTGTAGTGCCGTTGTAGCGCAGGTCGTAGATGTCGAAGGAGGTGGAGGAGCGATGGTTGTACCGGACATTGGCGTAGGCGCTGACGGTATTGCCCGTCCAGGGGGAGTTGAAGTAGGTGTATGCCGAAAGGTTGGATATCCACGTGTCGCTGCGGCTGGTGGTGGTGTTGCGCAGACGGTTGACGAGCATCTGCTGCAGGCGGGGCGATGTGGGCGACAGGAAGATACTATCGAGCGAGGCTCCGCGGTAGGCGTCCATGGGGTCGCCGTTGAACAGGGCGGAGAAGACGTCGGCATCGCGGTTGCGGTGGGCGTATGAGAAGTTGGGTTGCACGCTCCACATATACTTGGGTTTCATGCAGCGTATCCCATTGTTGAAATCAATCTGCAAGTTCTTCGATGTGGATGTGTTGCGGCTGCGATTGAAGGCATCGCCGCTGAGTGCGAAGGTGGTGGATGAGGTTACGGATTCGGATTCTGTCTTATTGTGTTGGAACTGCAGTTGTCCGTCGTATTCCACTTTGGTTTTCTTGCCCTCGATGTTGAGGTTGAGCCCGGCAATGGATGTGCGCGTCACGCCGCTCATGAAGGAACTCTCTTGCCACGAGCCTTGGGCGTCGGCAGAGGATAGGTCGTTGTAGTTGTTGAGATTGGCGAAAAATCCCAGCCGCGAGTGGTCGGTGTAGCGGATTCCGAAGAGGCGCCCCAGGTAGTTGAGGCGTGCGTCGCCCCCGCCGTAGGCAGGGCCAAGGGCGCCTTCCACGTTGGCCAGGAATCCCGTGTTATATTGCCGTTTGAGGCGCACGTCGAGAGCCTTGTCCCATTGCAGGGTGTCCTGTCGTGTGAGGCCTTTGCGCAGGTAGGCTCCGTCGGGGGCTTTGTGGTAGATGCGTAAATCCTTGACGGTGTAGGCGGGCAGGTTCTGAAGCGCTATGGTGGGGTCGCCCTTGAAGAAGTCCTTGCCGTTGACAAGGAGTTCGGGCACGTATTCGCCATTGTGGTAGATTTTTCCGCCGTCGCGTATTTCAAGGCCGGGCATCATCTCTATGAGACCGTCGAGCATACTGCCTTCCGCCACTTGGAAGGCGTCAGCGTTATAGACGACCGTGTCGCCCTTCATCATCATTTTGATGCGAGTGCTCGTCACCTCGGCCTCCCCTAAATTGCGCATGAACTTGCGTTGGAGGAAGACATCCTTCATCGTCCATTCCTCCGTGCGCCTTCCGTAGCGTTTTGCGGGGATATTGAGGACCTGTTCCTCCTGTGTGTAGCCGCGTCGGTCGAGGCAGATGACGTAGTTGCCGGCGGGTATTTTGAAGGCATAGCGCAGGCGGTAAACCTTTGGCCAGTACTTGGCTGCCATTTCGCGCTGGGTGGAGTCCTTTATGGTGTTGAGGGCATCGGTACAGAGCGTGTCAAGCAGCAGGGTGGCGTAGTCTTGGGTATAAAGGCGCACACGGATGCTGTCGAGGTACTGGCGCGAGAAACTGTCAAGCACGTTGCCGGATACACTCACGCTGTCGGGTTTTTCCGCTGCCGTGACGGAAAGGCCCAGAATTGCAAAGAGCAAGACTGTGAGTGAGGAAATCCGTTTCATGTGATGATGAGGTTTCGTATGGGTGAGGGAATATTATAGGGCGTCTATCCTCCAAAGTCCCCCCTCGGGGGATTTAGGGGGTCTTTTATTTCAATCCTCTTCCTTTCAGCAGCGCGTCAATCTTCGGCTCGGAGCCGCGGAAGCGCTTGTACATCGTCATGCCGTCGTCGATGCCGCCGGGGGTGAGGATATATTTGCGGAAGCGGGCGGCAACGTCCTGGTTGAAGATGTCGCCGGTTTCCTTGAAGGCTTCGAAGCCGTCGGCGTCGAGCACCTCTGCCCAGATGTAGGAATAATAGCCGGCCGTGTAGCCGCCACCCATCGTGTGGCTGAAATTCGTCACGCGGTAGCGCGGCAGAATTTGGCGGGGAATACCGCGGGCGGCCAGTTTCTCCTCCTCAAATTTCATCACGTCGAGGTCGGCGGGAACCTCCGTCAGGGTGTGGAGGTCCATGTCCACATAGGAAGCGGCGAGGTATTCCACGGTGGCGAAGCCCTGGCCGTACTTGCCGCTCTCTTCAATCTTGCGCACGAGTTCCTGGGGCATCACCTTGCCCGTCTTGTAATGCTTGGCATATACGGCCAGCACCTCGGGTTCCATGGCCCAATGCTCGTTAATCTGCGAGGGAAGTTCCACGAAGTCGCGCTCCACGTCGCCAACGGCTTCGTAGTTCACGTTGCGCATAAAGCCGTGGAGGGCGTGACCGAACTCGTGGAACATCGTCTGCACGTTGTCTATGCTCTGCAGGGCGGGCATGTCGGCCGTGGGGGGCGTCATGCTGCACACGTTCACCACCACGGGTTCCACGCGCTTGCCGCCTTCGAAACTCTGGCTGCGGAAGTGTGTACACCAGGCGCCGGCACGCTTGCCGTCGCGGGGGTAGTAGTCGCTGTAGAACACGGCGAGGAGCGTTCCGTCCTTGTCGTACACCTCCCACGCCTGTGCCGTGGCTTCATAAGCGGGCACGTCGGGCGTCACCTCCTTGAAGGTCACGCCGTAGAGGCGGTTGGCCACATAGAACACGCCCTTCAGCACGTTGTTGATTTCAAAGTATTGCGAGGCCTCGTTCTCGTCGAAGTTGAAACGAGCCTTGCGGGCACGGTCGGAGTAATAGGCATAATCCCAACCTTCGGGTTCGCAGTCGAGGCCGTCCTTCTTCATCTCCTCGCGGATGTCGGCGAGTTCTTCCTGCGCCTTCTTTACGGCAGGTTCCCATATCTGGTCGAGCAGGGCATACACGGCTTCGGGCTTCTTGGCCATGCGCTTGTCCAGAATCTGGGCGGCGCAGTTGTCGAAGCCCATCAGTTTGGCGCGTTCCAGACGTAACTTCACCAACCGGGCGCAGATGTCCTTGCTGTCGTGCTCGCCTCCGGCATTGCCGCGGTTGTAGTAAGCGTCGTAGATGCGCTGGCGCAGTTCGCGGTTGCTGCAATACTGCAGGACGGGGTTGCACGAGGCTCTCTGCATGTTGAACATCCACTTGCCCTCCTGTCCCTGCTGCTTTGCCATGTCGGCGGCGCGGTCGATGTTGGCTTGGGGAAGGCCGGCGAGGTCCTCCACCTTGTCCACCACCACGAAGGTGTTGTTCGTCTCATACAGCAGGTTCTGCTCAAACTGAATCTCCAGCGTGCTGATTTCCTGATTGAGAGCCATGAGGCGCTCCTTGTCGGCTGCGCTCAGATTGGCACCGCTGCGCACGAAGGATTTGTATATTTCCTCCAGGGCGCGTTCCTGTTCGTGGGTGAGGCCTGCGGGCTTGTCATCATAGACCTTCTTCACGCGTTGGAAGAGCGCGTCGTTCATATAAATCTCATCGCTATGGGTGGAGAGTAGGGGAGCCATTTCCTCCGCCAGGGCTTGCGTCTCCTTGGTGGAGTTGCTGTTGTCGAGGGCCTCGAAGGGCATTATGGCACGCATCAGGAGTTTGCCGCTCTTGTCCATCGCTTCGATGGTGTTCTCGAAAGTCGGGGCCTCCTTGCTGTCGATGATGGCCTGAATCTCGGCCTTCTGCTGGCGCATACCTTCCTTCAAGGCCTCGCGGTAGTCGTCCGTGGTAATTTCGTCGAACGACTCTATGCCGTGCGGGTTGGTGCTCTTCATGAGGAGCCTGTTGTCCGTTTTCTGTTGTCTGTCGTTAGTCATACTTGCTGTGGCGCATCCCGCCAGGATAAGTGTCGTGGCCAAGGCGGAAAGCATGGTTTTTGTCAGTTTCATGGGAGTTGAATTTATATTTCGTGGCAAAGATAAGCAAAAAGTACGACATTTTCCCCCTATACCCGCGTAACCTAAAGAATTATTTGTAATTTTGCTGGCAAAATGCCATACGGATGAAAAAACTACGCCTCTTCCTCATCACATTCCTCGTCCTCGCCGTGCCTCAGTCTTCCGTCGGCAAGACCGATGCGCAGAACGCCCGCGAGGCCAAAGCTCTCTTTGACAAGGTCTATAACCTCGTCTTCGGCCCGGCCGGTTCGTCGCTCCAGTATGATGTCAACATCATCGGCATATACAAGACACAAGGCTCCATCATCTACAAGGGCGAGAAGATTCAGTATCAGGAAAAGCGCTATTGCGCCTGGGAGGATGGCACCACGGCTTATATGGTTGACAAACAGAAGAAACTCGTGAAGGTCTATCGTTTCGAGGATGACGAGAAGGACGAGTACCTCTCCAAGTTCAAGTACGACATCAACAACTTCGCCTTTTCCTACCGCGTAGTGGGCGACAACTACGAAATCACGGCCAAGGTGCGCGGTGCCAAGTTTTTCGGCATCAAGAGCGTCACGGCCCTCGTCAACCACAAGACGCTCCATCCCGTGAGCCTCAAGATAAAGCTCAACATATTCTCCACCACGGTCAAAATCTCCAACTTCAAGGCTGGCGGCATCAGCGACTCCGCCTTCAAGTTCCCCAGCAGCCGCTTCGCCGGCTATAAATACGAAGAGCACCGCAAGGACAAATAATTATACCCGCAACAAAACACTCCACATCTTATATGAACATCCTTCCTACTTTCCTTTCATCCTTTAGGAGTATATTCCCCTCCCTACAGGGGGAGGGGTGGCGCGGTGCCGTAGGCAGCCGCGTCGGGGTGAGGCTTCTTCTTCTCCTCCTCCCCGTCCTTCCCCTCTCTGCCCAGGAAGGTTTCGTCCACAAGCGTTATGCTGTGGATATGACCGTCCACGCCGACAACAGTTACTCCGTGCGCGAGCAGATGGATGTGGAGTTCTCCGAGCCCCGCCACGGCATCGTGCGCGACTGGCCAGGCAGCGTCTATGTCAAGCGCCGTGTTCCCATAGCCGGCAAGGAGTCGGCAGAGAAGGTGATGTGCTACAACGTCACGCTCGACAACGTCCAGGCCTCCGAGGAGTTCTCCTTTGAGGAGCAGGAAGGCTTCTATGCCCTCAAACTTGGAAGTGCCGACCGCACCGTCTTCGGCCCTCACACCTACACCATCTCCTACGACTACAAGGTGGGCAACGACCGCGTCACCACGAGCGACGTCTTCTATTATTCCCTCCTCGGCGACGACAACGGCGCCCCCGTGGACGAGTTCCGCTTCTCCGTCCGCTTCGACACGCCCCTGCCGCCCCAATGCCTCGACACCCTCCACCTCTATGAGGGGCCCCTCGGCGCCGTCTATGACAAGGCCGACACCGACATCGACACCCTCACGGCCACCTACGTCTCCGGCGTCGTGCGCGACATCCCTCCCGGCACGGCCGTCACCCTTTTCGTAGGCCTCCCCGAAGGTTATTTCAGTCAGGTGCCGCCCTACGAGGACAAGACCTCCGCGTTCTGGTGGATTCTCACAGCAGCCAGCGCCATCCTCATGGGCATCGTCCTCATCCGCGAGAGCCGCGAGCGCAACAACTACGTCAAGGTCGTGGAGTGCTGGCCGCCCGAAGGCCTCTCCAGCGCCGACCTCGGCTATATCTACGACACCACGGTTGACCCGCGCGACATCATCTCCCTCATTCCCTATTTCGCCCACAAAGGCCTCCTCACCATCGACACCACCGACGGCCACGCCGTCCTCCACAAGCGTGCCGACATCCCCGCCGACGCCCCCGCCTATCAGAAGCGCCTCTTCGACGGCTTCTTCGCCAAGGGCCCCGACTTCGACACCCAGAATCCTCCCGCCAACTTTGCCGAAGCCTGGCTCGCCATGGACAAGGACATCAAGGCTGCCAACAAGGGGATGCCCGACAAGTTCTCCAGCCACGTCCTCACAGGTGCCCTCGCCTGCGTCCTCCTTCTCGTGGCCCTCGCCGCAGGCGACCCCACGGGCACAAACACCATCCTGACCTATTTCCTCGGCATCGTGGCCTGTCTGGGCGGCATAATGCTCCTCTCCCTCTTCTTCTGGGACAAGTCAAAGGGCTCCTTCCTTGGTCGCTTCCTCCTCGTCCTCTGTTGGGGCGCCCTCTTTTATGCCCAGTATGGCCTCGTCCGTGAAGCCGCCGCCGATGTCGAAGTCCTCGTCCGTCCTGCCGAGCAGTATATGCTGGGTTTCGTGTGGCTGCTCTTCGCCTTTGCCTCCGTCTTCGCCTTCCGCCTCAGGAGCATGAGCCCCGAGCGCCTCAAACACATCGGCTACATCCTCGGTTTCAAGGAGTTCATCGAGAAGTCCGAGCGCGACTTCCTCGCCACCCTCCTCAAGGAACACGAGCTGTATTTCTACGACATCCTGCCCTACGCCGTAGCCTTCGACCTTCTCGACCATTGGGCCGCCCAGTTCAAGGACCTTATCGTCACCCCTCCCGACTGGTACCGGGGCGATGCAAGCATGGGCGCCTTCATCGGCACCATGCACGCCAACTCCCTCTATACCACCTCCATGAGCAATCAAGTCGCCAAACTCTACCAGGAGCGTGCCGCCGCCTCCCGTTCAGCCGCCTCTTCCGGCCGTGTAGGCGGTTTCTCTGGCGGCGGTTTCGGTGGCGGCGGGTGTCATAGTTGGTAAAATCCCCATCCGCCCCCAATCCTGACCCCGTTCCCGGCGCATTTTCGCCGGGTCACCCCCCCAAAAAAAATCCCAGCAATGAAAAAAAACAACTCCCTCCGTTTCCTCCTGTCTTCAATCCTCGGGGTATTAATTCTCCCCCTCTTCTCCGAAGTCATCCCCTCCGGCTACTACGACCGCATCGACGGCCTTAGCGACGCCACCCTCAAAGGCACCCTGCGCCTCATCATCCGTCCCCACACCGCCATCCCCTACGGCAGCGGCACCAACAGCACCTGGAACGTCTTCTACTATTCCGACCGCGACCCCGCCACCGGCCTCTGCATGGATATGTACTGCGACGACTGGAAACCCTTCACCTCGCCCGGAAAAGTCGTCTCCGGCTGCAACGTGGAGCACAGTTTCGCCAAGTCGTGGTGGGGCGGGGCAGAGAACGACGCCTATAAGGACTGCCACCACCTCAACCCCTCCAACAGCACAGCCAACAGCGTCCGTTCCAACTATCCCCTCGGCGACGTCGCCAACCCCACCAAGACCGCCGGCTCCCTCAAGGTAGGACAGCGCTATCACGAAGGCCTCGGCGAGACACACTACGTCTGGGAACCCAAGGACGAGTACAAGGGCGACTTCGCTCGTGCCTATTTCTATATGGCCACCTGCTACGGCCACGACCTCGACGGCAACGTCCCCGATCTCAAGCCCACCAGCAAGAAAAACTACAACGGCTGGCGCATTGACAACAAAGACGTAGGCTCCCGCTATGCCATGCAGAACGACAACTACCTCGAGTTTCAGGATTGGGAAATCGACGTCCTCCTCCGCTGGCATCGTCAGGACCCCGTCTCCGAAAAGGAACTCCGCCGCCAGGATGCCGTCTCCGACTTCCAGCACAACCGCAACCCCTACATCGACTACCCCGACCTCGTCGAGTACATCTGGGGCAACCGCAAAGGCGAGGCCGTCGATCTCCTCGACATCACCGCCATCTCCACCCCCGGCCTCATCCCCGCTCCCGGCTCTTCCCCCGTTCCCGGCGCATTTCCGCCGGGTTCATCCCCCGCCAAGGTCCTCATAGGCGGCCAGATTCTCATCAAGACCCCCGACGGCCTCTACGACCTCACAGGCGTGAAGCAGAAATAAAACCCGCGAACTTTCAGATAACCAATGTACGTGTCCGTCCGTTCATTTATGTGAACGGACCGACACTGTGGTAAGTAATGGTGAAATAATAAGTTCAGAAGATTTGGATAGGATTTTTGAGCTATTTTTGTGCTGCTCTTGAAGGACTGCATTTTGCACGTCTGCAAAAGCAGCGGGCTATGTGACTGAAAAGCAGCGCAAAAAGAGCCAAA
>JAZRYH010000037.1:0-15604 GCA_045600685.1 Alloprevotella sp. | reverse complement strand
CTTTCAGAGCGCCTTGAAGCCCCCCCTAAATCCCCCCGAAGGGGGTGACTTTCAGCGCGAGTTGAAGCCCCCCCCACGGGGGGATTTAGGCGAGTCTTTTTATTCAAATCCCCCTGGTCGTGCTCCGGCCGCGGGGTGTTCACCTACGATGAGAAGCGCATCGCCAAGGTGATGCGCGAGCAGGGAGGCATTGAGGTGGAGCCGCTCTACCCGCGCGTGGCGGACTTCGCCATGGAGTTCCGCTGCGAAGGGGGCGAAGTGGCGTTTCTGGGGCTCTCTGCCATGCTTAACGGCGGGACATCGGCCTACGGCGGCAACCTCGTGGCGAGCGACGAGACGATTATGGGGCTTATGACGCACTACGTACCGGAGAAGGAGGTGACAGAGGCGCGCGAGAGGCTCACTGATGTGCTGCGCCGCGAGATAGCTCCCTTCTACGACGGACCCTTGGGCGTGGACCAGATGATTGTGGGGCCGCCTTACGCCCTGCACCCCCTCGTGGAACTCAACCTGCGCCACACGATGGGCCTCGTGGCCATTGAGATGCGCGAGGCATAGACCGGTGATGAGGCCGAGCAGGAGAAGATGCCGCCCGATTAGGGTTTATTCACACTTCTTTCTGTTTTGTGCAAGATTTCTGCTATCCGTATTTTGCAAATTAGGCATTCAGGTGCCGATTATGCCCAAAAAGCGCACACTTTTACGCAAAGTGTGCGCTTTTCTTTTTAACTTTGCAGTGGTTAAACTCCTGATAATATGAAAAAGATACTTTCCCTTGTGGCCTTAATGGGCTGCGCGCTCACCGCCTTCGCCGGTGGTTTGCTCACCAACACGAACCAGAACGCCCACTTCTTGCGCCAGATGTCGCAAGAGGGCATCATCGACATCAACGGCCTCTATGCCAATCCCGCCGGTACGGCTTTCCTCGGCGACGGCTTCCACCTGAACCTCAACTACGTCATTACGCAGCAGAGCCGCGACACCCGCGCCACCTTTGCGCCCTTCGCCCTCGGTGCCAATAACAACGGCGAGGCCACGAAGAAGTTCCACGGCCACGCCATCGCACCCGTAGTGCCTTCCTTCATGCTTTCCTACAACAAGAGCAAATGGAGCCTCATGGCCAGCTTCGCCGTGACGGGCGGCGGCGGTAAATGCGAGTTTGAGGACGGCCTCGGTTCCTTCGAGAGCCAGGCAGCACTGCTGCCCCTCCTCGGCAGCGCGCAAGGCATTACGGCCTACAGCATTGACAGTTATATGAAGGCGCGCTCTTTCTACATGGGCCTCACCCTCGGCGCCACCTATAAGATTCTGCCCAACCTGGCCGCCTCCCTCGGCGTGCGCGGCATCTACGCCACCACCCACTACGAAGGCTACGCCAAGAACATACTTATCAACAATCCTCTCGCTCCGGGCACGATGGCCAGCCCCGCCGCACTCTATCAGGCCTGCGTGGCCACCGGCAATCCCCTCGCCCCCACCATGGGCGTGCTCGCCCAGGCCACTCAGGACATCACGATGGATTGCAGCCAGAACGGTTTCGGCGTGGCCCCCATCATCGGCATCGACTGGAAGATTAACGACCAGTGGAACTTCGCTGCCCGCTACGACTTCCGCACACGCCTCAACCTCAAGAACGAAGCCACCAACAGTGCCTCCAGCCAGAACGTGGAAGCCCTCGCCCAGTATCAGGACGGCCTGAAAGTGCGCGCCGATATGCCCGCCATCCTCGCCGCAGGCCTGCAATACCAGCCCTACAGCTGGATGCGTATGAACCTCAGCGCCAAAGGCCACTTCGACAAGCAAGCAAAAGCCTTCGGCGACGCCCAGAAACTGCTGAAGCACGGCACATGGGAAGTGGCCGCCGGCGAAGAGTTCGACATCTGCAAGCACCTCACCGCCAGCATCTCCTGGCAGAGCACCAACTACGGCACCACCGACGACTACATCAAGGACAGCAACATCATCTGCCGCAGCAACAGCATCGGCCTCGGCGTCCGCGTAAAGGTGGCTCCCCGCTGCAGTTTCGACCTCGGCTACATGCAGACCTTCTACAAGGCCTACGACAAGCAGAGCGACGACTACAACAACGTAAGCCACACCGCCGCACAGGTACTCACCGGCATCGCCATGGCCGGCGGTGCCGATCAGGCCACAGCTATGCAGCAGGCCGCCACGCAAGTAGGAGCCCTGAAGAGCGCTGGCGCCTTCGCCGGCAGCGAGCACTTCACCCGCAAGAACTGGGTGCTCGGCATCGGTGCCAACATCAACTTCTAAATTGTTAGCAAGCCGCCCAAGCCCCCCTTTATGGGAGATTTAGAGGGCTCCTTTATATAGTTCCGCAAATCGAAAGATTTACGGGACTTTTTTTGGGCTTTTTCCAATTGGACAAAAGACTTCAAGTTTCTGAAGTCGTTGCGATTGGTCACCATTACGCCCCTTCGTTTGCCAGCGAAGGACACGCTTGTAAAGTCAGGATATCATTCCATTTTTTCCGAGAAGGCTTTCACCTCAAACATATACATTTAACTTGTGCATATTCCCCCATATCATCTACGCTCGTCCCTGTAAAGACTACGATTTTTGACAACAATCTTCACACAATCCATGATTTTTCTCCTTATCTCTTGGCGCTTTACCATTTTTTTCTTATTTTTGCATCGCTTTAGGAACGTGTGCCCTAAAAAGCACTAGACAGCCGAAAGCCAAGAAAGGCGTTAGCACTATTCTAACCACTAAGTCTGGAAAACTTACAAAGAACGAGAATAGAACAGCAAACGCCCATTCCTGTTATATGGTCAATTGTGTATGGCTCATGCCATACTCAGCCATATTTCAAGGTATGGGGTTTAAGTTCATCCGTTCAAGGTATTCCAGAGCCAGTGGTTGATGAACTAATATTCCCATACCTTTCTTGCATACTCACCCTTAACAATGCCAGTGTTTATGGGAATGGCTGGCGAAGAGAAATTATGAAAAACAAAGCTGAATTTGTGCTTGTGTGTGAATTGGTATTTTATGTTGTGGGCCTTACTTTAATCTTGTGGTCGTTTTATGAACTAATCCCACACGTGATTGCAAGAGGACTCAATACGGATGACGGTTCTACGTTGGTGGCAGGTTTCGCTTCTATTTTAGTAGGGCGGACTATTGCAATAGAAAGAGCTATTACAAACACTAAACATGATTAAATGAAGAAATCCCTCCTGCAACACGATAGGATTAAGAAGGAACAGACTACACATTAATTGTAATACATAAAATAAAGCTATGAACAAAATAGAAGAATTACAACAGTTGAAAGCCTTATTGGATTCTGGCGCATTAACTCAAGAAGAATTTGAAACAGAAAAACAAAGGATTTTGTCTCGCAAGGAAGAGGAAGTTACAAACCATCAGCAAGAAAATCCTTCTCCCCAGCCTGACATGTGGGAAATTGTAAATTCTTTTTGGCGTAACAGCAAACTTGATATTGATAGTCAGCAGTGGCTTAAAAAGACTTTGCGCATAGCTGTAATCAGCGTATGTGTGTTCCTCTTTATTTTCGCCATATTTAACATGACTTTCAAGTATTATATGGCTTTATCATTGGCTTTGATAGCGTTATTGCTGGGTATTGCTACATCAAAGACAAAAGGCTTGTCTCCGAAAATTATTAACTTTCTGTTAATTTTAATCACTGCATACAAATGCATAAAAGGATATTTGAGTAGCACAGGAAACATAGGCGACGACTTTACGAAAATGGGTAACTCCATGCTATTCCTGTATTGGGGCTACATTATTGTGCTTAACTTTCTTATGCCTTCTAATGTGGATAGGCGAAAGCGCTTGCTTTGCACGGGATTGTTAATGGTGCCGTTTAACCCAATTTTGTGGGCATCAAAGTTAACAGGTGCAATAGTTTTCCATGATTCCACATATGGGTTTATGGGTTGGCACTTGATGTTGGCCTGCATAGCTTTAGTAGCGACATTAATAATAATGTATTGCTTGCTGACTAATACCCCTTTCAATCTTATGGAACGAAAGAACAAAGCCTTACTTATAGCAAAGGACTACATCAATAGAGTAAAAATCTTTGCAAAGAATAATAAAGCCGTACTAATAAAACTTGCAATAGCAATTTTTGTAATAATAACCGGAATTGCAGGCTGCTCAGTGTATAAACATTATGCAGCAAAAGAAGAAGCCAGACGAAATGCTATTATAAAGGCTCGTGAAGATTCCATTACTGCCGTTAAAAAAGCCGAAGCAGACAGAATAGCTGCTATCAAAAAAGCACGCGAAGATTCAATCGCTGCAGCCGAACAAGCACGTCAAGATTCCATTGATGCAATAGAGCATGCCGCTTTTGTTAACAAGTATGCTAACATTGGCCTAATAATTACTAATGTCACAATGACAAGAGGGCGAGATAATGATGGCGATATAACTAAAGGTGTAAGGTTCTCTATATTTAATCCGACTAAAAAAACCATTAAATATGTCATTTGCTCAATGGTTGCAATAAATGGTGTTGGAGATGTTATGTCTTATGAAAAGAATTGTAGAGGTATAGGTCCAATAGAGGCACATGATTATGGTACATGGGAGTTTGATGATGTGTTCTATGATAAGAATGATGTGATTGACGATTTAAAGGTGTCCTTTCGCGTAATATATACAAATGGATCAAGCAAAAATGTCAGGCTAAGAGACGCAGAGGTGAGCTCTTATGACTTTGAATATAGTTGGTTTTATTGAATTGTAAAATGAAAAAGATATTCTGTTTCATCATATTGTTGTTTACCTGTTCTTCTTTATCAACAAACGGACAGACATTCTTGCAAGTTGCCCAGAAATATAAATCGCGGTTGGACCAACTTATGGAACTTGACAAGGCGTTGGGGGCAACCATATCCGACGAAGATGCTATCATATATAATGCAGAGGCCACACTGAACCCCGAGCAATACATTGATTTCGTCTTATTGCGCTACGAACGAAATGATTGTAAAGTACAATTAGAAATGGTGTCGGTTGCTTCCGAAGCTATAAGTGAACTTGTTGTGTTCTATGATAGTGACGAAGTGGATAACGATGTCATTACAGATGGCATATCCAGGTTCGCAGCATCGGGGAAACTGTCTGTAGAAAGGGCTCAGCAACTACAAACTCATTTTGCTGAGCACATGTCTAAATACATAGGAAAGTATGGCTATGATTGCGAGGAGATATTCTTGCAAGACGATAAAGAACTCCTTGAGGACTATGGAGTGCGATAAACAGAAAAAAATTACATAATACAAAAATGAAGAAAAGATTATTTCTAACATCGTTAATAAGTGCCCTCGCACTTGGGACTTATGCTCAGAACCCCGCTAATTACCTTTCAAACGACTGGGCTTTCTTTGAACTGAAAGGAAAGGTGAAAGCTGTGAAAAGTACTATTAACAACCAGTACACCGAAGAACATACATTCAGCCGAAGCGGTGTGTTGCTGGGAGAGGATGCCACAGGAGACGACATGTGGAGTGACAATCCCTTTGGCTATACGCGTGATGCGAATGGCCGTATCAATGGTACGGGTAACGGACATTACACATGGACGTGGAAAGGCAGAACCGTGATAAAAGAAGGATATGGTCATCATGGATATGAATCGACGTCCTATTATCTTTACGACCAGTCGGGTAAGCTCACTGGCTACAAGGATGAAAAGGGGAAAGTACATAAATATACTTATATGGATTACGACGCCAGAGGTAATTGGACATACCGCATGGGTGATAATTACTATACTGAAAGGCGAAAGATTTATTATTATTGAAACATAAGAGACGCAAAAACATTGTGCTCTCGGTATAGACAAAAAGCAGACGGGTCTTAAGAACTCGTCTGCTTTTGTATTGTGGCATGAGGAGTGTATAGAGGGGGAGGGGGGGGTGTAAGAGTGTAGCACGTGCAGCAGAAAATGTGCAAGGCGCGCGTGCGCGCGTATATATAAATAAGGAGTGGTCCTCCTCGGCGGATGCTCAGTAAAAGGTGGATGGCCTGCTAGATTGCTCAGCGAAGAAGCACGCAGATTTAGGAAACAGGGGGTATTCTGAAGAGAGGTATTTACAATTCATTACTTATTATTGTTGTCCGGGCAAAACTTGAAAGTCCTGAAAGGACGACATAACGGAGGGTAGGGCGCGAGCCCTACCTCACGCGTAGATCTCTTTCTACGGGAGCGCTGTAAGTGCGACATAATTCAAGTAAAGTGTTAATTATGTCGCACTTACTGCGCTCCCACAAAGAATCAAACACAAAAGATAGGGCTCTCGCCCTATCCTCCAATATGTCGCACGGCCCCCCTCCACCTCCCCCCGATAGGGGGAGAGGCCGCTCTTTGAGCGGCGCTTTGTCGTTGCAGGTTAAAAAGTAAGCCCCTCCTGTTTACAACCTTTCAAATCACCTGCATTTACAAGAGGTTTGAAAGATTACACTTATTTTTCCCGGACAACAATAATTACTTAAATGGAAAGCGAGCACTTCTCGGCATCGGTGCCAACTGCCCTGTGAAGGTGGCAAACAACCCCTTCCAACAATAGAAAATAACCCTCTACGCGAAAAATAACGGCCGAAAAGTTTGGCCATTTCAAGAAAAAGCTGTACTTTTGCATTCGCAATTCCAAAAGCGACCCAGTCGGTCGGACTTTCAGCCCTCCTCGGCTGACCTTCCGCTGGATTGCTCAGCGAAGAAGCATACGCAAACCCGGCGGAATCCCCCGAGGTGCATTTGATGGTGACTATAGTTCAGTTGGTTAGAGCGTCAGATTGTGGTTCTGAATGTCGTGGGTTCGAATCCCACTAGTCACCCCAGAAAGAAGCCGAGTGTGTCTCGGCTTTTTTTGTTATGTTTCACGCCACGCGCACTTTTATTTTTATTATCGAACAACATCCACTCGCACAATGAATCCAGTTAACAACGACCGTGTTCTTGTCGTGTTGAGCGGTGGACAGGACTCTGGCACGTGCCTGTTTTGGGCCAAGGAGCACTTCAAGGAAGTGTGGGCTCTCACCTTCGCCTACGGGCAGAAGCACGTGCTGGAAACTGAACTCGCCCAACGCCTCGCCGAGAAAGCCGGCGCACATTGGGAAATGATGAGCATTCCCTTTATAGCCCAGCTCAGTTCAAACTCACTTACCGACGACTCCATACCTATGGATGAGGAAAAGCCCGCCGACGGGCCGCCCAACACCTTCGTACCGGGCCGCAACCTCTTCTTCCTCAGCATCGCCGCCGTATATGCCCGCGAGCACGGCATCAGTCATATCGTCACAGGCGTCAGCCAGACCGACTACTCCGGCTACCCCGACTGCCGTGACGCCTTCATCAAGAGCCTCAACGTGGCCCTGAACATCGGCATCGACGAGCAATTCATCATCCACACGCCTCTGATGTGGATAGACAAGGCCCAGACGTGGGAGATGGCCGACCGCCTCGGCGTGCTCGACATCATCCGCCACGAAACGCTCACCTGCTACAACGGAATCCCCGGCGACGGTTGCGGACAGTGCCCCGCCTGCAAACTACGCCGCGCCGGCCTTGAAGAATACCTTAACTATAAATTAAAAGTTAAAAGTTAAAAATTAAAAGTGGAGAATGTCATAAAATGCCTTCCCCTCTACCATAATTCATCTCTTAATTTTTATCGACCAATTATTACTTAATGAAGTCCATGAGAGAAGACGAGAACCTTACTCTGCTCGGCAACGGCCGCAAGACAGAATACAAGAGCGACTACGCCCCGGAAGTGCTGGAGACCTTCGTGAACAAGCACCCCGAGAACGATTATTGGGTGCGCTTCAACTGCCCTGAATTCACTTCCCTCTGCCCCATCACCGGTCAGCCCGACTTTGCGGAAATACGCATCAGTTATATGCCCGGCGAGCGCATGGTGGAGTCGAAGAGCCTCAAGCTTTACCTCTTCAGTTTCCGCAATCACGGCGACTTCCACGAGGACTGCGTGAACACCATCATGAAGGACCTCATCCGCCTCATGAATCCTAAATACATAGAGGTTACCGGACTTTTCACACCCCGCGGCGGCATCAGCATATATCCCTTTGCCAACTACGGACGTCCCGGCACGAAGTACGAACAGCTTGCCCTGCAACGACTCAGTCAGCACGACCTATAAGTAAAAAAGCCTCACGCTCACCCATTCCAACCCTACGGTCTCCCATCCCTATTCGGCAATTGACCGCCACACTACGAATTTTCAGTTTTTCAGAACAGATATGGGCAATAAGATAAATAATTTGTGGCAGGCTATATGTAAGCACAAATACCTGTGGACTATTATTCTCTTCATCCTGATTGCAGGATTTCTTGACGAGAACAGTATTCTTAATTTCTACCAGTTGCGCTCACATAACAACAAGTTGAAGGCCGAAATCAGCCAGTATGAGCACCAATATGACAGTTGTGCCACCGAACTTCAGCGTTTGAAGGCGTCCTCCCGTGCATACGAGGAAGTGGCCCGCGTGCGGCTCCTCATGAAGTCGGAAGACGAAGACGTGTACGTGATAGAAACTCAGGAGTAGCCTCCCCCAATCCCCCTAATTATGAAGAAACTCAACACTTGGCAGAATGTGATTTTCCAGGTCGGCGGTCTCCTCGTCCTGGTCGGTGCCTGCCTGCCCATGTTCGGCCTTGAGGACGAAGGAAGCCTTGTTCTCCTCATTGGTGCCCTGGCTTTCGGCGGCATGCAGTGCCTTGCCGGCTATGAAGGAAAGGACAGCATCGTGCGCCGTCTGCGCCGGCAACAGGTTTTAGGAGCCTTGCTGATGATAGGCTCAGGACTTCTTGCTATGGCCCATACACTAAACATCAGCCACATCGGCAGCGGCGAGTGGAAACTCTGCCTTGCCATTGCGGCTGTTATGGAAATTTACACGGCTTTCAGGATTCCCGCTGCTCTTCGCGCCTCCGGCGAAGAGGAGTGACGCTTTTTAATTTTTCTTCGCGCCTACAGCAAAGAGAAGTGACGCTCTATTCCTTTCATTCGTGCGTTTTGCGAAGGGGATTAGAGCGTCACTTCTTTTTCTTGTTCTTCTTATTCTGACGGGAGAAGTCATAGCCGGCCATGTGCAGGTAGTTGTGGATGTAGGGATTGAGAAGGAAATCCCGAGGCGCGTCATCCACGATGCTACGGAACTGTTCGGTCATTCTTGGGAAGATTTGCTGGTTGCAAAGCATGATGAAATATCCCGGACCGAGGGCATTGTCGTAATTATCCTTTATAAAGCGCACCTCTTCATCTTCTATTTCCTTGTTGAGGGAGTTAGTGCGCCGTTTCATTTTCTCACGCACGCTGACAGGGTTATCCTTTCCTTCCCGCAGGGCACGGATGCATGCGTTTTCGGCCTGCCAGATTTTATTCTCCAGCTGCTCGCGCTTCTCAAGAAACTTATAGAGTATCTTATTAAGGTGTCCTCCTTCCACATACTGCCCCATCTGGTCTATCGACACCTGTAGGGCGCCGTTTTCAATGACGATGGGCATCATCAAATCGTTGCCCATATAGACTTGCGCCAGCATTATGCTGTCCACATCTCCGCCAAAGCGAAATCGTCCGTGCTCCACCTGGCATGAATCCAGGCTGCACACCGCGACATCGCCATTGCCTGCAGTCACTCGCAGGTACAGCATGCGCCCGTCCACCTCGTCCAGCGAACTGTTGCCCGCAATGTCGTATTGCGTGGCGCACGAACTGAGGAGCAGGGCCATCAAAGCGATATGTAAAACGTACTTGGGCATAATATTCTGCGCAAAAGTACAATCTTTTTCCGAATAACGCGCCAGCAAGCGGCGAGAAAAACGCGCGCGATAAGTTTTTTTATATTTCCAGCCCGTTATAACGCTTTGATTTTACTCTTTTTAAGAATTCGCCCGCCTTTTTATTTCACTTTTACCTCGTCCAGGAAGAGCCATCCGCCGTCGGGGCCGTTGTTGGTCTGCACGCGGATATAGCGGGCCGTGGTCTTGCTGTGCACGGTGAAGTCGCGCACTTCGGGAGTGGGCGTGCGCCTGTAAGGCGTGCTGATGCGGCCCATCTCGATCCAGTTCCGGCCGTCGGCGCTGGTGCTGACGATATATTCCACGGGGTAGTAAATCTCGGCGCAGCAGTCCTGACGGAAGCAGGTGCTCACTTCCTTGAAGGACACCGGGCGCTGCAGGTCGAGGGTGGCCTGCAGCACGTAGCCACTCTCGCCCCTGTTGATAAAGCCCTGCCAACGGCCGTCGCCAAAGGCCCAGCCGCCGTTGCAGCCGTCCACCAGCGTGGTATTTCCCCGGCCGCTATACTGCGGGGCGGGCTCCTGTTCGTAGGCGACGAGGGCTCCTACGGCCTTGTGGCGCTGCGGTTTGTCCAAGCCGGGGCGCTCGCCCACCTCCGTGCGGAGGTTGAAGGCGTTCACGCCGTTCTGGCGCAGGCGGTCCACCTCCTTTTCAGCCCGCTGACGGAAGTCGCTGCGCCCGCCAGTGCCCCACCCTATCTCGGCCAGCGCCAGGATGCGCGGATAGAGCATATACTCCTGGTGTTCGGGCGTGGGCACGTACTCTGTCCAGAGGTTGCCCTGCACACCCTTGATGTGGGCGGCCTCCTCGGGCGAGAGGTCCTTCACGGGGTTGAAGGAATACACTTTTTCCAGCGGCAGATAGGTGCCGAAGCCCTCGGGCTGCGTGGGCGGCGCGTCCTGATAGGAGTCAAAATAGCAGTACGCGCCGGGCGTCATTACTACGTCCAGCCCCAGGCGGGCGGCCTCGGCGGCTTTCTCCACGCCGCGCCACACCATGACGGTCGTGCCGGGGTGTAAGTCCTTGTCTATGACCTCGTCCCAGCCCACGAGTTTACGGCCGCGGCTTTCGAGGAAGCGGCCCATGTGGGCTATAAGATACGTCTGCAGGTCGCGGAAGTCGCGGCCGCCTATCTCCTTCAGTTTCTGCTGGCAGCGGGGGCATGCGGGCCAGTCGGCGCGGCCGGCCTCGTCACCGCCCACGTGGATATACTCCGACGGGAATACGTCCATCACCTCCCGCAGCACATTCTCCAGGAAGTCGTACGTTCCCACGTTGCCCGGGCAGAAGTCGGCAGCACCCTCCCTATGCGTGCAGCTCAGTTCGGGATAGGCGTGCAGCACCTCCTCGCTGTGGCCCGGCATCTCTATCTCCGGCACCACCGTCACGCCCCGCTCGGCGGCATACGCCACGAGCGAGCGCAGTTCGTCTTGGGTGTAGTAGCCGCCATAGGCGACCCCTTCCCCGCTCCCCCGAAGGGGGAGTGCCTCCGACGGGGAAGGGTCTTTGGGATATACTGCCGACTCTGCAGCACTCCCCCTTTGGGGGAGCGGGGAGGGGGTCACATACCTCCTATCCTTCCCTATCCACCATTTATTCCAGTCGCTCTCTGTGCGATAGGCTGCCATTTCGGTCAGCCGCGGATAGCGCTTTATCTCCATGCGCCAGCCAGCGGCATCGACGAGATGCAGATGCAAGCGGTTTATCTTGTACTGCGCCAGGATGTCCACCTGCTTCTTCAGGTGTTCTATCGTGAAGAAGTGGCGGCTGACGTCAATCATCGCTCCGCGCCACGCATATTGCGGCCAGTCCTCCACGGTGCAGCAGCGGTATTCTCCCCTGCGCACCTCCAACTGCCGCAGCGTGGCCTCGGCGTAGTGACGCGAGGCCTCGTCGGTGTAGCCCACACGCACCCCGTCCTTCGTGGCGCGGATGCAGTAATAAGAAGCCCCCTCCCCGCTCCCCCTTTGGGGGAGAGCTGCAGAGTCGGCGGCATGTCCCAAAGACCCTTCCCTATCGGTGGCACTCCCCCAAAGGGGGAGCGGGGAGGGGGCCAGCTGGTGCATAGAGGGGACAGTTTTCACGGTGCCCTGTCCCCACTCCACCTTCTGCGGATAGGGCAGCAGCGTCTGCGCCGACGACCATGCGGCCACCGTCAACGCGAGAATGACTAATGCGATACGCTTCATATTGAGGTATGTTCTATTCTTCTGAATAAGTTCATGTTTCGTCCGCAAAATTACATAATTCTTCCGACACGGCCAAGCCTCCTCCCCCATTTTGCCGTTTTCTCCTGCCTTCCGCTGATGCGCCCCGCCCCTTGCGCGGCGCTACCCACCCCCTCGCAGGAAATACTCGTGCGCGCAAATATTTTCGGAAGGACCTCAAAACCGCTACGCGCCAATTTATAGAACCTGCGTGTAAACAAATGGAATTTTACCCGCCTCTGATTGTTCTTAGTCGGCATTTAGTCATCATGGCCACAGCAGTGACCGATACTTAGCCACAGCTGTGACGCATACTTGGCCACAGCTGTGGCTAAGTATCGGTCACAGCTGTGGCCAAGACGAAGGGTTCGGAACAAGCATCAAGAGAGGACGCGATAAAACCATGGAAATCAGATTTATCGCATCCTAATGGACCGTTATGCGCAAAAGGTGTGTTTTATAATGTCTGCGACGCTACTGCGGCAGGAGTCAGGAGGGATGCTCGCGCGCGCGTATATATATAATAATGTGTCGGCGGCCTACTGCGGCAGACGGTCGTAGGTGGTGCGGCGGCGGAAGTAGTACTGCCAAAGGAGGGAGAAGGCGGTGCGCTCGGGGATGAGGTCGGTGGTGGCGCGGCGGAGGTTGTCGGCGCGCACTGCTTCATACTCGGGGCGCAACTTGCGGAAGTCGCGGCGCGCGCGGCGTATGGCGCGGAAGTTCTGCCAGTGGCCCGTGAGGAGTTCCTTGAGGGCGGCCACGAGGTCGAGCCAGCGACGCAGGCGCAGGACGGGGCGGAGGTCGCGCTCGGGGAGGTTCTTGTAGAGGAGGAGGAGGTTGTTGCGGAAGTTGAGGTAGTTCTTGCGCGGCGAACCGGTGGGGAGTGTGCCGCCGCCTACGTGGAATACCACCGACTGGGGCACGCACACGATGCTGCGCCCGCGGGAGCGCAGACGCCAGCACAGGTCTATCTCTTCCTGATGGGCGAAGAAGCGACCGTCGAGGCCGCCGCTCTCGCGCCAGTCGGCGGCACGGATGACGAGGGCCGCGCCCGTGGCCCAGAGGACGGGGACGGGCGTGTCGTACTGCCCGCAGTCGTCCTCCAGAGTGCCGAACACGCGGCCGCGGCAGTAGGGATAGCCGTAGCGGTCGAGATATCCGCCGGAGGCTCCGGCGTACTCGAAGCGCTGGCGCACGGCGGAGTCGGCGGGCTCGGCCCACTGGCGTATCTTGGGCTGGAGGGCTGCGCACTCGGGGTGGCTCTCGAGATAGGCGATGAGCGGCGTGAGCCAGCCGGGGGTGACCTCCACGTCGGAATTGAGAAGTACGAAGACGTCGGCCTCCACCTGGCGCAGGGCCTGGTTGTAGCCTTCGGCGAAACCGTAGTTGCGGTCGAGGAGGATGGTGCGCACGGCGGGGAACTCGTCGCGCAGGACGTCGCGGGAGGCATCGGTGGAGGCGTTGTCGGCCACTATGACTTCGGCCTCGCCGCTATGGGTCAGGACGGAAGGGAGAAAGCGGCGGAGCATGGCGGCGCCGTTATAGTTGAGAATGACAATGGAAATCATAAGGAAAGGAGGCTCTCACCATCAGGGGCGAGAGGGCCGAGGGTGACGGATGAAAGGGTATTGGGTTCGCACGCGCCCGTTACGCGTATATAATTGTCCGTCCAGCCGGCTCCGTTTTCCCAGAGCACGGGGCGCTTCTGTCCCACGTGGGCCTGATAGAAGGCAAGGCGCTTCTCCTCGGAGAGGGCGATGAGCTCCTGCGAGCGGGCGTGCTTCTCGGCAGGGGAGACGACGTGGGGGATTTCGAGGGCCCGCGTGCCGGCGCGCTCGGAATAGGGGAAGACGTGGAGCTGCTGCACGGGGAGGCTGGCGATGAAGTCGCGGCTCTCGCGGAAGAGGTCCTCCGTCTCGCCGCGCGCTCCCACGATGACGTCCACACCGATGAAGGCATGGGGCATGGCCGTCTTGATGCGCTCTATCTTGTGGCGGAAGAGGGCGGTGTCGTAGCGGCGGTGCATGAGGCGGAGCACGGCGTCGCTGCCGCACTGGAGGGGAATGTGGAAATGGGGCATAAAGGCGCGGCTGCCGGCACAGAAGTCGATGATCTCGTCAGTGAGCAGGTTGGGCTCGATGCTGGAGATACGATAGCGCGCTATTCCCTCCACGCGGTCGAGGGCCTGGACGAGTTGGAAGAACGTCTCGCCCGTGCTGCGCCCGAAGTCGCCGATGTTGACGCCGGTGATGACTATCTCGCGCCCGCCCTGGCGTGCGGCCTCCTCGGCCTGGGCTACGAGAGAGGCGATGCTGCCGTTGCGCGAGCGGCCGCGGGCGAAGGGTATGGTGCAGTAGGTGCAGAAATAGTTACAGCCGTCCTGCACCTTGAGGAAATAGCGCGTGCGCTCGCCGTGGCTGCACGAGGGAAAGAAGGGCCAGGGGGCGGAGGCGGAGGAGCCGGGGGAGAGCGCGGGTAAATCGGGAGCCGGTGCGGGACAAGCGGGGGCTGGCGCGGGTACATCGGCATTTGCGTTGAGGAAATGCCGACGTATCGTGGCTACCACCTCGCCTTTGTCGCGCTGGGAGAGGACGTAGGTCACGCCCTCGATGGATTGCACCTCGTCGGGCTTGAGTTGCGCATAGCAACCCGTCACTGCTACACACGCGCCGGGGTTCTGACGCACGAGGCGGCGGATGCCCTGGCGGCACTTCTGGTCGGCCTCGGCCGTAACGGAACACGTATTTATTATAATAATGTCTGCCGGTTCGCCCTTGGCGGCCTCATGCACGCCTTCGGCCTTCAGCATGTCGCAGAGGGTGGAAGTTTCGGCAAAATTGAGTTTACAGCCAAGCGTCAGGGCACGAAATGAGAGGCCGGAGAGGGACATTCTTTCTTTTGTCTTCATTGCGACTGCAAAATTACTAAAAAATTGTATGCATAGTTTGCAAAAGAAACTCATTTTTAAGGAAAAAAGACAAAAAAACGCATTTTTTTGAAAAAAAAGGGGAAAACGCTTGCACCATATTCAAAAAGTCCGTACTTTTGCATCGTTTTAATAAAGCAATATTGTTTAACTAAAAAACCAAAACAAGAAAAATGAAAAAGTTAGTTTTCATGTTCGTTGCTTTTGCTGCTATCAGCCTCGCTTCTTGCGGTGGCGAGCAGAAGGAAGCTGAGCAGAACGACAGCATCGACACCACCGTTGTTGACACCGTTGACACCGTTACTGTTGATACCGTTGCCGCTGACACCGTTCAGGCTTAATAGCACGCACGAACAAAACTCGAGAGAATTGGACCTGCTGGAGGGATGACCTCCGCAGGTTTTTTTATGTCCGTATCCCATTGGGGAGCGGGCGCAGCAAAGAAAAGCCGCACTGGAAATCTCCAGCGCGGCTTTTTCTATGCAAAGGCCTCTATAGAAGGGCAAGACCTTATCAGTAAATATTGTTGTCCGGTAAAAAGTTTAGCCTGTACCCCGAAGGGGTTACAAAACCCAGCCAGGGGCATCGCCCCTGGTACATGGTTGCCGTACTTACGGTCGCCCCAGCGGGGCATAACAACAA
>JAZRYH010000036.1:0-28881 GCA_045600685.1 Alloprevotella sp. | reverse complement strand
CGATATAGGGGCGTACGTTGTGGGGCCAGACGGGGAAGTCTGCCATATTGTGGGGTGCGCGGCGCTGCTGACCAGCCAGGTAGTATATGGTGTGGATGGAGGAGGGGGGATCGGCGGGGGCGGCCCACGGCAGGGCATCGGCACAGGCGCTGCTGAAGGAAGTTAGGCTGTCGGCCTTGACGAGGAGTGCTGCGCGGCGGGGCACGATGTCGAAGGTGTTACCAGTGAGGGGGCGTCCTTCCCATTCGTTGCTGCTAAAGCCGAGGGCTCCGGGGCCTTCCATGCCGGCGGTAGCGGGAGAGAAATCCAGTTGCGGGCCGCAGTATTCAAGGGTTGTGCCGTAGGGCACGCCGGGGTCTTGGTCAAGGAGGAATCCGAGACTGTCGGGGGTGGAGATATAAGCGGGGCCGGAGAGACGGGTGAAGGCAGAGATGAGAAGGTTTTTCTGCGCAGTAGGCTCGCCGGGGGCTTTATACACCGTGAGTTGCTCGGAAGGGAAGGAGAGGCCTCCGTCGTTGGCGGCAACGATGCGGAAAGTGTAGCGATGACCTGGCGTGACGGGCTGGCAGAAGATGGTGTCGGTGGTGAGTTGACCGTTGTCGAAGTCGCCGTCGTCGAGCCGTGTATATATTATATAATGTGTGGGGAGGGCTGTGGGCTCAAGGGTGTCGGGGGTAGCCTTCCAGGAGAGATGGGCTTCGTCGTCGTGGAGTATGGTGGAGAAGGAATGGACGGGTAGGGGCTGAATTATGGGTGAAGGACTCTGTAGGCTATAGCGTATAATGGCTTTATAGAGGGCGCGTGCGAGACGGAACTTGAAGATGGGGTCGTGGGCGTAGCGCATATCGAGGAAGTTCTGGTGGGAGAGCGTCTCAATGATGGCTGAGGGGACGTGGGGCATGCGCGTCTCTGCATAGTTGGCATCGCGTTCGCCGCGCTGCTGCCATTGGAGGTCGGCGAGATCGCGGGTGAGGGAGGAGATGAGTTGATGGATGAAATCGAGGGATGTGGTGCGCGAGGTGGAGTCGGGGAATAGTGTGGTGCCGTCGTCGCCGTGGGTGGTGCAGATGGCGAGGGAACCATAGGGGAGGGAGTCGGTGCGTATGCCGGCATCAGAGTGAAGGGCGAGGGAGAGGGAGAAAGGCACGTCGCGTTGCTCTTTGAGGTAGTTGAGGAAGTTGCCGCGTGTGCGGAGGTCGTCCTTGTAGTCGTCGGTGCAGGCGGTGGTGTTGTAGAGAGAGTCAGGAAGCCCGGAAAGCTCTGCCCAATAGCGTGCGGCCTCAAGGTAGCGCGGCAGGGAGGATGGACCTGTGCCGCCGCCTATCCTGATGCTTCCCACGGCGAGACGTCCGCGATGGTGTGTGGCGGTGGAGAGCTGGATGAGGCCGTCGCGAGGCAGGGCTGGATTGAAGGTGTAGCTGCCGAGATATACCCATGTGTCGGCCCCCATGCGCTGGTTTACAGCAATGCGGGTGCGTTCGCCACCGTGGTGGATCGTGTAGGTGGCATCGGGTACGGCGTCGGGGAGGAAGGGGTATTTGACATATACGGCGTAGGTGCCGGCAGTGGGGAGGGTGGCCTGCCACTCGATGTGCTTACGCGTGCGGCGTGTCAGGGAGTCAACGATTACGCTCTGCGTCTGCATATCGCGTTCGCGGGGTGTCCATACTACGGCACCGGCATTCTCAAGCATAGGGATGAGAAAGGGATAGACGATGGAGGGCGTGAGGAGGTCCTCGGTGGTGCAGAAGAGGTAAGGACGCTGCCATCGCCACGCTCCAGTGTGGAGGGAATCTTCAGGAGTGGGAGACGGGAATGCGTGGTCGTAGTAACGTCCGTGGCTGGACCACACACAAATGTGGCGCCCCGCAAGTCCCTGTGAGGGGGAGAAGGGGGCGGAGAGGTTACGCGTCCAGGGATAGTCAGCGTAGGCCGCGAGGGCGCAGACTGCTGACATGAGGGCGCAGAGAAGTATGTGTCTAAATTTCTTCAACGGCGAATTTATGCGGGTGGCGTCCCTGAACGGGGCGATAGTAGTCCATAATGCGGCGGAGATCGGCTTCGACGTCGCCCGAGGGTGTTATTTCAAGGGTGCCGATGATATGCTTGTCTTTATAGTCAATGGCATAGCATTGGATGGGTAGTCCGGCCTTGAGGGCGATGTAGTAGAATCCGCGTCGCCATGTAGTGACGCGGCTGCGGGTGCCTTCAGGAGTGATGGCGATGGTGAAGTGTTCGGCCTGTCGGGCAGCCTGGGCGATGGCGTCGGTGGTGGAGCATTGCTTGCTGCGCTCAATGGGTATGCCGCCCATACGGCGGAAAATCGGTCCGAGGGGCCAGAAGAACCACGACTTCTTCATCAGGAATCCTGAGTGGCGTCCGATGGAGCGATAGTAGAGTTGGGCGATGATGAAGTCCCAGTTGCTGGTGTGGGGCGCCACGCAGATAATGGTCTTGTCGCGCAGTGGAAGGGTGTCGGTGGCGCGCCAACCCAAGAGCTTGTATAAAATGAAGGAGTAGAATTTCAAGGGTAAGATGTTATAGGTTTGGAGAGAGGATTAAAGAGAGTCTTGATTGCGTTTCTCGCGCTGGCGCTGTTCATAGACGGTGCGGCCGGTCATGGAAGGCATGCGTAGGATTACTTCTATAACTTTGATGAGGACGGCGAGTAGTCCTACTCCATAACTAATATGAAGCATTAAAGATGTTTTGCTGGCGATTACGCCTATCATGGCGGCAATGGCGAGGAGAATAAAAACGCCGTTGAGTATATTGCGGAGGTAAAGGTTATTCATAGGGCACCATTGGATTGGTTAATGGTTTATGGTTTTGATTATAGGGAAACTTCAATTTCCAATCCGTCATAGGCGAGTTGGATGTTCGGGGGGAGGAGTGCATTGGTCTGCTCGTGGAAACCGGCGCCGTGACACATGTGGATGAGGTATGTACGCTCTGCACCAAGTTGTTGGGCAAGGGCAACGGCATCCTCTATGCGCTGATGCGTCTTGTGTGGGCGTGTCCAGCGCAGTCCGTTTATGACAAGGGTGCGGACTCCTTGTAGGGCTGCGATGGTCTCGGCGGGGGCACTGCTCATGTCTGTGATATAGGCGAGGGAGTCGATGCGGAAACCAACGATGGGCTGCTGGCCGTGCATGACACGGAGGGGGAGTATGTCAAGGCCTTCGATGTGGAGGGGTACTCCGGGCTGAATCTCCTGAAGGGTGAGATGGGGGGCTCCGGGGTAAGCATTCTCACGGAAACAGTAATCCATGTGGCTGTGTATGGCCTTAGCTACAGGGGGCTCGGCGCAGATTTGTATGGGGTGCTGATAGGAAACGGGGCGAAGGTCATCAAGGCCGCCTACGTGGTCGTAATGGATGTGGGTGATGAGGCAGGCAGCAATGACGGGCAGGCTATAGGTGTAGATGCCTACGGGAAAGGTGCCCCATTCTTGCTGATGGAGGTGCTGAAAGCGCAACATCTGTTTGCGGAAATCAGGGCCGCAGTCGAAGAGGATGTATTTGCCGGTGGGCGCCTGTAGGAGAGCGGAGGTGCGAAGGCGATGGTCGTGCTCATCCGTACTTTGGCATACCTCGCACTGGCAGCCTAGATGAGGGACGCCTATAGATGTGCCGGTGCCGAGGAAATGGAAAAGCATTGTGGATGGGTCAGGGGTAATGGGTCAGGGGTAATGGGTCAGGGGTAATGGGTCAGGGGTAATGGGTAATGAGTAATAGGTCAGGGGTTATCCTTTCTGTATTTCTTTCGCAATCCAAACTTTATGCCTGCGTATATAGAGAAATAGTTGAGGCTGTTGGTAAAGGATGTGCCGGAGCGTAGAAAGAAGTAATTGTGGCTCACGGCCGATGTTCCGGCAAACCATGTGCCGTCGGTCCATACAAGGCCCACACGGCCTACGAGCGTGGCGTTGAAGGCTCGTGTGCGGGGAGAATGCCCTTCTTCATTTTCTTTCCAAAGGGTGAAGCCTGCGCCGGGTTGAAGTCCGGCACCGAGGAGCCAGTTGCGGGCAAATACCCAGTTGTAGGCATAGCCTGTGGAGAGTCCGATGTTGTGGTAGAAAATGTCGGTGTCCATTTTCGCGTTCTGGTGGTCGTAGCGCACGCCGAGGAGCCACGAGCCGGCGCTGCGGCGCTGCGGCGCCCCTTGTGTGAGGGCTGCCGAATAAGAAAATTTGAAGTGGTTGAAGATGTAAAAGGCGTGGGCCGTGATAAGTTTGCTACTAAAGTGGGAGAGGGTAGGAGTGCTGCCACCGGGGAGGACGGCTTCTGGCCGGCGGTCGTAGAAGTCGCCGCTGTTCTTTTGATAGCAAAGGTCCACGCCGAGGGGGCGGGTGTAGAAGGAGAGATGCTGTGTCTTCAGTTTGTTGTTGCCGCCCCACACGTTGAATGAATAGCCATACACCAACCAACGCCAGCCGAAGTGAGGAGCCACGCTGATGGTGGAGCCGGGACCAGTGCGGAGCATGCCGTCGGGGGTGTTGATGGCGTAGTGCTGCACCTGTGCGTCAGCCGAGGCCATTGTGCTCCAGTTGTAGTGGCTGTATTCCACGTAGCTGGTGTCTGAATCACTGAAGGCGCGGATGGCACGCCCTACAATGCCCTTTGTGAAGAAAGGCCTCTCAAGAAGCGGCACCCGCTGGCGGCAGGTGTCGGGTTCGGAAGCCCCTGCTGTAAGGACAGCGAGGAAGGCAATAAGTAAAATATGTATAGAGTTCTGTCTCAAATCTTTCCTAATATGCGGTCGACCACCCAGTTTACGCTTGTAGCGCTCACGCCGTCGCAGGTGCATACGGCTTTGTTTTGAAGGTGCTCAACGACGTTGCGGATGAGCGGCAGTTGGACGTAGCGGGGATTTTCTACGGTGATTTCCTGTCGGCCGTCGGCATTGAAGAGAACGATGGGCTCGTAGTTGAATACGCTGAAGTGCACCGAGCCGTCCTTGCCGATAATGCTGATGCGGTCCTCGCGGGCACTCTCGTGGGCCACGAAACACCATGAGCCACTGCCAGGCAGGCCGCCCATAAAGGTGAAGGCTGCCGATACCGTGTCCTCGGCTTCATAGAGTCCGCCGAGGTTGGCGTGGTAGCCGTGTGCCTCGATGATGGGGCCGAACATCTGTTGCAGGAGGTCTATCTGGTGGGGTGCAAGGTCGTAGAAGTAGCCGCCGCCGGCAATGTCGGGCTGCACGCGCCAGGGCAGGGACTTGGCGTTGTAGTCGAGGTCGCGGGGCGGCACGGCGAAGCGTATCTGCACGTTCACCACCTTACCGATGGCGCCGTTCTGTACGAGATGGAAGACGCGCTGGAAGTAAGGCAGATAGCGGCGATAGTAGGCCACGAAGCAAGGCATGCCGGTCATTTCCGAGATGCGGTTGATGCGCAGGCAGTCGTCATACTTCGTTGCCATAGGCTTTTCTATATACACAGCCTTGCCGGCCTGCATGGCCATAATGGCGTAGGTGGCATGGGTGGAGGGCGGCGTGGCTATATAGACGGCTTGCACGTCGGAGTCGTAGATGAGCGACTGCACGTCGTCGTAGTAGCGCGGGATGCCGTGGCGCTCAGCATAGTTGCGCGCCTTCTCAATGTTGCGGCTCATCACGGCCACCACTTCGGAATCCTCCACCTCGTTGAAGGCAGGCCCCGACTTCTTCTCGGTCACTTCTCCGCAACCGATGAAGCCCCATTTGATGACTGTGCGCTGTTTCATACTCTTATTGTGCTTACCGCTTCACGAAATGGTCAAGGAATTGCTCCATCGTGGTAGGATGCTCTTTCACATAGGTATCGATGTGGCGCATCTTCTTTTCCTGCAGAATCTCGTCGGTGGCGATGAGGATGCCGGTCTCCTCCACGTTGCCGAAGTCACGGTTGAGGGCGGTGCCGAAGCAGCGCATCGTGGGTGATAGCGACATGTAGGCGTTGAAGAGCGGGGGGATGTTCACGCCGCGCTGGCGAACGAACTCTTTCAGTTCGCGGTAGTCCGTACGCAGGTCGTCACAGGGCAGCAGGGCTGCCAATTCTTCGGCGGGCGTCTCGGGCAGCAGTGGCAGGTGCGGTGTGACGAGTTGTTGCCGGTCAGGATAATGTTTCTGCAAGAAGTGCAGGATGAGGTCGCGGGAAAGCCGGTGGAACGAAGGGTACATCGTCATCTTGCCGAAGAAATAGCGGCTCTCGGGTATGACGATGGTCAAGGCACCGAGGCCGTCCCACAAGTTATCCAGAGCGAAGATGCTCTTGCTCAATGCCCTCGTGCTCTGGTATTCCAGGCTTACGAAGGAGCGGCCCAGTTCCACGGTGTAGGGCAGGTAGTCCTTGATGAACTCCTCCGTGAAGTGGAAAAGGTGACTGGTAGCGAGTTTCGGCTGTCCCTTGTCGTCAAATTCACATTCGCTCCCGGGCAGGAAGCGATAGCCGCCCAGTATCTCTTCGTCCTCAGGATTCCACACGATGAGTTGGTGGTAGGGGTGCTCGCATGTGTCAAACTCATCAAGGTCGCAAGCCAGACCCGTACCGCCGCCGGCAGCGCGGAAGGCAATCTCGCGCAGACGGCCTATCTCCTTCACCACGTTCGGGGCGTTGTGCCACGTCACGATGTAGATTTCGTTGCCGGCCTTATTGGTACTGCGCAGACGCAACTCAGGCTTTAGCTCGCTGATGAGTACGTCTTTGCTGATAGGCTCTATTATTGATTCCATGTAGGGAAAGTCTTCGTATTATTTAGTGATATACTCCGTTCCCATGTAGGGCTGCAGGGCCTTGGGGATGCGGATGCCTTCTGCCGTCTGGTTGTTTTCCAGCAGGGCGGCCACGATGCGGGGCAGGGCGAGGGCGGAGCCGTTCAGCGTGTGGGCCAACTGTATCTTTTTGTCGGCGTTGCGGTAGCGGCATTGCAGGCGGTTGGCCTGATAGGTGTCGAAGTTGCTGACGGAACTTACCTCCAGCCAGCGCTGCTGGGCCTCGCTATACACCTCAAAGTCGTAGCACACGGCACTCGTGAAACTCATATCGCCGCCGCAGAGGCGCAGGATGCGGTAGGGCAGTTCCAGTTTCTGCAGCAGGCCTTCCACGTGGGCAAGCATTTCCTTATGGCTCTCGGCGGAGTGCTCGGGGGTGTCGATGCGCACGATTTCTATCTTCGAGAACTCGTGGAGGCGGTTCAGACCGCGCACGTCCTTGCCGTAACTGCCGGCCTCGCGGCGGAAACACTGGGTATAGGCGCAGTTCTTGATGGGCAGGTCGCTTTCGTTGAGGATGACGTCGCGGTAGATGTTCGTCACGGGCACCTCGGCCGTAGGGATGAGGTAGAGGTCATCCACTTCGCAGTGGTACATCTGGCCCTCCTTGTCGGGCAACTGCCCCGTGCCGTAGCCGGAAGCCTGGTTCACCACCGTGGGCGGCATAATCTCGGTGTAGCCGGCCTTGCGGGCTTCGTCCAGGAAGAAGTTGATGAGGGCGCGCTGCAGGCGTGCGCCGTAGCCGATATATACGGGGAAGCCGGCACCGCTGATTTTCACGCCGAGGTCGAAGTCGATGAGGTTATATTCCTTGGCGAGTTCCCAGTGGGGCAGTTTGGCCTTGCCGCCCCAGGGGTTGGCGGTCCAGTTGCCTACGGTGTCCTGACCCTCGACGCATTCCTTCTGGTTGCTCTTCACCACCCAGTTGTCTTCGGCGCAGGTGCCTTCGGGCACTTCGGGGTAGGGCACGTTAGGGATGGTGTAGAGCACCTGGCGGCGCTCCTCTTCGGCGGCCTTCATCTGGCCTTCCAGTTCGGCGCTGCGCTGCTTGATGTCAGCCACCTGTGCCTTGGCCTGCTCGGCCTCTTCGCGCTTGCCTTCCTTCATCAGCCCGCCGATGGACTTGCTGATTTGGTTCACTTGAGCCTTCAGGGCGTCCACCTCGGCCTGTGCGGCCTTGCGCTTGTTATCTATGGCGAGCACCTGCTCTACGGCTTCGCGGGCGCCCTTGAAATGTTTCTTCTCCAAGCCACGGATGATGGCTTCCTTGTCGTCGGTAATTTGCTTGATTGTAAGCATTTGTATGAAAAATTAAAAAATAAGCCCCTTCCCGTCAGAGCCACCTTCGGTGCTCTGCCACCCCTCCCCCATAGGGAGGGGAAAATACCTCTATAGGTAGTGTCTTTGGGGCAATGGATTTATGAATTGTTAGGTAAGCGTCCTTTAGGACATTTTTCCCCGCCCTATGGGGGAGGGGTGGCAGAGCACCGAAGGTGCCTCTGACGGAGAGGGGCTATTTGTATCTGTTAGCCTGCTCTTTTATCAATTCGGCATCGTTGAAGTAGTCTATCTTCATAGCCTTGCGCACTTCCTCCATCGTCTGCCGTGCCACTTTGCGGGCATCTTCGCAGCCCTTGCGCAGCATCTCGTAGATGGCGGGGATGTCCTTTTGCAACTCCTCGCGGCGCGTGCGGATAGGCTCCAGACGGGCGTTGAGCACATTGTAGAGGAACTTCTTGCACGTGCCGTCGCCCAAACCGCCACGGGTGTAGTGGGCCTTCAGTTCATCCAGGTTTTTGTATTCCGGCAGGAACTGCGCGAAGTCCTCGTCAGTGGCGAAGGCGTCGAGATAGGTAAACACGGTGTTGCCTTCCAGATGGCCGGGCTGCTCGATGTGGATATGCTCGGGGTCGGTGTACATACTGTTCACCTTCTTCTTCAGTTCCTTGGCGCTGTCGCTCAGGTATATGCAGTTGCCCAGGCTCTTGCTCATCTTCGCCTTGCCGTCGGTTCCCGGCAGGCGGCAGCAGGCGGCATTCTGCGGCAGCATCACCTGCGACTCCACCAGCGTCTCTCCATATATATTATTGAAGCGGCGCACAATCTCGTTGGCCTGCTCAATCATAGGCCTTTGGTCCTCGCCGGCCGGCACGGTGGTAGCCTTAAACAGGGTGATGTCGGCGGCCTGCGACACGGGGTAGGTGAAGAACCCCACGGGGATGCTCTCGCCGGCAAATCCGCGCATCTGTATCTCCGTTTTCACGGTGGGGTTGCGCTGCAGTCGGCTCACGCTCACGAGGTCCATGAAGTAGAATGCCAGTTCCGTCAGTTCAGGTATCTGGCTCTGGATGAAAATGGTCACCTTCTCGGGGTCCAGCCCGCAGGCCAGATAGTCCAGTGCTACCTCAATGACGTTCTGACGTACCTTTTCGGGGTTGTCGATGTTGTCTGTCAGGGCCTGTGCGTCAGCAATGAAGACGTACATCTTCTCATAGTCGCCCTCGTTCTGCAACTCTACGCGGCGGCGTAGCGAACCCACGTAATGTCCGATGTGGAGGCGACCCGTGGGGCGGTCGCCCGTAAGGATGATTTTATTGCTCATTTTGATGTTGCAGCCCCTCCCCGTCAAAGCTGCCTTCGGCACTTTTCCACCCCTCCCTCGCTCACAGAGCGAACTCTGCCCCCAAGGGGGGGGAGATGGCGGTAGCCAGAAGGGGGCTGGGAGGGAAAAATACCTCTATAGGCAGTATGCGTATTGGGGTAATAAAATTATATTTATGAATTACTAAGTATGCTTCCTTTAGGCCATTATCCCCCTCCCTATTGGGGAGGGGTGGCAGTGTGCGTTAGCAACTCTGACGGGGTGGGGCTTTGAAATTGCTCGGTATTGCCGTTTCAAACTTCAAATGTTCCCCCGTTACCGGGTGGTAGAAGTGCAGGCGGAAGGCGTGGAGCGCCAGGCGTCCTATGGGGTCGTCGCCGTTGCCGTACTTGATGTCGCCGCACACCGGGTGGCCCAAGTCCTGCATGTGTACGCGAATCTGGTTCTTGCGGCCCGTTTCCAGACGCAGCTCCACCAGCGAGTAGTCATCCGCCGCCTGCAGCGTGCGGAAATGCGTGATGGCCAGTTTGCCGCCGTTGTCCTCCGGCGAGGAATACGTCACGTACTGGCGGTTGTCTTTCAGATAAGAGCGCACGGTGCCGCTCTTCTGCTCCATGCGCCCGCTCACGAGGGCCATGTAGCGGCGGTCGGTCACTATTTCGTGCCAGTTGTTCTCCAGCGTCATCTGTGCCTCCTTCGTCTTGGCATACACCAGCAGGCCCGACGTGTCGCGGTCGAGGCGGTGCACAACGTGGGCTGTACAGCGCTGCCCGCTCTGGCGGAAATAATTGTCCAGCAGCGTCTTCACGCAGAACCTCTGCGTGGCGCTTGCCATGGACAGGATGCCGATGGCCTTTTCCACCACGATAATCTGCCCGTCTTCATACACCAGACGTAGGAACCTGTTCTGCAACGTGGCCTTCTGCTTATGCTTGCTGATGTCCACCTTGTCGCCGGCTTTCAGCGCGTAGTCGTGCTGCGTCACTATGCTGCGTCCCACGCGGCAACCGCCGCCCTGCAGGATAGCTTTCGCCTTGTTGCGCGAGATGCCCTCCAGCGCCTCTTGGATAAACTCCAGCAGTGTCGTGGCGTGCCGCACCGTGAAGGTCGTAAAGGGGACTTTTCCGTTACTTCTCATTATATATATTATATATGCGCAGCAAAATTACGAAAAAGTGCGCGAAAAACAAAGGGAAACACGTTTTTTCTTTGCATTTCCGTGCACCTGGAGAATTAAAAGCAAAACCCCATATTACGAATTATAGCCGTTCGCACGCTATTGAGCCTTGCCTCGGAACGAAAAAAGGAGAAATCGTTGGCAAGGCCGAAGGTGTTGTTCTTAATCGGCATTTAGTCATCATGGCCACAGTAGTGACCGATATATGGCCACAGCTGTGACGGATATCGGTCACAGCTGTGGCCAAGTATGCGTCACAGCTGTGGCCAAGACGAACCGGTCGGAGAAAACGTCGGAGAAGTCTGCTGGAATATGCTGAAAATCAGGAAATGCGGTGGCCGCAGGGCATTTCCAAATTTGCTAATTTTCTAATTTGCTAATTTCTTTGTCGTAGCGGCGGGTGCGAACGATGTCGGGGCGGGAGGCGACGTGGAGGGTGTGGGTGCAGAGGAGTGTGCCGTCGGGGAGGACGGTGAGCTGCCAGTCGCTTACGTCGGTGAGGTGTATGCTGAGGGTGCTGTCGGTCTTGGCCGTGAGGACGGACTCGCCGCCGAGGGCGTTGGTGGCGCGGGCGGGGAGCGAGGCGGCGTAGTAGTCGAGCATGTCGAGGCGAGCGCTGCGGTCCAGAAGGGGAAGCTCGGACATGGGGAGGAGAAGGAAGAGGGAATCGATGAGCATTATTTAAGTGAAGAGCGAAAAGTGAAGAGTGAAAAATACAGAGAGCGCTGGCATTTGCTAATTTGCTAATTTCCAAATTTGCTAATTTCCCGTTTTCTTAAATTTGCGGACTTCTATGATGAGGAGGGTGACGGAGGTGATGGTGGCGAGGACGTCGGAGAGGGGGATGCTGTACCATACGCCGTCGACGGGGTTGGGGAGTATGCGGGGGAGTATGAGGAGGGCGGGGATGAGGAAGATGATTTGGCGGCTGAGGGAGAGGAAAATGCTCTTGCCGGGGTAGCCAATGCTCTGGAAGAAGGCCGTGCTGACGATTTGTACTCCGATGACGGGCATAACCATGACCATGATGCGCATGCCGTGGGCAGCGGTGGCGATGAGGGCGGGTGCGTCCTTGGCGAAGGGTGTGACGAGGGCGGTGCTGAAGAAGGTGCCGAGGAACCAGCCGAGGGTGGTGACGACGGTGGCGGCGCCGACGGTGAGCCAGAGGACTCGGAAGAGGCGGTGGTTCTTCTGTGCGCCGTAGTTATAGCCGGCGATGGGCATCATGCCTTGGTTGAGGCCGATGACGGCCATTATAATGAAGAAGTTGATGCGGTTGATTATGCCGTAGGCTCCCACTGCGGTGTCGCCGCCATGCTGGGTGAGGGTGCGGACGAAGAGGATGGCGATGCAACAGTTGCAGGCGTTGACGAGGAAGTTGGGGAGGCCGATGGTGAGGCTTTCGCGGCAGATGCGGAGGTCGGGGTGGATGATGCTGTCGTGGTCGGTGTGGACGAGTTCGGCAGGGTCGCGGAAGAGGTGGAGTTCCCAAATGAGCATGCACAGTTGGGCGAGCATGGTGGCGATGGCTGCGCCGCGTATGCCGAGATGGAGCACGAAGATGAAGAGAGGGCAGAAGATGCAGTTGAGGATTACGGTGCCGATGGTGGCATACATGGCGATGCGCGGGCGGTTGGTGGAGCGCAGAAGGCCGTTGAGGCCGAGGTAGAGGTGGGTGATGACGTTGCCGGCGAGGATTATCTGCATGAACTGGCGGGCGGGTTCGAGGGTGACGTCGCTGGCACCGAAGAAACGGAGGACGGGGTCGAGGAACAGGAGGATGACGCCGCCCAGGATGACGCCCATGGCAACGTTGAGGAAGATGGTGTTGCCGAGAATGCGGCGGGCGGTGTCGTAGTCTTCCTGGCCGAGGCGGACGGACATAAGTGTGGAGGAGCCTACGCCCACCATGGCACCGAAAGCGGCGGTGAGCGACATGATGGGGGCGCAGAGGGCGAGGCCCATAATGGCGGCGGCACCTACGCCCTGGCCTATGAAGATGCCGTCGATGATATTATATACGGAGGATGCCACCATAGCGATGATGGCGGGCACGGCGTACTGGATGAGGAGACGGCCGACGGGGGCGGTGCCGAGGATTTTGAATTTATCGGTGTTGGACAAGGGGATGAGGACTGTTAGTCGGTGGTACTAATGGGGGCGATGGGTGGCGATGAGGCCGGCAACCTTCTCGTTGAAGGGCGTGGCGGCGAGAAGGGTATCAAGGGCAATGTGCATACGGTAGCGCCAGTAGTGATGCGGGTCGGCGGGGATGTTGATGCGCTCATCTTCGGGCGAGGGATGACGCAGGGTGTCGGAGAGGGCGAGCCAGTCTTGCAGGGGGAGTATGCAAAGGAACGAGGGGCTGGCAAGGTGGCAGGCAATGACCTGTTCGCATATTTGCGGTGAGGCTTCTTTCGGCGCGGGGCCCCAGCCGCGGAGAATGTCGGCGAAATAGCGTTGGGTGAGGTCGGCGTCCTCCTGCCACCAGAGGCGGAGGGGCGACATGTCGTGGGTGCCAGTGGTGCAGACGCTGAGAGCGGGGTAGGAGGCTACGTCGCCGAAGGTTTGCCACGGGGCTTTGGGCATGCGCTCTATCTCAAGGGAGAGCACTTGCAACTGCTGCATGACGGCGGGTACGCACTGGGGCACCATGCCGAGGTCTTCGCCGCAGGGGAGGAGATGGGTGCTGTTGAGCAATGAGGGGAGCTTCTGCAGGGCTTGGTCGCGCCAGAAGTCGTCGTGGCGCTCGTAGAAGTAGTGGTTGTGTATGCGGCGGAAGGCATCCTGCTCTTGTGGGGCGAGGCGCGTGAAGACGTGGCTGGCGTCGGCCCCGATGCGTGGGTGATAACCGCGGCCCTGACGGTCGGGAAGGAAGAGGACGTTGGCAAGGAGTGCGTGGAGACCTTTGCGGACTCTTTCCTGCTTGAGGAGGGCCGGCGTCTTGCGGGAAGAATCTGCAAACCATGCTTCAACCTGCTTGCCCGTAGCGAACTGTGGGCGGAGATGCCAGATGTCGTGGTGGGCGTGGGTGAGGAAGTTGCGCTTCACTTCGTCTTTATCGCTGTCGAAGAGCTGCTCGATGAGGTCGTCGTTGATAAAGGGGCGCGTCATGAACTCCTCCTGGAAATGGAGGCCAAAGCGTTCGATTTCGTCGGCCGTGAGGGGCAGGGCAGGGGAGAACTGGCCCAGAAGGCCGCCTCTCTCGCAGAAGGGTATCTGCCAGATGCGGAAAAAGCCGAGGATATGGTCTATGCGGTAGGCGTCGAAGTATTGCGCCATGTGGGCAAAGCGGCGTCGCCACCAGGCATAGCCGTCCTCGGCCATGCGTTCCCAGTTGTAGGTGGGGAAGCCCCAGTTCTGGCCCTCGGCACTGAAAGCATCGGGCGGTGCTCCGGCCGACATGTCCATGTGGAAGAGGTGCGGCATCTGCCAAGCCTCTACAGAATGGCGGTCTATGCCGATGGGGATGTCGCCCTTGATGAGAACATTGTGGCGGCGGGCATACTGCACGGCGGTGCTAAACTGTACGTGAAGCACATACTGCAGCCAAAGATAGAATTCGGCGGCAGTATTCCCGTGGCAGAATCTGGCAATCTTGGCAGCATCGTAGGAGGAGTGCTCCGGCCATTTGGAGAAGTCGGCAGTGGCGTACTTGTCGCGACACACGGAGAAGGCTGCGTAGGGGATGAGCCAGTCGGCGTTGGCGGAGAGGAATTCTTTATAATCCTTGCTGCGGAGAGTTAGCCTTCTTACTTTTATAAACAAGAGCCGTAAGTATTCTAACTTCAGAGAATTGACGAGCGGATAGTCAAGTGAAGGTAGAAGGTTGGCCTCGGCGAGTTTTTGTAGTATCTCGTCGCCCATTATACTATTGACATGCGGCAGTTGGCGCAAGTCTGCGTACATTGGATGGAGGGCAAAAATACTTATGGAAGAGTAGGGGTAAGAATCGGCGGGTGTCCCCGTTTTCGTGGTGTCGTTGATGGGCAAGATTTGCAGTACTTGCTGCCCGGTGCGGACGCACCAATCTATCATCGTGGCGAGGTCGCCGAAGTCGCCCACGCCCTGACTGCCTTCGCTGCGGAGCGAGAAGAGCGGGACGGCCGTGCCGGCGATGTGCCGGTCAGTCCAGGAGTCGGGGGCTCCGTCGTCATGGAGTCGGTGGGGCGTGAGGCACATCTCGCGGCGAACGAGGTGTCCGTCGCGCCAAACGCCGTAACGGTAGCCGGCGGGCTGGCTGGCGTCAATGTCTGCCTCTCCCTTCCAGACGCGGCCGTCGGCCGTGGAGAGCATTACGGGCTTGTCGTAGCCGTCAATCAACACGCCGATGTTCTCGCCCCATACGGTACAATACTCTATCTCAAAGTGCATATCTCTTCTCTATTATATATAAAAATGTGTAGGCTTTTTAGGCTTGGTGCTCCTTGCGGAAGAGGTCGGCCACGGTCTTGACGGGGTTGAAGGTGGAGAGGGGCACTTCCACGAAGAGGGTGTTCCAGTCGCTCATGGCGCCGTTCCAAAGGCCGGGGAGCTCGAGGGCCTTCAGTTCGCGGCCATCCTTGCTCTTATGGCTGATGAAGCCGGTGGCGGGATCGACGTAGTCAGGCAGGTCGAAGTGCTCGTCCTCAAAGCCGCGCACACCACAGACGAGATCCACGGGATTGAAGTGCGTGCCCTCGCTGAACATGGCCTTGCTGCGGGCGTTGTTCATATCTATCTGACTGCTTTCCAGAATCTGCAGGCTTACGCTGCCGTCGGGATTGCAGGCGAGGAAGGGTCCGCCGCCGGGTTCGCCAACGTTGCGCACCATGCCGCAGACGCGCAGTGGACGGTCGAGTTTGCAGTAGAGATAGTCCAGAAGTTCCAGTCCTTCCATGGCGCGGGCGGCATCGTTGTGGCAGCAGAGGGTGTCCTCAACGAAGGCGAGCATCTCTTGCATACGCTCGTTGTCCACGTCGCCGTCGGCGAGTTCGTCGAGATAGGAAAAAATCTGCTCCTGCACGCTGACCAGCACGCCGGCGATGACTTTCTTCCAGCGCACGGTGTCGGCCTTGAGGGCGTCGGGCACGACGTTGTCGATGTTCTTCACGAAGATGATGTCGCCGTCTATTTCGTTGAGGTTCTCAATCAGTGCGCCGTGGCCACCGGGGCGGAAGAGCAACGAGCCGTCGGCATTGCGAAAAGGTGTGTTGTCGGCATTGGCAGCCACGGTGTCGGTGCTGGGCTTCTGCTCGGAGAAACTAATGGAGTAGGTCACGCCGAAACGTTTCTCATATTGCGGCACTACCTCCTTGCAGAGCGCTTCAAACAAGGGGCGATGCTCGGGACTGACGGTGAAATGAATGTTCACCTTACCGTCTGCCTGGGCGTAGAGGGCTCCTTCAACGAGGTGCTCCTCAAAGGGCGTGCGCACGCCGTCAGTATATTTATGGAAGAGCAGCAATCCCTTGGGCAACTGACCATAGCGCAACCCTTCGGCAGAGAGCAGCAGGCGCACAATGTCCTTGTAGCGCCCGGCCGCGGTGAGTTCTGTGATGGCGAGACCGTGGCTCTTCTTGCAAGCGTCATCAAGCGCGGCGGCAAACGGAGCCTCGGCGATGTGGAAGAAGAAATCCTTCTCAAAGGGGCTCTCAGGCGTTTCGCGGTCGCCGTCGAGGAAGGCAATGAGGTCCTTGAACATACGGCTGGCGGCACCGCTGGCGGGCACGAACTTCACAACCTTGTGCGTGCCGTTGTCCACGTAGTTCTCCCACGCAGCAACGTAAGCCTCCTGTTCTTCTTCTGTCGGGACCATGATGCCGCGGCCTGGCGTTGCGGCTGCTTCCAGTTCCAGATAAGGGAATCCAGCCTTAAAACTCTGCAGCATCTGCTGCAATTTCTCTTCGCTGATACCTTTCACGCGGAGGAGCGCTTTGTCTGATTCGGTATACATTTTATATATAATATTATTGGTTTTTGTCTAAAAACGCTTAAAACTCTTTTTTCAGCGCTGCGAAGTTACGAAAATCCTATGTTTTTCGCAAGTATCTGTCCCTTTAATCCTTAAATTCTGCTAAAATTTATGATTTTATTCGTTAATTGTTGGGCTGGGTGGCATATTTTTCGCACTTTTGCACCAGAAAACAAAAAACATCCGAATATTAACTCTAAAACATCAAGGCTATGAAAAAGATTTTCGCACTTTTCGCCGCGCTTATGCTTTCCATAGCAAGCGCCTCTGCCATCAGCTACGATTATGCCGCCCGTCAGGCCTATTACCTTACGGACAAGATGGCCTACGAACTCAATCTCACCGACGCACAGTATGACGAAGTTTATCGCATCAATCTCGACTACTTCCTCAAGTGCGAGGCCGAGGCCGACATCACTGGCTATCTCTGGGAGTATCGCAACGCTTGTCTGGCTCGCGTGCTCTATACCGCCCAGTGGCGCCTCTTCAATACCTTTGACTATTTCTTCCGTCCCCTGCGCTGGGTGAATCACAGATGGCACTTCCCCATGTATGATCACTATGCTCACACTCACTTCTATCGTCCCGCTCCGCCCCCCAGCTACCGTGGTCCGCGCCCTGACGCAATGAGGCCCGGTGGTCCTCGCCCCGGTGGTCCCAACGACGGATATCGTGGCGGCGGTCGGCGAGGTGACAACCGCCCCGGTGGAAATCCTGGCATAGGTAACAACCGTCCCGGCAACGACCGTCCCGGTGGAAATCCTGGTGTAGGAAATAACCGTCCCGGCAATGACCGCCCCGGTGGAAATCCTGACGTAAGTAATGGCCGTCCCGGTGGTCAGCCTTCCGGTGGTACAGGCCGCTCCGGAGGTGATCGTCCCAGCAGTCAGCCCAGCATGAGCAACCGCTCTGCTACTACTTCCAGCTCAAGTTTTAGCCGCAGCACGAGTTCTACTCCGCGCGTCACGACCAGCCGCCCCTCGTCCAGCAGCAGAGTTTCCGGCCCCTCCTCCTCTTCCATGAGGAGCAGTAGCAGCAGTAGCGTAAGCCGCAGCAGTTCAAGTTCCTTCAGTCGCTCTTCTTCATCCGCAGGTGGCGGTAGCCGTGGTGGAAGCCGTGCCGGTCGCAGATAAAGAGTTATCTGTCAGAAATAAGCATTACTTCGTAGGAGGTATTCACCTAAAGCAGGTGTTTACCTCCTACTTCTTATTTATGGGTGTCTGGAATAAAGAAAGAGCAAGCGCTGGGTAAGCATTTTTCCGCCTTAGGATTGCAGTCCTCCCCCTTAGGACTGCAGTCCTCCCCCTTAGGATTGGAGTACTCGCCCTTAGGATTGGAGTCCTAAGGGGGAGGACTGCGACTTTTTCCGTTATATGAAGAACACGAACTTCTTTCGGTAAAAAAAATCCGGCATTTAATCTAAACTAAATGAGCTTAGTTTAAATTAAATGCCGGAGAGAAAAGACCATAAGAGCGATTGCTATGCAGGAACGCGGGAGCATGCAAGGAGTGGCTGGTAAATCTTTATATCACTACAGCCTCGGTGCGTTGGGGCATGAAGTATCTACCATTTAATTTCTCTTTTTACTTTTTGCGTGTCCTGATAGTCATCTTTTGTGAAGGCTCGGCGATAGTGACTCACCTCGTATTGCGGGCCTTCGCCAACCACTGTGATGATGTCAAAGCGATAGGGGCGGGGTTCGCCATGATAAAAGTAGTTCATATAGTGGCGGGCTGCGAGGATGAGGTTGTTGCGCTTTTTGCGGTCAACGGCTGAAAGCGCGGTCATAAATGCTTCGCTGCGCCGCGTCTTGACTTCTACGAAGACGATTTCACCGTGCCACTCGGCCACAATGTCCACCTCGTGGTGGAGCGAGCGCCAGTTGCGGTGGTGAATAATAAAACCGCTGTCCGCCATGTAGCGGGCAGCGATTTCTTCACCTTTGTTGCCAAAGTCTTTCTTATCAGTCATAGCGGAGCACCTTCCAAGTCAAGGGAGGGGGCAAGCTTGTTTACTCCTCGTCGGGCTTCATATTTGTATAGACGGTCTGGACGTCGTCGAACTCCTCGAGCTTGTCCACCATCTTGTCAATGCTCTCGCGCTGGGCGGGAGTGACGTCCTTGAGGTCGTTGGGAATATAGGTAAACTCGCCGCCAACGTCCTCGAAACCATTCTCTTCGAGGTACTTCTGGATTTCAGAGTAGCTCTTGGGGTCGCCATAGATGGTGAGGGTGCCTTCTTCGGGGTCTTCATCGTATTCGTCCTCGGCGCCGAGGTCGATGATGGAGAGGATGAAGTCGTCCATGTCCATGTCGTCCTTCTTCTTGAAGGTGAACACGCACTTGTGGTCGAAGAGGAAGGCGAGGGAACCGGAGGTACCCATGTTGCCGGAGAACTTGTTGAAGACGCTGCGGACGTCGCCTACGGTGCGGGTGGGGTTGTCGGTAAGGGTATCTACGAAGATGGCGATGCCGTGGGGGCCGTAACCTTCGTAGGTGCGGGTCTCGTAGCTGCTCTGGTCTTTGCCCTGTGCGTTCTTGATGGCGCGGTCAATGTTGTCCTTCGGCATGTTCTCACGCTTGCAGACGGCGATGACGGAGCGCAGGGCAGGGTTCATGTCGGGGTCGGGGCCGCCTGCCTTTACGGCAATGGCTATCTGCTTGCCCAGGCGGGTAAAGGTCTTGGCCATGTGGCCCCATCTCTTGAGTTTTGCGGCTTTGCGGTATTCAAATGCTCTTCCCATGGTAATTTATTAGTTTATAGTTTATATTTGATTGTTTGAAGTATTTTATTAACGAAGTTCGGCACCGAGTTGCTTTTGCAGCGAGGTGATGATTTTCTGCATAATGGCATCAATGGCCTTGTCGGACATAGTCTTGGTCTCATCCTGAAGCATGAACTTCACGGCGTACGACTTTTTGCCTTCGGGCAGGTTCTTGCCTTCATAGACGTCGAAGAGTTCCACGCTGCGGAGGAGTTTCTTGTCGGCCTGGCGGGCAATCTGTTCCACTTGGACGAACTCAACGCTCTTGTCAAGCAGAAGGGCGAGGTCGCGGCGCACGGCGGGGAATTTGGGGAGTTCCTGAAAGGAGACGGTCTTCTTGGGAAGTTTCTTGCAGATGAGCGTCCAGTTGAGGTCGGCGAAGCATACCTCCTGTTCGAGGCCCATCTTGCCGCTGACGGCTTTGCTGACGATGCCGAACTCTGCGTAAGTCTTGCCGCCCCTGTCGCGCAGAGCGAGGCCGGTGGCGAAGATGTCGCTGTCGGTCTTCTCCCAGACGTATGCGGCGAGAGGCAGGCCCAGACGGGTGAGGATGTTCATCACGTGGGCCTTGAGTTCATAGACGGTGGCGTCCTCATCGGCGTGGGCCCAGCTGTTCTCTACGCGCTTGCCGGTGAGCCAGAGGCCGAGGTGGTTCTCCTCGCCGTAGCCGGCCAGCACCTTACCGGGCGTGGCCTTGATTTCTTCGGGAGTGAGACCCTCCTGTGCGCTCTGCTTGGTGGCGGCGCAGAAGTGGTAGCAATGGCCGAACTCATAGAAGTGCAGGTTCTGGCTCTTGCGGTTCACGTTGTGCAGAATGCTCTCCAGACCACCGAAGAGGAGCGTCTGGCGCAGTACGCTGAGGTCGCTGCTGAGCGGGTTGATGAGGCGCACGCAGCTCTCGGCGGGGTAGGCCTTGAGGTCGGCGTAGTAGGCTTCGCGGGTGAGTGAGTTGTTGAGTATCTCGTTGAAGCCGGCACCGGCGAGCTGCTCGCTAACGAGGCGCTGGAGCTTGGTGGCCTCGTCCACGTCGTTCTTTACGGTGAGGCTGCTCTTCAGTTGCGTGGGAATCTCTACATTATTATAGCCATACACGCGCAGGATGTCTTCCACGACGTCGCAGGGACGCTGCACGTCCACGCGGTAGGCGGGCACTTGGAGTTTCAGGCCTTCGGCGTTCTCGCCCACAATCTTCATTTCCAGTGCGGTGACGATGGTGCGGATGAGGTCGGTGGGGATGTCCTTGCCCACGAGGTTGTGGACATACTTGTAGGCGAGGTCCACGGGGAAGAACTTCTGCAGCGCGGGCTGTGCCTCCACGTCCACGATGTCCATGCTGACGGTGCCGCCGGCAAGTTCCTTGATGAGGAGGGCGGCCTGCTTGATGGCGTAAATCTGTCCGTCGGGGTCGATGCCGCGCTCAAAGCGGAAGGAGGCGTCGGTGCTCAAGCCGTGGCGACGGGCTGACTTGCGAATCCACGTGGGGTGGAAGTAAGCGGACTCCAGCACGATGTTGGTCGTCGTCTCATAGGTGCCGCTGCCTTTGCCGCCGAATACGCCGGCGATGCACATAGGCTCCTTGGTATTGCAGATGGCGAGGTCGCGCTCGGAGAGTTTGTGCTCCACGCCGTCCAGCGTCACGAAGGGCGTGCCTTCGGGCAACGTCTTCACGACGATTTCTCCGCCTTCCACCATATCGGCGTCGAAGCAGTGGAGCGGCTGGCCGTAGGCCATCATTATGTAGTTGGTCACGTCTACAACGTTGTTGATGGGGCGCAGACCGATGGTGACGAGCCTGTCTTGCAGCCACTTCGGGGACTCCTTCACCTCGCAGCCCTTCAGGCTTACGGCGCAGTAGCGGGGGCAAGCCTCGCTGTTCTCCACGCGCACCTTGATGGGCAGGTCGCGGTTATCCACTTTGAAGTCCTCGGTGCCGGGGCGCTTGAGCTCTACGTCCTTGCCGTTTCTCACGAGATAGGCATACAGGTCGCGCGCCACGCCGTAGTGCGAGCAGGCATCGGCCCTGTTGGGCGTGATGTCCACCTCAATGACGTAGTCGCTCTCCAGGCCGAAGTATTCAGCGGCGGGCATTCCCACGCGGGTGTCGGCGGGCAGCACGATGATGCCGTCGTGGCTCTTGCCTACGCCTATTTCGTCTTCGGCGCATATCATTCCGAGGCTCTCCACGCCGCGCAGTTTGGAGCGCTTGATGGTGAAACTCTGGTCGCCGTCGTAGAGCACCGTGCCCAGCGTGGCCACGATGACCTTCTGGCCCTGTGCCACATTGGGCGCGCCGCACACGATTTGCTGCAGTTCCTCGCTGCCTTCTTCCAGGCGCACCTGGCAGATGTGCATGTGGTCAGAGTTGGGGTGCACCTCGCAGGTCACCACCTCGCCCACTACAAGTCCTTTCAAACCGCCGCGGATGGTTTCCACCTCTTCCACGGCATCTACTTCAAGGCCGATGGACGTAAGCGCGTCGGCCACTTCTTGCGCGGTCATATCACCGTAGTCGATGTAGTCGCGCAGCCATTTATAGGATATGTTCATTGCTGATTTTATATTTTTCCGCGCAAAATTACTAAAAAATCTGCATTCAGCCCTCCTCTTTGCCGTTTTTTTTGTACTTTTGCGCAGAATTTATGAACAAACGCAGACTATATATATTAATAATGAGTATCGGCGTGGCATTTTCCGCTGCCTATGCCCAGCTCGGTGAGCCCCGCAACGACTGGGCTTTCGGTGTGAACGGCGGCGTCACCGTGAACCGCGTCTCCTTCAAGCCCAGTGTGAGCCAGTCGTGGAACGTAGCCCCAACGGCCGGCCTCACCGTGCGCTACACCAGCGAACTCTATTATAAAGTACTCTGCAGCCTTCAACTTGAAGCGAACTACGCCAATATGGGATGGAAGGAGGATATTATCCTCGCCGACGGCACGTATAGTAAGGACGCTGCCACGCCCGAGACCTACCGCCGTAATATCCACTACGTTCAAGTGCCGCTCCTTGCCCGTCTCGCTTTGGGAAAAGAGGAGAAGGGCGCAATGGGCTATCTCATCCTCGGGCCTCAAGTGGGATGGATGATCAGCGAGAATGCCGTGCAGAGTAACGTTTGGAATCCTGCTGACCGCATCAATGGGCGTAATGAACAATATGACCTCAAGGTTAAGAATAGTTTTGACTATGGCATCACTGGTGGCCTGGGTTGTGAGCTCAATACCAGAGCCGGGCATTTCCTCATAGAAGGCCGCTACTATTTTGGCCTCGCTAATATCTTCGGTGCCAGTAAGGCTGATGCTTTCTCACGTTCCGCCAATGGCGCTATCGTCGGCAAGGTAACCTACCTCCTGCCGTCTTTCAAGAAAAAGAAAAATGCTCTCTGATCCTCGCAACATACACATCGCCGATTACAACTATCCGCTCCCTGATGAACGTATAGCCCGTTACCCCCTTCCTGAACGCGACCAGTCCAAACTTCTCATCTATCGCCCTGATGAGGAGGTAACACATCGCCATTTCTACGACCTACCTTCTCTCCTTCCCAAAGGAGCCTTGATGGTGATGAACAATACCCGCGTAATCCAGGCCCGCCTCCATTTTACTAAAGCTACAGGAGCGCTCATAGAAGTATTTCTCTTAGAGCCTCATACACCGCATGACTATCAGCAGAACTTCTCCTCTTGCGAAGGCGTAAACTGGATATGTATGGTAGGTAACCTCAAAAAGTGGAAAGGCGAAATCCTCCGGCGTGAAATCACCCTTAAGGACGGCCGTACGCTTACCCTCTCTGCCGAGCGCCACACTCCTTGCGCCACAGGTCACGTGGTAAGTTTCCAGTGGGACGTCCCCGTCAGTTTTGCTGAAATCCTCGATGCCGTAGGCGAGCTCCCCATTCCCCCTTATCTCAACCGCGCCACGGAGGAGAGCGACCTCACCACCTACCAGACGGTCTATTCCAAAATAAAGGGCAGCGTAGCCGCTCCCACCGCCGGCCTTCATTTCACCGAGCGCGTGCTCGCCGACTGCCGCCAGCGTGGCATTGAACTTGCCGAAGTCACCTTACACGTCGGTGCCGGCACCTTCCGTCCCGTCAAGGCCGAGAATATTGGCGGCCACGATATGCACGCCGAGTGGATAAGCGTAAGCCGCTCACTCATAGAGAACCTCCTCGCCCACGGCGGCCACTGCATAGCCGTAGGCACCACCTCCGTCCGCACCCTTGAGAGCCTCTACTACATCGGTTGTCTCCTCCACGCCAATCCCGGAGCCGAGGACCTCCTCATACCCCAATGGATGCCCTACGACAATCCGCAATCTCTCTCCGCCACCGAGGCTCTCACCGCCATCCTCGCCTGGATGGACCGCACGGGAAACCAGACCGTGCAGACCGCCACGCAAATCATCATCGCTCCCGGCTATCACTACCACATCGCCGACACCATCATCACCAATTTCCACCAGCCCCAGAGCACGCTCCTCCTCCTCGTCAGCGCCTTCGTCCGCGGCGATTGGCACCGCATCTACGACTACGCCCTCGCCAACGACTTCCGCTTCCTCTCCTACGGCGACAGTAGCATACTTTTTAGGCCTCACCCCGTCAAAGCTGCCTGCGGCACTTTGACACCCCTCCCCGTTAGGGAGGGGAGTGATACCTCTAAAGTTTGAAACAAAGATACCTCCCACGGATAATTGCGGATAATCCCGCTACCATCCTCCATAGCAACTTCAACTTTTAACTTTTAATTTTTAACTTTTAACTTAAACTTATCATGATTATCAACGAAAACAACTACAACGAAGCCCTCGCTTCCGAACTCCCCCTCGTTATTGACTTCAGCGCCACGTGGTGCGGTCCTTGCAAGAAGATAGCTCCCATTATCGACGAACTCGCCGAAGAATACGCAGGCCGCGTGCTCGTATGCAAGGCCGACGTCGATGAGAACGACACCCTCACCGCCAAGTACGGCATCCGCAACGTCCCCACCGTCCTCTTCATCAAGGGTGGCGAAGTCATCGACAAAACCGTAGGCGCATGCCCCAAGGCTACCTTCGTAGAAAAGATTGAGGCACTCCTTTAAATGAGTTAACAGTGAACAATATAATTAAAGACAACAGATGTATTTTAAGACAACTTATACTACTTTTACAACATTAACAACAACAACGCGTAGGCCGGTTGTGGCCGGAGCGTAAAGACGTTGTTTTTGTTGTATTTGTTGTCTTTAAAAAAATAATTTCTAACTTATATCTTCCCCCTTGCCAAATTTTGAAGACCAACTTCTCCTCGACGCCGAGCTCGACGCCCAGGAGGTAGCATTCATCCGTGCGCGCCTCGGCGACACTCCCGGCGTGGAGGACGACGACATCTATTACTTCATAGATCTCCTCGCCACCTACTATGCCGAGAGCGGTCTGCTTGATGCCGAGCCCGATGCTGAAGGTTTCATAGACCTTCCCATGGACGCCATTGTGGAGTATCTCCACAAGACTGCCAAGCGCGAACTCTCCAAAGATTTCGCCCCCGAAGTCCTCGCCCTCATCACCGAGGCCGATATGGACTTCGCCGAAACCAACTGACACATCTTTATATATATCACGCGCGCGCATGTGTCGTGCACGCCAACGCCATGCATAAGCCGCTCCTCATCCAAGGGGCGGCTTTTGTGTGAATAGTTTGGCAAATATGTAGAGCGCAATAACGATAAGATAAATGACACAAAATTGTGTGCACGCAACACGTATTTATAATATGTTGTAAATAATACATACTGGCACGAGTCGTAAAAAAGCAATCAAAAACGATATTTCAGAGCAAAAAATTTTTTTTATTCGATTATTATAGGTAATTTTGCACCCGAAAGTCCGAAATAATCGGACTAATAACATATAAGAAAGCGTTTATCAACGTTTTGCTTTAGCACTTCGAAATCTGGCAGTTTCTTTGGTTGTCAAAAGCAGAACAACGGTAGATGTTCATGTTGATGTATGTAATTTTTGTTACATAACTATCAGCGTGGGCTTTACGTTGTTTGTCTAGACAGCCAAGGCACATGCCAGAGCCTCGAAGTGCTGGATGAACAATGATACAGTTCCCACGCTTTTATTATTGAACTAAAACTTTAGCATCTGCTCTGGGAATTTGCAGATAATTATGTTATGAAAAAGAAATGGAAAGTGTTAATTGGTGTCCTTGCTGTTTTGGCACTAATAGGCTATTGCTCAGAGCAAAGTGAAAGTGAATCAGCAAAAGCAAAGACAGACCAGGCTGTTGATACAGCCCAAACTGCCCGAACAGATAAAACTACGACTGAAAACGTTGAAAAAAAGATTAAGTCCTATTGGTCATATAATGAGTCTGTAGACGAGATGACAGAAGTTACGAACTATTTTGCTACTTGTCAGTCCATCAATGAGGTTGATTTTGAATTTCCTTATGAAGGTGGAAGCCATCTTTCTCTTGTAGTTCGCAATATGGGAAAGAAGAATGAGGTGTTATTCTTTATCTCCAGCGGTCAATTCAATTCTGGTATTGATGGACAAACGATTACATTAAAGGTCGATAATGGCGAACCATTCAAAATTAATTGTTATAATGCTAGTGATGGCAGAACTGATGTGTTATTTGCCAATAATGCAGAGAAGTTACTCGAAAAAATTAAACAAGCAAAGACGCTGAAAGTTCAAGCCGAATTTTTCCAGGAAGGCAACAAGACGTTTAACTTCAATGTTGAGGGACTACAGTGGGAACATTAATTTAGGTGAAGCATGAAAAACAAATATATTGCAGCTCTTTTAGCTTTGCTTCTCGGTGGATTTGGTGCCCAGTACTTCTATATAGGGAAACCCAAGAGGGGACTTCTGTGTATATTGCTTTGCCTTACACCACTTCCATATCTTTGGGGCTTATACAAAGCAGTACTTTACGTCTGCTATACTGATGCAGAATTTGCTGAAGAATGCAAAATCTATTTTGAGGAACATCTACAGAAGATAGAAGATAGTAATTACACAAAAATAGAGGATGCTCCCCAAAGGATTGATGAAAATAGTGATGAACTCTATTACCTAAAGGGTGTAAACGGACAATTATATGTATATGACAATCGTATAATCATTGAAAGAAAAGGATTCTTAGGTTTCGTATCTCATGGCCTTGCAGGCGGGAAAACAATTCCTATTAAAAATATCGTTTCTTTGCAGTACAAAGAGGCGGGTAATATGGTAAATGGTTTCATCCAGTTTGGCATACGAGGAGCAGTTGAAGCTTCTGCGGGCATTTTCAATTCTGTAGAAAACGAGAATAGTGTTATCTTTACCAATGACAATTCAAGTTCTGCCAAAGAAATAAAAGATTTCATAGAAAGCAGGATATACTAACATCTGTCCTTGTTTCATAGAAGCCGTTACCATACATTTGATGTACGATAACGGCTTTTTCTATAGATGCTCTTAATATCTGTTAGCTTAACTCGTGGCTGGGATAGACCGACAAACAACTACAAGAAGTGTAACCTTCCTGTTATTTTCCCCGTACGCAGTCTCGTTCTTCAGTACGCGCTCCAGTTTTCCCCTACAAGGATTGGAGTCCTCCCCCTTAGGACTGGAATCCTCCCCCTTAGGATTACAATCCTCCCCCTTAGGATTGCAGTCCTAAAGGGGAGGATTGACGCTTCTTCTTATTTACATTGAATAAAAAGGGCGCTGCGCGTGTTTCAGACGGCTATATGCTGGTTTTTCACATTTTCACCACCCGAAGGCTTCGGCGTTGTGCATCCATTTGCCTTGGGCGCGGAGGACTTGCTCTACGACGTCGCGGACGCAGCCTTGGCCGCCGGCGAGGGGGCTGACGTAGGTGCTGATGGCCTTGATTTCGGGGGCGGCATCGGCGGGACAGCAGGGGAGGCCGCAGTGTTGCATGACTTCGTAGTCGGGGATGTCGTCGCCCATGTAGAGGACTTCCTCGGGACGGAGACCGCGCTTCTGGAGCCACTGGCGGAAGGCGTGGATTTTCACGCTGGCGCAGTCGTAGATGTCGGTGAGGCCGAGGCCTTCGTAGCGCTGGCGCACGGCTGGGCTCTTGCCGCCGGTGATGATGGCCATAGGATAGCCGAGGCGGGCGGCGTGGTGGAGGGCGTAGCCGTCTTTGATGTTGGCGGTGCGGTGGGGCTGGTCATCGTCGAAAAGGATGACGAGATTGCCGCTGAGGACGCCGTCCACGTCAAAGCAGAAGGCTCGGATTTGGGTGAGGTCGTGGTTTATCAAGGTATATAGATATAGTTAAAAATTAAAAGTTAAAAATAAAAGGTAAAAGTTGCGACACTTCACCTGTTAGTCGCTCGTGAGTATTGACTCTCCCCTTTCGGGGGGAGCGGGGAGGGGGTCTATTTCCTCACGGGGTCGGAGGTGACGCTGCAGCCGAGTTTTTTGAATATTTTGCAGTCGATTTCGTTGAGGATTTCGGTGGAGTGGACTTGGCAGCCGTCGAGGAGGGGGAGGGCTTCAAGGGCGCGACTGCAGTTTTTGTCGTGGAGGCTGAGGACGGAGAGGGCTACGAGGACTTCGTCGGCGTGAAGGCGGGGGTTGTTGCCGTGGAGCATCGTGGTCTTCATGTGCTGGATGGGGGCGATGAATTCCTGGGAGATGAGTTTTACTTCGTGGTCGATGCCGGCGAGGTGTTTGGTGGCGTTGAGCAGGAGGGCGGCGCTGGCACCGAGGAGTGAGGAGGAGTGGCCGGAGATGAGTGTGCCGTCTTGCAGTTCAATGGCGGCTGCGGACACGGATTGCTCGCCTCGCATTTCGCCATCGTTGGGTTTCTGCTGCAATTCGCTGGTGGCTTCCTCCACGGCCTGACGGGCGGCGACGGTGCAGCGACGATAGTCGGTGGTGAGTTTCATCTGGCCCATGAGGAGTTTGACGGTGCCTACTTCCGTGCTGTTGTCGCGGCCGTCGGCAAAGCCTTGTAGGGCGATGTAGTAGCGGCGGATGATTTCCTGACGGCTGGCTTCGCAGCATACTTCATCGTCGTTGATGCAGAAGCCGGCCATGTTCACGCCCATATCGGTGGGGGACTTGTAAGGGCTCTCGCCATAAATACCTTCGAAGAGGGCGTTGAGGACGGGGAAGATTTCTATGTCGCGGTTGTAGTTGACGGTCATCTGGCCGTAGGCCTCGAGGTGGAAGGGGTCGATCATGTTGACGTCGGCGAGGTCGGCGGTGGCGGCTTCGTAGGCTACGTTGACGGGGTGCTTGAGGGGGAGGTTCCAGATGGGGAAGGTCTCGTACTTGGCATAGCCTGCCTTGATGCCCCGCTTGTGCTCATGGTAGAGCTGGGAAAGGCAGGTGGCCATCTTGCCGCTGCCGGGGCCGGGAGCGGTCACCACGACAAGGCTGCGGCTGGTCTCGATGTAGTCGTTTTTGCCGAAGCCCTGATCGGAGACGATCAGCGGCACGTTGGAGGGATAATCGAGGGTGATGTAGTGGAGATACACCGGGATGCCCAGCAGCGCCAGCCGCTTCTGGAACTGGTCTGCGGCGGGTTGACTGCGGTAATGGGTGATGACGACGCTGCCCACGAACAGGCCGATGCCGCGGAAGGCGTCAATGAGACGGAGGCAGTCTTCGTCATAGGTGA
>JAZRYH010000035.1:0-32531 GCA_045600685.1 Alloprevotella sp. | reverse complement strand
TGCACTCTCGCTCTTGATGCGAGCTCCAAGGATATACTTGTAGCCTGCCTCCTGCAGCAAAGTGACATTCTTCTTGTTCATCAGACCGGAATCAGCCACCACGACAAAGTCTTTACCCAGATTGAACCGCTGCTTGAAGTCATCTATCATCGGTATCATGGTGAAACCCTCGTACTGGCTGCCGTTGAACAGGGAGTATGAAAGCGGATAGCCTCCTTCTGACACCAGCAGACCGAGTACGACCTGTGACTCTGCCGTCTTTCCGTCCTTTGAAAAGCCTGGCTCACGCAGTACATCCGTCTGGGCTGTCTCAAAGTAGAGCGTTGTCACATCGTAGAACATCAGCCCAATCCTGCCACCAAACAGTTTCCGGGTGTGCTCCACGCTGATTTGCTGGGCAAGCTCCATCTGAGTATTGTAGAGTTTGTCCATGTAGCGATAAATGTGATTGAGGTCAAAATCCTCATCGTAATACGACTTGAGATAGTCGACAGTGGCAAGCTTGCTCCTGGGTTGCGATACTCTTGCGATTACCAGATGGCGCAGAATCTCGTCAGGAATCCGGTTGAAGCCGATGCTGTCATAGACCTGGTTGAGCAGCAGCTGGGTGCCGTTTATCAACACGCTGTCAATGTTGCCAAGGAAACGCTCTGTCTCCTCGACTTCCTTTCCCTTGCGGTCATCGAAGTCAAGTTCTTGCTGGCCGTCATGAGTGCGGAGCCACAGCTGAGCCTTTTGAAACAGTTCGTCTGCCTCTTCCAGTGACTTTGCCACTCCGAATTTCTTCACTTCGGTGAACTTCCCATGTGATTTGCTCACGACTACAATGCTAATTGTACTTGAGCGATTGACTTTCTTGCGTACAAACATGGTGCAAAGGTACGAAAAAATCGGCTTGCGTCGCCCAAAGTCACCCAAAAAAATTACGTAACTCATTGATTTTCATTCTACGCTATATGATGGCGCAAAAAAGTGATGAAGTCAGGATTGTAGTTTTGACGAGCCATAAAAATAGCGTACTTTTGCGTTTGATGGTGCAAAAGTACGCTATTCTTTATTAAATATAAAAGACGGCTATATGATTTTACCTTCCCAGAGGTCTTTTAGGAATTCCAGAGCGGGTAGGACGGTCACGCCGTTAAGGTTACGCCTGTATTTGTCAAGAGATACGATGTATAGTTTTGCCTCTGGGAAGTCTTCGCTGAACGCTTTCAGACCATGCGTGTGCCGTGACTGCACCTCATTGGCTGACTTTATCTCGATGGCTATGCGCCCCTCTCCAATGATAGCATCCACTTCGTATCCGCTTGCCGTGCGCCAGTAGGAGAGTTTTTCGTTGGAGTGCGTATAGCCGAGGTAGGCGATAATCTCCTGTATGATGAAGTGTTCGAACGCATGTCCGAAGTCAGCGGATCCCGGTTGCAGGCTGCTTCTATGAAGAAGCAGATTAACCAGTCCCACGTCAAAGAGGTAGAATTTCGGTGAGACGATGGCCTTGCGCTTTTTAGAGGAGGTGAATCCAGGGATAAAGTAGGCCAGGAGCGTGTCTTCGAGGATGGTAAAGTATTCCTTGACAGTGCGCACGTCAATGCCGCAGTCCTGTGCCACATTCTTATATACCAGCATCTCCCCGTCGGATTTGGCGGCAGCCTCCAGGAAGTGGGAGAAAGAAGTCAGGTTGCGTGCCAGGGCTTCCTGCTGGATTTCCTCGTTGAGATATACGCCGACATATCCTTGAAGGCGCCTTTGGGCATTCTGCACCATATAATGGCGGGGAATCATACCGTTATTGACGGCGCGTATGAGGTCGAAGTCCGGAATTTCGGCGCTGACGAGGGGGAACATCTGTTCCCTGTAAGCCCTTCCTCCCAGCAGGTTAGTACCGAGCCTTCTCAGTTTACGTGCGCTGGACCCGCTAAGGATAAAGCGGATACCTTTGCTTTGAATGAGGTAGTGTACCTCGTCAAGAAGTTGGGGCTGTTTCTGTATCTCGTCAATGATTACCGTGTCCTCTTCCCCCATAGCGTCCAGTTCCTGCGAGAGGAGCTCAGGGTGGGCGAGCAGCCTGTTGAACTCAGCAGGCCTTAACAGGTCGTAGTACCTGCAATTGGGGAAATTCTCCCTTAACCAAGTTGTTTTACCAGTCTGTCTGGCGCCCCATACGAAAACGCTGTCTCCGTACTCGTTTGCGATGTTTAATTTACGAATATACATACACAAAATGTCGTTATATTATGATAAAAATACATTTCGTGCTGCAAAAGTACGGATTATATTTCAATAAGACAAGCTTTTAATGTCTTTTTTTTAGATTTTTCGTCATTCTTATTCAAATAGCACACGGAATCAGTGATTTTCTTGCGGAAAATTGCACTTTCACCTCAAAAATGTTCGTATCCTTGTCTATAACAGACGTAACGGCCACCATAGGGTAGGGCTGTTCCCGATGACCGATAAGGAATGATTTACCCTGCACGTCCGTTATCACAAACGCGATGTCCTGCGAGCGTGGGATCTCGTCCGTCGTGCGGAACTTCAGCGTCGTTTTCTCATAAGATACACCGTTGTTATACTCCGCTTCCGCCTCACACGAAGAAGAATCGAAGTGAACAACAGGCGTAACGGCGGCAAAGATACCCACGGGTATGCCGGCCAGGTATTTCTCCAGCGTGTCAGGCGCCAAGAGCGAGCACGGGAGGTAAGCGATAGATTTAAGGGCAGGAAGAGACTGTTTCATTTTCTAAAGAGCAACAAAAGCCACAAAAGCCACATCCGTAGAAGAGCGGTTGCGAAATCATAGCTTTTTTCTTGCGATTTTTATTGGAGGGAATACTTTTTGTTAAAGGCAACAAATGCAACAAAAGCCACATTTATTGAAAAGTGGTTACGAAATCTTTGCTTTTTTCTTACGATTGTTCTTAAAGAGATAGTCATGCCGCATACGCTGGTAGATTTTAGCGACCGTGTCCCAGCGGTCAATGCTCATGCCGTGCTGTTCCAGCCAGGCGTAGATAAGATTGTCCTGCCGTTTGCCGATACATTGTACGCGGTGCAAATCGTGGAAAAGTTGAATTTTGAACTGCGAGCGTATGCAGTCCACCAGTGCATCCTTAGCGGCAGGCATGAGATAGTTGTAAAACATGGTAGGCTTTGATTTCTGCTCCGGAATAACGATAGGCACTACGACCTGTCCTTCGGGTGCAGGCTCGTTGCCGTTTTCCACCGGCACACCCTCCGGGCGGATAGTAATAAACAGCTTCACGATTTCGCTTTCTTGCGAACCTCGGATAAGTTGTACGACGTCGCCGCAGCCAGTCTCATGACGGAGCCATTCGGCGAGATACTCTTCAAGGGGTAAGTAGATACACATACGGTTTCGGATATTATTTTCGTTTGCAAAGTTACGCTCTTTCCGCGCTTTTATAAAATACGGTTTGTGTCCAAAAAGGCTTCTAAAATTGCTCACTTTATTCTGTGCTTTTTATGTACATTTGCAAAGATACGAATATTTCAAGTAATGAACAAACGAAAATGCTTGAAAGTGCAAGCGGACAATAGATTACGCGACAAAAAGTAACGCAAGAAAGAGGTGGAGGGCATCCTCCTCTTTCAAAGAGCGTAAGTGCGACTTTAATAGTCGCGGAACACATGTCCGTTGTCTCCCATGGAGTATCCGTCGAGGAAGAGGTCACGGCCGTATTTTTCGTAGTCGAAGTAGAAGGAGAGGTTGCCCATCATGCTGTCCAGGTCGTAGCATTCGCTGATGATGTAATCAGCGAAGTCAGCTTCGGAGTCAAACTTGCCCTGGTATGCCTCGTGGAAGGCATCGATGTCGTAGTCGCGCCCCAAGGCGAGATAATCGTCAAAGGCTTCCTTGTCGGAGTCGCTGAGGTCGGCATATTCGATGATTTTGTCGAAGACCTCTTCACCCATGCAGCTCTCGCAGTAGAGTTGGCGGGGGAAATTCTCGTAGTCCTGGAACATCAGTTCCGGATCATCTTCGTCTGCATGCAGCTGGCGGCAGATGTCAATGAACTCGTCGTAGTCGCTGAACTTCGTAAGGTCCAGCCAAAGACCATAGAGCGACCCGCAGTTGTACTTGTGATAACTTCCGCAGTAAACAGAGGGGTTACCGTCGTTCATGTCGGAGCCGTAGGCACTTTTGATTTCGTCGAAGGAGAGCACCTGTTCCACTTCCTCCACTTGCACCTCGGGGGAGGCGGCGTTGTTTTGAATCAAATCTTTCATTGTGATAGAATTTTGAAGGTGAGACTTGTCCCCGAAGGGAATGAATTTTACAGTGCTTGAGATAGGTAGCGTGGAAGCGAGACACAAGGAATTTCAAGGAAAAGGGCAGGAATACCCATATACAGGTATATGTGGAAGGCTGCCGGCCCTTTTGTGAAGAAATAACAAGGTGGTACTTGTGACAAAGCGTCACGCCTTACCTTTGCGCTGAAAAATGCAAACTCCCAATTCGGTGAGGACAAGTCATGATAAATTCAAGCAAGAAAGATAGAAACACGTAGCCGTAGGTGCAGCGTAGAGAAGAAGGTGCCACCAAGACTGAAGGAACAAAAAGGAGCAAAGAGGAGCGGAAAGGAACACTTCCGATAATAAAGTTTACGCAACTGCCGGTCGAGTAGAAAGAGAAGTTCAGCAAGAGTCAGACATCTGCCCAGCAGGAAGAGAGCCAGGAGGGAGGACTACGAGGCCCGCTTGGGGAGCATCAGGTGAGGAATAGAATACGCATACCCGGAAGCAAGGAAGGCTGATTTGGGGAAATAGACATTACCACGAGGCAAAGGGATAGACTAAAAAGCCGCAGCACCAGAAGATGCTACGGCTATGATGGGGGCGGAGCTCTCGTCAATACTATGGACACTGGCGAGACCACCAAAGGTGGCAAGGGGAATGACACGGCTACTCCTCAAAGCTCTGCTCAATTTCATCGTAGTTTTCAGGCTGCAAAAGTACGATTTATATTGTTTGCTACCAAATAATTTAGTCTTGCAAGCCTTGCAAGTTGACTAAAAAATCAGCATAAATACATTTTTTTCACGTTAAAGTTTGTTTGTTTCGGAAATAATGTCTAATTTTGCAGCGATAAATACAAGCGCAATATAAAATAAGTGCAAAAATGTGGGATAAATTATAATATGGTTATATTAAAAATGGCGAGATACGATGGATTATTATGAGTATTCAATTCCCGAGCTTATCAAAATGCTTGGGGCGCGTTTTAAGGACTATCGTTTGCGCAGCCAGATGACGCAAAAGGAAGTTTCTGATCAGTCAGGGCTGACCATAACCACGATTCATAATTTTGAGAACGGAGTATCCGGCAATGTTTCTCTTGGGACATTTCTGTTACTCCTGAAGGCGATAGGTCAGGCAGAGGGGCTTGACGCATTGCTCCCCGAGCTGCCGCCTTCAGCCTATTTAGTGAAAGGAGAGAAGAAAGTTCAACGTATAAGGCATAAGAAATCATGATAGTACATTCGCTTAAGGTAATGCTGTGGGAGAAGGAGGTCGGTCGTTTGTCTTGGGACAGGCGCCGCGGCATATCCTATTTTGAGTTCAATCCAATCATCTTGGGTGGTCCCTTGGATCCATTTCCTTTGATAGCCCCGACAGGCTCTCCGTCAAGTCGTCTTCCCATAATGGGGGAAAGTGCGCTCCAGATATATCGCAAGCTTCCTCCCTTTTTGGCAGATTCTTTGCCCGATGCTTGGGGCAACCAGGTCTTTGAGTGTTGGCGTATGCAGAACGACATCCGTCAGCAGGAGATAACGCCTTTGGATATATTGTCGTTCATCGGTAAGCGCGGAATGGGAGCCTTGGAGTTCGTTCCCGAATCTTCAAGCATAAAGTCTTCGGAACAGCTGGATCTAAAGGCTCTCACCGATTTGGCCCAAAAGATATTCACGGAGCGGGAAAATGTAAGGATAATGCCCGATGAGAGTCTTACGATGCAAGCCTTGATAGCCGTGGGTACTTCGGCAGGCGGTCGGCAGCCCAAGGCCATATTAGCTATCAACCCAGAGACGGGTGAGGTGCGTAGCGGTCAGATAGCAGGACAGAAGGGCTTTGAGTATTACATTCTGAAATTTGGAGACCCGCAGCGTTCTTCTGCCGAGTTGGAAATGGCTTATTACAGGATGGCCGTAGGCGCAGGAATTATGATGATGCCTAGCCACCTCATAGAAGTAGAGGGTCAGCTGCATTTCATTACCCAGCGTTTTGACCGCGAAGGCAACCGTAAGTTGCACATGCAAACATTGGCAGCCCTCTATCCTGAAGCCGACAGTTATGAGAAACTGTTGATGGTATGCCGCAAGATGCGTCTGCCGGAATCTGCTCAGGAGGAGGTTTTCCGAAGAATGATTTTCAATATATTGGCCAATAACACCGATGATCACAATAAGAACTTTTCGTTTCTTATGGACGAGGCGGGTCATTGGCAATTGTCCCCGGCCTACGATATGACCTATATCTTCAATACGGGCGGTTTCCTGCCAGAAAAGATGCATTGCTTGATGTTACGTGGAAAACTCCAAGGGCACACTTTGGAAGATGTCATGGCTTTTGCTAAAGAAAACGGTATTAGGAGGGCTGAAGCAATAATAGAAGAAGTTTCATCGGCAATTAAGCGTTTCAGGGAATTTGCGGAAGAGAGCGGCGTTGCCAAGCGCTGGATATCTTCCGTCGAGTCAAGTCTTAATGCCCATTTGGCCGCTTGGGAGCTTGCAGAGCATACGCCGAAGGAAGTCACCTTTGAAGTAAATGGTGTTTCTTTCAGGAATGTCCGTGTGGAGCAAGTTTACAAAGGCAATTTCCATCTTCTTTGCGAGGTTGAAGGTCGGGAACGGAAGTATGTCATTGCAAGGGGCAAGGATGAATATGCCGCCATTGAACAAACCGGGCCGGAAAATTTATCTGAAGAGCAATTACGATCTCTCGTAGAAAGATATTTGATTAAGTAGCTTTCATGTATGTTTTGTAAAGGAGCGGCATCTGTCGTTCCTTTTTTTTGCTTCCCTGGCCGACCTAATAGGGTAAAAAAATGTATTTTTTGTATTTTGGGACACTTTTTAGGCTTAATCACTTGTATTACTTTACTTTGCATTTTATACAAAGCGCTGATACAAACTGTCCGGGTTGTGTATTTACGACCATACAACAGCCCAAACGCCCCAAGATGCTCCTTTAGCGTCTTTCAGCTATACAAACCAACTTTTTCGTTTTTTGAGTTTGTATTGTATATGTATAGGCAGTTTGTATTTTACTTATATTATTGAACACTACATCCTTATTTCTTTTTTCAAGGTAAAAACACAAAAAATACAACCAAAAACGAAGAAATAGAGGAACAATCAACTATAAGTGAGCGAGCCCTAAAAAAACCGACGCCTGAGTGAGACGCCGGCTATGCCAGAGTTGGGTGTTACACTATCCAGAGGAATCTATGGGCTCTTCGTCCTTGTCGTCATCAGAGGGAGGCATTTCGTCCTCGCTGACCGCTTGGAAGAAGATGTACTCCACATTGCCCTCTATGTTTCGGCCCTGTTTGTTGAGATATTCACGCGGGTTGATCTGCACGATATGGCGTGCGAGCTGGACATAGTTGTGAATCTTCAGGGATATGGCGGCCGTGCTCATCTGGACGTTGGCGTATGCCCGGAAATCATCGTACACGCTCTTACGTACAAGTTGCGTATTGAGGTGCCCGCTGCCCGGCGCCAGGTACATATTGGCCCATTCAAGGAAACTGTCACCCACGTTGTCCTTCAGACTGCGTTCGATAATGTTGCCCATGGGTGGCTGGAGCTTGACCTTGTCCTCCGTCACCATAATGTAGAACTGGACGCACTGCGCCAGGAAGTTCATGTCCCCGGACCAATACTCCTCAGGGTAGAGGTTGTCGCCAATCAAGAAGCCCAGATCCTCTTCCACGGAGCGTGATTCAAGATAGCTGTTGTTTGCGCTTTGGATGTGGTAGTAGTCCCCGAAGGTCATGTAAAGCAAACGGCCCTCGCTGGAGGCGTTGAACTCCTTCGGGGCGTAATTGGTCGTGAACACCAGTTTCGGACTCTTCTCGTACTCCAGAGCATACGATTTCACGTTTTTTTCGTTGATGATGATGCCGCTGGTGATGTAAGAGTAAAAGTCCTCCAGCTCCAAGTCCTTGTTGAGGTCGTCGAAGACCAGCAGACGGCAGCTCTTCTTTACACGCTCGAAGATATGCGGGTTGAGCACTTCGTCCTTCTTCTTGGCGGGAATGATGTCCACGGGGATGAACTTCTTCAGCAGCGAGAAGAGGAGCGACTTACCTGAACGTCCGTTGCTGACCTTGGCGTCGCACTTGCAGTTGTCCACGGCATAGACCGCCCAGGCTCTTGAAGGCGATTTGAAGGCGTGCAGCAGATAGCCGATGGCAAACATCTTCGCTAGGAAGTTCATCTGTTGCTCCTTCAGCTCCCAGGGTTCCAAGCCCTCGCCGTCAATGCAGAAATGGTGTGCGTTGAAATAAGCCAGGTGTTCCTCGTCGTCTTTGTCCTTGAAATTATATTCAAGTTCCTTGCGCCAATGAAGTCGTGACGTATTAAGAAGGTAACACATCAGCGGGCTCTTCCTGACGATGTCGTAGTTGATGTGAAGCTGGTATGACGGTGCCTTATGTCCTTTGAGGAGAATGCGGTCCACGTGGAAGAAGCGTTCTTTGAGCAGCGTGACCTGATGGTTGAAGATATCATCCTTCCACACGAATTGGTCCAGCACGATTTCATTCTTGCGGTGTTCGATGATAGAATCCTTGCAGACCTCCCATATTTTGTCAGTGAAGAAGAAGAACTGCGAATTGGGCGTGTAGCTGTAAAACTGCACATGAGCCCTCTCCATCTGGGTAAGCGCTGCGCGTGCCAGTTTCGGCGTTGTGAGAATCCTGTCCTGCAGGTTCAGCGGCTTCATGAGAGCCTCGGCCCATTTGAAGACAAACTCGCGAATAGTGGTGTCATCCACTTCCTCCACGATGTTGCCGTCGATGTGCGTGAGGCGGATGTCCATATTCTGCTCGTCCTTGTATGTAAAGAACCCGTGGGCACTAAGGAAGAAGCGCAGGTTAATCTGCTTGATGTCGTAGGTGACTTCCACATCGTCCTCGCCCTCTTCGCTAGCCTTTGCCTTTTTCTTGTACCAGAACTTCGTCGTTCTCGCGGCTTTGAGCATCGCCTTAAAGGCCATAGGGTCCTGGTTGCCCGGCTGCTCCATCCAGTCTCGAAGGTCTTTGCAAGGCTTGCCCCTATGGTCTTTCTGGAGTTTCAGCTCCATGGGCAGAATCACGGCGTAGAGCGAGTTGAAGCGTCTTGCGAGGTCGTAGCAGCGTGCCATGCCCGTCCTGTCAATGTCGGGAATGACATAGATCTTATCGGCCACCTCCCGCAGTTGTTCCATCATGTCGGCAGACATGCGTGCCGTCTCGCTGTTGAGCCACACGGGAGGTATTCCACGGGAAAGACAGCAGAGCGAGTCCCGCTCACCGCTACAAATGGCAATCGCCGGCAACCGTTTCTGCTTGTGTTCCTCCTGCTGCTTATGGCTAGTAGGAACGTCCTTAATATCCAAGTCCTCTTCACTACCGTTGGAATGCTCTTCCCCTTCAGAGACCACGAACACAGTAGGACGTTTCGCATCAGCGACGCTCTTCCGAATCTCATAGAGACCGTTGATATAATCAGCAGGCTTACGTCCAAGCGTAAGGAAGCGTCGAGACTTGTCTGGGCAGAGCGGCTCATAGAGCTTATAGAAGCATTCCGGGGCATTGCCTCCGATGTCATAGAAGCATTGGCGAATAAAGATAGGGTAGGAGGTTGTAGAAGACTTCTCCATGAGAGCAAGCTTCTTCTGTCCAGGGTGATTTCTGTCAGGTACCTCGACATACATGCGCAGCGTCTTGACGGGAATCCAGTTCAGACGAACAAGGTGTTCTTTGGCGATAGTCGCCCCCATGGTGCGCAGATGTATAGAGGAGAACTCCGGAAGCTTCTCGAAGTCCTTCAGCCCCTTCTCAGCCCCTTCAGGAGCGTCCATCCAGTTGATGACGGCACCTGAGGCTTGATGACCGTTAGAATCGGGTACTCCGTACATAAAAGCCAAAGCAGCCAGCGCGTCGGCGAAGGAAAGACTGTGATGTGAAGCATAGAGGTCCACGGGACTGATGGGACGGCTCATAGAAGCATTGCCATAGTCCATGAACCGCCAGTATGCCGTACGTTGGTCTGGAGCCACTAGGCAGCAAGAAGGCGTATTGTCTTCAGGACGAACGCGGAAATGCTCCTTGTCATTTCCTTTCAAATTCAGGTTATATTCGTGGGAAAAGAAATCCACGAGAACAACCAGCCCTTGGTTCGTGCGTGCGTAGAGGTCCTCTATTTTGTACATGGCTTCTTGACAAGAGCGATAAGATATTCCAGTTCCTTAAGTGTCATAAGGTAGTCAGACTCCTGTGTGGCGGCATAGTCAATCATGGCATCCACGGCAGGCTCCAGCACATCAACGAAGTACAGCTCAAAATGCCGTAGTTCCTCGATGTCCAATAGCGGCTGTATGGCAATAGGCCATGAACCGCTCGTCCAGATGTCCAGTAGCCTTTCTGCAGCAGCTGGTGCAAGTGCAATTTCCTTACACATAACTTTTCTTTCGTCAGTTTCTTTTTTCATTGAGTTGGGTGTAAAGGGTTAAGAGAACCTGAATTAAGGAGATTTCGCAAGCAATGTTAATAAGTAAATCCCACGCGCCATTAAGCTCGCTTGAAATTTCTGATTCAGCTTTGATAAAGCCTTCGCCATCTTTTGTAACACGGATGTCTGCTGGGAAGTCTGTCATTGCAAAAACCTTCACTAGGCTCTGCGTCATACTGTCAGGAAGACGTTTTTCCTTCTTGATCATTTTGCTCTTTTGCTCTTTCTCTTTGCACATAGTTTATGAATTTAGATATAATATAAGTTCCATAAAAACCACCAGCCGGGTGTCTCACGACAGCCAGAAGGTGGGCCTCTATCACCGCGTCGTCACGACGAAGGGGTAGGGGGCTTCTGTCAGTTATTACACTCACAAGTTGAGTGCTCTTTTATTGTCGAGGATAATCTTGTAGAGGTCGCGAAAGTTGCAGAAGACTCTGCCGCCTCTCTTATAGAACGGCAGTGTCCCCCTCTGTCTCCATTTGTAAATAGTTTGCGGATCCTGGTCAAGTAATGAGGCCACTTGATCAATCGTAAGCGGAATGTCGAGAACCTTTCCCCATTCTTCTGCGATATACTGCTTGGCAAGTTCTTTGAACGACTCGGCAAGCAACTCATGGCATTCGTTCTGGAGGAACAGCCTGAACTTCTCTTTCAGTCCTGCCAAGATGTCTTCTTCAACTTCCTTCATGGCTGTATGTCTTAAATGGTTTAGATTGTACTTTGACCACCATAATGTCGCGGTCCACATCGGCTTTCAGCTGAATGTTGAGATCTTCGCCCTCCAGCCTGTTCCATGTGCAGATGGCAGAGCGCAGTGCCGCTATTTCACTTTGGCCGGACACTTTTACATATTTACGCTCGCGTACACGAAACTCCCGGAACCATCGCATGGGTGTCTTCACCCTTACCGCCAGGCTTTTCCATAAGTTCTGTTTCTTTGTGAGCGCCTTCTGCCTATTGGACTTGGAGATATGTACCGCCTCCTTGGGTGGGCATCCAATTCTCTTTGCAACGTGGCGCACGTATGTCTCATCTATCCCTTTGAAACGACGAATCGTGTCCAGACGTTCCACGAGGGGCTGACGGGATTCAGGTGTACTGATTTTCTCTAATGCTTCAAGGATTTCCATTTCTTCCTTTTCATAGAGCACCCTCAGTTTCTCGTTAAGCTCATAAGCCAGTTCTTTGTTCGTGTGCGTGCTGAAATTGCGGAAAAGCCAATTTTCAAGGCTTGTGTTAAGAATTTTTTTAGGCATATCTCAATTTATTACTCATTAAGCAAGCGTATGTAAAAATTTATTCGTACCTTTGCACTTGCAAAACATTGCTACGCTAGCAAGTTAAATGGCGCCGGATGCACTGGCTAAGATATGAAAATGATTCATACGAACCAAATAGCAGGTGCAAAGGTCAGGCTACTTTGTCCAATTACTCTGGACATAGTTAGACAAAAAAGAAAACGTCCCCAAACATTAACTTATGTTAACATTTAGAGACGTCAAGAAAGGGAAATCTTCAGCGGAAGAACCCCGAGTCATTTAACAATAAATTGTGAAAAACGTGTGCTAAAATCCACCAATAAATTTAGCGGATAATGTCGATTTTTTAATACTTTTGTTGGGTTACAACCGTACAATGTAAATGGAAAAATCGGTTTAACGGCTACACTAAAATTCTACATCGCAAGAACAATAAATTTGCCAGCGTACAACAATGAAACCTTTTAGTACGTCTAAAGTGCGATAGTACCGACGATTTCGGCTCCTGGGTAGTCTGGCTTTTACAAACAAGGCCGTCTAGCCAAACGGGTCACCGGAAACCCCTAGTAATAGGATTTCAAAATCACCAAAGATTCCTTAGGAAACACTGAGGAATCTTTGCGTTTCTATACGCAAGCATGTGATTTCCTGACACCGACGACACGCAGTGCTGTTTCGCACAAAATAAACCGCAGCACCAGGGTGATGCTGCGGCTATGAGAGGGGAGGGTGTCGTGCTTATTTGTTGTACATGGCACTGATGAGGTCATCCACTTCCTTGGCCTTGTCCTTCAGGCCGAGGTTGCCGTAGATGATGCTGAGGGCGGGGCCCCATATCTTGACCTCGTCGGGCTTGAGCTCGCGCACGTGCTCCACGTAGGGACGTGCGTTTTCATAGTAGCCGTGGATTTCGTTGAGCTCCTTCATGTAGGCGTCCTTTTCCTTGGAGGTGTATGAGGAGCGGAAGGCATACTTGTACTTGTTGTTGATGCTGTTTTCGCGCACTTCGTTCATGTAGCAGTATGCGAGGTTGAGGTTGGCCTCTATGTAGTCGGGATCGATTGCAATGGCTTTCTTGAAGTAGTCGCGTGCTTCGGTGAAGTTGTTTTCAAGGTTAAGCTTGGTGCAGCCTTTCATGTAGAGGGCGGTCTTGTTGTTGGCGTTGGCAGCGAGCAGTTTGTCTGCATAGGCGTTGGCGCCGGCGGCGTCTTTCTTGCCGGTGTAGTAGCCCACGAGCTGCTCCATGAAGTTGCTGCTGTCTTCCACGTTGGCGATGGCGTCTTCCAGGCAGCGTACGTAGGCGAGGGTGTCTTTCTTTTCAAGATAGGCGTTTTGCTTCATGATGTAGGCGTCGCGCATGGTCTTGGGGTCGCCCATGGCATCGTCAACGCAGGCAAGGAGATTGTCCCAGTCCTGGCCCTGATAGTAGAGAAGGGCTACGTTGAAGGCAGCCTGGTCGTAGAGGTCCTTCTTGGCTGTGTAGATGGAGTCCTGCTGCTGGGCGGTGAAGGCGGGGTTCTTACGGAAGTCGTTGAACTTCTTGAACTCGCGGCAAGCGGCCTTCATGTCTTTGTTCTGGTGCATGAACACGCCGCTGTAGTAGTAGTAGTCGAGCATGCCGAGAAGCTGCTTCTTGTCATTGTCGGCGAACTTTGTCTTCACCTTGCCCTTGGCGTCGGGGGCGGTGTCGTTGATGTAGGACTTGGTGTAGCAGTCCACGGTCTTGTCGAGCATATCGATGTACTTCATCGTGTCGAGGGGCAGGCCTTGGGCGGCGTTGAGGAGTTCTTTGTTAAACTGCATGCCATAGACATCGCCGAGCTTGTTATATACTTCGGCGAGTTTCTTGGTGTCAGGCTGTGCGGCGGGATCTTTGATTTTCTTCTTTTCCCACTTTTCGTTGGCTTTGGCGAGTTCTCCGTTGAGGATTTCTTCAGCCTTGGCATAGTCACCCTTATCGAGAAGGGGATTAATCTTGAGTTCGAGGGTGCTCTGTGCACCGGCAGTCAGGCAGAATGCTGCGAGAGCTGCAAAGAGAAAAAACTTTTTCATAGTTTTTATTCGTTAGGGGTGTTAGTATTGTCGTTGGGTGTGTTGGTCTCGTTGGTGTTTTCGTTTTCGTTAACGTTTTCGTTATCGTTATCTTCATCATCTTCTGCGGGTACGGCGCATACGGAGGCGATGACATCCTTGCGCTTCTGCAGTTCGATGAGTTTCACGCCCTGCGTCACGCGGCCCTGCTGGCTGATGTTGCTCACGTGCAGGCGGATGGTGATGCCGCTCTTGTTGATAATCATCAGGTCCTGCTCGTCTGTCACGCGGAGGAAGGCGATGAGGTCGCCGGTCTTTTCGGTGAGGTTCATGGTCTTCACGCCCTTCGTGCCGCGGTTGGTCTCGCGATAGTCGCTCACGAGGCTGCGCTTGCCGTAGCCCTTGCTGCTGACAACGAGGGCGGTCTCCTCGTCGGGCTTGCTCACGCAGAGCATGCCGACAACGAAGTCGTCGTCGCCGTCGAGGGTGATACCTCTCACGCCGGTGGCCACGCGGCCCATCTGACGGATGACGTCGCTCTTGAAGCGGTTGGCGCGGCCCTTGCTGGTGGCGATGAGCAGTTCCTGACCGTCTTTCACGAGACATACGCTCACTACGGCGTCATCCTCGCGGATGTTGATGGCGCGCTTGCCCTTTGCGTTCACGTTCTGGTATTCCACCATAGAGGTCTTCTTCACCACGCCCTGACGGGTGCAGAATACGATGCTGTAGGAGTTGATGAACTCCGTGTCGCGGATGTCCCAGATGTTGATGCATACGTTGAGGCTGTCGCCCAGTTCAAGGTTGAGCATATTCTGAATGGCGCGGCCCTTTGACTGGCGGTTGCCTTCAGGCAGTTCGAAGCAGCGCATCTTATACACTTTGCCTTGCGTGGTGAAGAACAGGATGGTGTCGTGCATCTTGGCCTGGAACATATATTCCGTAAAGTCGCCGTCGCGGCTCGTGCAGCCCTTTGCACCCATACCGCCGCGGCTCTGTGCGCGGAACTCGCTGAGCTGCGTGCGCTTGATGTAGCCCAGATGACTTACGGTCACGATTACCTCGTCGTTGGCATAGAAGTCCTCGGGGTTGAACTCTTCGCCGGTGAGCTGGATTTCCGTGCGACGCTCATCGCCGTACTTCTCCTTCACCTCGATGAGCTCGTCCTTCATCACCTTCTTGCAGAGTTCGGGGTCGCTCAGAATCTGGTTGAGGTACTTGATGAGTTCCTGCAGTTCGTTGTATTCCTGGTGCAGCTGGTCCTGTTGCAGACCGGTGAGTTGGCGCAGGCGCATCTCAACGACATACTTTGCCTGAGGCTCGTCGAAGCCGAAGCGCTTCATAAGGTTCTCAATGGCCTCGGCGGGCGTTTTGGCGGCCTTGATAATCTGCACCACCTCGTCGATATTGTCGCTGGCCACGATGAGAGCCTCCAACAGGTGGGCGCGCTCCTCTGCCTTCTTCAGGTCATATTGTGTGCGGCGAATCACCACGTCGTGGCGGTGCTCCACGAAGTAGCGTATGCAGTCGCGCAGCGTCAGCGTCTTCGGACGGAGCTTCGTCGGGTTGCTCGTGCCGGGGATGGGCACCAGCGCAATGTTGTTGACGGCGAAGCTGCTCTGCAGGGCCGTCAGCTTATACAGCTTGTTGAGCACCACGCCGGCGTTGGCGTCGCGCTTCACGTCGATGACGATGCGCAGGCCGTCGCGGTCGCTCTCGTCGTTCACGTTGCTGATGCCCTCAATGCGGTGGTCGTTCACCAGTTCGGCAATGTTCTTGCAGAGTTCGGCCTTGTTGATGCCGTAGGGCACCTCGTTCACCACAATCTTGTCGTGCAGCGGGCCGTTCTCGATTTCAGCCTTTGCGCGGATTATCACGCGGCCACGGCCCGTCTCGTATGCTGAGCGTATGCCCTGCGTGCCGAGGATGGTGGCGCCGGTGGGGAAGTCGGGGCCTTTGATGAATTGCATCAGGCCGTCCACGTCAATGTCGGGGTTGTCGATATAGGCCACGCAGCCGTCAATCACCTCGCTCAAGTTGTGGGTGGGCACATTGGTGGCCATACCCACGGCAATGCCGGTGGCACCGTTCACGAGGTAGGAGGGGATTCGCGTAGGCAGTACGGAGGGCTCCTTCAGCGAGTCGTCGAAGTTGTTCACCATCTCCACGGTGTCCTTCTCGATGTCCTGCATCATCATCTCGCCGAGGATGGCGAGGCGTGCCTCCGTATAACGCATGGCAGCGGCACCGTCGCCGTCCATCGAGCCGAAGTTGCCCTGACCCTCCACGAGGGGGTAGCGCATGTTCCAGTCCTGTGCCATACGCACGAGGGCACCATATACGGAACTGTCGCCGTGGGGGTGGTACTTACCGAGCACCTCACCCACGATACGGGCGCTCTTCTTAGTCGGTTTGTCATGCGTGATGCCCAACTGGTCCATGCCGTAGAGGATACGGCGATGCACGGGCTTGAAGCCGTCGCGCACGTCGGGAAGGGCGCGGGCCACGATGACCGACATGGAATAGTCGATATACGACGAGCGCATTTCTTCCTCAATGTTTACTTGTAAGATTCTGTCTTGTTCTTCTAACATGCTATAAGAGTTAAAAGGTAAAAATTAATAATTAAAAGTTTGTTGTCTGCAGTAGGAAAACGTAGCGTATGCCGCCATACATTATTAATAATAAGCGTGCGCGCGAGCGCGTGCGCAGTATTTCAAGCGCAAAATTAAGCATTTCTCGCCATCTGACCAAATTTCCGTGAAACTTTCTGCAAGAAGAAATCGATTTTAAGGCCATTTTAAGCCTCTCTCGCTGCAAACTCGCGTTTTTGAAGCGTGAAACACGCCCTAAGCGCTGCATAAAGGCAGTCCCCAATCTTTCAATTTCTCCAAGAAAGAGTGCCCCCTCGGGGAGAAATTGCCATTTCCTTTCGGTGAAACGATTGAAGTCCCCTTGGAGGAGGTGGAAAAGGCGCTTCAGTCAACGCTTTCGCCGCTCCTCTCGTCTTGGCCACAGCTGTGACCGATACTTAGCCACAGCTGTGACCGACTTTCGTCACTACTGTGGCTAAGTATTCGTCACAGCTGTGGCCATGATGACTAAATGCCGATTAAGAACAATGCCTTCGGCTCTATCAAAAAGAAACAGGGACGGCACTTGTCTGCCGTCCCTGTTGTGTATTATGCGAAAGAAGGGTTATTCGTAGCCGCCGCCCATCATGTCGCTGTCATCGTCGTCGCCGCCGTTCTCCTCGCGCTCGGCGCGTTTCTTGGGCTTGGTGTTGCCAAAGTTCCAGGTGAGGGTGAAGTTTACTTTGCGGCCGTGGCGCCAGCGTTTGCTGTATTGTTCGAAGGTGTCGCTGTGGGTGGTGGAGATGAACTTGTGGGAGTCCAGTACGTCACGGCAGTTGATGGCCAGAGTGAGCTGCCTGTTGAGGAAGTGCTTACGCAGGCCGAGGTCGATGCCGTAGGAGGGATTGCGGTAGCCCTGGGTGATGACTTGGCGCGAACGGTAGTAGCCGGTGCACTGGAGGGATATGTCCCAGGGGAGGGTGACGGCGGCCTTGATGCGTGCGTTCCACACGAAGCGGCTGTCCTTCTTGCCGCTGACGGTGATGGTCTGGCCGAAGAGAGGGTCGAGCACTTCGTGATTGAAGGCGTTGAGGCCGAAATAGTAGCCCGACAAGGTGGTGGTGAGCTCAAGGCGCTCCCAGAACTTATCCTTGGCGGTGAGTTCGAGGCCGGCGTTGGTGTTGCGGCTGAGGTTCATGCTGGTGGAGAAGAGGCGAGGGTCGCCGTCGATGTGGTAACTGATGCGCTGGAGGACGCTCGTCGTTGGACGGTAATAGAGGGATACGAGGAAGGAGTGGCCTTCAAGCGTTTTCAGGTAGTTAAGGGCGAAGGAGTTGGAGTATTCCGGCGTGAGCTTGGGGTTGCCGAATCGTACGCTGGTGGCCTCGCGGGTGTCCATGAAAGAGTTGAGTTCTCCGCCGTGGGGACGGCGCAGGCGGCGTGTATAGTTGAGCTGCAGCTGGTCGCCCTCGGTGATTTGGTAAGAAAGGAAGAGGGTGGGGAAGAGCTGGAAGAAGTCCTTGCTGTAGGGCTTGTCCTGCGGGGCACCTTCGTATTGCTGATAGTAATCCAGCGAGCGGGTATTGACGTGCCAGTATTCACCGCGCAGACCGGCCTGTATGCCGAACTTGCCGAACTTCATCGTGGCGGAGGCATAGAGGGCGTGCACCTGCGACTTGTAATAGAAATCGTTGTAGTACGCCGTGTCGGGGAGGGCGGCGTTGCCGTACCAGTCGTTGGGGTCAACCATGGCCTCCTGCGGCGTGTGTTCGTTGTGGAAGTCGAAGTTGTAGCCCGTCTGGAGGGTGACGTGCTCGTTGAGCATGTTTTCGTAGTCGAGTTTGACGGACGTCCACTGGTTGTTGATGTGTCCGGGGCGGCTCTGGTAGCTCTTCTTGGTGGGGAGGAAGGGGTCGGTGTAGGTGGTGCTGTCGCGATAGAAGTTGTCGGTGTCGCTCTTCCAGCGGCCGCCCGTGACGTGGAAGTCCAGGAAGTGGCGCTCGCTGAAGGAGTGGCGGTAGTCCAGCTCCACGTTGTACATGTTGCTGGCGAAGCGGCTCTTGGTGTCGCGCGTCAGGACGGAGGTGTCGAAGGGGGTGAGCACGCCGCCGGCGAGGCTGTAAGTGCCGTAGTGATAGGGCGAAAGGCTATTGCTGTTGTTGCCTCCCTTCATATAGGAACCGCCCAGGGTAATGTCGTCCTTCTTTGAGGCGTGGAGGGTGACGCCGGCGCGGGTGAAGAGGTTGTTGCCGTGTGAGCGTCCCTGGACATCGCCGTTTTGATAGCCCGTCTTTTCGCCGTCGGTGAGGAGGTCCTGACGGCTGTAGGAGCCGTTCTCATCCTTGCGGTGGCGGTAGCCGATGTTGACGTAGGCATCCACCCACTTGCTGTTGTAGTTGATGTTGCCCGAGGCGTTTGCACCGCCTTCGGTGTTGGCGCCCACCTGCAGGGAACCGTAGTAGCCCGCCTTGCGGTCGTTCTTGAGCACGATGTTGATGATGCCGGCGCTGCCTTCTGCGGAGTATTTTGAGCCCGGGTTGTCGATTACCTCGATGCGCTCAATACTCTCGGCAGGCATCTGCTCGAGGATGGCGCTGCGGTTCTCAGAGGTGAGGCCCGAGGGCTTGCCGTTGAGCCACACCTCTACGGAAGTGCTGCCGCGCAGGGAAATGTTGCCGTCCTGGTCCACCTCCACGGAGGGGATGTTTTCCAGCGCCTCGCTGGCCGTGGCGCCTACGTTGCTGAGGTCCTGTGCCACGTTGTAGCTCTTGCGGTCCACCTCCAGACGCATGGCACTCTTCTCGGCGGTGACGGTGGCCTCGCCCAGTTTCTGGCTGGCGGAGGTCATGGCGAGCGCGCCGAGGTTGATGGGTTTCCTGTCCTTGCCCACGTGGACGTCCTGCCGGAGCGTGTTGTAGCCCACGTAGGAAAGCGTGAGGGTGTAGTCGCCGGCTGCCACGCTGCCGAGGGAGAACGTGCCGCCGTTCCCGGTGGTGGCGCCCTGCACTACTTTAGTCTGGCCGGGACGTGTCAGTCGGACGTTGACGAAGGGAAGGTCCTCTCCCGTAGTGGCGTCGGTGGCACGGCCGCTGATGACGCTCTGTGCCCACGACACGGGCGCAAGGAGAACGAAGAGGAAAGCTTGGAGAAAGAGCTTTTGCATGAAAAAAGTGTTGTGTTCAAATTAGAATCTGTACAAAAATACGCACTTCTGGCGAAACGGCAAAAAATAAAAGATTAAAGAAATATAAAATAGGAAAATACCCCCCGCCCTCATCCGCCGTTGCAAAGTGCTTATTATAAAAGCCGCGCCCTAAATATATAAATAAGGAGCATTTCTTCGCTTCCCGTTTGGCGTTTCGCCCATAATTTAGTAATTTTGCAGCCAAACGACCCCAACAATGACCTATACCACAAGAAAATGGGACGACCACGGCGTCGTGGCCCAGCTCTCCGCCTTCCCCGCGGAAGGCAGGAGCGAATACCACGCCATGCTCCACGTCTCCCCCCGCGGCCAGCAGTTCGCCGGCCAGTTCGCCCGCCTCTGCGCCGCTGCCGCAGAATTGACGGCCACCCTCGACGGAGCCCGTCCCGTGCTGAAGCGCTATTTCCTCAGCGATGCCGCCAACCAAGCCCCCCTCATCCCCTCCGACCCCTCCTGCGCCGTGAGCATCATCCAGCAGACCCCGCTCGACGGCTCAAAGGTAGCGATGTGGGTGTATTTAACAGCCCCCACTCCAAGCCTTGTGGAGGGGGCTTTATGGCACACCTGCCTCACCTCCCCCTCCGGCGATTCCGCCCAGCAGACCGCCAGCATCCTCCGCTCCTACGAATCAGAGCTCCGCAGGCAGGGCGGCACCCTCGCCGACAACTGCATCCGCACATGGTTCTACGTGCGCGACGTCGACACCCAGTATGCCGGCATGGTAAGCGCACGCCGCGAGAACTTCCAGGAGCAGGGCCTCACTCCCGCCACCCACTATCTCGCCTCCACCGGCATACAAGGCATCCCCGCCTCCCCCCGCGCCATCATCCAGATGGACGCCTACGCCGTCCTCGGCCTCAAGCCCGGACAGCAGCACCATCTCAAGGCGCTCAGCCACCTCAACCCCACCATAGAGTATGGCGTCACCTTTGAGCGCGCCACCGTGGTGGACTACGGCGACCGCTCCCACTGCTTCATCTCCGGCACCGCCTCCATCGACAACAAGGGCGAGGTGCTCCATCCCGGCGACATCGTCAGCCAGACCCGCCGCATGTGGGAGAACGTAGAAGCCCTCCTTGCCGAAGGGCAGTTCACCGCGCAGGACATCGCCCAGGCCATCGTCTATCTCCGCGATGCCGCCGACTACGCCACCGTGCGCCAGCTCTTCGCCGAGCATTACCCCACGCTGCCCCTTGTCATCACCCACGCCCCCGTCTGCCGCCCCGGGTGGCTCATCGAGATGGAGTGCATCGCAATAGCCGAAAGAAAGAATCCCCGTTATGATCCCTTTTGACACATAACCCCTAACCCATTCTACTAATATCCGTCTTGCGCCTATATGTGCGGGTGTATCTCTCAACACCCCTTATGCGTCATGATGTCGAGGACGAGGCGGTCGGTTTCTTTCATGCCGTCGTGGCCGATGCGGGTGAGGTTGTGGATGCAGCGGTCTACGTCGTCTTCTATGAGGCCTTCGGCTGCGCTGACATGGCGGTTCTGGATGGCGAGCATGGCGGAGAGGGCTGCGGTGCTGACGCCGCTGCAGAGTTTGAGGGCGCAGGATGGTTTTGCGCCGTCGCAGAGCATGCCGGCGAGGTTGGCTATCATGTTCTTCACGGCGAAGGTTATTTGTTCGTAGGTGCCGCCCATGAGGTAGGTGAGGCCGCAGGTGCTGCCGGTGCAGGCTACTACGCATCCGCAGAGGGCGCTGAGGCGGCCTAGGCTTTGCTTGATGTAGATGGCGGTGAGGTGGCTGAGGATGAGGGCGCGGGTGAGTTCTTCGTCGGTGTTGTGGTTGTCGTGGGCATAGACGCAGACGGGGAGTGTGGCGGCGATGCCTTGGTTGCCGCTGCCGCTGTTGCTCATGACGGGTATCATGGCGCCTGCCATGCGGGCGTCGCAGGCGGCGCTGGTGACGGAGAGCATGTGGGAGAAGATGCTTTCGCCCATGATGCCGCGGCCTAAGGGGCGGGTGAGGGTTTTGCCGAGGTTGTGGCCGTAGTTGCCGGTGAGGGCTATGCGGGCGGCTTGCTCGTTGAGTTCGCGGGCTTGGTTGATGAAGGTGATTTCCTGGAGGGGGGCGGTGGTGGCAAAGTCATAGACGGTGCGGAGGGAAAGGGGAGCCCCTTTCCCAAGCCCCTCTCCAAGCCCCTCTCCAAGCCCCTTCCCAAGCCCCTCTCCGTCAGGGCTGGCTGCGCCACCCTGCCACCCCTCCCCCTTTAGGGAGGGGGAAGATGCCCCTGCGGATGGGGACACGCTTGCGGCCTTTAGAGGTATATCCCCCTCCCTAAATGGGGAGGGGTGGCAGAGCACCGAAGGTGGCTCTGACGGGAAGGGGCTTGGAGAGGGGCTTGGAGTGGGGCTTGGAGTGGGGCTGTCTATAAACCTTGTATGCTCATACGCTATTATTGCCGAGCTTTCTTTGCGGGCGGCTTTGCAGTGGACTTCTATGTAGAGGTTGTCGGGGGCATCGGCTTTGAGGCTGATGTTGATGGGGTGGCTCTCTATGTAGTCTTTTGCTTCTGCGGTGGTTTGAGGTGTGTTGTCGCGCAGCACTTCAAGGCCGTATTCGCTCTTTCCGACGAGGGCGCCAAGGGCTATGGCGATGGGGAGGCCTACCATGCCTGTGCCGGGGATGCCTACGCCCATGGCGTTTTTGAGGATGTTGGCACTGAGAAGGACGTCTATCTCCTCGGGGCGCTGTCCGAGATGCTCTGTGGCTTTTGCTGCGCAGAGTGCCACGGCCATGGGCTCGGTGCAGCCGATGGCGGGAACGACTTCGCGCTTTATGAGTGCGACAAGTCTGTCGCGGTGTTCTTTTTCCATTATTTTATGATTTTTCTTCTTTGGCTGATTAATATGCCCTTGGCGGAGGGGGCTACGCGGCGACCGCTGAGGGAAAGGGGAGCCCCCTCCCCGCTCCAAGCCCCCTCCCCGCTCCCCCTTTGGGGGAGAGCCCCGTTCTGCGAGCGGGGGAGAGCTGCAGCGGGGGTTGAACGGTCTTTGGAAGTCCCCCCAAAGGGGGGATTTAGGGGGGCTTCTATTCCGCTGATGACGTCTTCGTACTTGCTCTGCGTGGAGGGCGATGCTACTACGGCGTTGACGATGCGGCCTGTGGTGTGCTCGATGAGCATGGCTACGATGCGCACTTTATCCAGGTTCTTGAAGGAGGTGGGGCGGGCTATTTGCTTGGCGTAGTTGTAGGTCCACCCGGCATGTATCTCGGATGGTATGCCGGCCTTTTCTCCGTCGAACGCGAGAAGCATGGCGCGGGCTACTTCCTGGAAGGTGTAAGGACGGATGTGCTGGGGCTGTGCCTCAAAGCCGCCCATGCTGAAGTGGGCACCGCTGTAGTAGTTTTCCTGGTAGCATTCGCTGCCGGTCACGTCATCCTCTATGGCAACGGCCGTGATGCGGTAGTCGGACGTGGGGGAGTTGATGGCGAAGCGCGTGGAGAGATGCATACCTATCTTGTTGCCGTCGAGGTAGGCCCAATGGAGATTGATATCTGCGGGGGCGAGTTCCTTCATTTCCTGGAGGAAGGCTTCTTCCAGTCCGCCGAGGAGGAGCGTGTAGTTGCCTTTCTTGTCCTGCGGCATAGGGTCGTCGCAGGTGATGTGGCGATTGACGAAGGCGGAGGGGAATCCGGGAAATCCCAGTGCGGAACTGTAGTCAAACACGTTGGCGAGAACGCCGAGGGCGTCATTGTAGTGCACGGCGATGCCTATGAACTCGTCGGGGTGGCGTTCGTGCATTTGCTGCATAGCCACGATGCCGCGCGGGCAGTAGGTACACCACATTCCCGTTCCCTCTTCGGCTACGATGCGGCGGGTGGTGCGGAAGAGGAGTGTCTGCGTAGTTCCTTCTACTGCAGGCTGTTCCAGTTCGTTGCCGGGCACTTCCACGCTGAAGACGTAATGGAAAACGTCGCCGGGGAGCTGGGGCAGTGCCTCGTCAAAGGTTATGTCGAGTGGAGCACTGTCCTGCGTCAGGTCAAGGCCGGAGAAGGTCTTTTCCAGCCGGGTGTCCCCCACCTGGCAATAGGCCGTGAGGGTAGTAATGGGTGTGGCAGAGGCGGCTTGCAGTTGGGCCTTGAGCAGCAAGGGACCATCACCATAGATCTGGAGCGGCATAGCCGACGTGAGGTGGTAGAGACCAGGGGCACCGGCCGCCTGGATGTCGGTGACGGCGAGGATTTCGCTGTCTGGGGAGTTATGCACGAAGGCAATCCACACTTTCTTTCCGGCATACTGGCCGAGGGGTGCGCTGTGCTGGGTCCACGTGGCAAGGGTTTCAGAAGTGATGACCGCTACAGGGTCGTCGGTGAAGTCTTCGGGCTTGTTGCCGCTGGCAGACACATACACGGCATAGGAACACCCGTTGTCGAGGCTCTCGGTAATCGTGGTGGCACTCCAAGTAAGCGTGGCGTCAGAGGCCATAACGCTGACGGCGGGCAGAATCATCCAGTCGTCGGCGGGGAGGACGTCCTGACCGCTGACCTTCTTGTGGCGGGCAGGAGAGGCGGCATAATTCCTGCCGCCTTTCTGGAACACGCGCCAGGAGTCGCCCTGGTCAAAGCCTGCCTGTACCATCGTGAAGTGGAGGGGCTGCTGGTCGCGGTCTATCGTCACGGTGCCTTCGGGCAGCCCTTCGCTGAAGTTGCAGGAGAAGTAGTTCACCTGTTCAGCCATAGCCGTTGTGGCACACATTATATATATAATAAGGAGTCGCAGACGCATAGGAAGGCAGGGGTTTAGCGGATGACTTTCTTACCGGATTGAATACCTATGCCCGGCACGCCTTCTTTGACAGGACGGCCGGTAAGGTCGAACACGCCGCCGTTATCTTTCTGCGTCTTGCCGACGAGTGTCTTGTTGATATTCTCAGGACGGAACACGTCGAGTTCGGAGCGGGCTATGCGATACACGCCGCTGGTGTGCTGGCTCTCGTTCCAGGGTTCGTTGTAGAGGGCGATATAGACGTATTTGTCGTCGGAGATGATGCGCAGCAGGTGCTGGTAGATGTTGTTGCCATAGTTGTCAACGGTATAAGGTATGCCGTCGTTCTTGCAGTTCCACGTTTCGCCGCCGTCGAAGCTGAAGTACAGGCCGCCGTTCTGCAAGCCGGCATAGATGCAGTCCTTGTCGCTGTAAAGGGCGCGCACGTTGGTGTCATCGGTATTCTGAGGCCGGCCAGTGTCTTTCCACGTGTAAAGGTCGTCAGTCTTCATAAGGAAGGGAATCTCCGTGGAAATGTTGAAGATGCTACGGCCGGTGTAGAGCGTGTCGTTGAAGATGGTCCATACGGCCGTCACGTTACTGTCGTTGCGGATGAGTTTCCAGGAATTGGTGGCCGGCAGGTATTCGTAGCAGTTGTAGATGCCCGTCAGCATCAACTTACCCTTGAAGGCAGCCAGGTTATAGAGGAACTCAATGGCAGTGCCGTCGCCCTTCCCGCCGTCGTCGAGTTGGTAGCTGATAGACTTATAGTCCGTTGTCTTCCACGTTTCGCCCCAGTCTTCGCTATATACCACGCCGAAGCTGCAGTCGGCCACAAAGAGCTTACCCTCATAGAGAGCCATAGCCTGCACCTGCGAACTCTCCAGATTGTCGGGCGACGTGTGAGGCACGTTGGCATCAGAAAGGGTTCGGCCGTAGTAGAGGATGTCCCACGTGCGGCCGCCGTCTTCGCTACGGGCGATATGGCAGCCGTAGCCAATGGCATATACGTAGTCGCCGAATTCATAGAAGTTGCTGTAGTTGTAATCCTTGGCATTGGTCTTCGTCCACGTTTCACCGTGGTCTTCACTGATATAGATGCCGCCGTTCATTTCCCAAAGGAAGTCGGAGAGGAGCATCGTGCCGTCCTTCGTAATGTGGAAGGTGTAGGTGGCGTTCTGTTCGCGCAACTTTTCCCAGTCGGCCTGAGCGGGAGTGGAGCATAGAAGTGACAGGGCCAGAGTGGCCGTAATGAGTAAAAACTTTTTCATAGAATTTAATGTTTGAGGTTGGTTAAATACTATTTTTTCTTTTTGTGTTTTTTCCATATAAGTACGACTATTGCCACACCTACCGAGGCGGCAATGGCATATCCAAGTTCGTGACTGTATTGCATGGCTTTTTGCACAAGTTCTTCTTGCGAACTGCACATCGTCTTGAGCGAATAGCCTATGGCCGCAAGAATGCAGTTCCAAATGCCGGCACCCAGAGTGGTGTAGAGGATAAAGCGTCCGTAGTTCATGCGGGCCAGACCGGCAGGTATGCTGATCAGATGGCGAATACCGGGAATGAGGCGCCCGATGAAGGTGCCCGTGGCGCCGTGGTCATCAAAATAGCGCTCGGCCTTCTTGATTTTCTCTTCGTTGAGTAGGCAGAGTCGGCCCACCTTGCTGCGGGCAAAGGCATAAACAGCCGGTCGGCCAATCCATATAGAAACAAAATAGTTGATGCTGGCGCCGAGGTCTGCTCCTATGGTGGCAACTATGATGACGAGGAATATATTAAGGTGTCCTTCCGTGACGGCCAGCCATGCTGCAGGCGGTACCACCAATTCGCTGGGCACGGGGATGACTGTGCTCTCAAGAGTCATTAGGAAGAGAATGACCCAGTAGTTGAGATGGTTGAGAAGTTCCGCAATGAAAGGAAGGTTTTCCATATATGATAAAAACGAAAGTGAGCCTTTGAACTTTAATTTTCAATAAAAAGCATGCAAAGTTACGAAGAAAATATTATTCGGCAAAGATTTAGCCTGTTTTTCAGCCATTCCTACCAGTATCTTAAGGGTAGAGTGCGTAATTTGCGGTAAAAAGTTGGCCGCGTCGGGAGATTTACTTAAATTTGCAAGGCAAAATGTAATATAAAGCAGTATGAGAAAGATTTTAACATTAGTAGTGGCCGCACTGTTATGCGGCCTTGCCGTGAAGGCTGCCGTTCCCGTGGACAAGAAGTATCTGGCAGGGGCTGTGCCCGTTGTAAGTGGGCAGGTGCTTTATGAGAAGATCTATGAAGTGCCGGGCAAGACGGCCGGTGAACTTCTGGAACTGGTTCGGGGCTATGCCGAAGCCGAACTCGTAAGCGGTCCCGACCATGGTCCCCAGGCTCGCCTGACTGAGGTCAATGCCGAAGACGGCATCGTGGCCGCCTCCATACAGGAGACGATGTGGTTCCTGCGCAAGCCTATGCGCAGTGACTTCTGCCAGTTTTATTATCAGATTGTGTTTCAGGTGAAGGACGGCGCCGTGGACGTCATGCTTCGGGGCTTGCGCTACACCTATGAACTGACCGACCGTCCGGAGGATGCCCTCACGGTGCGCGCCGAGGAATGGATTACCGACAAGGAGGCCCTCTCCAAGAATGGTACCAAGATGAAGAAGATGAACGGCAAGTTCCGCAAGGCTACCGTTGACCGCAAGGACGCTATCTTCCAGAATATCGGCAAGGCCCTCGGTGCAAAGACCATGAATAAGACGATAGTCGTTGAAGAGTATTAATACGTTAGAACGCAGGCCGTCTTGATAAGCGTAGAAGGACTGACAATGGCATTTGCTGCGCGCCCGTTGTTCAGCGGGGCGCAGTTTGTCGTAAACCCTAAGGACCGCATCGCCCTCGTGGGCAAGAATGGGGCGGGGAAGAGTACCCTGCTCAAGATTCTGGCCGGGCAGCAGGAGGCTACGGGGGGCAGCGTGGCCATCCAGAAGGGTATCAGCGTGGGGTATCTGCCCCAGGTGATGGTGTTGACGGATGACACGACGGTGATGGAAGAGGCCGAAAAAGCCTTCAGCCATCTTCACGAAGCGGAAGACCGCCTGGCTGCCCAACAGGCAGAACTTGCCGAGCGTACCGACTATGAGAGCGCTGACTATCTGGACCTCTGCGAACAACTCACGCTGGCCCAGGAGCGTCTGCAGATGTTGGGCGGCGGCAACTATCGCGCACAGATTGAAAAGACGCTGACGGGCCTCGGTTTCTTGCCAGCCGACATGCAGCGCCCTACCTGTGAGTTCAGCGGTGGTTGGCGCATGCGCATAGAACTGGCGAAGCTGCTGCTGATGCACCCCGATGTGCTATTGCTCGACGAGCCTACCAACCACCTCGACATCGATTCCATCCGCTGGCTGGAGCAGTATCTGGCGCAGACGGGTGGGGCGGTAGTGATGGTGAGCCATGACCGTGCCTTCATCAACAATGTGACCAACCGCACGCTGGAAATCAGTTGCGGCAAGATAATCGACTATAAGGTGCGCTACGACGAGTACGTGCGCCTCCGTGCCGAGCGGCGCGAAAGTCAGTTGAGGGCCTGGGAGAACCAGCAAAAGGAGATTGCCGACCTTCAGGACTTCATCGAGCGTTTCCGCTATAAACCCACGAAGAGCAATCAGGTGCAGAGCCGCATCAAGCAGTTGGAGAAGATAGTGCCGGTGGAGATAGACGAGGTGGACAATGCCTCGCTTCATCTGAAGTTTCCGCCGTGTTTACGCTCTGGAGATTATCCCGTTATCTGCGATGAGTTGGAGAAACACTACGGGGAGCATGAAGTCTTCTCACGCGTCAATCTCACCATCAAGCGCGGTGAAAAGGTGGCCTTCGTCGGAAGGAACGGCGAGGGAAAATCCACGCTCGTCAAGTGCATTATGCAGGAGATAGAGCACGGCGGCGCGCTGAAGGTAGGCCACAACGTGCAGATAGGCTACTACGCCCAGAACCAGGCACAACTCCTCAACGAGAATCTCACCGTCTTCGACACCATCGACCGCGTAGCCACAGGCGACGTGCGCCTCAGGATTCGCGACATCCTCGGAGCCTTCATGTTCGGCGGCGAGGCTTCGGAGAAAAAGGTGAAGGTGCTCAGCGGTGGCGAACGCTCGCGACTGGCGATGATACAGTTGCTCCTCCAGCCCGTCAACTTCCTCATCCTCGACGAGCCCACCAACCATCTGGACATGCGCACCAAGGACGTGCTGAAGGAAGCCATCCGCGCCTTCGACGGCACCGTCATCCTCGTGAGCCATGACCGCGAGTTCCTTGATGGGCTGGTGGATAAGGTCTATGCCTTCGGCGGCGGAAGGGTGCGCGAACATCTCGGCGGCATTTATGACTATCTGCAGACGCTGGAAGCCGTGCAGGTTCCTTCCTCATTGCCCCAGCCCCAGTCATCCGCCGTGTCCAAGAGCCCCTCGCCAGCGCAGGGCGCGCAGTCCTATACCGAACAGAAGGAGCAGGCCAAGGCGCGCAAGCGTTTGGAGCGTGCCGTGGAAGAGGCCGAGGCGCTCGTCGGCAAACTCGAGGCCGATAAGGCCGCCATGGAAGAAAGAATGGCAGCCGGCGAGGCATCTGCGCAGTTGTTTGAAGAATACGCCGCCGTGCAGCACAACCTCGATGCCGCCGTGGAGGAGTGGGAAAAAGCCATAGAAAACTTGGAATAGCATAATGAAAAGAATACTTACGATAATAACATTCAGCGTCATCGCCGTGACGCTCTCTGCTCAGCAACTGTTTGTCGGCACCTACAACATCCGCAACAACCATAACAACGACGCTCGAGAAGGCAACGGCTGGAAAGAACGCGTCGGCCGCATCTGCGGACAGATAAACTTCGAGCAGCCCGACATCTTCGGCACCCAGGAAGGACACTTCGACCAGTTGCAGGACATGTTGGCCCTGCTTCCCGGCTATGATTATATCGGCGTGGCCCGCGAGGACGGCAAGAAGAAAGGGGAGCACTCCGCCATCTTCTACCGCCCCGACCGCCTTACGCTGAAAAACCATGGCAACTTCTGGCTCTCCGAGACGCCCGAGAAGCCCTCGCTGGGGTGGGACGCCGCTTGCTGCCGCATTTGCACGTGGGGCGAGTTCAAGGACAGGAAGAGCGGTAAGCGCTTCTTCTATTTTAACCTCCACATGGACCACGTCGGCGTGGTGGCCCGTCGTGAGGCCGCCAAACTTGTCGTGCAGCGCATCAGGGAAATTGCAGGCAACAAGCCCGCCGTGCTCACCGGCGACTTCAACGTGGACCAGACGAACGAGATTTACTCCATATTCACAGGTTCCGGTCTCCTCTTCGATTCCTACGAAATCGCCCGCCAGCGCTTCGCCGAGAACGGGACCTTCAACGTTTTCAGCACCGACCTCTTCACCCCCAGCCGCATCGACCACGTCTTTGTGACAAAGCATTTCACCGTGGAGCATTACGCCGTGATGACCAACTGCTACTGGAGCACCGAGGCCGTGGACGATGAACAACTCAAGAGCAGCACGGCGCCCTCGGAGATTTCCTTTGAACGCCACACCCGCCACTTGCCTTCCGACCACTATCCCGTGTGGGCCAAGGTAAAGATGGAGTAGGGGAGTGAAGACAACAGACAATAGACAACGGACCGCATGGAGACGCTCGCCAGAGAAATAACGTACAACAAACTATATAAACTATAATAACCATGAAACTTAAAGCATTCATTCTTGCATTAGCACTTGCACCTACTGCTTTTGCACAACTCAACACGCCCTACGACAAGTCCGCCATGGACCTGACGAAGAAGCCCGGCAACGACTTCTACGAGTATGCCGGCGGCACGTGGATGAAGGAGCATCCCCTTGATGCCGAGCACTCCCGCTACGGCACTTTCGACCGCATCAGTGAGGACAACGAGAAGAACCTCCGCGACATCATTACCGGCCTTGCAGCCCAGCAGAACATTGACGGCACTCTTGAACAAAAGATTGCCAGTCTCTACAATCTCGCCATGGACTCCACACGCCGCAATTCCGACGGCGCCGACCCCGTGATGCCCACCGTGCGTAAGATTCGTGGCGTGCAGAGTAAGTCAGCCCTTTGGGTAATGACCTCGCAGCTCGGCCGCGAAGGCGTGCCCACATTCTTCGGCGTAGGAGTAGGAGCCGACGAGATGAACGCCGCCAACAACATCGTGCAGATACAGCAGGGCGGCCTCTCTATGGGCAACCGCGACTACTATCTGGGCGACGACGAGCCCACCGTGAAAATACGCGAAGCCTACAAGGACTATATCATCCAGCTCCTCCTCCTCGTGGGCAACACCGAGAAGGAAGCCGTGGACAAGATGCACCACGTCCTCGCGATAGAAACGCAGCTCGCCAAGCCCTCCTTCAGCCGCGTGCAACTCCGTGACCCCGTGGCCAACTACCACAAGCTTCCCTACACGCAACTCCTTGAAGAATACCCCGGCATAGACTGGAGCACCCTCTTCCTCCAGGGCAACTTCCCCGCCTTCAACGAAGTGGTGCTGGGTCAGCCCGCACCCATCCACGAGGTAGAGAAAATCCTCAGCGACTACTCCCTTGACGCCCTCAAGGCCTACGCCGAGTTCAAGGTGGTGGACGACGCCGCCAACGCCCTCTCCGACGACTTCCGCGCTCTCACTTTTGAATTCTACAGCCACGTCATGAGCGGCGTGCAGCAGGACCGTCCCCGCTGGAAGCGCGCCGTGCGCACCGTCAACAACGTCCTCGGCGAGGCCGTAGGCAAGATTTATGTTGAGCGCTACTTCCCCGAGAGCAGCAAGCAGCGTATGACCACCCTCGTCCGCAACCTTCAGACCGCCCTCGGCCAGCGCATCGACGCACAGACATGGATGAGCGACGAGACCAAGAAGAAAGCCCACGAGAAGCTCAGCACTTTCTACGTAAAGATAGGCTACCCCGACAAGTGGAAGGACTACAGCGACCTCACCATCGACGAGTCCCTCACGTTCTATGAGAACATGCGCCGCGCCGCCATCTGGAACTCCGACTTCGAACTCAAGACCAAGGTGGGCAAGCCCGTCGATAAGGACGAATGGTTTATGACGCCCCAGACCGTCAACGCCTACTACAACCCCACCACCAACGAAATCTGCTTCCCCGCCGGCATCCTCCAGCCTCCCTTCTTCAATGCCCAGGCCGATGATGCCGCCAACTACGGCGCCATCGGCGTAGTCATCGGCCACGAAATGACCCACGGCTTCGACGACCAAGGCTCCCAGTACGACAAGGACGGCAACCTCAACAACTGGTGGACCGAGCAGGACCTCAAGAAGTTCCAGCAGCGCACCGACCAGCTCGCCGCCCACTTCGACAAAATAGAAGTCCTCCCCGGCCTCCACGCCAACGGACGTCTCACCCTCGGCGAGAATATGGCCGACCACGGCGGCATCATGGTGGCCTACCAAGCCTTCAAAAACGCCACTGCCGACAAGCCCCTCAAAACCATAGAAGGCTTCACCCCCGAGCAGCGCTTCTTCCTCTCCTACGCCTTCGTATGGGCCGGAAACAGCAGCGAAGAGTCCATCCGCCAGCTCAACACCATCGACCCCCACAGCAACGGCCGCTGGCGCGTAAACGGCACGCTGCCCCACATCGACGCCTGGTACGACGCATTCAACGTCACGAAGAAAAACAAACTCTACATCGCCCCCAAGAACCGCGTCGTCTGCTGGTAATATAAATAAAGAACGCGCGCGTGCGCGCCCAAGGTTTCCCCTTTAAGGGGGAGCAAGGAAGTATTCCCCGCCTGCAAGTCCCCGCTTGCAGGCGCTTTTTTTTTAGATAACAATTTACAAATTGATACATAAATTTTATTGAGTCATCAGCTGCGAGCGGCGAGTGAAACGGAGAGGGGGAGCTGTCATATCTTCCCTGCATTTAGTTGTCTCGCGACTGCAGTCGCGCGTTCTCGCGACAGTAGTCGCGCGTTCTCGCGACTGCAGTCG
>JAZRYH010000034.1:0-27467 GCA_045600685.1 Alloprevotella sp. | reverse complement strand
GGCGCTCATGGCTGGGGAGGAGGTGACTGGAGCGCCAATCTTGGCGCTCGGAGTGGGGGAGAGGTGGAGAGGGTGGGGGAGGGTGGAGAAGCGGCCTTCTTCGCCTTCTTGGCGCTCCATGTCTTCGAAGTGGACGCTGCGGGCATCTATACGGACGGGCGTGCCGGTCTTCATCCGGTCGTGCGTGATGCCGAATTTCGCGATGGATTCGGTAAGTTTGGTGGCGGCAGGCTCGGCGCAGCGTCCGCCAGGTACCATGGTGCGGCCCACATGCATAAGACCGTTGAGGAAAGTGCCGGCCGTAATGACTACGGCACCTGCAAGAAATTCCGCGCCCCAGAGAGTTTTTACACGATAGCGGGCACGTGAAGAGGCGTGTGCGTTTTCTGCGGTGGATTCGTCTTCGCTTTCTATGGCTGAAATATCGATGACTTCGTCCTGCCAGATATGAAGATTCTCGGTGTTTTCGAGAATTTTGCGCATAGTGCGTGAATAGAGGCGGTTATCGCACTGCGCGCGGGGGCTCCACATGGCCGGGCCTTTTGAACGGTTGAGCATGCGAAATTGCACGGTGGCTGCGTCAGTAACCTGCGCCATGAGACCACCGAGAGCATCGATTTCGCACACGATCTGGCCTTTTGCAATGCCGCCGATGGCGGGATTGCAACTCATCTGTGCGATTTTGTTCATGTCCATCGTGATGAGGAGCGTGCCGACTCCCAATTTGGCGCTTGCATGAGCAGCTTCACAGCCTGCGTGGCCAGCACCTATCACAATGACGCCATAATAAGGGTTTTCTTTTTTGGTCAACATTTTTTCTGAATGAGAGGGCAAAGTTAACAAAAAAGGATGACTTTTATGAATTATAGTGTCAAAAAAGTGATAATGAGAGAGAGTTTTAACGCGATGAGCCAAATTTCGGAGGTTAAAAGAGGGTATTTCGTTAATCCCGCTTTCGAATGATAACAAAAAAGACGCATAAAAAATGTAAAAAATTTTGACAATTGGGAAAAGGCGAAAATGCAAATTTAGTCCTCGTTCTGCAAGTCCGAGATAGCATTTTGTGTCAAATTATCACCTTTGCATTTTTGCTGTGGCCGAAAAAAGTTACGCAAATCCGCTTATAATTTTCCCGATGTCCCTTTTACGCGGAACTAAAAGGGACATCGGAAAAACTAAAAGGAGCATCGGAGAAACTAAAAGGGACATCGGTTAAATTAAAAGGGACATCGGCGCGACTAAAAGGGATATCGTTGGCGTTAAAAGTGATATAAATCAGGATATAAGGTGGGATGGCAGCACTGAAAGGGGGGATAGAAGTGCAATTTTACCTGAAGTGAGTAATGTGGGAGCTTTTTTTTTAAAAAATTGATGTTTGACGCGGCGGGCGGTGGCGAAAATTGGCGGTAAAAGAGGGATTAGAGCGTGTGAGTCGGCAGAAAAACGAAGGAGCGTGGAGAGACGTGTCTGAAAATCAGCGAAATACAAAATCCGTTAAAATCGCGCAGAAATCAGTTCGGTGGTCGCAGGCGCGAAATATCGGTTAATTTCGGGCAAAAAAGTGTAAAAAATCGTGACAAGGAAAAAATTGAAAGGCGCTTCTAAAATGAAAACAGATTATGAGGTTTTGCAATAGGGGAAAGGTTGTTTTTACTTTGTAAAATGGTTTTTTGTTTCACTTTAGCAGAGGAAAGCGTGGCTGAATGGTAAAAAATTCGTAACTTTGTCCGCCCAAAATCAAAGAGAAAGATGGAAGATTGCATCAGCATCAAGCGGGCGCGCGTCAATAATCTGAAAGACGTGAGCCTGGATGTGCCCCGCGATAAGTTCGTGGTGTTTACGGGTGTGAGTGGCAGTGGTAAGTCGTCGCTGGCCTTCGACACGCTCTATGCCGAGGGTCAGCGCCGCTATGTGGAGAGCCTTTCGGCCTATGCGCGCCAGTTCCTGGGGCGTATGCATAAGCCCGAGTGTGACTATATAAAGGGCTTGCCGCCCGCCATTGCCATAGAGCAGAAAGTAAGTAGCCGCAATCCGCGTTCCACCGTGGGTACGAGCACGGAAATCTACGATTATCTGCGTCTGCTCTTCGCCCGCATCGGTCGCACCTTCTCGCCCGTGAGCGGCAAGGAGGTGGTGCGCTACACGATAGACGATATCGTTGACGTGGCCCTGCGGCGCACGCCCGGGGAGCGCTTTCTCGTGCTCGCCCCCGTGCATTTGGCTGACGGCCGCACGATGGAGGAACAACTGAAAGTGTATCAGCAGCAAGGCTTTAGCCGCGTGTTCCAGGGCGGTGAGATGGTGAGCATCGAGGCTGCCGACCCGCAGCAGAAACTGCGCCTTCTCGTGGCCCGCTGTGTGGTGGACGCCTCGAAAGAAGGGCGGCAGATGCTGAGCGAAAGCATCGACACGGCACTCTTTGAGGGTAGGGGAGAGTGCATACTTTATTATATGGGCAGCAAGGACGAGGAGCGCTTCACTACGCGCTTTGAGGCCGACGGCATAACCTTTCAGGAGCCTAGCGACCAACTTTTCTCGTTCAATTCGCCTATTGGCGCGTGTCCCGAATGCGAAGGTTTCGGTCGCGTGATGGGCATTGATGAAAGCCTCGTGGTGCCCAACAGCACGCTCTCCGTGATGGACGGCTGCGTGCAGTGCTGGCGCGGTGAGAAATTAGGTATCTGGAAGGACGAATTCATCAGAAGAAATGCCCCCAAGGGCTTCCCGATATTCAAGCCCTACTTTCAGTTGACGAAAGAGGAGAAACAGTGGCTGTGGGAGGGAACAGAGCCCGGTAAAGCACCGAGTACCGCGATGGAGGACGAGGAAGGCTGGCGCCCGAGTATCAATGCCTTTTTTGCCGACGTGCAGGCCCATCAATATAAGATACAGTATCGCGTGATGCTCTCGCGCTATCGCGGCAAGACACAATGCCCTTGCTGCCACGGTCTGCGGCTGCGGCCCGAAGCCTTGTGCGTAAAAGTGGGCGGGAGGCATATCGCCGAACTCTGCGATATGCCTGTAGGGGAACTCGCTGCGTGGTTTGAGGCCTTGTCGCTTACCGATAACGAGAAGCAAATCGCCTCGCGGCTCCTTACAGAGATACGTACGCGTCTGCGCTTCCTCTGTCAGGTGGGGCTCGGCTACCTCACCCTTTCACGCCTCAGCAACAGCCTCAGCGGCGGCGAGAGCCAGCGCATAAATCTCGCCACTTCGCTCGGCTCGTCCCTCGTGGGCAGTCTCTACATTCTGGACGAGCCCAGTATAGGACTGCATCCGCGCGATACGCAGCAACTCATCGACGTACTGAAGGAACTTCGCGACTTGGGTAATACCGTCGTCGTCGTGGAGCACGACAGCCAGATTATCAGCCAGGCCGACTGGGTGGTGGAGATAGGCCCCGGTGCCGGACGCAACGGCGGCAGCATCGTGTTCTCCGGTGTGAGGCGCGAACCGCTGCCTATGCTTCCTTTGCGGGAAAGCGTGCGACCATGGAACCGCAGCCTCCTCCTCAAGGGTGCCCGCGCCAATAACCTGAAGGGCATAGACGTAGAGATACCGCTCAACGTGATGACCTGCGTCACCGGTGTGAGCGGCAGCGGCAAGAGTACGCTGGTGCGCGATATACTCTACCGCGCTCTCAAGCGCCATTTCGACGAACCTGCGGAACGACCGGGAGAATTCCTCTCCCTTGAGGGCGATCTTGATGCCCTCGGCAGCGTGGAGTTTGTGGATCAGAACCCTATCGGACGTTCCTCACGTTCCAACCCCGTGACATACCTCAAGGCGTGGGACGAAATCCGCCGCTTGCTCGCCGAACAACCCCTTGCCGAACAACTGGACCTGACGCCCGCCCATTTCAGTTTCAATGCCGAGGGCGGACGGTGCCCCGAGTGTAAAGGAGAGGGCACCGTGAAGGTAGAGATGCAGTTTATGGCCGACCTCGTACTAGAGTGCGAAGCCTGTCACGGGCAGCGTTTCAAACACGACGTGCTGGAGGTGCGCTATGAAGGCAAGAACGTCAACGATATCCTCCAGATGACCGTGGATGAAGCCATCGATTTCTTCGGTGAACACGGTGAAAAGCGTATAGTGCGGCGTTTATTGCCATTGCAGCAGGTAGGTCTCGGGTACATACAGCTCGGACAGAGCAGCAGTACCCTTAGCGGTGGTGAGAGTCAGCGCGTGAAACTCGCCTACTTCCTCAGTCTCGACAAGAGTGCCCCGGCCTCTACCTCTCCCGCTCAGTCCTTTTCCTATAAGGGAGGTAGGGAAGGCGTTACCTCCAAGAAGTCCACGCTTTTCATCTTTGACGAGCCCACCACGGGCCTACATTTTCACGACATAGAGCGCCTTCTCGCCGCTTTCCAGGGCTTGATAGAGCGCGGCCACACCGTGGTGTGCATTGAGCACAACCTTGACGTCATCCGTCAGGCCGACTGGCTCATCGACCTCGGTCCCGAGGGCGGTGACGAGGGTGGCGAAATCGTCGTTGCCGGTACGCCTTCCGACGTTGTGAAGAGCGGTAAGGGCTACACGGCAAGGTATTTGCGGTAGTCCCGTCGTGCGCATTCCGCTCTGCAAATCAGAAAGGGGAAAAAGCACATTTATAACACGAAAAGGCGTTGCTTTGGCCTGGAAAAAGCAATTAAAAGAGATTTAGTTTGCTTTAATTGATAAAAATGTTTAATTTTGCAACGCCATAATATATTATCGTATATGCGCGTGCCCGTTAAGAGAGCCCTATTGGTGTGGACGCTGGCGGCCGTGCTGCCCCTGGCGGCCGTGAAGGCATTCGGCAGGCCCGTTTCTCCTGAAACGGGGGCCGTACTGCCGTGGCGCACCACGCTGGACGCGGCTCTGGCAGAGGCGAAGGAGACGGGACGCCCCGTGTTCTTCAATTGCTTTGTAGATTGGAGCGGTGCGTGCGTATTGATGGACAGTGTGGTGTTGCGCGATGCCGAACTGTCGGCGTGGATACAGGATAATTTCGTACCCCTCCGCATTGATATGCGCAGCGAGGAGGGCCGCGCGCTGGCCAAGCGCTATGGCGTGAGCACCTATGCGCAGTACCTCGTGCTGGACGCCGCGGGTGACATCATCCACCGCATCTGCGGCGGAGCAAAGCCTGAGGCGTTCCGCGCAAGCCTCTCCTGCGCCCTCTCCGATGCCACCTCGCTGCGCGGCACACGGAGCCGCGTGGAAAGCGGACAGGCCTCAACGGCCGACACCGTGGCCTATCTGCGGGCCCTGCGCACAGCCTCCGATGGCGACCTTTTCACGCGCATCGGCAAGGACTTCGCCGTGAGGCAGGAGCCGGAGAAATATCTGCAGCCTGACTATTGGACCTTTGCCGTGCTGGCCATGAGGGGCAGCGAACGGCATCTGGACTACCTCGTGGAGCATCGCGCGGCCTTCGTGGCGGCTCACGGCGCGCGGGAATACGAAAACATGGTGGAGAGCGTGCTGGCCAACCGCATACTGCCGTGGGCGCAGGGGGCGCAGTCACCTTCCGCCACCTCCGCCGACCTTCAGCACCTGCTCCAAATGATACGCTCGGCCGAACTGCCGCCCTATTGTCCCACAGCCTTCCTGGCCGAAATGGCCGAATTGCGGCAGGAACACCGCTGGCTGGACATCCAACTGCTATGGGACGAGCGTGGCGACTGCCTGAAGAAGTACCCCACCGTATATAAGGCCCTGCTGGCGAAAATCTCGGCTTCAGGGCAAAACAGATAACAAATGGAATTTTTGACAACGACGAACGATATGAATACATCTCGGCCACGGGGCGGCAAAAGCCCTGACAACAGCCGCCGAGCGGCGCTTCCCGCGTGGTGGAGGCGCAGCGGCGCTGCCGTGCTTTTATTCCTGTGCCTTTGCGGGGCATTGCCGGCGCGTATCCTTACCGGCACGGTGACAGATAGCGAAGGACAACCGATTATCGGCGCCAATGTCGTGGTGCGGCAGGGCGGCGTGCGCGGCGTGACCACTGACGGGAAAGGCCAGTACAGCCTTAAGGTGCCCGACGGGAAGGTGACGGTGGAATACTCCTACATCGGTATGTCGCGCCAGCACTTCACGCTGGCCGCCGGCACGGCCGATGCCAAGCACGACGTGAAGATGAAAGACGCCAACATGCTCGGCGAGGCCGTGGTGACGAATGGCTACGAGACCATTGACCCGCGTAAGAACACGGCCGCCATCAGCACCGTGAAGATGGCCGATATCCTCATGCCCGGCATGACCACCATCGACCAGGCGCTGGAAGGAAAGATCCCCGACCTCGTCGTGACGTCCAACTCCGGCGAGGCAGGTGCTACGGCCCGTCTGCGCGTGAGAGGTACCTCCACGCTGGTGGGCAACAGAGAACCTCTGTGGGTGCTGGACGGCTTCGTGCTGCAGGACCCGGTGAATGTGAGCAACGATCAACTGAATGACCCCGACTACATCAACTATGTGGGCAACGCCATCAGCGGTATCAACCCCGAGGACATCGACAAGATTGACGTCTTGAAGGATGCCGCGGCTACCGCCCTCTATGGTACGCGCGCCAGCAACGGTGTAATCGTCGTGACCACCAAGAAGGGTAGGGAAGGCCCGCCCACCATACGCTACTCCAACCAGACCACCATCAACCGCCGGCCCCACTATACGGACAACGACATCCGGCTGATGAACTCGCAGGAGCGTGTGCAGTTCGGCAAGGACCTTTGCGACAGCCACTATGTTTTTCCCAACAATATGCCGATGGTGGGCTACGAAGGCGCCTTCTACCGCTATCAGACCGGCCAGAGCGACTATGCCACCTTCCTACAGGACGTGCAGCACTTCGAGACGGTAAACACCGACTGGTTCAAGCTTCTCACCCACAACAGTGTGAAGCAGCAGCACTCGCTCAGCGTGAGCGGCGGCGGCGACCACACGCGCTACTACGCCTCGGCCGGCTACACGAGGGAGAACGACGTAATCAAGACACAGTATGTGGACCGCTACACCGCCAGCGTGAACCTCACCACCAACTTCACGAAAGCGCTGAGAGCCAATATCCGCTTCAACGGCAACATTCAGAAAAAAAATCACCTGCCGAGCGAAGTGAATGCCCTGAGTTATGCTTACGAGACAACCCGTGCCCTGCCCGCCTACAACGCCGACGGCTCCTATTACACCTATCAGCGCCACGGCTACGGCATAGGCAATTCGCAGAAAAACAGCCGCCTCTACAACTACAACATCCTTAACGAAATAGACAACTCCAGCAGCGACTACAACGGCAACACGATGGCGACCTCCGCCGACCTGAGCTACAACTTCGGCACCATAGCCTCCATCACCGCCGCCGCCAACTACAGCCGCTCGTCCACGACGCAGGGAGTGTGGTTCGGTGAGAACACCAACTACGTGGCCATCCTCAAGAACGGCGAGATAGGTGACCGCCCCATCGAAGGCGAGGCCGGCCTCTGCGAACTGCCCTACGGCGGTGTGTATAACACCACTTCCTCCATATCCGAGACGCTGACGGGCCGTTTGCAGGCCAACTACCACCAAGGATTCGGCCTGGCCAAACAGCACCACGTGAGCGCTACCATAGGCTATGAGGCCAACACGAGCCGCAACAGCGCCATTGCCGACAACACCCGCGGATACTTCAAGGACCGCGGTATGAAATACATGACGATGACGGGCGAGGACATGGCAGCCTTCCCGCTCTACAACGACTGGGTGTCGCAGGGACACAGAACGTTGACAGAGCAGAAACGCAACACCATCTCCGGTTACCTGACGGCTTCGTACTCGTATAAGGACTATTTCACGCTGGGAATGTCCGGCCGCTTCGACGCCAGCAACAAGTTCGGTTCAAGGAGCAACGAGCGCTTCCTGCCCGTATGGTCGGTGAGTGGCCGATGGAACATCCGCGAGACTTTCTTTGAGCGCCGCGACATCGTGACGGACTGGGGTATGCGCTTCTCCTACGGCAAGACCGGCAACATGCTGGACGGCGAGACGCCCAACATGCTTATCCGCCTCGGCGTGCTGGACACTTACTACGGAGAGAACGTCAGTACCGTGGCCTCCTTCCCCAATCCCAACCTGAGGTGGGAGCAAACGGACCAGTTCAACCTCGGTATGAACCTCAGCCTCTTTGAGGGCCGCATAAACTTCAGCACCGACATCTGGTACAAGAAAACCCACGACGCCTTCGCCCGTGTGGATGTCAGCACCATCAATGGTATGGGATCCTTCCAGATGAACAACGGCGACATCGAGAATAAAGGCTTCTCGTTCACCCTCAGCGGCTACCCCGTGAGGAACTGCAACGACTGGACACTCTATCTCTCTACGCAGTACTCGTGGGCAGCCAACACGGTGCAGACCAATACGTCGGAGAGTTACAATCTCAATGACTACCTCAACGGCACGGCTATCATCTCTGGCCAGAGCATCGGCACCTTCTATTCCTATCCCTTCCTGGGCCTCGACCCGAACACCGGCGTGCCCCTCTTCGACGACTATCAAGACCGTCAGCACCTGCTGGCCGGCAAGAGTCTGGAGCAGGTGGTGAAGACCGTGATGGTGAAGAGCGGCAACCGCGAACCCTACCTGACGGGTTCGCTCTATGCCACCCTCACCTGGCGGCAGCTCTCGCTGCGCGGCAACTTCAATTACCGCATCGGCAGCAAGGTGCGCCTCTTCAAACTTTACACCCCCGTTATGGGCGGCGTGAGCAGCGACAAGAACGTGCGCCACGAGTTTACGGAGCGCTGGCAGCATCCCGGCGATGAGGAATTCACGCAAATTCCCGTGCTCCTGAGCAAGGACGACCCGCTCTACAACGAATACAACATCCACTGGAGCACCTCGCTGGGCGCTTCGCTGGACAAAGTGCCGCCCTTCGCCCAGAACGTGTGGACAATGTACGACCTGAGCGACCTGCGCGTCGTGCCGGGCTCCTACCTCCGCCTGAGCAACCTCGCGCTGTCCTACAACTTCAAGTTGCAGCAACTGAAGCGCACGCCCATCAAGTCGCTGCGCCTCGACTTCTCCGTAACCAACGTCTTCACCCTCTGCTCCAAGAAACTGCAGGGCCAGAGCCCCACGCAGGCCGGCTTTGCCTCCGTCAACCTGTCGTCGCGTCCGGCTTATACGATGGGCCTTAACATTTCGTTCTAATCTCCACTTCTCCGCGCTATATGAAAAAGACACTTATATTTATCCTGACGACGCTGGCCGTAAGCAGTTGTTCGGATTTCTTGAAGGAATATTCACAGGATATGATCGTGGCGAAGGTGCCCTCTGACCTTGACGAGGTGCTCCTCGGCTCGGCCTATCTGGGCTCCTCGGCCGTTGACGGCGGACCCTCGGGCCAGCGGATGGGCGGCTTCTTCAATATCCTCGATGACGACGTGAATACCGGCGGCGACCGCCTCGATTCGCTCGGCAGGAGCACCTCCGACGTGAGCAAGGCCTGGATACAGTGCATGGCCGGCAACTACGGCTACTTTGCCTGGCAGCAGGACGTGGGCATCAACTTCGACGGCTCGCTCTCCAACGACGATGCCACCACGTGGGACAACCTCTACGCCCACATCAACGTGGTGAACACCATCCTCGACGAGATACAGACGCTGCTCCACGAATCGCAGAAAGACCTTGCCGACTGGCAGCGCGTGCAGGGCGAGGCCCATTTCCTCCGTGCGCAGTTCTACTTCTGGCTCGTCAATCTCTACGCCGACGAATATGAGGAAGCCACGGCAGGAAAGAAGTTGGGTGTGCCTCTAAAGCTCATCCCCGGCATAGAATTTGAGTTCACCCGCGCTTCCGTGGCGAACGTATATAAACTTATCAACGAAGACCTGGCCAAGGCCGACTCTTTTCTCATTCAGTCGCCCCAATCCACCGACCACCTCCTGCATCGCGCCTCCTCAGAGGCCGTCAACCTTTTGTGGAGCCGCGTATTGCTGCATCAGCAGCGCTGGTCCGACGCTGCAAATAAGGCCGAGAAGGTCGTAGCCAGCGAGAATTTCTATCTCGCCCCCATTTCGGCGCTCGCCCCCAACGCTGCCTTCCTCTCCGACGAGAATCCCGAGGTCATCTTTTCCCAGGGCTGCAACAATCTGTCGTCGCCTGCCGTCTTTACGGCCCGCAACGGCGACTACTGCGTCACCCGCGAACTCTACGAGCAGTATGACTCGCTCGATGCCCGCAAGACCTGTTTCTTTGCCCTTTACGACGAAACCTCGGGCATCGCCAACGATTCCGTGCGCCTCTCCTATAAATACCAGCGCGGCAACTCCCTCCGCGCCCATATCTCCGACTATGGCTGTCTGCGCCTCTCCGAGGCCTATCTCAACGCCGCCGAGGCCCTCGCCGTCCTCTCCGCCATGCCCGGCGGACAGCCCGAGAAGGCCGCCCGCGCCAATGCTCTCCTCAACGAACTGCGCTCGCAGCGCATTCAGGGCTATCAGCCGCAGGAATACAGCGGTGAGGAACTCGTGCAGCAGATTCGCACGGAGCGCCGCAAGGAGCTATGCTTTGAGGGCCATCGTTGGTTCGACCTCAGGCGCTACGCCGTGTGTCAGCCCTTCCCCTGGAGCAAGAACATCGTGCACAGTTACGGCGTGTGCGGCGACTATGTCGGCGTGATGTATCGCAACATCGTGGTGCTGCCCGCCCATTCCATCAACTACACCTTCGCCATCCCCAAGAGCGTCCTGAAGTTCTTCACCGACAATCCCTTCGAGACGAACCCACGCGATGCCATAGAACCTCTTAGTGCCGATGAAAATGAAAAATAATAAGTATAAGACAGGACGGTTGTTCAGTGTATTAGCCATGCTGGCGGCCTGCCTGATGGCAGGAGGTTGTTCCGAGGATGCACTCGAGCCTTCCATTGACTTCACGAGCCCCTACGTGCTGACGGACGACCCTTCCGATGCCGTTCGCCACGCTTGCTATGAGATATATGAGCAGTACGGCGTGCCCGTGTTCTTCAACGACACGGTGGCCTCTTACTCTGCCGGCACCGACCACTGCGGCAATGTCCTCACGCGCTACGAAACGCTGGACCTCAACTGGAACTTCCAGTCGCACGACCGCGGCAAGGTGGTCTATCGCTTCGACTACATCCGCGAGCCCGCCGACCAGTTGCAGGCTCTCGGCTTTGCCCGCCGTTTCCTCGGCCGTGCCAGCAAGAAGATGCGGCCGTTCAGCATGATGCTGGCCGACTCTCTCCACGTGGGCTCCAGCACGCCCGTCTATCACAGCGGCTTCCGCACCCTCGTCATGACGCAGCTCGGCGGAATGACCGACGAGCAGATGGACTCTTGCGCCACCGCCATCCTTCAGGGCATGGTACTCGACCGCGTGAAACTCAACACCGACCTCGTGGCTCGCTTCGGCGCCGTGTCCGACAAGGAGAAGTACTACAACCGTCCGTGGGTGAGCGACGGTCAGAACGGCGGCCTCGGCTGCCAGTGGGGTGTGGAGCACAAGGGCACCTATTGGCGTCCGCAGGACCTCTGGGAAGAAGGACTTGCCGACAAGTATATAATATATAATATGTACACCTTCGTGACGACCCCCGAGGAGTTTGAGGCCGAGCGTGCCCTCATCTTCCGCGAGATAGGCCGCTTCGGTTTCATCTGCGGCTCGCGTTCCTACGACAGTATGATGGCCCACCTCTACTCTCCCGACAACATCAACGAGGACCTCGAGTACTTCGTGCAGCAGATGCTCCTGCTGGGCCGCACGGAGTTCATGGCCCGCTACGGCGAGAGCGCCCTTGTCAAGCGCAAGTTCAACATTCTGGCCGAATACATCGAAGGCGAACTGGGCGTGGCCCTTTAATTAGCACACACTAAGTATGAAACATAGCATCTTTTATCATTTATTGTCATTCTTGGGAGTTGTTAGCTTAGCAGCGGCACTGACAAGTTGTGAAGAAACGGAGGAACTCCTCACATCCCCCGTCGTTCCCGTTTCCTCTGCCGGCACGTGGACCGACGTGCGCGACGGCAAGACCTACGAAGTCGTGCGTATCGGCCAGCAGGAATGGCTCGCGGAAAACCTCGCCTACTACCTCCCCACCGGCACCGCAGGCGGCTGTTTCACCTGGGGTGAGAAGGAGGGCGACTACACCCTTGAGGACATCACCTTCAACCCCGACACCGTCCAGGTCGCCCTCACCGACTCCGTCTATGCCCTTGCCTACGAGGCCACCGTGGCCGACCCCTCCCACGACTGGCAAGCCGAGGACAATGTGACGCCGGCCACGCTGCGCTCTTTCCTCACCGAGTACTTCGCCCTCTACGGCCAGGAGGCCTTCACGCAGGTCATGGAGTACTACCCCCATTTCCACGCCGCCCTTCTCCTCAACCTCGACATCTTCCGCGAGGAGGCCCGCGCCCTTGTCATCAGCGAGATGACCGCCCGCCGGGAGGCCATCGTCCTATCCCACCGCGACAAGGCCGAAAAGTCCAGCGGCAGCTACAGCGGCCAGTACGGCTATCTCTACAGCCTCGACGGAGCCCGTTCCGCCGTGCCTTCCGAGGGCGGGTGGCGCCTCCCCTCCGATGCCGACTGGAAGACGCTGGAGGCCAACCTGGGCCTCTCCGTCGAGGAGCAGGATGCCCTCAATGCCTGGCGCGGCGACGGAGCCGGCACGATGCTCCGCCAGGGCGGTGCCGCCGGCTTTGAGGCCCTCTTCGGCGGGTGCAACGCATATCTCCGCACCAACGAGCCGCAGTACATCCGCAAAGGCCAGTGCGCCTACTTCTGGACCGACGACGAGTCCACCACCGAGGAGCAGCAGGAAGTCACCGGCGATGACGGCTCCACCTCCGTAGAGACCTTCATCTACCGCATGGGTCTCATCCGCCAGCTCGCCATCTACAGTCCCGCCATCTGGCGCGGCACCACCCGCACCGACAACATCTACCGCACCATGAACTACAGCGTCCGCCTCGTAAGAGATAGCAGACCCACCCCCAACAGACCCACCCCCAACCTTCCCCTAAAGGGCGGGGAGTAAATACTCACGAGCGATAATTCAAAATTCATAATTCAAAATTCCTTATGTTTACCAATCTATCTTCCCCCCAAGGGGGGATAAGAGGGGGGCTTTTTCTCCTCCTCTTCTGCATCAGCCTCGCGGCTACCGCGCAGAGCCCCTTCGACGAAAAGACGAAGGCCGTGTACATCTTCAACGTCAGCCAGAACAAACTCCTGACCGACTATCAAGCCCCCACACCCAAGACCTTCTCCCTGCGCGACTACGGTCCCTCGTGGCACGACTTCTTTATCTTCGAGCTCACCACCCTCAACGCCGCCACCGGCGAGAGCGTGCTCTACAGCACCTTCACCGAGCAGTATATGAACGTGCCCGCAAACGGCATCGTAGGCACCGCCGACGTGGACGGCCGCACCATCCTCACCATCACCGACACTGAGGACGGCCACAAACTCATCAAGCTCGGCGAGAGCATCGTCACCATCATGAAGAGCGGCGCCTTCTACACCCTCGTGGCCTACAATCCCGCCACCTTCGCCACCTGGGGCAAAATGGAAGAAAGCCTCTGGGACTTCGTAGAGCCCGACGACCTCGACGCCTACCTCACAGCCCACGGCATCGACCCCACCTACGACCCATACGTTGACCCCGTGGATCCCGTGGATCCTGATGACCCCGACGACCCCGTAGTCACCGAAAAAACCTTCGCCGACCTCCAGAACCTCATCACCAAGGCCCATCAGACCCTCCGCAAGCTCGACGGCGTAGAAGTCATCGGCGAAGGCATCATCACCTCCCCCGAGCAGTTCCTCTCCCCCTTCTCCGACTCCGAGGAAGGCACCGACTTCTCCTACCTCATCGACGGCGACTGCTCCACCTTCTGGCATTCCGACTGGCACGGCACCGCCCCCGAGGACACCCCCCATTCCTTCGTCGTGCGCCTCCCCGAAGCCTACAAGGCCCTCTCCTTCCTCGCCCACTACACCGGCCGCCTCGACGGCAACAACTGCGCCCCCGTGGAGATGAAGATATATGGCGGCAATACCGTAAGCCCCGACCTCGAACTCCCCGACAACATCGCCTGGCAGCCCGATGCCTTCGCCGAACTCGGCGTGATGGACGGCCTCGGCGCCTATGCCGGCTGGGGCCACAGTTCCGACCCCGACCTCCTCTCCGGCGACTTCCTCCTTGAAGCCGACGACTACTACGACGCCCTCAAGTTCGAGGTCATCAACACCGTTACCGACTCCGGCTACGGAGCCGAGCCGTGCTTCGCCTATTCCGAGTTCCAGCTCTTCCCCACGGCCGTAGCCCCCGGCTTCCAGCCCTCCTACAACAATGACGCCGCCGAGGCCGTGCGCCAGCTCATCGGCGAAGCCGCCTTCCTCGATAAGAGCGACGACCCCACCGAGATGTATAAACTCCTTGAGGACGCCCTCGCCACCCTCGACCCCACGGGAATAAAGACCCCCAACCCCCTTAAAGGGGGCTACCTGCAAGGACGCGCCTACGACCTCACCGGTCGCCGTCTCACAAATTCATCCTTTAAGGAGGAGCAAAGAGGTATTCTCTTCATTCAGAACGGCAAGAAAGTAATCCGTTAAAAAATCCCCGTCCTTTGCGGACAAAAATCGCTATAAAAAGGCCCGAAATCTTCGATGATTTCGGGCTTTTTCGTGAAAAAGGTTGACACATCCCATGTGTAGGGGGATATATCCCTTTATCAGCCTCCAATAATGCCCCTTGTTCCTCAAGGTCATTACATGCGGCTCTTGCCATACTTTCTTCTCTTGCCAAGGTGTAAAAAATCGTGACAAATTTTTGCAGAGATTTTGGGTCGTTTTCGAGGCTTGCAACGACCTAAACCCACATTCCGCCCGAAAACGGCCGTTTTGCGAAAAACGAAAAACGGCTCCGTTTCTTCCAAAATTCCATCAATTTTTTACGGATTTCCATTTATTTTTCCCGACACCCTATTTGAGAAAAAACTAAAAGGGACATCGGAAAAATTAAAAGGGAGATATTTTGAATTAAAAGGGGGATAATTTCAACTAAAAGGGGGATAATTTCAATTAAAAGGGGGATAAATAAGACCCCCTCCCCGCTCCCCCGAGGGGGGAGAGCGCAACAAGGGTCCTCAACGCGCGTTGAAAGTCCCCCCAAAGGGGGGATTGAGGGGGGCTTGGGGTCGCGTTTTACCTCTTGTAAGTGTTAAGTATAAGGGTATCAGCGATATAGCAAACTCTCGTAGAATCGCGCAGAAGTAAACGGAAAAAATTTTTTTGAAAATACGGGCCGTTTTTGAGGGGTAAAAATGTAAAAAATTTTGACAAAACGTGTGTTTGTTTTCCTGAGTCAAGGGGCTGTCCCCCTTGATTCACCCCCTTGATTCACTCTGCAGTTTCTGCCACTGGGCGGGTCTCACACCCTCAAATTTCTGGAAGTTGCGATAAAACGTTTGTTCGCTGGAAAATCCCGAGTCCATGGCCACGCTCAGCATCTTCATGCCGGCATCCCTCATCATAAGCGTCTTGGCGTATGCAATGCGTCGGCGGTTGATATATTCGGAGAAGGAGCAGCCGTGCGTCTGGTTGATATAATTGGATATATAAGTGCGGCACGAACCTGTCCGACTTGCCACGTCGTCTATCTTCAGACCTTTCATTAGGAAGAGGCGTTCCTCGCTCATCAGCGCCTCTATCTTCGTCCCCAGCCCTTCCTCGGTGACGCATGACCCATTACCCATGACCCCTTGTGCCTCATCCTGTAAAGAAGTGAGCGGCCGCACGAAGCCAATAAAGCCCAGCACATAGAGCAGCACGGAGAAGGGCAGGGCAACGGTGACGAGATAGGGCCAGTCGCTCTCGGCAAAGAACTTCCTGCCCAGCCCCGAGGCCACGATCGAGAGCACCGAGATGAGTAAGAAGGCCAGTAGCAGGCCTCTGATGCCCTTCGTGCTGTACTCCTCGGTGTCGGCATAGATATCGGCCAGTTTGGCATCGAAGGCCTGCAACTTGCGAAATCCGAAATAGCACACGAGGGGAATCTGTATGAGGCTAATCACCTTGCGGGCCATCTCCGGGCCTGGGCCGTCGGTCAGCAGCATGGCCGCGGCCACCAGTGCGGCGGGCAGGAGGAGCAGTAGTTTGTGCCAGGCCTTCAGCGCTTGACCCACGAGGGAGCAAATATAAATATAATACAGCGGATACACCGACAAGGAGCAGAGGGCCCACACGCATTCCATCTTCTGCGGGATGCCCACGGTGAAGAAGAAGGCGTGGTTGAGATAGAGCACCACGCAGGTGGCGAAGAACCACGTGAGGATGCGCTTTGCCGCATCGCTCTTCTTGTTGCGCGCGGCAAAAGCCGCGAACCAGAAGATACATACCGCGAAGGGCACGAAGCAGATAAGGGTTTTGAGCATAGGAGGGGGGAGTTTTTCGTCGTTTTGTGGTGCAAAGTTAGAGAAAATAGTCGGAAAGCCCGCTTTCCCCTTGCAAATAAAGTGTATAGAAGGGTCTGTGAGCGGTCGCTTTGTACGATTTGAGAGTAGTTTTGTATAATTTGATGGTGATGCGCGTATGATTTGGTAGGAGATTTACGCCTTTTGATAAGAGCAATCGGGGGGGGGTAATTTGTAACTTTGCACTGTCAAAAAAATTACACCTTTTTATATTCACAGCGGTGCTGCTCGGCACCTATACAAAACTTTCATTTATGAAAAAAATCATTACCCTGTTTGCAATGATTCTCGTTGCAATGAATCTTGTGGCACAGACCACAGAGATTACGTCAAGCATTACGTTTGATGAATGGTCGGAAGGCGAACTGCATGTTTACAACGATGACGCAATGGCTTGGAGCGTCAGCGGAAACACGCTTACGAGCCCGCGGCTTTACAAGGACCAGACGTCCACCATCACCATCGTGGCCAAGCCCACGGTGAAGTCCACGCTGGAAATAGGCTTCAATAGTCCTGACGGCACAGATGCGAATTTGCAAGACTTGGTGACTATGGAAGTCTATGTGGACGATGTGTTGCTGAAGAGTATAACTCACAACGTATTAAGATGGCGCGGCCCCTATTACTTCTTCGACCTGACGCCCGGCGAGCACATCCTGCGCCTTGTAGCCCGCCAGCAGCGTACGGACAGCAGTTATAATACGGCAAAAATCATCATGTGCGGTATGCAGAAGACCGACCACGTGGTGCAGGCCGAGGTGACCGAGCCCGGCAGCCTGGGCCAGGAAGTGCTCTACGACCCCCAGGTGAGCGTGCTGAGCGATGTGCATTGCCTCAAGGTGACGGGTACGTTCAACGATGCCGACTGGACAACGCTCAAGAACATGGGGTCCACGCTCTGGAAGCTCGACCTTTCCGGCGTGGCCAATACGGCCATCCCCAATGACCAGTTCTACAATAACACAGGTAATTGGAACAAACTGCACGAAGTAGTGCTTCCTGCCGGACTTACGCAAATAGGCAACAATGCCTTCCGCGGTACGCGCATTACGGGTATCAACTTCCCCTCCACCGTGGACGTTATCGGCAACGATGCCTTCCGCGAGTCGTATCTCGAAGCCGTAGCCCTTCCGGAGAGTTATTGCACCACAGGCTGGGAGAATGTGGAGGGTAGAACAAGCGGCGGCACCTTTTATGATTGCCAAGCGCTGAAGACATTCTCATTGGCTGCGCCGGAAAAAGTCAAGGTGATAGGTAACAGTTATCTTCGTGGCTGCGTGTCTCTCACGGGCTTTGTTCTCCCCCAGAGCGTGACGGAGATAGGGGAATGTGGCATTCGCGATTGCTGGAACAACGATTTCGGAACAATGTCGAGCGTGAAGAAATTCACGGGCTGGCAATCCGTCATGAATACTGGCGTGACGCATCTTGAGATAATGAATGCCGAAGCAATGGGACTTGGTTGCTTTTGCGATAACCGTAATTTGCAGAGCGTAGCCATCGGGCCGAATTTCTGGAAATGGGAGTACGCTACCAGAAGTGCCTTTACCAACTGCCCCCAACTGACCACCGTAAGACTTTATAGTCCCAATGTGTGTGCATACTATGAAACCTTTACCGCCGCCTCCCGTTCCGGTATGACCTTGCAAGTACCCAACTATCTTGTCAACAATTACAAGACCGATGCCGAGTGGATGACCTTCGGCACCATAGAAGGCTTCAGCACGGAAGATGTGGAACGCTTCACCCTCCATCAGAACCTGACGCTGGGAGCCCGCCAGCGCATGGAGGGAAGCCCGAACCTGAATATCCCCACCAACATATTGTTTAAGATAGGCGGCGAGACGGCGCAGAACTTCAATGAGGTGCAGATAAACAAAGACCTTACAAACAACGCAGCCGCGCAGATAATAAGCACCTGCCCCAATGTGAGCGTCAACCGTGCGCACATGAGCCTCTACACCAGCGCCAACCAGTGGAAAGCCGTCGCATTGCCTTTCGACGTGACGGTGGATGAGATCACTTCCGAAAGCGGCAACTATGCCGTGCGCTACTACGACGGTGTGGCGCGTGCCGCCAACGGCATCGTGTCCGGCAATAAGAGTTGGAAAGACTATCAGCCCGGCGACGTGATTCCTGCCGGCACGGGCTTCATCCTTATGACGAGTGCCGCCACCTGGACACACTTCCTCTCCGAAGGCAACGGCAACGCCCTGTTTGCCACGCAGGCCACGCAGACACCGCTCAACGACAATCCCTCTGCCACCCCGGCCAATAAGGGTTGGAACCTCGTGGGTAATCCCTATCAGTGCTACTACGATGCGAAGGAAATGAATTTCAATGCACCGATTACCAGTTTCGGCCTGAATACGTGGGGAGACATCACCTCCTATAAAGCCTACTCACTGGTAGACGATGACTATATACTCCAGCCCAACGAAGCCTTCTTCGTGCAAGCCCCCGAGGGCATCGACCATATCACCTTCGCCATTGACGGCAAGCAGACCGACTCCACCGTGCGCTCCAGAAGCAACACAAAGGCCCAAATGAGCAGAGACGTGAGCCGCTACCTCACCGACCTCACCCTTAGCGACGGCGAGAACACTGACCGCACCCGCGTCGTGATGAACGAAGAAGCCTCGGAGGACTATGAACTCACCTGCGACGCCGGCAAGATGTTCGGCGAAGGTCTCCAACTCTACACGATAGGCTATGACGGCCTGCAGTATGCCATCAACGAGCGTCCGCTGACCACCGGCCTCGTGGACCTCGGCTTGAAGATACCCGCCGACGGCACCTACACATTCTCACTCACACGCAACAACGCCGAGCACGTAGCCCTCGTTGACCTCGAGACAGAAAGCGAAACAGATATGCTCACCAACGACTACACCTTCACGGCACAAAAGGGCATGCTGACCGGCCGCTTCTTCCTTAAGATTGCCACGCCCGAAACGACCGTCATCACCGGTGTCAACCAGAAGGCACAGAGCGCTCCTGCCGTCTATGACCTCGCCGGTCATCGCGTAGCCACCGGCGCACAGGGACTGAAGCCTGGCATCTACGTGGTAGGAGGCCGCAAAATCTATGTGAAGTAACAAGCACGAGTTCCGTCCTCCTTTATTATTAATAAGGTGTATCAACAAAAATAGAACTCGGCAATATGAGAAAAATAAGATATCTACTGGTAGCGTCGCTGCTACTGTGGTGCCTGCCCCTGGCGGCACAGGTGGGCAGCGGCTTCAACCCGGACAGCCCGATAGAGCCGGACGCACCGAACATACCGGTGCGTAGCCTCCTGACCCTCCTGGCCGACCCCGTGGGCGGCGGTTCGCCTGCCACGGCCGGAATGATAGAAGTGGGCACGAAGGTTACCCTCAAGGCCAATAAGGCCAGCAACTACCGCTTTGTGAATTGGACCGACGCGGGCGGCAACGTCATCTCGGAAAGCGAAAGTTTCCAGTTCACGAAAGGCTCCGCCGATGAAACACTGACGGCCCACTACATCTTCGACCCCGCCTCAATCATCGAGCCCAACGACCCCTATCTGCAAATAAAGGTACAGCTCAACGCCGTGGCGGCAGAAGGCGGCAGCGTGAGTGGCGGAGGAAAATATCTTCCCGGCACAAGCGTACAGCTCAATGCCTCGCCCAGTGCCAACTACGTCTTCAAGAACTGGACCGACGAGCACGGCAACGTGATATCTACGACGCCACGGTTCAACTACACCGTGAAGAATGTCGTGGAGACCCTCACGGCCCACTTCACCTATGTTCCCTCTTCGCCCATCGAACCCAACGCCCCCGACATCACGCCCAAGCACCACGTCTATGTCCTGGCGCAGGAGGGCGGCACGGTGAGCGCGAGCCAGTATGTGGCAGAAGGCTCCAACATAGGCATTACCGCCAACTGCAATTCAGGCTACGAATTTGCCGGATGGTATAAAGACGGACTGCTCTACAACACCAACCGCAACTTCACCTACACCGTAGGCACCGAGGACGTCACCTTCGAGGCCCGTTTCCACTACAACCCCGCCTCGCCTATAGAGCCCGAGAACGCCAACAATGCCAAGCAGTACATCTTCTATATTGAGGACGCCAACGGCTTCCAGGGCGAGAGTATGAGTATGAGCGTCTTCCTCTCATCGCTCTACCCCATGGGCGACCTGACCTTCCAGATGTCATTCCCCGAAGGGCTTACGCCGACCGCCGGAGGCATCACCTACAACGCCCAACTGGACGGCTACTCAAAGGTCTGCACCGAGGTGGACAGCCATACGCTGAAGTTCGACTTCACCGGTGGAGAACTCTCTGCATTCAACGGAGCCCTCGTCACCTTCACCCTCTCCGTTCCCGAAGACATGACCACCAGCACCCGCTATCCCGTCAAGATGAACCAGATTTCATTCGTTGACCAGGCCGGTAGCCGCACGACGACAAATGCTAAAAACGCCCATATCGGCATATATAAGCACGGCGACGTCAACGGCGACAATATGATAGACGTGGCCGACGTCCACGCAATGATGCTCTACCTGCGCAATATGATTGACCTCACCGACGGTTTCATCGTTGAGGCTGCCGACCTGACAGGCAGCGGAAACGTCACCGAGGAAGACCTCGCCTTGGTTCGCACCATCGCGCAGGAAAACGCCTTCGACGTAGTGCCCGCCGCATCGGAAAAGAGTCTCTACGTCACGCCCTTCGCCACCTTCGCGGGAGCGACGGCGGAGGATGACAAGTGGTTCGCCGTAGCGATGACCAACGACGAGGACATCTGGGGCCTACAGTTCGACATCCTCCTGCCCGAAGGGATGAGCCTTACCTCCCCGCCCGTGGCTCGCAATGCCGCCCGCTTGGGCGACGAGGCCGACGACTTCATCTTTAACTTCACGACCATGAGCGACGGGTGGACAAGAGTGTTCGTCACGCCCGCCTCCGTTGAGCAGTTCATCACGGGCTTCGAAGGCGAACTCTTCAACTTGCACTACGTCACCGCCGAGACGATGACCGCGGGCACCTACACCATAGCCCTGCGCAACATAAAGCTCGCCCTTCAGGGTATGGCCGTCGCCTATCCCCTGTGGACGAGTGCCGACGTCGATGTCCACGTCCACGACAACGTGGGCGGCTATTGCTCCATCTGCGGCGAGGCTCTCTCTTACTCCCGCACCCTTACCCCCGACCGCTACGGCACAATCTGCCTCCCCAAAGCCGCCAAGGCCGGCCACTACAGCGGAGCCGTATTCTACAGCGTCGCCGGCAAACGCCTCAACGACGCAGGAACGCCCTATCACGTAGTGCTGGAAGAGGTGAGCGAACTGCAAGCCGGACGGCCTTACGTAATCCTCGCCACCGCGAACACCCTTGAAGTGGAGTACGCTGGAGCGGCGGTGCATGAGGCTTCGACCCACAACGGCCTCGTCGGAAGTCTCGAGGGCTGCGACGTAGCAGAGGGTATGTACCTGCTCTCCAACAACACCGTAGTAAAATGTGGCACGGACTGCAACATCACGGCCAACCACGCCTACTTCAACATTGCCGACATGCCCGTGTATGAAGACGGCACAGGAGATGCAACAAAGATGGTCGTACTTGGCATGGAGGACCCCACGGGCATAAAAGCCCCCTCCACCTCCCCCAAGGGGGAGAGCCTCGGGAGCGCTTACGACCTTTGTGGTATTCCTTCTCCGAGGATGGCGCGCGGAATAATAACGATACAGAATAGTAAAAAAGTAATCAACAAGTAACCTCCCCGGAAAGAAGATGATGAAAAAGACCTATATTTCTCCTTGCATCGACATCGTCTCCCTTGCTGCCGGCACGCTCCTCATCGTGAGTCTCAATATGGACGACAGTCCTCGGGACGGCGTGACGGGTGACACGCGCAGCCTTGACAGCACTCCCTGGGAGAATGCTGATAACTTCAGTAGTTGGGAAGAGTCCGACCTGTAATCTCCCTGCCCTGCAAAACGGAGAAACTTCAGGAGACGGCCGTTCCCAATGACATCCCCCTCCTATCCTTCGAAAGAACATCTCTCGCAAAGTAGCGCCCCCTTCCGTGCCGGTTCGTCACGATTTCTGCATAACACGGCTCCCCTCTCCGAGCCTCCGAACCGATACGCGAGGCGCTACTTTGCCTTTTTGGGGTAAGGGGTCATGGGTAATGAGTCATGGGTAAGGGGTCATGGGTAATGGGTAGGGGGAGAGACCGCAATTTAGTTGGGGAAATGGGCGGCTGTTGCTGGCAGTGAGCCCCACGACACAGAAAAAGCCCTTGCACCGACCTTCTCTATGGTCATTGCAAGGGCTTGCCTTTGTGCCCCGAGCCGGGCTCGAACCGGCACATCTTTCGATATTGGTGTTTGAGACCAACGCGTCTGCCAATTCCGCCATCGGGGCATAGGGGGAAAGGGGGCGTTTTCGCTCGTTTCGGGTGCAAAAATAAGCAAAAACGGGCGAATAACCAAAATTCTTGCAATAAAAGTGCCGCGGTTTCATTATTTATATGTAACTTAGCCTCCCAAATGTAAAAACAACCTTTCTATCCTATGAATAATTACTGCATTATCATGGCGGGCGGTACGGGCCGACGACTGTGGCCTTACTCCACCCCCCAGCACCCTAAACAATTCATTGATTTCTTCGGCGCGGGACGCACGCTGCTGCAGATGACGTTCGACCGCTTCTGCCGCCTTATGCCTGCCAACCATATTTACATCTCTACGCACACGGACTATGTGGGGCTCGTGCGTGAACAACTCCCCGAAGTGCCCGAGAGCAACATCCTGGCCGAGAGCACGCGCCTCAGCACGGCACCGGCTGCCGCACAGGCTTCCCGCTACATCAGGATGCACGACCCCGACGCCTGCATCATCCTCACGCCCTCCGACCAGTTTATCGTGAGCGAGGACGCCTTTACGCGCGAAGTGACCGATGCTTTCCACCGCCTGCGCGTCACGGCAGCCGACAGTTTCCTGGCCCTCGCCGTGCAGGCCACGCATCCCTACACGTCATACGGCTATATCCAGAAGGGCGAGAACATCGTGCCGAATCTCTACCACGTGAAGACTTTCACGGAGAAACCCGACGCTGAATTTGCCGAGATGTTCGTGCAGAGCGACGAATTCCTGTGGAACACCGGCCTGTTTCTCTGGCACGTCAATACGATGGAGCGCCTCTCCGACAAGATTTTCGAGGAGGTGGCCGTGCAGCCGCTCGACAGTCTGCTGCTCGACACCCATCGCGAGGAGGTGCTCGTGCAGGAATGTGCCTTCGGGTGGACCGACGTGGGCTGTTGGCAGCGCATGCACGAGGTGTGTGCCAAAGATATCGACGGTAACGCCGTGCTGGGCGCCAACCGCGTGCTGATGGAAGGATGTGAGACCGACACCGTCGCCCTCGAACCTGGTATGGAGGCCATAATAAAAGGCCTGAAAGGCTATCTCGTGGCCTGCCACAACGGACTCCTCGTCATCGTGCCCAATACGGCCGACACCGACATTAAGAACTTGCAGACGAAGTTGATGTAAGCCCTTCATTTGCTGCCTGCCCACAGCAGAGCCCTGCTGCCCTTCCCGTATGAAAAAGTTTCTCCTTCTCTTATTCGTTTTCCTCTCCTTCCGCGGCCTTGCCCTTGCGCAGGTCGATAACTACTGCCTGCGCTTCACCGATGCCTCGGGCGTGGTGAACTGCGGCCGCATCACGGCGCTGAAGCCGAATATGCCCTACACGATACAGATGTGGCTCTGTCCCAGCGAGTGGAAAGGCGGGGCGGCCCTTCTGCGCTGCGGCACGTTCAGCATCCGGCTGGGCAACGACCGCTCTCTCCTCTTCAACGACGGCACGGCTTTCTTCTATGCCGCCTCGGACAAGCTCGTGGCCGACCGCTGGACACATCTCACTATGCGCTGCGGCAAGGAGGAGACGCGCGTGTGGCTGGACAACAGCCTCGTGGCCACCTTCCCGGCTCCCCTCTCCCTGCCCTGCGAGACCCACAGCATCTGGCTGGGCGGCGACTACAAAGGACGTCTGGACGAGGTGCGCCTGTGGCGCGGGGAACTGTCGGAGGATTATGAGAGTTTCTGGCGCAACACGCTGGGGGCGTTCAACCCCTCGTGGGGCTACCTCCTCGCCTACTGGAAGATGGACCAGGAGAAATGCCGCAACCTCGTGGACTACCGCGGCTCCCGCCACGGCGTGTTATCCGCACAGGGCGTGAGGAAGGAGCGCGTGACGGACAACAGCACGTTCCGCTACCTGAAATCCCTGGCCTACAGCAGCACGGACCGCTACTTCGACCGCGCAATAGACCATCAGCACTACCAGTTGGCCAACTGCGTGTCATTCGTCGGTGCACGCCTCAACAGCAACACGGCACACGTCTATTTTGACACGCCCCTCAACAATGCCACGCTCGAGGGCGGAGCCGAGCGTCTGGCTTCGCATCTGACCCGCACGGGTGTGCTCTCGCTGCCTTCGGCGGAGGCTTGCCTCAACCTGCCCGCCGGACTGCTGGACGGCCAGACGAACTATTCCTTCGAGACCTGGCTCTGCCTCGACTCCTGGACGGCAGGTGCGTATATCTACCGCGCCGAAACGGCCGATGGCCGGCAGGGCGTAAGTCTGCGCCTGGGCGAAGAGGCCGACGGCTCCCTCATCCTGCGCTGCAACGGGCAGGAATACCTCCACCGCGGCGTGATGAAGACGGGCAAATGGACGCACGTGGGCTTCACCACCCGCTCCGGCGACGTAACGCCCGCACAACTCATGGCGCTCTATATCAACGGGAACATCAAGACACCAAAGGCCGAAGACGCTCCCACGGAGAAGTTCAGCACGAAGATGCCCGCCCTCAACAGGGTATCTTCTCTCGGCGAAAACCTCCTCGGCAAACTCGACGACACGATGCTCTTCACCGCCGCCCGCACCTCCTTCGGCGAAGACAGCCGCGAACTCCCCTTCCCCAGCGAGAACCGCATAATGTCGAACGCCGACCGCACCGCTATGCTGGCCTGCTACACCTACGACCTGGAAGACCGCCCCGAACTCGACTTCTTCTCCGTCCCCGGCTTCGTGATGAAGATGAGGGAGAACGTAGCCGGTATGCGCGGAGCACACTTCACGCTCACCGTGGCGGCCAACGACTTCGAGACCTGCCTTGCCGACGACAACAAGCGCGTGCAGATTGCCGACGACATCGCCGCCCTGGCCAACGACCCGGCCTTCGACGGCGTGGACCTCGACTTCGAGTGGACCTACACCCCCTGGGGCTGGCGCTACTACGCCCGTCTCTGTGAGAACCTCTACTACCGCCTTAACCAGGGCAAGACCATCAGCGTCAGCCCCCACAAGGTGGCACACGCCTTCCCCACCGACCTGATGTGGACGGTGAACTACTTCAACTTCCAGATATACGACTCACCCGAACTGGCCACCACCTCGGGATTTGAGTTCGCCCACCTGCTCTTTGAGAACGCCGGCTTCCCCAAGGACAAGATCCTCCTGTCCTATGCCACCACAAGCACCGAGGGCTATGTGAACGACAAGGTGGACAAGGAAAAGTACCCCACCCAGGCCTACCGCCACCTCTACCCGGGTGAGGAGGACTACGACCCCAGCCTGAATTACATTCTGGGCCCCGACGGCGAGAAATACTGGCTGCCCTCCTACAATGAAGTGCTGTATCGGGCCCGCTATGTGCGCGACCACGACCTCGCCGGCATTATGTACTGGGATATGGGCGGCGACCTCCCCGCCACCGAGAAGCACTCCTACGCCCGCGCCGTCAGCTACTATATCAACAGCAACGTGGAAGAGCCCGTGACGAGCGTGAAGACCTCCACCCCCGCACCCGAAGACGACCCCTACGCACCCCTCGACGTGCCCAGCCCCGACGACCTGCAGAAAACACCCGTGGCCGACCTCTCCGAACTCCAGGGCGACATGGCCTACAACCTCGTCAACGCCCACGGCCTCGGCCTTCTCTTCGGCAAGGACGACACGGATATTCTATGGCTTGCCAGTTCCAGTCACGAAAACTTCCAGTCCTGGGAAAACCCCGACGGCCCTGCTGCCGCATGGCTCCTCCTCCAGCACGAGGGGCAGTATTACCTCTATAATATGGCGCGCAAGAAATTTGTGGAAGTCACCCGCTTCGACGTAACCTCGCAGCCCTGCCGACTAACAGATGAACCCATGCCCATAGAAGTCAAGAGAATAGGCAAGGCTGCCGGCAGCGCAAACACCGGCCTCTTCACCTTCCGCACCTACACCGATGACGACCGCGCCTACCTCTGTGCATCGCCACAGTTGAGCCAGAGTCCCGTGTGCCAGTGGACGCGCACCGACGACGGAGCGCAGTGGATTCTCAACACCTGCCCCTACACCTCCACCCTTCCCTATCTCGACGAGGCCCTCCGACGCATAGACCCCACCACGGGCATCTCCCATCCCTACGCCACCGGCCCTGTCAGTCCCTCCAGTCCTTCCTCCCCCGTCATCTACGACCTCCAGGGGCGCCCGGTCCGTAGTGCCCATCCGTCCTGCCCGTCCACCACCCACCGCCAGGGCCTCCTCATCACCGCGGGCCGCAAGTTGCTCATTAAATAATTATTGCTGTCCGGGGAAATGTTTAGACCATACCCCGAAGAGGCGTAACAGCCCACCCCTTGCATAGCCCCCCCTCCTAACCTATAGCATTTACAAGGGCTACGAAAGATTACTTTCTTTTTTACTCCAATATTAAATAATAAAAGAACCTAAGTCTGATATTTCTTATTGATACTTACACCCCCAAAGAAAATCCCCACCGGCACGGTGCCGATGGGGAAGGGGAGAGAGAAGCGGAGGAGCCGCAGGGATTTATTTCTCGGTTAAAGCCTCGTCAGACGGAGGGAGATGATGTTGTTGTCGAAGGAGATGCGGTCCTTGTTGACCTTGCAGGAGTGCCATGCGGGAATCTTGCCTATATCGCTGTAGTTCCACTGGTATT
>JAZRYH010000033.1:0-7090 GCA_045600685.1 Alloprevotella sp. | reverse complement strand
CCAAAGGGGGAGCGGGGAGGGGGCTCCCTTTGGGGGAGCGGGGAGGGGGCTTTAGTATTTCCTAAGAATATATTCATTTCCTTCGGCACTGAGGATGAGTTCGGTGGATGTGAGACTGACTACTTTGTAGGCGAAGCCCTGGGGCACGGGAATGTTGGCGGGTATCAGAGCGGAATCAGTAATTGGCATATCGCTGGAACCGTCGTTGAGATACATGCCGGGAGTGCCGTCGGAGAGGGTGAGGACGAGGCTGTCGCCGCGTTGCTGGAAATAGCTCATGTATTTTTCTCCCTTCGCCACGTCGCGCCACTGGGCCATGTCGGTATAGACGGAGAAATACACCTCCGGGGTGAGCTGCCAGTTGCCGCCGAGATCGCCGTTGTCGTCGGCCTTGCTGCATGAGGCAAGGACGAGGACGCTTATTATTATATATAATGTGTGCTTCATTGTTGAACTCTTTTATTGAATACGCCAAACTTGCTGACGGTGAGCATGGCACCCTGTGAGGTGCCGATGAGTTGTCCGGCATTGGTGCCAAGGCTAAGCGTGAAGCCCCAACCGGGAATCTGATGCGGACGGTAGCCTATCTCTGCGAGAAAATAGGTGGCATGGCGGGGCGACGGGGCTGGATGGTCGTAGGTGCCGAGGGAGCGCAGATGGGTGAACTTCATACGCCAGTGCACATCGGGACAAGGGTCGCCGCTCAAACCGGCATGGAAGGCACGGAGGCGGTTGTCGGTGGGCCAGAGCGAGCCATCAGAGGTGTAGATGGGTGAGAGGAGGAGAGGATTGCCGAGCGTCTGGCCCCAATGCTGATAGGCTCCATAGATGTGGTGGCCGTAGTAGTTGTCCATACCATAGAGGCCGGTGGGACAGGGCTCGGTAATGTCGTGGTAGATGGGGCCGCTCTGGTCCATCGTGGTGAGGTACTCAAAGAGGGCGGAACTGACGACGGGGTTCTTGGGGAAGGAAGCATCAATGCCGAGGAGATTATCCTTCCAGGCGTACTGCCAGAACATCTGGGAGTGATCCTCAAAGAAATGGTCGAGGTAGGCCCTTACGCTCCAGCGCTTATCAGTCCAGCCGAGCGAAAGGTTCCAGGAACCGAGCTGATTGCCACCCACGTTGTTGTAGTCGCCGTCGTTCACGTCGCTGCCGCCGGGGATGAAGGCATCAAGGAAGGCTTTGGGGCCTTGGTCGAGCTTGGTCGCTTTTTCAAAAGTGACGTCGGTGCCGCCGCGGCCTTGGAGGTTGTAGGCGGTGCCGCCGAACTGGCACACCATTTCAAGGCCGAGGGTGGCGGTGAGGGGGAAGCGTTCTTCGTTGCCGATTTTCATGTAGCCGGCCTTGGAGTGGTAGAGCGAGCGTTTGGAATAAATCTGCGGTGTGCCTGCGTTGTGGTCCTTCTGCCACCAGCCGTCGGTGAGCATGCCATAGGCGATATGTCCCTTGATAAACACCATGCGGCTCTTGCCGGAGATGTTCCACCAGCGGGGGAGTTCAAAGCGCACCTGCGGTATAGGTACGGCATTCTGGCTGAAAGTCATGCCGCCGGAGGAGAGTTCGTCGTTCTTCAGTTCCATGCCACGCTGCTTGGAGCCGAGGGTGAGACGGGCGTTTTCAAACTGGGCCTCAAAGAAGGCCTGCTGCACGTTGAAACACGTGGCACTGCCTATGGCACCTATTACATCTAAGCCGTAACCCACACGCCATCGACGCAAGGAGTCAGCCTCGGAGGGGCGGACGACCGATGCCCGCAGATAGCCGGAATATTGCTCCGTAGAGCCCACACCATAGCGCCCTGCGCTAAACCAAAACGGCGCTACATCGCCGGTGGATGCTGCACCATTGATGCTCACGTCGTAGTCCACGTTCTCAACCAGACGTCCTTGTGCATTGGAGACGGCAAAGCTGGCCACAAGGCTGCCGAATAAAATTATCAGTCGTTTCATCTGCATATAAGAAGGGAGAAAGATTGCAGTGCTCTTTCTCCCACACGTAATGTTAGTATATCAGGAGTTGCCCCTCGCGCAATTTTGCCTTGCGGCTGAGGCCATTGCTGGAAAGCAGATGGTCAAGCGAGACATTGTGCTCCTTAGCAATGGAGTAGAGGGTTTCGCCTTTCTTCACTTTGTGATAATTCACCTCTGAAGAGGATGCGGACTTCGTTGCGGAAGGTTCTTTAGTGTCTTCAACAGCGGCGGTACGTTCTTCCGGCTCTTCAGCTTTCTCATTTTCTTTTTGGAGTTTAGCACCTCTGCTTGAACTTCGTGAACCACTATGCCAAGTGTAGAAATCACTTGTCATCTTCTGGTTGGGGAAGTCGAAGAGCAACTCGGGATTTATAGCCTGCCCCAGCACGCGGCACTCCAAGTGGAGGTGGCTACCCGTGCTTCGGCCGGTGTTGCCTCCGAGGCCTATAACCTCGCCGGCCTTAACCTCTTGGTTTGGCACGACAAGCTGTTTGCTGAGGTGGGCATAAAGGGTTTCAAGGCCGTTGGGATGGCGTATCAAGATATACTTACCCCAGCCGCTGGGATCGTATTGCACTACGCGGACTTTGCCTTCCCAAGCACTCACGATGGTGTCGCCGGTATAAACTTTGACATCTAATCCGTAATGATTGCGTCCGAAGGTAGCGCGATAGCCATAGCGGCTGGTTATCTTGCGGCTCGGCGTGGGCATAACAAAGTTGCGCAAGTCTATTTTGAAAGTTGCGGGCGGTGTCTGACCTTTGTAAGCATGAACGTTGCCTATATTCCAGGACGAGTATGGCTCAACGTTAGTATAATCCGACACCGTGATATGACCGTTCCTATTATTACGTTTATGAGTAGTTACAGAATCCGCAGTACTTAACTTCTTGTCAGTTGAGGCTTGTCGGACGAGTAAATCCTGCGCCGACAAGTTCAACATGGCCAATAAAAATATAAAAAATAATGTATAGTATCTTTGGGAAATATGCATAAGCATTTAAGTATGGTTTGCTGCAAAGATACTAAAAAAGTAAATAGCACAAAGCTTTTTTGTAACAAAAGAGACATTTTGTAAGCTTTTTTTAGATAAATTGACTTTGCATTAATGGTTTTTTTGTACTTTTGCAAAATGAAAAAGGAACAAACTATCAGCATCTAAAACTATTACATATGCCACAGATAAGTGACCGCGGCATAGCCATGCCTGCTTCCCCTATTCGAAAACTTGCTCCACTGGCCAACGCTGCAAAAGAACGCGGAGTGCACGTGTTTCATCTCAACATAGGCCAGCCAGACCTACCCACACCACAGGAAGGTCTGGACGTACTTAAGACTATCGACCGCAAAATACTGGAATACAGCCCTTCTCAAGGTTTTAAGACTTACAGGGAGAAACTCGTGGGCTACTATGACAAATTCAACATCAAGCTATCGGCGGACGACATCATAATAACCAGCGGCGGTTCTGAAGCCGTTCTCTTCGCTTTCATGAGCTGTCTCAATCCCGGCGACGAAATCATCGTCCCCGAGCCCGCCTATGCCAACTACATGGCCTTTGCCATAAGTGCCGGTGCCAAGATACGCACTATCACTACCACCATCGAGGAAGGCTTCTCCCTTCCCAAGGTTGAAAAGTTTGAGGAACTTATCAACGAGCGTACCCGTGCCATACTGATCTGCAACCCCAACAACCCCACGGGCTACCTCTACACCCGCCGCGAGATGAATCAGATACGCGACCTCGTGAAAAAATACGACCTCTATCTGTTCTCCGATGAGGTGTATCGCGAATTCATCTATACCGGCTCGCCCTACATCAGCGCCTGCCACCTTGAGGGCATAGAGCAGAACGTCGTGCTAATCGACTCCGTCAGCAAGCGCTACTCGGAGTGCGGCATCCGCGTAGGCGCCCTCATTACTAAGAACGAGAAGCTGCGCAAGGCCGTGATGAAGTTCTGTCAGGCTCGCCTCTCCCCGCCCCTCATCGGTCAGCTCGTGGCCGAGGCCAGCATTGACGCTTCCGAAGAATACACCCGCGAAGTGTACGACGAATACGTTGAACGCCGCAACACACTCATCGACGGGCTCAACCGCATCCCCGGGGTTTACTCCCCCATACCCATGGGAGCTTTCTACACGGTGGCCAAGCTTCCCGTTGACGATGCGGAGAAGTTCATTATGTGGTGCCTCACTGACTTCCAATATGAAGGTCAGACCGTGATGATGGCGCCGGCCAGCGGTTTCTACACAACGCCGGGCATCGGCAAAGACGAGGTCCGCATAGCCTACGTGCTCAAGAAGCCAGACTTGGAGCGCGCCCTTTTCGTCCTAGCCAAGGCTCTTGAGGCTTATCCCGGACGAATACAATAAGCCGTCAACCTCTTAACCGCCAATCATCAACCTTTACTTCTCCAGATGTCCCTCCCTCTCTTCCTTGCCCGCCATTTCAAGAAAGGCACGAGCAGCCACAGCGCCTCCGCCCCAGCCGTGCGTGTAGCCACTATAAGCATTGCCGTAGGTCTGGCTGTTATGCTCATCACAGAGGCCGTAGTCAGTGGGTTCAAAAAGGAAGTCAGTGGCAAGGTGGAAGGCATGGCCAGCCACGTTGAGATTATGGATGTGCGCTCGCTCGCCTCACCGGAGTCCTATGCCATTGATGCCACGCCCAGTTTCCTGTCGGCAATAAAAAAGACGCCAGACGTACGCCACGTGCAATGCATAGCCTCCAAAATGGGCATTCTCAAGACAGAGGACAACTTCCTTGCTATCCAACTTAAAGGCATAGGACCGGACTACGACTCCACCTTCATACATTCCTGCATCACCGAGGGGCACATGCCGGCCGACAACGAGATTCTACTTTCCCGCCGCCAAGCCGATGACCTCGAACTATCCGTAGGCGACCGTGTTTTCTCTTATTATTTCGAGGACGAGATTCGCACACGCCGTTTCACGGTCAGCGGTATCTACGACACTCACATGTCCCTCTTCGACCGCAACGTAGTATTCTCCACCTTCTCCACCGTGGCCAGCCTCAATCCTTGGGGAGAGGAACGGCCGCATGCTTGTAACTGTATAGAAGTTCACCTTTCTGAACTTGACTGCATACCTAATGTCCAAGAGCATTTGCAAAGCCTTACCGCCAATAACACCGGCGGCGATGCCAAAGCCATAAGCGTGAAGGAACATTACCCCCAAATCTTCTCGTGGGTCGATCTCCTCGATTTCAACATGTTCATCATACTTATCCTCATGCTGTGCGTAGCTGGCATCACGATGATTAGCGGTCTTCTTATCCTCATCCTTGAGCGTACACAGACTATTGGCATACTCAAAGCCCTCGGAGCCACCAACCGACAGGTGCGCCGCGCTTTTCTTCATTTCGCCGCCATGATTACCCTCAGAGGAATGCTCTGGGGCAACCTCATTGCCCTCGCAGCCCTCTTTGCACAGCAAAAGTGGGGACTGATACATCTCAACCCTGACACGTATTACGTAGATGCAGTTCCTGTACTCATCCGAGTTTCCCCAATAGTTCTTATCAACGCGGGCACTCTCGTCCTTACCATTCTGGCGCTCATACTCCCCAGCCTCATCATCCTCCGCATACAGCCAGCAAAAGCCATACGTTTTGAATAGCACATCTACCATCTGCGCCCCAGCCACGCAGCCTGGCGGTGCGCTTGCCGTTATACGCATCAGCGGTCCCGACACATTCACATGCGTCGGCAGCATCTTCTCGCGCTCCATTGATGGTGCCCGGCCACGCACGGCTCTCCTCGGCAAAATCTGCCTCGACACCGGTGACGCTCTTGATGAAGTGCTACTCACACTCTTCCCCGCCCCCCATTCTTACACCGGCGAAGACTGCGCCGAAATCTCCTGCCACGGTTCCCCCTACATCGTCGCACAGCTTCTGGCCCTCCTCACGCGCCACGGCTGCCGCATGGCACAACCCGGCGAATTTACCCAGCGAGCCTTCCTTGCCGGAAAAATGGACCTCACTCAGGCAGAAGCCGTGGCCGACCTTATCAGCGCAACGTCCAAAGCGCAACATCAGACAGCCTTCTCACAACTGCGAGGAAGCATCCACACCCGGCTTGCAGAACTCAACGGCCAACTTCTCCACCTCACCTCCCTCCTTGAACTCGAGCTTGACTTCTCCGATCACGAAGAATTGGAATTTGCCGACCGCTCAGCCCTCATCAACCTCACCCGCACCACAAGCGACCACGTCCAAAGCCTCATCACATCCTATGCCACCGGTAATGCCATCCGCAACGGCATACCCGTAGCCATTATCGGCGCACCCAACGTGGGCAAGAGCACCCTCCTCAACGCCCTTCTTGGCGAAGAGCGCGCCATCGTCAGCCCCGTTCAGGGCACCACGCGTGACATAGTGGAGGATACCGTCATCATCGGCGGACTTACCTTCCGTTTCCTCGACACGGCAGGTCTGCGCCACACCACCGACCAGATAGAAATCCTCGGACAGCAGCGCAGCCTCCAGGCCGCCGAAAAAGCACGCATCATCCTCATGCTTACAGAACCCGGAGTGCCCTGGCCCGATGTCGACGTTAAACCCGGACAGACCCTCATCCGACGCATAAACAAAACCGACGACTTCTCTGCACTCCACGGAATAGGCCTCGACGCCCTCCGACAAGAGCTGCTGCAAGCAAACCCACCCGTAGATGCAGATGCCGCCGTTATCACCTCTGCCCGTCAACATGACATCCTATGTCAGGCTCACGACGCCCTCGCTGCCGTAGCCGACGCCCTCACTTCCGGTCAGCCCTCCGACCTTGTTGCCGAAGACCTCCGTCAGGCCCTACATCTCATAGGCCAGCTCACCGGCACTACCATCACCTCACAGGACACGCTCAACAACATTTTCTCCCATTTTTGCATCGGTAAATAATTGATTATCAATATATTAGACCAATCACCACTAACTAACTGAAAGCCATCCGTTTGGGTGGCTTTCTTCATTTTAACACTTCGTGGTTAGTATTTGTTATTATGAATTATTCTAAGTAATTTTGGCCCAAAATTCATCCAAACGCCTCAAATCCGCGATTTTTACGGATTATAAAAATGCAATTTAAGGCACT
>JAZRYH010000032.1:0-7653 GCA_045600685.1 Alloprevotella sp. | reverse complement strand
AAATCTGCGAGATATGCAATTTTTTAAAGAACTATTTTGCTCGAAAAAGTGTTAAAAAAAGCCCATTGCATCATGCTTTAGAACGTGATTTCTAGAACAATTTCTTGACTCAAATTTTGAGCACCCTACCCGCTGGGGCGGCCGTAAGTACGGCAACCGTGTACCAGGGGCGCTGCCCCTGGCTGGGTTGTATAACCCCTTCGGGGTACAGGCTAAACTTTTTAGCGGACACTAATAATTTTTATTCTGCGCAGCAAGGTGCATGTGGCGTACTTTGAGGGCGGCGATGTTACTTTTTTTGCTACACCTGCTACACCTCTTACACCCCTGCACGTGATTCCCACACGGAAATCCCCCGGAAGCACAATCGCTTTCGGGGGATTTCGTGTGTATTACCTGCCACGTTCTTTCTGCCACGCGGCCACTTATACGGCGTGTTCGTCATCGGACAGCCTAATCAAAGGTAGCGTTTCTCTTCTTCGCCTTCCACACAGGCATAAAGTTCTACCAGATGCTTGGCAGGACTTGACTGTATCTTGGGCATGAGAACTCCTTCTATCTGGAACAATCCCACTTCCGACTTCATATATACCTCTATCTTCACGGGATGTTCCTCTCCGCGCGTGATATGAACTTTCTCTATGGAATTGGCCGAATACTTGTGGATGTCGCCTTCTGCTATCTCCAGCGCTATCCTTGCCCGCCCCTTTGTCATGTCGCACCCGTCGGCGATGAGTATCAGCCCGGCTTCGATGGAGTGTATCGGGTGGGTTGCCATGTGGCCGAGGATGCCTTCCATCGCCACGGCGCGGATTACCGTTCTCCGTATGACGTCATCGTCTCCCGGCATGACCTTTCGCAGGATGTCGGTGATTATCTGAAAAGTAATTATTCCCGAATACAGCTCATGGTCTTTCCTTCCGATAGTCATGCCGGCATCATGCAGGAATGCTGCTATCATCACGGCAATCATGCTGTCCTCGAAACTGCCCGCATTCTCTTTCTGGAGGTTCGTTTCTATTCCGGCATCATGCAGGATGCCGAGCATCTTCAGTGCATTCCGGCATACGGTGCGCATGTGCACGGGGCCATGGTCGTTGATCCCCAACCGGGTAATCGAGACTTTGTTGGCATAATCCTGAATGGCCATTATCTCTTCGTTGCCTTGCAATTCGTCCCATACTTTCAGGGGCGTGTCGTCCGAACTTCCGGAACGTTCCTGAATGTCCGCGATGAGTTCGCGTATCTTCCCTTCAAGGGTTATCTCTTTCGGTGATTTGTAGTTATGCATAATGTCTTTCTCCTTAATTTAGTTGAAAAATATATCAAAACCATGACAAAAGTACGAACTTTTCCCCATTCGGCCAAGCGGAAGAGGGAAAGAAATGCCTGGAAAACCCCTTCTCTGCATTTTTATTTAGGCTGTTGTCTTCCTTTTGACACTTACACCGGAACTTTCCGTGAATTTTTCATAAGTCTATGCTGTCCGACAAGGGCTAATGCTGCCTGCGCTGCACTTTCGGCCGACTTAAAAACGTTTTCACACGTGTGAAAATTGATTTGCACACGTGTGGAAATTGATTTGCACACGTGTGGAAATGCGTTTTCACACGTGTGCACATTCAAATACTGGAGGACTTGTGTGGAATGGAGCGGGGAGAGGACATCCCGCGCCATCTCACGAAGGGAGGGTATGGGGTGCCTGACATCTCGCGCCCTTTTACCGTACACCTTTATTATATATACGCGCGCACGAAAAAGCCCCCGCCGGAAGTCCGGCGGGGGCTATGCGGGCTCCACCCTGCGGGGCGGAGGAGATGTTGCGCTTTAAGGAGCGGTATTACTTCAGCTCGGCGAGGTACTTGATGGTGCGTACCATCTGGCTGGTGTAGCTGTTCTCGTTGTCGTACCAGCTAACGACCTGAACCTGATAGGTGTCTTCGTCGATCTTGCTGACCATGGTCTGGGTGGCGTCGAAGAGGGAACCGTACTTCATGCCGATAACGTCGGAGCTGACGATCTGGTCCTCGTTGTAGCCGAAACTTTCGTTGGCGGCGGCCTTCATGGCGGCGTTGATGCCTTCAACGGTTACGTCGTGACCCTTAACAACGGCGATGAGGATGGTGGTGGAGCCGGTGGGGGTGGGAACGCGCTGGGCGGAGCCGATGAGCTTGCCGTTCAGTTCGGGGATAACGAGGCCGATGGCCTTGGCAGCACCGGTGCTGTTGGGCACGATGTTCTGAGCGCCGGCACGGCTGCGGCGGAGGTCACCCTTGCGCTGGGGGCCGTCGAGAATCATCTGGTCGCCGGTGTAGGCGTGGATGGTGCTCATGATACCGCTCTGGATGGCAGCGTACTTGTTGAGGGCATCGGCCATGGGGGCGAGGCAGTTGGTGGTGCAGCTGGCAGCGGAGATGATGGTGTCAGCGGGGGTGAGGGTCTCGTGGTTGGTGTTGTAAACGATGGTGGGGAGGTCGTTGCCGGCGGGAGCGGAGATGACTACCTTGGCGGCACCAGCCTGGATATGAGCGGCAGCCTTGGCCTTGGAGGTGTAGAAACCGGTGCACTCGAGCACTACGTCAACGCCGAGTTCGCCCCAGGGGAGTTCGGCAGCGTTGGGCTTAGCATAGATGGTGATTTCCTTACCATCAACGGTGATGGAGCCGGGGGTAACGACGGTCTTGCCGTCTTCGGCCATTACGGCGTCCTTGTACTCTACGGTGTGCTTGCCTTCACCATACTTGCCGGAGAAACCGCCCTGAGCGGTGTCGTACTTGAGGAGGTGAGCCAGCATCTTGGGGCTGGTAAGGTCGTTGATAGCTACTACTTCGTAACCTTCAGCCTCGAACATCTGACGGAAAGCGAGGCGACCGATACGGCCGAAGCCGTTAATTGCAACTTGTGTCATGTGTAAAAAAGTTAATTATTGGGTTAAATAGTTGTTCTTTCGCTGCAAATTTAACTATTTTTGCCTTGAAAACGAAATTTTTAGCCTTTTGAGGCGCTTTTTTAGCAAAATGTTTTTAATTTTGCACCCGATTTGATAACCATACTTACTAATAATACAAAACAATGGGTAAATTTTTAGAAGAATTCAAGGCCTTTGCCATCAAAGGCAACGTGATTGACATGGCTACCGGTGTTATCATCGGCGGCGCTTTCGGTAAGATTGTCAGCTCCCTGGTGGATGACATCATCATGCCCCCTATCGGCTACCTCATCGGCGGCGTGAACTTCACCGACCTGAAGTACACGCTTCCCGCTCTCACCGTGGAAGGCGTAGAACTGGCTCCTGCCACCATCAACTACGGCAACTTCATCCAGACGGCCCTGGACTTCATCATCGTGGCCTTCTGTATCTTCATGCTCCTCAAGGGCGTGATGAAACTCTCCAAGAAGAAGGAAGAAGAGGCTGCCGCCGAGCCCGCCGCTCCCGCCGGCCCCACGCAGGAAGAGCTGCTCTCCGAAATCCGCGACCTGCTGAAGGAAAAGAAGTAAACCGCACACATTATTTTATTATAGCAACTCCTCTGAGCCTTGCGCCCGGGGGAGTTGCTTTTTGTAGGCGGGGCGAACGTGAAAGTGGAGGAAAACGGGGGCGAAAAGGAAAAAAGCGCGGGCAATATGGGGGAAAGGATAGTTAATGTGAGAGATTTATTTGGCTGTTTGCAAAGTAAGTCGTACCTTTGTAACGATTTTTGAGCGGCGTGCCGGCTCAGAGCAGTATGATGCCGGGCATGTCCAGCATGCAACCCTATAACTACCGAGACTTTACAAATCACACACACTATTTATTAACTTTATTAATCCTAAAAACAAAAGTAATGAAAAAATTTTTACTTTTTCTTTGCGCCATGCTTGTGAGCCTCACTGGCTTTGCAGGAGTAGTGACGGACAAGTTGACGGCAGATGACTTCCCCGCCACCACTACGTCCTACACCGACTTCACAGGCGTGAAGAAGAACTCCGCTGCTGTGTATGCCGGACAGTCTGCCAAGAACGATGCTGGTGCCATTCAGATGCGCTCCAAGAACAGCAACAGCGGCATCGTAACCACTACCTCTGGCGGCACAGTGAAGAGCGTCACTATCACCGTGTCCAGCGGCACCAACACCATTGATGTGTACGGCTCCAACACTCCCTACACCTCCGCTGCCGACCTGTATGCCACCTCAGGCAACACCAGTCAGGGCACAAAGATTGGCTCCGTAAGCGAGACCGGCACCGTGACCTTCACCGAGGATTACAAGTACGTGGGCATCCGCTCCAACAATGGTGCCATCTATCTGGCTTCCGTTGAAGTTGAGTGGACCACTGCTGAAGAAGGAAGCGTCAATGCTCCCACCTTCACTCCCTCCGAGGGCAAGTTCGTGGGTTCCGTAGAGGTTAGCCTCGCCGCTGAGACTGGCTGCTCCATCTACTACACGCTGGACGGCACCGACCCCACCACGGCTTCCACGAAGTACACCGCCCCCTTCACTCTCACCGAGACTACCACCGTTAAGGCTATCGCCCACAACGGCACGAAGGCCAGCAACGTGGTAAGCAAGACTTACACCCGCTACATCGACATCACCAATACCGCCGAGACGGCCTACACCGCCGCCCAGGCTATTGAGATTATTGACAATCCCCTGTCCGACCTCAACACGCCTATCTATGTAAAGGGCACCATCAGTAAGATTGACGAGATTGACATTGAGGGTACTTACGGCAACGCTACCTATTACATTCAGGACGAGGACGGTACCGAAATGGAAGTTTACCGTGGCTACGGCCTCAACGGCCAGAAGTTCAACGAGGAAGGTGCCACCCTCATTGAGGTGGGCAACAAGGTCGTTGTCTATGGCAAAGTTAAGAAGTTCAACACCACCTACGAGTTTGACACGGCCAGCCAGATTGTCAGCATCACCGCTACTCCCGCTGCCGAGCCTAACACCACTACGAAGTACTTCACCGCTCCCGAACTCCGCGACGAGGTGGCCAACGTAGGCCAGGCCCTCGTAGGCATCCTCGGCGTTACCTCCACTGGCGACAAGTACATCAACGGTGCTACCCAGACCAACCGTGCTTCTGCCAACGGCACCCTCGCCGGCGTTCGCGCTCCCGAGGCCGAAGAAGTTATGGAAGTTATCCCCGCCGAAGGTGGTTACTACCTCCGTCAGCACGCTGCTGAAGCAGGTCAGGGCTACCTCGCCTGCTCTGCCGGCGGCGACTTCTCCGTAGTGGCTGAAGCCAGCGCCAACGTATGGACCATCATCGGTGCTAACGAGGAAGGCTACGGTTCTGTCAGCGGCTACGATGATATCTATACCGATATTGAGAAGGCCAATAACGACAATATGATTCGCTTCATCTCCCAGGGTCAGTACCTCAACGGTCAGACCTTTGGCGCTACCGGCGGTCTGCGCGGCGGCACTGGCGCATGGAGCTTCAACTATATCCGCAACGCCAACTATGAAGAGGATGAGCCCACTCCCGGTCCCGAGCCCATCGTCTTCACCGACCAGCTCACCGTGACCGTCAACGACGTGTCCGGCACACTGGACGCCAGCGTGAACCTCATCAAGCACGAGGACGGCACCATCGACTTCTCCCTGCCTAACTTCGTTCTGGCCTACGGCGAGGACGTAATGCCCGTGGGCAACATCAACATCAACGGCCTCACCCTCGTTCCCGGCGAGGAGTACGACACCTTCGAATACAACGACATGCTCGCCATCACCGCCGGCGACCTCGAAGGCATCGACTTCTGGATGGGCCCCGCACTCGGCGAAATGCCCCTCAAGCTCCAGGGCAAGGTTAACTTCGACGACCACAAACTCTTCGTCAACATCGACATCGACCTGACCGAGTCTCTCGCCCAGATTATCAACGTGAAGTTCGGCACCGACTTTGAGGAGCCCGCTCCCTACGTAGGCCCCGCCAAGAACCAGCTCTTCACCGCCAGCACGCCTCAGCGCGGCGGTTGGATGAACGTTGACGGCGCCCTCAAGGGCACTCTGCAGGGCGGCGCAAGCGTAGCTACCGACGCCACCGACGCCAACCAGCTCTTCGCCCTCGTGGACTACGAAGGCAAGACCTACCTCTGGAACGAAGGCGCCCAGCACTTCCTCAACGATGCCGGCCAGTTCGTCTCCATCCTCACCGCTACGCCTATCTACTGCACCGAAGAAGCCGGTTACGAAGGCGTTTGCGACAAGACCTACTTCTTCCACTTCTCCGAAGAGAAGAACATCAACCTCGGCGGCTCCAAGCAGATTCTCATTGACGACTGGAGCGAAGCCGATGCCGGCAACATGATGGTCATCAACGCCGCTGAAGGCTTCGACGCCGAGGCCGTGGCCGCCGTCATCAAGTCCGACACCAGCCTGGCCGTGACCAACATCACCTGGACCATCACCGATGGCGAGGGCAACGAGATTGCCACCGAAACTCAGACCCAGTGCGAGGAAGGCAAGGAATACACCGTTCAGTTCTCCCTTTACGGCGTAGAACTCAAGGGCGAGACCACCGTCGTGGCCGGCAAGGAAGACCAGAACATCACCCTCGTGGCCGAGTTCACCGGCACCCTGCCCATCGAATACGCCGCTACCCTTGACGCCGTTGAGCACTGGTATGCCCTGCGTCTGCACAGCAACCAGCAGCACTGGCTCTACAGCGACGAAGGCACCCTCGCCTTTGCAGGTGAAGAGGCCCAGACCGACGAATACGCCTGGGCTCTCGTAGGCGATCCCCTCCGCGGCTTCCAGCTCTACAACAAGGCCCTCGGAGCTGCCGCTGCCCTCGACGCTGCCAACCCCTGCACGTTGAGCGAAGACGGCCTCACCGCACGCTTCTACGTACATCCCACCGCTGAAGCCAACCACGCCAGCGACGGCTTCTGCCTCAAGGCTTACGGCGAGAGCCAGTACCTGAACTATCAGGGCGGCGCCATCAAGCGCTGGGGTGCTGCCGACGCCGGCTCCACCTTCGTATTCGACGAAATCGTGGAAATCCCCGACGGCATCAACGTGCTCAATACCAACGAAAGCCTCAACGTTCGCTTCAACCTCCAGGGTCAGCAGGTCGGCACCGCCTTCCGCGGCATCTATCTGCAGAACCGCAAGAAGGTGCTCGTGAAGTAATTCCCGGGAATCACTCATAAAAATCTCCCTCTAATAATCGGGGCGGCATCCATCCGGGTGCCGCCCCTTTTTTTAACCTTTGCCGCACGATAAATAAAGGCTCTTCCGACCGGCAGGGTAAACCACATTACGCCGCGTAACGGTTTTTCATAAAGTGTAAAAAATCTTGACAAAACGAAAAAAGGAGAAATCGCGGCGATGTGAGGCCTAAACGTGCATACAGCCGAAAAGCGCGCGCCGACCCGTCTTTTTTTTCTCCCCCACCACCCTTCATTTTGTCCGATAGCCCTTTTACGCGAAACTAAAAGGGACATCGGAAAAATTTAATGGGACATCGGACAAACTGAAAGGGGGATAGTTTCAACTGAAAGGGAGATAGTTTTAACTAGGGATTGTCGCAAATTAAGCGAAATAAATCTAACGATTTAATTGCCAATATTATAAGATTTTTGTATCTTTGCATAAGAAACAAAAAAATCCCCCAAAACTGCTTTGCACGGCCTGTTTTGGGGAAACGAAAAACTTA
>JAZRYH010000031.1:0-9142 GCA_045600685.1 Alloprevotella sp. | reverse complement strand
TTACCCTCAAAAAATGGCCGTATTTTCAAAAAAATTTTTCGCGTTTACTTCTGTGCGATTCTGAGGGGAGTTGCTATCTCGCTGATTCTCTTGTGTTTGTCGCAAGGGCAAATAAAAACGCAACCCTAAAACCCTCTCTACACCCCCTTTTATACAGATTTCCATACACGATTTTGTCCCAATTTGCAGCACTCCCCCCTCGGGGGAGCGGGGAGGGGGTCCCTCCTAAAGCCCTTTTAATCGCAACTAATGCCCTTTTAATTGAAATTATCTCCCTTTTAATTTGAACAATCGCCCTTTCATTTTTTCCGATGTCCCTTTTAGTTTTTGCTAAAATAGGGTATCGGGAAAAATGAGTGGAGTTTTGAAAAAAAAGGGACTGTTTCCGTTTTTCGGGAAACGGGCGTTTCCGGGCCGAATGCGGGTTTAGGTCATCGCAAGCCTCAAAAACAGTCAAAAATCTATGCAAAAAATAAATCTCGCTTTTCTTTATTTTCAATGAACAGGAAAAAAGACGAAAGCCGCATTTACAAAACGACGGAACAAAGGGCTTTATTGGCGTCTGGAAAAAGTTAGTCTTATATGCAACCGATAATATCGGTGACGTGGGCCACGTTATGGGCGTCGAGCCAGCGGTCAAGGTCGTCGGCAATCTGCATGGTGACGGCGGGATTGAGGAAATTGGCCGTGCCCACTTGCACTGCTGTGGCGCCAGCCATGAGAAATTCTATGGCGTCCTCAGCCGTGGCGATGCCGCCGAGGCCTATTACGGGAATCTTGACGGCTTTGGCGACCTGATGTACCATGCGCACGGCCACGGGCTTGATGCAGGGGCCGCTGAGTCCGCCGGTGCCGATGCTGAGGCGCGACTGGCGCTTCTCTATGTCGATGCTCATGCCCATAAGAGTGTTGATGAGACTCACGGAGTCGGCTCCTTCGGCTTCCACTGCGCGTGCTATATCAGCGATAGAGGTGACATTTGGCGACAGTTTGACGATGAGCGTCTTATGATAAGCCTTGCGTACGGCTTTTACAACGCTGGCGGCGCCTTCGCAGGTGGTGCCGAAGGCCATGCCGCCGTCTTTCACATTGGGGCAGGAGATGTTGAGTTCTATGGCGGGGATGTCGTCAAGCGCATCAATGAGAGCGGCGCACCGGGCGTAGTCCTCGGGACTGCTGCCGCTGACGTTGACGATGACATGGGTGGGAAGGTGGCGTATGGCGGGGTAGATGTGGGAGCAGAAGTGCTCTGCGCCCGCGTTTTGCAGGCCTACGCAGTTGAGCATACCCTGGGACGTCTCGGCCATGCGGGGGTAGGGGTTGCCCTGGCGGGGCTGGAGAGTCGTGCCCTTGACGATGATGCCGCCGAGGCGGGTGAAATCTACAAAGTCGGCGTATTCCAAGCCGTAGCCAAAGGTGCCGCTGGCGGTCATTATGGGTGTGGAAAGAGTGAGGGTGCCGATGTGAAGCCCCCTCCCCGCTCCCCCAAGGGGGAGTGCCTCGCTACGCTCGTGTCCGCCTGCGGCGGAGGCGCCTGTTGACATTTTGGAATCGTTTATGGGCATGGTTGTGTATATTTGAGTGAGTGGTTTATTTATAAAGAATAAGTATAATCGCTCGTAAATTGTAATGCGCTCGTAAATTATTGTCGCTCGTGAATTGTTATCGCTCGTAAGCGCCTCCGCTCAAGAGCGGACACTGGCAAAGCCAGGCACTCCCCCCTGGGGGAGCGGGGAGGGGGCTTTTCTACCAGTTTAATTCTTTTTCGTCAAAGACGGGGCCTTCGGTGCAGACGCACACGTTGCCGCGAACGGTGTTCTCCACGCAGCAGAGGCAGGCGCCGAGGCCGCAGGCCATCATGTTTTCAAGGGACACTTCGCAGGGGGTGCCGTGCTCGCGGGCCCAGCGTACTACGGCCTGCATCATGGGTTTGGGACCGCAGGTGTAGATCTGGTCGAATGATTCCTCATCGAGTACGGGGTGCTGGGTGACGAATCCGGCGTGGCCGAGCGAGCCATCGTTGGTAGTGATGAGCAGGCGTCCGTATTTCTCGAAGAGAGAGGTCTGAAGCACATCTGTGGCAGAGCGTCCGCCGAGGATAAAGGTGACGTGGTGGCCCTGGTTGTGGAGCTGCTGGCCGAGATAGAGCATGGGTGCCGTGCCTACGCCGCCGCCAATGAGTAGGGTGCGGCGGGCGGGGGATGCGGCGGGCGGGAGCGTGAAGCCGTGGCCGAGGGGCAGCAGGCAGTTGAGGGTGTCGCCGGCCTGGAGGTCGCAGAGGCGGGCGGTGCCCGGGCCTATGTTGTGGACGAGGAGCCAGAGCTCGGAGTCGTCGGCATAGTTGATGGAGATGGGGCGGCGAAGGAACGTGACGGGGGAGCCGTCGACGCGCACTTGTACGAACTGGCCGGGCAGCATGCCGGGCAGCGGGCCGGAGGGAGAGGAAAGGTGGAGTACGGCGTAGTCGGGGCGCGGGTGCTCCACGTTGACGACGTGGAGGTCGAGGATGTGCTTGGGCATTGTGGTCGGGCTATGAATGTGGGTTGTGTGCGACGCGCTATCTTGCGTTGAAAGTGTGTTCTTGGATGTAGGCTTGCAGTTTTTCCTTGTAGGAATCGGAGATGGGCAGAGCTTCTTCGCCGAAAATGATGTTTCCGCGCTCGATTATCGTGATTTTGTCGAGGTTGACGATATAGCTGCGGTGGACGCGCATGAAGTTCTTGGGCAGTGAGGCTTCTACGGCGAGGATTGATGCGAGGGTGAGTACGGGTGGGCGGTCATCGACGAAATGAATCTTGACATAGTCCTTGAGACCTTCGATGTAGTTGATGTCGTCAGTGGCGAGACGCATGAGTTTGTAGTCGCTGCGGACGTAGATGCAGTCGTTGTGGGAGGCGGGAGCAAGGTCGGCGTTGTTGTTGGCGGCGACTTTGCGGGTTTCTATGATTTTTGTGGCCTTGGATATGGAGGCAAGGAAGTCTTCATATACGATGGGCTTGAGAAGATAGTCGGCAGCCGCGACCTTGTAGCTTTCTGCGGCGTACTCGGAGTAGGCCGTGGTGAAGATAATCTGCATGTTGCCGTTTTGAATCATGCGGGCGAAGCTCATTCCGTCCACGTCGGGCATCTGGATGTCGAGAAAGAGAATGTCCACGGGTTGCTGGGCGAGACCGCCGATTGCTTTCACGGCACTGCTGTAGGAGCCGTTGAGGGTGAGGCCGGGTGTCTTCTGTACGTAAGTTTCAAGCAGTTTGACGGCCAAGGGCTCGTCGTCGATAATGGCGCAAGTCATAATTTAGGAAGATTGTGAGGTTAAGAGGTTAATAGGTTATTAGGTTGTCAGGTTATGGGGCTATGAGGTTGCCTGGTTATAAGGTCAAAGGGATGTCTTGCCGTTCTTGATGATGATTACGGAGGTGTAGGTGGCGCCGTCGGATGAGGGACCGTAGTTCCATTCGTAGTTGTCGGGGTAGCTGAGGTCCAGCCTTCGTTGCACGAGTTTGAGGCCTAAGCCTCCCGTTGGCTTGTCGGCGCGTTTTTCTGCCGGGTGGTTGGTGTTCTCGACGTGCAGCGTGATGTCGCCCTCAGGGGAAGTTGACACGTTGATATGGATAAAACTGTGGGCCATGGGGGCTATGCCGTGCTTGAAGGCGTTCTCCACGATGGTGATGAAGATGAAAGGTATCACCTCGCGGCACTCCCCGGTGGTGATGTCGGTGGTGAGGCTTACTTCTACCTGGTCGTTAAGGCGCAACTTCATGAGTTCGATGTATTGCTCGATGAAGAAGATGACTTTCTTCAGGGGTACGGCCATTGAAGGGCTCTCGTAGAGCATGTAGCGCAAGAGGCGTGCGAGATTCTGTATGGCCTGCTGGGCCTTGGGCACGTCAAAGTTCGTGAGCGAGTAAATGTTGTTGAGGGTGTTGAGGAGAAAGTGTGGACCGAACTGCGACTTTAGGGGAAAGAACTCGGCCTTGCGCATCTCCGACTCGATATTGTGGAGATGGATGTGCTGGCGGAGTGCCACGCTGAGGATGATGGCGAAGAGGAAAGCGAAGAGGCTGCTCAGGATGAGGAATATCTGGCGTTGTAACAGGAACTCGGGTACGATGACTGAGTTGCTGAGCGTATCGGGGAGGAACTGTGGCGTCAGATAGCGGTAGATTATGTGCTGGATGATGAGAGCCCCGACAATGGCTGCCATATTACTGAGCGCAAAGCGCAGCCTGTGGCCGGTCTGCAGCTGTTGGTCCACCAGCTTGAAGTAGTTGAGGTAGAAAATCGCCACGGAGCACAGCGGGATGGTGCAGCCTCGGAAATAGGCTCCGATGCTCATGATGTCGTGCGGCTCCTTGAAGAGTAGGGGAGTCATGAGGACTATCATCAAAGCGATGGTGTGGATGAACCACTCCGAATGGCGGGGAGGCTTACTCATAACGTATGGCTTCTATGGGGTCCATGCGGGCGGCTTTGCGGGCGGGGACGTAGCCGAAAACGATGCCGATGATGGTGCAGACGATGAAACTGACGACTATGCTCCACAGAGGAATGGCAGCTGGCAGATGGATGAGGTTTCGGGCAAGACTCACGCCGCCGTATCCCAGCAGGATGCCCAGCACGCCGCCCGTGATACTTATGAAGACGCTCTCTATGAGGAATTGTAGCATAATGTCGATGCCGCGGGCTCCGACCGACATGCGCAAGCCTATCTCTTTGGTGCGCTCTGTGACACTCACGAGCATAATATTCATGATGCCGATGCCGGCCACGAGGAGCGAGAAGGCGGCGGCTACGACGAGGATGATGGTGACGCTGTTCATGGTGCTGTCCATCGTGTCCATCATCTCCTGGAGGGAGCGTATGGTAAAGTTCTCGGGGGCTTCCTCCTTCAGCTTGTGGGTGCGGCGAAGTATCTGGGTGAGCTCTTCGATGGCCACGTCGGTGACTTCTTCAGAAAGGGCGGAGACGGAGATGGAGTTGAGGAATGTCTGAGCCTGAATGCGCTTCATCACGGTGGTGAAGGGCACTATCATGACGTTGTCCTGGTCCATGCCCCAGTTGTTGTAGCCCTTGCTTTCAAGGACGCCGACAATGCGGAAGGGGATACTCTTGAAGCGAATGTTCTTACCGACGGCCTTGGCGACGGGGTAGTTCTCGCCAAATAGTTCCTTGACGATGGTGACGCCTACCACGCAAACCTTGGCACTCTTCTTGATGTCGCTCTCGGTGAAGCAGGCTCCGCATTGCACGGTCCACTGCTTGATGTCCAGATAGTCGGGAGCCTCGCCGTAAACGGTGGTCGTGGTGTTGTTGGCGCCGTAGATGACCTGTCCGCCGGTATTTACTTCTGGGCTAACATACTTTGCGAGTTTGGCCTCAGCGCGTATGGCTTCGTAGTCCTCCACTTTGAGCGTCTGCATAGCACTGGGGTCCTGACGCACACCGCCGTGGCCCATGTCGGAGCCCGGCTGAATGCTAATAAGATTGGTGCCTATCTTGCTGATTTCAGTGCGAATACTTTCTTTAGAGCCTTGACCGATGGCCATCATAATAATGACGGCCGCTACACCTATGATGATGCCCAGCATGGAGAGAAACGACCGAAACTTATTGCTTTGTATCGCTTTGAAGGCAACTTTTAACAGATTGAGATATTTCATAATTTTCTCGACAAAAGGCAGCGGACAGAATAAAATTGTTAACAGTTTATATTTTCCCAGGTTAACTATTTAATCGTCCTGATTAGCGGGCAACGCGGCGAGGGCTTCTTCGGCCGAGAGGATGTTGGGGTTCTCGGCATCCTCGCGTATTTTTCCGTCGCGCAGCATTATGTTGCGGCTGGCGTATTGTGCTATTTCGGGGTTGTGAGTAACGAATATGATGGTGCGGCCCTCAGCGTGCAATTTCTGGAAGAGGACGAGCATCTCAAAGGATGTGCGCGTGTCAAGGTTGCCCGTAGCTTCGTCGGCCAGGATTACGGCGGGGTCATTCACCAAGGCGCGGGCAATGGCCACACGTTGCATCTGTCCGCCCGACATTTGGTTGCTCTTGTGGTAGAGTCTGTCGCCCAGCCCTACGGCTTGCAGAGCCTTGATGGCGGCTTCCCGGCGTTGGCGGGCGTTGTAGCGCGTATTATATATAAGAGGAAGTTCTACGTTTTCTATTGCCGTGGTGTTGGCCAGCAGATTGTAGTTCTGGAAGACGAATCCAATCTTGCGGTTGCGCAGTTTGGCGCGTTGTGAGCGGCTCATCTTTCGCACGGGTGTCCCGTCAAGGAAATACTCACCCGACGTGGGCGTGTCGAGACATCCCAACTGATTGAGCAGCGTGCTCTTTCCTGAGCCCGATGTGCCCATGATGGTCACGAACTCGCCCTCGTAAATCTTGAACGACACGCCACGCAAAGCGTGCACCACCTCTTCGCCCACTTTGAAGTCGCGCCGCACGTCCTGCAGTTCTATTACTGTTTTTCGTTCGTTCATTTCTTCTTCTTATCGTTCTTTGGACGTGGCATAAACGGGCTCTGGCTGTCTTCGGCCTTAGACATGCCTTCAACCTCAGAGCCTATTATCACCTCTATTCCGTCTCTCAAGCCGCTTACTATCTCAGTGACGATACCGTTGCTAATGCCTGTCGTCACGGCCACGGCTTTCAGTACGTTGCCGTCCTTAATCCATACTTTGTGGTCGGCCTGTACGTCCTTGATGCTCTGCTCGGGGGTGAGCAGGTCTTCGTCGGGCATGAATTGCAGGGCGGCTTCGGGCACAGTGAGGGCGTTCTCTACTTCGTGGATGATAATTGTCACGTTGGCCGTCAGCCCGGGCTTAAGTTTCATGTCAGGATTGGGAGCGCTGATGACCACTTCGTATGTTACAACGTTACTCTCCGTCTTGGCCTCCTGCCTTACTTGCGTCACAGAGCCCTGGAAGGTGTCGTCGGGGTAGGCGTCCACGGTGAAGGTGACTCTCAGTCCTTCCTTCACCCCGCCTATGTCGGCCTCGTCCACGTCGGCAATCACGCGCATGTCAGTTAAGTCCTTGGCAATGGTGAAGAGTTCGGGCGTTGTCATGGCTGCTGCGACCGTCTGACCTTCTTCCACCGACTTTTTCAGCACCACGCCGTCAATGGGCGCGGTGATGGTGGCATAGCCCAGGTTGGTGCGGGCCTGCTGCACACTTTGCTGCTGTACGCTCACTTGTTGCAGCGCCTGCTCATAGGCCAGTTTGGCTTGGTCGTACTCATCGGCTGAGATGAGGCCCTTGTCATAGAGTGTTTTCGTACGCTGATGGTTGGCCCTCTGGTAGGCCAGACTGCTCTGCGCGTTCTGTAGGTTGCTCTGCGCGCTTTGAAGCGAAGAGGTAAGGTTCGTCTTGTCCAGTTCGGCAATTACCTGCCCGCGTTTCACCACGCTGTTGTAATCTACGTAGATTTTATCAATGATGCCACTCACCTGTGTGCCCACCGTCACCTCCGTAACGGGCTCAATGGTGCCTGTTGCGGTAACACTGGTGGTTAAGGTTTGACGGCTGATGGCTTGGGTGTTGTATTTTACGTTCAGCTCCTTGGCGCAACTGGCCAGGAGGAGAGCAAAAGTAGCAAAAATAAAGGTTTTCTTCATATCGTGTGTGCTTATACTTTTTTATTTACATGTTAATGAGTTCACCTGAGTAGAAGTCCAGAAGCGCGCGATTCAGCAGGGTGGTATATTTGTCCTGCAGCAGCATCTGGCGGCTCTGCAGCAGCATCTGGCGGCTCTGCAACAGGTCGCTGATGTTCTTCAGACCCACCTTGAACTGCTCGTCCAAGAGTTCGTAGCTTGCTTCGCGGCTCTTCACGTTGCTTTGCGAGGCTATGAACTTCTGCTGGCTGTTTGTGGCATTCAGCCAGTACTGCTCAATGCTCTGGTAGAGTTTCTTCTGCGTGTCGGCCATGTCCAGTTGCGCCGTGAGTTCGTTTATCTTTGCACGTTCTACGTTGTGCTTCACACGTTTTTGGTCCAGGATGGGAATAGTCACGCCCACGCCAATCGTAGCGTTCAGGTTGTTCTTCAGTTGCTTGCCGAAAGAATTCACGGCCCCTGTCATGTGGCTGTCGTTCACGCCTGCATTCAGCGATATCGTCGGGATGCGCGCTGCCTTGGCAATTTTTGTGGCCAGTTGACTCTGCTCAATGCCCAGTTTTGCGCTTTCCATTTCGGGGCGCGTCTCCAGCGCTTTGGCATACACCTCCATGTAGGGCGGGATAGGCCTGCAGGCCAGCTCGTCAGCCGCTTGCATGTTCATTACGTCAATCTTCTCGCCGGCGGGAAGCTCCAAAAGTTGCGCCAATTGCAGTTTCGCTTGGTCTATCTGCGTACGTGTGTTCACCACGTCGTAGCGGCCGCTGGCCACAGTCGCCTCCAGTTCCAGAACGGCGGCCTGACTCATTTTTCCGTTCTCCACAAACGCAAGTCCGCGCTGCCATATCGCACTGTCTTGCGCTAAGATACGCTCATTCACCTTGAGCGCTTCTTTCATATAGAGAATCTGCACGTAGAGCTGGGCGATCTGTTCCGTCAGCATGTCTTGTTGCTGCTCTGAGGACAGAATGCTTATCTGTTTGGCCAGTTCTGCGCTCTGGATGTTCATCTTGCGCTGCTTGCCGTTGTACACTGTCCATCCGGCATTGATGCCATACGAGCCGCTTTCGGTGGTTTTCTTGGCACTGGCCACGCTCATGCCGCCGTTTACGTAGTTCACCTCGCTCTCTTGAAGGGGGCGCCACATAGCACTTTCGCTCAGGCTCGCACTCATCGTGGGGAGCCACGCTGCTTTGCTTTCGGCTACGTCGATATCGCTCATTTGCATTTGAGCTTCAGCCTTTTTCAGTGTAATGTTGTTCTTGATGGCGTAGTCAATGCACTCTTGTAGCGTCCATACGCGCTCTGCCGATGCGCAAAGGCTGCTGCACGCGACTGCAAGGGACATTAAGAAAAATTTTCTTCGCATTTATTACTTTTTTGTAGAGTATTGAGGGCCTTTATAGTCCTTTTAGTATCAATAACGGTGCTTTTTTTATTCAATTTTCGCCTTCTTCGCGTTCCGATAGCCGACTTAGTTGAAACAAAAGCCGACATAGTATTAATTAAAAGGGGTATAGTTTG
>JAZRYH010000030.1:0-6660 GCA_045600685.1 Alloprevotella sp. | reverse complement strand
AGGAATTTACCCTGTTGATGGTTATCCACATAGCACACATGGCCAGCATATTATCAGACGGGAAGGAGTACCAAGGGCGGTCCTCTACGATGATTCCTGAATGATTGTTCTCGGCAACTGCCAACATGTGTTCGCTTTCGTACAAGAAGTTAATCTGGACCTGATCACCGATGGTGTCGATTTGCACTATGGGGTAATGGAGCTCTTCAAGCATTTTCTTCGTCAAGTGGGCTAATTTGTACGTCTCCTCATTGGGGGGGGCCGCACTCCTGAGGGAATCGACCTGTGTGGAATCCACGCCAAGGGTATCTTCGTCGGAAGTGTCCACCTCCTCGTCGGCGTCGTCATACCCTTGATATCGTAGTTGTTCGTACATCTTTTCGTAGGCTGTGTTCCTTTGATTGTGCTGAACGATGCTGAATGCGATGCCGGCCACGGCGATGGCGATGGCACAGGCGGTGATAATAACTGCGGTGCGTGTCTTCATGATTTTTGTATTTTAGTGATTTTTCTTTTCCTTGGCGCGATGTATGAGATAGGAGCCGAGACCGATGAGGAGGAAGCTTCCCGGGAGGCCGCTTCCGCCTATCATGTAGCCGAGAAAGGCTATGATGCCTAATGTTACGCAGACGATGCCTGTTGTTTTCATAGTTCCTTGTTTTCTTCTTGCGTGAGTTTCTTTGAACAAAGGGTTACTATCAACCCGAGGAAGAGGTTGCAGAGTGAAAGGAAGAAGGCCCACCCGAAGCCTATCTTCCGCTTGCTGCCCATGTAGCCTACGCCAAGAGAGAGGGAGGCACCGATAATAAAGAGAAAGAACTTTTCCATTGTGATAAGTTTAAGGATTTCTAATGTTTGTGGGTGCAAAGGTACGGCCTTCGCTCCTTATGGCCAAGGGCAAAACGAATGCAAGGCTTGCATACGGATGATGCAAGCCTTGCATAAGGGGGTTATAAACGGGGGAGGGAGGCGACGTCAGTCCTGCCAGACGATGAGATTGCGGTCAAGGCGTATGGCATACGCTTCACCCGGACTGCCCGTGATGATATAGTTCTTGGAAAGGTGCTCGTCAAACTTCTCAACGAAAGCCTTGCGGATGCGGGCTATATTTTCGTTTGCAGCATTGGAGAGAGGATTGACAAGTTTGGTGACGGTACGGGCGCGCTTTTCCTCATCCATATTGGGGCGCAACTGGCGGTAGATGTTTAGGAGTTCGGTGTAGTGGTTCTGCAGTTCTTTGAGCACGATGCCTTCGGGGTAGCGCAGGAAGAGGAAGAAGAGAGCTTTGGGCAGGGCCGTCATCTCTATCTCCATATTGTTGTAGTCGGGCAGAAAGAGGCGATAGTCTTCCGTGATGACCATACGCGAGAGTGCCTGATGATTGTCGATGAACTCATGGATGGCCGCGAGCGACACGCTTGAGAGCCGAAGACGATTTACTACGTCTTCGAGTGCTACGAGGAGCATCCGCGTGTCATACTGGCTCCTTCGCTCCTCGCGCTCTTCCTCCGAGAGTTCGGGAGAGAGTTGTGGAGGGAACTCAAACTCCGTCCTGCTGCTGTGGCGGACGTCGTTCTCTGTGATGGAACTGTGCTTGATGCGCCGTTCTTCAGCCTCGATGAAGCTGACAGCCTTCTCTATATTACTGCGGCTCAGGAAGGGTGCATAATACGCCACCTTCTGCCACATCAAACTGTGTTGCTCTTGCATGTGCTTTGTCTTTCTATGCGTCTTAAATATATAATGGAGGATAGTGTGTGATGCTATCCTCCATTATTTTCTCATTTCTTCAGCGAGCTTCTGCTCGGGCTCGGCATAGGCTCAAGCGGGCTTGGCCTCTGCTCTCGCCTTATCGCAGAACCTTGCTGTTGAAAACAGCGAGCTTCTGCTCGGGCTCGGCATAGGCTCGAGCGGGCTTGGCCTCTGCCCTCGCCTTATCGCAGAACCTTTTTACCGCCGACGATGCGGATGCCGCGCTGCTTGGTGGCATTCTCGCGAAGGCCCTGCAGGTTGTAGATGCCCCGCGCGGTCTGGGGAGCGAGGACGGTGCCGATGCCCACGGTGCTTTCATCGTAGTTGGCGTTGTAGATGTAGTTGAAGCTCCAGGCTCCGGTGCCGCCGCGGAGGCCGCCGATGCTGCCGTTGCCCTGACCATTGAGGTACTGGCCGTTGGAGATGAAGCGTACCATAAGTTCGTTGACTTCCTTCGCGATGTCGGTGTAGAGGTCGTCGAAGCCGCTGATGGTGCCATAATTGTCATCTTCGGGACCGGCGATTTCCCACACATTGGCATCATCAACGCCCGTGAGGGAGAAGTTGCCGCCTGCTGCACAGGAGAGATAGCCTTCACCCTCTGCGGCAGTCTCAAGACGGAGATAGTAGCCTTCCTCTGCGGGGATGACTTCCAGCACTTCTTCGGCCTCGGGAGCACGGGCATCGGCAACCGTGTTGGAGGAAGACACGGTGCCGAGGGGAGTGGTGCCGGTGATGTAGTTGTTGCCGGTGCTCGTCACGCCCATAATGCCTATACGGGCCGTGCCTTTGGCTGCCTCGGCGCGAAGCTGGGGAGCGGTGAAGTACTGGGTGGCGGTATCACCGCTCGGCGTAGGGTCCACGGGGTCCTTTCCTTCTTCCACCATCAGGCCCTCAATGAGTACGTCGGCATCGAAGTAGGAGGCGGGGATGGTGTAGGTGTTGTCCTCAGCGAAGCGCGTGCGGGGCACGGTGTAGGTGATGTACTGGGGATTGCTGTTGACGAGGCTGTCGCCGGAGAAGTTGTAGCCGTGGGTGATGCGGATGCCACTGTAGTCGAAGCCCTTCTCAGGAACGGCCTTCACCTTGAGAGCGGTGAACTGGGGCTGGGCGTAGTTGTCGATCTTATCGCCGTTCTCCAGGAGGACGTCGCCGTTGCGCTGGAAGTTGGTCACGCTGACGGTGGTGCGCTCGGGGGAATAGACATTGAGGAGCACGTCTATCATACCGCCGCCGTTGGCGAGGATATGGTTGTCGGCGGAGGTATTGCCGGCGGGGTCGGTGCTCTGCCAGTCCACTTTGGTGCGCAGACGGTAGATGCCGGGGGCAAGGGTGGCGGGCAGCGTGATGTTGTGGGTGGTGCGGCAGCCGGAGCCACTCTTGGTGTCGCTGGCCAGGAGCTCGTCCTCGTCGAACTTGCCGTTGTTGTTGAGATCGACATAGACGAAGGAGTGCATGCCGTTGCCAGTGTAGCCGGCCTTCACGGTGAAGGTCTCACCGCTCTGCACGGAGATGAAGCCGTCGAAGGCCTCGGTGTGGACGTTCTTCTTGGTCTGCTTCTTCACGTACTGGCCCTGGGCAGACTTGAGGGTAACCTGCGTGAAGGCGCGGTCGGTGCGGGTGAACTGCTGTCCCTTCTCCACGCATACGGGATAGTCGCCGACAAGCTCTACGCGGGGAGCACTGCTGCCACTTACCTGCACGTCGTCAAGGTAGGCCACGAAGTCCTCGGTGCGCTCGTGGGCGGACTCACAATCCACGACTACTACGAGGGAGTAGATGTCGATGTTGCCGGCACCCTTGACGGGGAACACGACGTCGGTCCACTGGCCGGCGGCGGGCTTGCTGCTGGCAAGGGCGGTGAACTGCACGGCTTCGGGGCTCTGGGCTTTCCAGGTTTCTTCATAGCCGGTGGTCTGCTCGTTGTGGCGGCCGAGGCCGATTATCATGGCGCGGCCCTCAACGGGCTTGTACATCATCACGTGGACATACTGCACCGTGGGGGTGAGGACGAAGCGCTGGTCTTCCTTCAGGTCGATGCGGGCGCCAAACATATTGGAGCCGTAGCGTGAACGCTGGAAGCCGAGCACCTTGGCGGAGCCGTGGAGGGGATTCTCGTCGGCGAGGAAGGGGTTATCAACGACTTTGCAGTTGCCCTTCAGGACACCTGTGCGGAAGGGGGAGGCCTCCCACCAGTCGTAAACGCCTACGGAGGCGTAGTCGTCGGTATCAAAGGTCACGTTGACCTCTGCAAAGGCTGCGAGGGGTAAAACCGCAACAGCCAGAGTCAGAATTTTCTTATAGAGTTTCATAACGTTGTTGTGGTTTTAGTATTAATAAAGTGCGATATTCTCAATGACGGGGCAACTCTTGCTCTTGGTGATGCTCACGCGGACGTACTTGGCGCTCACGCCGTTGCCGTAGCTGCTGGTGCTGCCGCTCTGGGGGATGATGCGCTTGTAGCCGATGGTGGTGGTGGGCACGCTACCGCCGAACTTGGTCCAGGTATTGCCGTCGGTGGAGGTCTCTATCTTGAAAGCCTTCACGCGCTGGCCGAGCTGGATGTGTTCCTGAAGCATCACGTAGTGTATCTTGCGGGCTTCGGGGAGTTCGAGGGTGATGACGGCCTCGTTCACGCCGTCGTTGGTGGCGTAGTAGGTGTCGAGGCTGCCGTCGATGACGTTGGCGGCGTTGTAGTTGCGGCCGGCACCGGCGGTGCGGACGTTGGCGGCGGTCACGGTGGCGTCGGTGGCAAGATTGGTACCGAGGCGCTGGGTGAGAAGCTTACCGAGGTCGGCCATACGTTTGACGGTGTTATCGGGGAGGGAACCGCTTTGGTTGGGCGGCAGGTTGAGAATCCAGGTGGCGTTGCGGCCTACGGTTTCCAGATACATTTGGAACAGGCGCTCGGCGGAGGTGACGCCTTCGCCGCTGTGCCAGAACCAACCGCCGGTAGTTGCCTTGGCATCGCTCTCGCCAGGGAGCCACATCCAGCCGTTCTCGCTGCCCTGCGTGGCGTTGGGCTGGTCACGGCCGTCTTCGCGGTTGTCGGTGCACCAGTTGGTCTCACCGGCATACCCGCTCTCGTTGCCAATCCAGCGGGCTTCACCGCCTACGCCCCAGAGGACGCAGTTGGGACTGATGCTGTGCACCATGTCGCGGAGGTTGGGCACGTCGTAGTAGGTGGCGCGGTCGATGTTGCGCGTGCCGCCTTTGCCGCCGTAGTAGCCGGAGCCGCCGTTGGCACCGTCGAACCACATCTCAAACTGGTCGTCGCCATACTGGGCGAGCTCCTTACACTGCTTGAGGAAGACGTCGGTCACGTAGCGGTCGGTGCCATCGCCGTAATAGGCGCTGTTGCGGTCCCACGGGGAGATGTAGAAGCCATACTTCATACCCAGGTCCTTGGCTGCGGTAGCAAAGAGCTCAGGAATGTTGGCCTGGCCGTTGGTATTGCCGCAGTTGGCAATGGAGTGGGTGGTGGTGGCGGTGGGCCAGAGGCAGAAACCGTCGTGGTGCTTCACCACGGCGATGCCGCCCTTCATACCGGCCGACTGAGCGGCCTCAAGCCACTGACGGGGGTTGGGCACGGCAGTAGGAGCGTAGCGGGTCTCGGCTTCGTCGCCGTTACCCCACTCGGAACCCGTAAAAGTGTTCATGCCGTAGTGATAGAAGGCATAAAACTCGGTCTGCATCCATTTCACCTGGCGCGGATGCGGCACAGGCTGCACGGGAGCAGGCTCGTTGTCAGGGTTGGGGAGCGTCTCCTCAACCATCTGAAGCCCTGCTGTCTGAGCCTGCAATGCTACGACACCGGCCGTCAGCATTGCCAAAAGGAAGGTTAGTTTTCGCATAAATAATAATATAAAGTGTTGATTATACATTTAGCGTTACAAATTTAGTAAAAAAAACGCACCCGGCAAGTATCAGGCGCGCTTTTTCTGCTCTTTACGCCGCTATTTGTCAGCGACGGGCACGTTTTTAGGCAAGATACGGGCATAAGGACGCCCTACAGAACGCCGCGACACAGAACGTACACCGCCAGTGCGACCTGCGCCATCAGTATCAGCGGCACACCGATGGTGAACTTCCTGTGCTGCGTCTTGTGATGCCACACGCGCATTCCGAACAGTGCTCCCACGCTGCCGCCCAACACGGCGAGCCACAGCAGCGTGGCCTCCGGCGTGCGCCATTTCCCATGCCGCGCCTTCCATTTATCAAGGCCGAAGGCGATGAACGTGAGCAACGTCATGAACGCCACGCCGAGCATTATCAGCCCGCCGTAACTCACGCTCGCCACCGCCGAGGCCCCGAGGTCAATGCCGCCGGTCATTTCTCAAAGACTTTTTCTATTTCCACCACGTAGATGGTGTGCAGACTGCCACCCGGCTGGTCATTATACCAGCGGTCAAAGACCTCCTTATCAAGGAATTCGGCCTTCTGCATCTCCGTCTGGAACAACCGCCTGCACACCAGCGTGAGGCGTGCTTCGGCAAACGTCACACTGCCGGCCTCGGTGGGCACGGGCGTGAGGCCCGCTTCACGCTCCTTGTCGGTGTCGCGGCCGGACTTCGTGCCACATATCTGCAGTGCCTTGCGATAGGTCTCGCCATAGAACGACAGTGTCATCAGCGGCTCCTGCTCCAGGAACTCGTGAGTGTAGCGCTCCGGGCGCACAAACACGAAGGCCACGGGCTTATTCCACAGGTAGCCCAGGCCGCCCCACGATGCCGTCATCGTGTTGTGTTTCTCCACTGTGCCGGCCGTCACCAGCATCCACTCCTTACCGATAAGTTCAAACACGTCCTCACGTCCGAGTGCCTTCAAATCAACTTCTTTCATTTCTTTCCTTTTTTATACTTCGCTCTTGTAAGTTACTATAAATACAATTTCTGATAAAAATTTCTT
>JAZRYH010000029.1:0-11459 GCA_045600685.1 Alloprevotella sp. | reverse complement strand
TAAGGGATAACCCTGTCCTGACGATACAAAAATCAACTCAAATAACAACAAAACTACGAAAATAGCAGACGAGGGCATCCTAGGTAGGAGTACCCTCGTCAATCAATATCAAATTCTTGGAATTAAACGACAATCCCTAATTTAGAGGGTGAGTGATGTTGTAGCATTCCGCTGGGTCGTGCCCCGAAATGCTGCGGCAAAAATACGGCGTACATCTCCCGTATTCCAAAAAAATAATGCTAAAATTTGCTAAAAGGCCCCTCTCGTTTGCCCTTCAGTTGCGGCCTTGCAAAGACGTGTTGGCAAAATGGAATATGGAGGATGGAAAAGCCGCGATATGCCTCTCTATAACGCAGTTGCACGGCTTCCGGAGGGCAAAAAGTCTCCATGATTTTTTCCAAATGAAAGGCCGAGATGACGGACTGCGGCGTGAATTCTTAAAAAAAGAAAAAGATGGCGACAAAAGGGACAAAACAGTTGGAAAAGTGGCCTCCGATGCCCCACTTTTGCACCAGCCTTTTTGTTTCACCCTTTAAAAACATTACAACAATGGCAACAAAATTCTACAAGTGCCCCCATTGCGGGAACGTTATCGTGAAGCATGTCGATTCACAAGTTATTCCCGTATGCTGTGGCCAGCCTATGCAGCAACTTGAGCCTCATCGCGAGGACGGTGCTGCCGAGAAACACCTCCCGGTGCTGACGCGCCGCGCTTCAGGTGCGCTGCTTATCAGCGTAGGCGAGGTGGCGCACCCGATGCTGCCCGAGCACCACATCTGTTTCGTGGCCGTGGAGACGGAGGACGCTCTCCACATGCACTATCTCAAACCTGGCGACGTGCCGGAAGTGGTGTGCAGCGACTGCCTGGCACCTTTCATAGCCGTGTATGAGTACTGCAATCTGCATGGTCTGTGGATGACCACCGACATTCCGCGGCGAAATAACTGAATACGATTCAATAGAAAGCGTAGGCTTTATAGTCTCGCGCGAGAATAGAAAAAGCGCCAGCCTCTTTTGGAGGGGCTGGCGCTTGTGTTAGATTTGCCACGAAGGCATAAGTATTAGTCAGCAAGCTTGGCCTTGAGGAACTCGCGGTTGAGGCGAGCGATATTGGCGATGCTCTCGTTCTTGGGGCAAACGGCCTCGCAGGCACGGGTGTTGGTGCAGTTGCCGAAACCGAGCTCGTCCATCTTGGCCACCATGGCCTTGGCACGCTTGGCTGCCTCTACGCGGCCCTGGGGAAGGAGGGCGAACTGGCTGACCTTGCTGCTGACGAAGAGCATAGCGGAACCATTCTTACAGGCGGCTACGCAAGCACCGCAACCGATGCAGGTGGCGCAGTCCATGGCCTCGTCGGCGTCCTGCTTGGGGATAAGGATGGCGTTGGCATCCTGAGCCTGACCGGTGCGGATGGTGGTGTAACCGCCGGCTGCCTGAATCTTATCGAAGGCGGAGCGGTCCACCATGCAGTCCTTGATTACGGGGAAGGCTGCGGAGCGCCAGGGCTCTACGGTGATGACGTCGCCCTCGTTGAAGCGGCGCATATAGAGCTGGCAGGTGGTGGCGCCAGAGGCGGTCTTGCCGTGAGGCGTGCCGTTGATGTAGAGTGAGCACATGCCGCAGATGCCCTCGCGGCAGTCGTGGTCGAAGACGAAGGGTTCCTTACCCTCGTTGACGAGTTCCTCATTGAGGATGTCGAGCATCTCCAGGAAACTGGTGTCGTCGGGGATGTTGTGCATCTGCTTCTCCTCGAAGTGACCGGCGTCCTTGGGGCCGTTCTGCTTCCAATAGCGAACGGTGAAAGATATATTCTTTGCCATGATTTCAGTTGTTTAGTTGAAAAGTTGGAAAGTTAAAAAGTTGGTTGTCGTTGTAGTTGGAAAGTTGATTGTCAGACAAGAGACTTTCGGAGTGCGGAGAGCATCATCCGTATTTCGTTGATGTCCTGTTCCAGTCTTTCGGCTACTTCTTCGGAAATGTATTTAAGATTATATGCAATGACAATCTGTGTGTCAACCTCGGAAGCTGAGCCAGCGGCAATGTTCAGAAAGTGTGCAATCTCATTTTTGGAGCCTCGGCCATAGCCTTCAGCTATATTCATTGGGATGGAATATGTGGCTCGACGGATTTGTGAAGTAAGTGCGAAGAGTTCTTCATGGGGGAACCCTTGAGAAATCTTATAGATCTCAGTCGTAAAGGAAACACTGCGCTGCCATACCTTCAAGTCCTTGTGAGTTTGCATCTGCAATCAACTTTTTTACTAAAAAACTTTTTAACTTTTCTACTAATTCTTATAGTTACGGGTTTGTACCTTAATAATCTCGTATTCGAGGGGCTCCTTGGAGAGGACGGGAGCGGTGTCGTCGTTGCCCTGGTATTCCCAGCAGCCTACGTAGAAGAAGTTCTCGTCGTCGCGCTTGGCTTCGCCTTCCTCGGTCTGGTGTTCTTCGCGGAAGTGACCGCCGCAGGACTCCTCGCGGTGGAGGGCGTCGTTGGCGATGAGTTCACCCATGAGGATGAAGTCGCGCAGATGGATGGCCTTGTCGAGCTCAATGTTGAGGCCTTCCTTGGTGCCGGGGATGAAGAGATTGGTGTTGAATTCCTTGCGGAGCTCTTTGAGAAGCTTGAGACCTTCCTCAAGACCGGCCTTGTTGCGGCCCATGCCGACGTGTTCCCACATAATGTGGCCGAGTTCCTTATGGAGGGAGTCTACGGAACGCTTGCCCTGGATTCCCATGAGGCGGTCGATTTCGGCCTCGACTCTCTTCTCGGCTTCAGCGAACTCGGGGAGGTCGGTGCTGAGGCGGGGCCAGATGGCCTGGTCGGCGAGGTAGTTCTGGATGGTGTAGGGGAGCACGAAGTAACCGTCGGCGAGACCCTGCATGAGGGCGGAGGCGCCGAGGCGGTTGGCACCGTGGTCGGAGAAGTTGCACTCACCGATGGCGAAGAGGCCGGGGATGGTGGTCTGCAGTTCGTAGTCTACCCAAATACCGCCCATGGTGTAGTGAACGGCGGGGAAAATCATCATGGGTTTGTAGTAGTCGAAGCCATTTTCGCTGCGAACGAACTCGCCGGGGTTGACGTCGGTGATTTCCTCATACATATCGAAGAGGTTGCCGTAGCGTGCACGAATTTCGTCGATGCCGAGGCGCTGGATGGACTCGGAGAAGTCGAGGAACACGGCGAGGCCGGTGTTGTTCACGCCGTAGCCCTTGTCGCAGCGTTCCTTAGCGGCACGGCTGGCCACGTCGCGGGGCACGAGGTTGCCGAAGGCGGGATAGCGGCGTTCCAGATAGTAGTCGCGATCCTCTTCAGGAATGTCCCAACCTTGCTTGGTGCCTTCCTGCAGAGCCTTGGCATCCTCAATCTTCTTGGGCACCCAGATGCGGCCGTCGTTGCGGAGGGACTCGGACATAAGGGTGAGCTTGGACTGTTTGTCGCCGTGAACGGGGATGCAGGTGGGGTGAATCTGTACGTAGGAGGGATTGGCAAAGAAGGCGCCGCGGCGGTAAGCCTGAACGGCGGCGGTGCAGTTGCAACCCATGGCGTTGGTGGAGAGGAAATAGGTGTTGCCATAACCACCGGTGCCGAGAACGACGGCGTTGGCGCTAAAGCGCTCCAGCTTGCCGGTCACGAGGTTCTTGGCGATGATGCCGCGGGCACGGCCGTCGATGATGACGATGTCCTGCATCTCATAACGGGTGTAGAGCTTAACCTTGCCCTTGTTCACCTGGCACATGAGGGAAGAGTAGGCACCGAGCAGCAGCTGCTGGCCGGTCTGGCCCTTGGCGTAGAAGGTACGGCTTACCTGGGCGCCGCCGAAGGAGCGGTTGGCCAGCATGCCGCCGTATTCGCGGGCGAAGGGAACGCCCTGTGCCACGCACTGGTCGATGATGTTGTTGGCCACCTCGGCGAGACGATATACGTTGGCCTCACGGGCACGGTAGTCGCCACCTTTCACGGTGTCGTAGAACAGACGGTAAACGCTGTCGCCGTCGTTCTGATAGTTCTTTGCAGCATTGATGCCACCCTGTGCGGCGATGGAGTGTGCGCGGCGGGGGGAGTCCTGAATGCAGAAGTTGAGCACATTGAAGCCCATCTCGCCGAGGGAGGCGGCAGCGCTGGCGCCGGCCAGACCTGTGCCTACGACGATGACGTCGAGCTTCAGCTTATTCTTGGGGTTCACCAGACGTTGGTGAGCCTTGAAGTTGGTCCACTTTTCAGCAACGGGACCTTCGGGTATTCTTGAATTAAGTGTAGCCATTTGTTGATTTAACGTTTAGTGTTTAACGTTTAACATAATTAGCAGCAGCCACCGCAGCAAGCGAAGCGGATGACAACGGCAACGAACATGAGGATGAGGATGGTCACGTAAATCTGACCGATGCAACGCCAGCGGTTGAACCAAACCTTACCGTTCCAGCCGAGCGTCTGCATAGCGCTCCAGAAGCCGTGGGTAAGGTGGAACCAGAGAGCTGCGAGCCATACGAGATACAGCACACTGTAGATGATGCTCGGAGTGCCGGCATCGTGGAAAGTGTAGCAAATCATAGCGTAGCCGTCGGAAGCAGTAGCGCTGGTAACATAGGCTACGCCGCCGTTGGCAAGTTCGGCGAACATCATGTTGAACCAGAAGTTGAAGAGGTGCAGGCAGAGACCGAGGATGACGATGAGGCCAAGCACGAACATGTTCTGGCTGGCCCATTCAACTTTCGCGGGTTTGTCAGTCACAGCATACTTGCTGATACCGCGAGCCTTCTTGTTCTGGAGGGTGAGAATGAAGGCGTAAACGAAGTGGAGCACAACGAATGCGCCCAGAATGGCTGTAGCTACGAGAGCATACCAGTTGGCACCGAGCATCTCGCAAACTAGGTTGTAGCCTTCTTCACTAAAGAGAGCAACGACATTCATGCAACCATGGAATGTCAGGAAAAGAATAAGCGCAATGCCCGTGACGGACATTACAACTTTCTTTCCAATAGAAGAATCAAATAACCACATAGGTAAAATTGAAAAGGTTTAAAATGTTATTAGATTAATAAAATGAGTTCCGTCTGCAAAATTAACAATATTTAATGACACGGCAAAGGCTTTGTCTTATTTTTTAAGTTTAGCCATATAAAACACGGCGTGTCCGCGACGTTTTTCTTCGGGTGGCAGTGACATATAGTCATGATAGAGATCCTTCAAATAGCTGTCGGGGTTGGCCGGTCCTTGGAAGGTGTGTCCCTCGAAGGTGATGGGGGCGGTGGGAAATATGCTGTCGGTGCGATGCATGATGCCGTAGCCGTTGTTGTTGAGTATGTTGCTCGTATATTCGCCCTTTTTGTATAGCAGGCATGCTATGTTCCACAGGAGTTTCAGCCCAGCCCGCTTGACACCGAACCAGAGAAGCTCGGCGCAGGAACGCCAGGAATAGTAATGCTGGCTCTGCAGTATAGCGTTGGCCTTGCAGTATCCTCCTGCCACGCATTTTATGAACTTGCGGCTCACGTCGGGGTAGGGTATCATCGGGAAGATATCCACGTACAGGCCTTTGCCGTAGGGGCGGGTGAAGTCGTCGGTGTATTCCACGAGGAAGGAGTTGCGGTCCCTTACCTTGCTGATGGGAAGGCGGCAGGAGGGCTCCGTCTGCATCGTCTGCAGGTAGAGGTCTGCGGGCAGTTCCTTTTGGCATGCCTCGCTGAAACGTGGCAGGTCTTCCAGACGCATGGCGATGTCTATGTCGTCGTCCCACGGGATGAAGCCCCCGTGGCGCACGGCGCCGAGCACGGTACCGCCGTCCAGCCAGTAGGGAATGCCGTGGCGGGAGCAGATGCGGTCAATCTCGTCGAGTATGGCAAGTTGGCGCAGTTGCACTTCGCGGAGGTGCTCCTTATTATATATATATAATGTGTCGTTCATGGCTTGGCTTATGTATCAAAATGAGTGGGGCCTTTGTGGGGCCTCACTCATTCTTAAATCTTTTGTAAAGAGTCTTTTGTGCTCACTGCCATGTGTCTGTAGGGTTAGAGGATGTCTCCGTCTTCAAGGCTCTTGGCAATGGCGCGGGCCTTTGCGCGGGCTTTACCGCCCACTTTCTCTTCGTCGGCCTTTTTCTTGTGGTTGCGGCGCTCTGCGGCCTCCAGGTCGATAATGCGCTTCGCCAAGGCTTTTCTTACAGTTTTTTTCTGGCTCAGGAAGAGCGACCAAAGTGCGTCAACACTGCTGACTACAGCCTGCTCGGCAGGCACTTGTTTCTTTGTTGCCATAGCGATAGGTTTTAGGGGTTAAGGTTTCTGGATGCAAATATACAAATTTATTTGTAAAGAATAGGCTTGTTGCACGTATTTTTTGCTTTCAAACGATGTTTTTTTGCTTTTTCAGGCCAGTGGAGCACTTCTTCTGACGTCTATCACCTGTCCGGTGTAGTCGCTCAATAGGGTGCGCACTGTGGCGGCGGCCACATGTTCCGACTTGAGAAGCGTGTCGTCGGGCTCCGTGCCGAAGTTTTGGATGCGCATCGGTGTTTTCGTGCGCTCGGGGTTGATGCAGTTGATTTTGATGCCCTGTCCTTCCCACTCCTGGGCGAGGGCCTGAACGAAATTCACAATGGCGGCCTTCGTGCTGGAGTAGATGCTGTAGAGGGCGCGGCCGCGGGTGTAACTGGACGAGGTGAAGAACACCAATTTGCCGTGTGACTCTTGCAGATAGGGATAAGCGGCCAGCGCTACGTTCACGCAGCCCATGTAGTTCACCTTCACGGCGTTTTCTATGGCGGCATAGTCCATGGCTACGAGCGGCTGGCGGTGGAGTATGCCGGCCGTGTTCACCACGAAGTCTATGCGACCTTCCTCCTCGGCTACTTTCTTCAGCGCCTCCTCCACACTCTCGCGCCGGCTCACGTCGGTGCCGGTCAGCGAACGTGAGAAACTGTGCACGCGGGCTCCGGCCTCCTGCAACATGTCGGCGGTGTCTTTGCCGATGCCGTAGGCACCGCCGAAGATGACGGCCACTTTCCCCGCGAGAGCCTCCGTGACAGCCGATTTCCCGTCAGCACTTATCCCAGTAGGCATCTCCGTGGTCTGCAGTTGGAAGAGTTTATCAAGTAGGTACGTGTCTTCGGGGTAGGTGAGTTTCATGTTGCTCTCCTCGCCGCGCACGAGGTGTACGGGCACTTCGGGCATGTATTTCACCACTACGCCGCAGTCGTCCGTCACGCGGAAGTCGGGGTCTTCCAGGGCGCGGCGGTAGGCTTCGCGTATCACGTTGAGGCGGAAGGCCTGCGGCGTTTGTCCGCGTTGCAGGCGGCTGCGTTCGGGGATGTGGCTGATACAGCCGTCCTCGTGCTCAATGATGGTGTCCACGGCCGGCAGCGTCACGTCGATGGCTTCCCATTCTTCCAGCCCGCGGCACACGTCGTCGATGATGCGCTGGCTCACGAGCGGGCGCACAGCGTCGTGGAACACGAGGTTTACGTCCTCGCCGCCAATGTTTTCGTAAGCGCGTATGGCCGAGAGGCTGCTGTCGTAGCGTTCCTTGCCGCCTTTCAAGATGCGGCGCACCTTGGTCCACTGCGGGTTGCGCAGCAGGATTTCTTCCATGTCGGTGCAGTAGGCGGGATTGCTCACGATGGCAATCTCGCTGATATGGGCGTTGCGCTGGAAGGCATCCACCGTGTGCTCTATGACCATCTTGCCGGCCACCTTGAAAAACTGTTTGGGCGTACTCATTCCCAGTCGCGACCCTACGCCGCCGGCCAGGACTATGGCTATATTCTGCATAATCGTTATTCGGTAATCTTCTTGAGAAGGCTTGCTTATATAATTTATGTAATAATAAAGGGCGTAGTCGGCATTATATGCTAACTTGTGAGCGCAAAATTAGTGTTTTTTTTTGAGATAGATGCTTTTTTGCTCCTTTTTGTTTGCCTAAGTCGCAAAGTTGGCGTAATTTCGCGTGGATTTTATGGAAAAGGCTTGCGTGAGCATACCCCTTGCCTCTACTTTTCTACTTCAAATTCTCATCTTTCAGTTCTCAACTCTTAACTGTCAACTATCAACTCTCAACTCTTAATAACAATATCATGTCCAAACAAAATCTTATCAAGACAATCAAGCTCCTCATCGTAGCTATTGTCACCCTCACGCTTTGGAACATGCCCGCCGAGTGCTTCCACATCGACGGTCTCACCGTTCTTCAGCAGCGCACCATCGCCCTCTTTGCTTTTGCAGCACTGATGTGGATTCTCGAAGTCATCCCCAGCTGGACTACTTCCGTCCTCATCATCGTCATCGGCCTCCTCACTCTTTCCGACAAGGGCATAGGCTTCCTTATGAATGACGCCGCAGGCGAGGCTCTCGTAGGCACCATGAAGTACACCAAGCTGATGTCTGCCTTTGCCGACCCTGTTGTCATGCTTTTCCTCGGTGGTTTCACCCTGGCTATTATGGCGCAGAAGTATGGCCTCGACGTTACGTTGGCACGCATGCTCCTTGCTCCCTTCGGCAAGAATCCCAAGTTCGTTCTTCTTGGCTTCCTTTCCGTGATATCCCTGTTCTCCATGTTCATGTCCAACACGGCTACCGCCGCCATGATGCTGGCCTTCCTCGCTCCTATCCTCGCCACCTTCCCCGATGGCGATAAGGGCAAGGTAGCCCTTACGATGTCCATCCCCGTCGCCGCCAACCTCGGCGGTATCGGCACGACCATCGGCACGCCTCCCAACGGCACCGCCGTGCAGAACCTTGAGACCTTCTTCGGCTCCGATATGACCATCTCCTTCGGCGACTGGTTCATCCACATGTTCCCCTTTGTGGTTATCATGATACTCGTGGCTTGGGGCGTGCTCCTGCTTATGTTCCCCTTCTCCTCAAAGAAGTTGGAAATCAACATTCCTGAGAACGACAAGCCCACCACCTGGCAGACCTACTGCGTATGGGCCACCTTCATTCTCACCATCGGCCTCTGGGCTACTGAGAACCTCCACCACATATCTTCCAATGTAGTGGCTCTCGTGCCCCTCGCCGTGTTCGTAGCCACCGGCTGCTTCACCAAGGAGGATATAAAGAAAATCGACTGGTCCGTGCTCTGGCTCGTTGCCGGTGGCTTTGCCCTCGGCTATGCCATGCTCGACATGGAGAAGGGCGGCACCGGCCTCGGCTCTGCCCTCGTAAACTCCATCCCCTTCGGCTCCATGTCCATCGTCCTTGTATTCGTAGTCGCAGGCTTCGTGTGCTACTTCCTTTCCAACTTCATCAGCAACTCGGCTACGGCAGCCCTGCTTATCCCCATCCTCTGCGCTGTGTCCGGCGGCCTCACCTCCAACCCCGACTTCGCCGTCTTCGGCGGTGAAAAGGCTATCGTATGCTTCACGGCCATCTGTGCCTCCCTCGCTATGCTGATGCCCATCTCCACGCCTCCCAACGCCATTGCCTTCTCCACCGGCCTTGTCAAGACGAAGGACATGATCAAGGTGGGCTCCGTCATTGGTGTCGTTGGCCTCGTGCTGGCCTTCTTCTGGCTCACCAAGATATTCCCCTTCTAAATGGGAAAATAAACCCTTTCATTCATTAGGAAAATGAAGAAAACCCTCATATTCCTTTTCGCGCTCCTCCTGTGCGGCACCGCCGCCGCACAAGAGGTGCGCTTTGCTTATGTCGATGCCGACAGCGTGATGCGCTCTCTTCCGGCCTACGCTGAGACGAAACAGCAAATCGCCGACCTCCGCGCCAAGTATGAGCAGGAGGTGCAGTACAACGAGCAGGCTTTCCAGCGCCAGTTCTCGGAGTTCCTCGAAGGACAGAAGGAGTTCCCAGAGCCCATCCTCCTCAAGCGCCAGCGCGACTTGCAGGAAGCCATGGAGAAGAGCCTCGCCTTCCGCCGCGAATGCGACCGCCTTCTCCGCCGCGCCGAGCGCGAAATGATGGCTCCGCTGCGCCAGCAGGTGGATGAGGTCATCGCAAAGATTGGCGCCTCGGGCGACTATGCTTTCGTCCTTCCCGCCAAACCCCTGTACGTCAACCCCGGCTATTGCGACGACATCACGGCCCTGGCCATCTCTAAACTGAAAGAGAACCATTAAGCCCTAAAAGAGTTGTTTAGTTTAAGGTAGGTTCTATTAATTAGCTCGTGACGGTTTTTCGGCTCTTCCGCAGTAGATTTCTTTCTTTCATGGCTCCTTCCACTTTAAGGGGAAGGCGGGGGTTAGGGTCTGGGCTACGTGACTGAATGAAAGAAAGGAAGATACAAGAGAAGAGACCAAAAGCGGCCGAGCATAGAAAACTATCCGAAATGAAAGAGAAAACTAATTTATAGAACCTACCTTAAGAGTAAAAGAGTAAAAGAGTTGCTTCTTCTGCAAATGGTAGGCGGTAGTATCAACTTTTCCTCTTTTGAACTTTTCCACTTTTCCACTTTTGAACTCCATCGGAATCTTTGACAGCGGCTACGGCGGCCTGACCATTCTGCGCCAGATTCGCCGGCTCATGCCGGAGTATGACTACATATACCTCGGCGACAATGCGCGTGCCCCTTACGGTTCGCGCTCATTCGACGTGGTGTATCGCTACACGCTGCAGTGCGTAGAGGAACTCTTCCGCCGCGGTTGCAAACTCGTCATCCTGGCCTGCAACACCGCCTCTGCCAAGGCCCTGCGCACCATTCAGGAGCGCGACCTCGCCCGTTGGGGCAGCGACTATCGCGTGCTGGGTGTCATCCGTCCCACGGTGGAGGCCGTGAGTGGTATCACCCGCTCGCGCCACGTCGGTGTGCTCGCCACTGTGGGCACCGTAAATTCCCATTCCTACGACATAGAACTCACCAAACTCTGCCCCGACATCCACGTCACCGGCCTCGCCTGTCCCATGTGGGTGCCCCTCGTGGAGAACGGCGAGTACGACACGCCTGGTGCCGACTACTTCGTGCATAAGCGCATAACGCAGATTATGGATGCCGATTCCGCCATCGACACGCTCATACTTGCCTGCACGCACTACCCCCTCCTCTTGCCACTCATCCGCAAGTACATCCCCGAGGGTGTCAATGTCATTGCGCAGGGCGACCTCGTGGCCGCATCCTTGCAGGACTACCTCGACCGTCATGCCGAGATGGCTGCAGCACTCTCCCATGCGGGCTCCTGCCGTTACCTCACCACCGAGAACGCGCAGAGGTTCTCCGAGCAGGCCTCCCTTTTCATGAGCGAAAGGGTGGAGGCGGAGCAAATAACACTCTGACAAATTTTCCGTGCACCAAATAAAAGGGTGTGTCAAAGGTTCGCGTCGCGACTTTTGACACACCCTTAATCGTTCATAACGTTTTTTTGGAAGGTGTAAAAAATTTTGACAAAACGAAAAAAGGAGAAATCGCGGCGCCACGGGACCTAAACGGGCTATTAGCAGAAAAACGCGCGACGTCCCGTCATTCTTTTCTCCGACACTCCCCTTCATTTTTCCCGATACCCTATTTTACGCGAAACTAAA
>JAZRYH010000028.1:0-31623 GCA_045600685.1 Alloprevotella sp. | reverse complement strand
CGGTGATTGTCGGACAGCCTTTCTTGCTTGAGGTTATCCGACAGGTGCTGAATGCCGTGGGATATGAGTGTGACCTCACGCCGCTTGAAAACAGCAAATGGGCGAACATTATCGTATGCAACGCGCTGCCGGGGGTGTGGGAGATGCACAATATGAAGAGTATCCTCCCGCACTGGACGGTGGCGGAGTTCCTGGAACAGGTGGAGATGTTTCTCCAAGGAGAATTTATCTTTCATAAGGATATAGGGAGTTTTTCCTTTGCGTTTAACGACAGCCAACTGCATAACATGGGAAAGGTGGAGCTGGAGAGCGTGATTGATTCGCACGCGGTGGAGATTACAAAAAAGGAGGACGTCAAGAACTCGTTCGTCAACCAGCGCAACGTGGCGTATGCGGAAGCGGACCACCAAATGGCGGGATTCTATGCGTGCGACTTCATACGCAAACAGGCGAACGTCATTGAATTTATCACGTTGGAGAGGTTCCTCAATCTTATTCAGCCGTATCTCATTTGCAGGGGGCCGTACAAGGATATCGTGTATCGCTCCGTACTCCGCGTGGCAGAGATTGACACGTGCTTCGTGCTCAAATGTACGAACACGGCGAAGGACGGGGACACGATTATTCACTACATGCGCATACAGCCGGTGAATGTGTTCGGGCCGCGTATCATGGATGACCGAGAGGATGCCGAGAAGACGGAGATTAAAATCGTACCGGCGTGCATCGATCACACGGACTGGGCGCGAGGGGACATGATTTTCATTGAATGCGGGGAACTGAATGATGATTCGGGGGAGGATGAAGATGATGAGGATCACCAGACGCAAATCGTCAACATGATTAACTCCGGAGAGCAGAACAATAATCAGGAGTTCTTTGACAAACTCTACGTCAGCTTCTACGACGGGGACTATATGCGGTACTATCCGCAGTTCCCCCGGCCGTATAATGACAGGTACGAAATTGATGACGAAAACAGGGTGTGCCAGGCGCAATCGTATGACATGAGGCTTGCAAAGGAATTGAGCCAGCGTGAGGAACATGAGATGCTGCGCGTGATTGCTGACAAGAAGTACACGTTTACCTTCATCGCTGACACTATACCAGACGTGCGAAGCATTTTCTTCATTCACGGAAAGAGGTACCTGGCTGAAAAAATTACTGCGAAACTCTCGGAAGAGGGAGTTTCGCAGGAATTGAAGATGGTCGCGTATAGGATAGACGAGTTTTAGCGGATGGAAGCAGCCAGATTGTTTGCGTGGCGCTCAATCGTTGTCTTTAACACTTTGCAATATATCTGCGTTGTCTTGATGTCCGTGTGTCCAAGCATCCTTGCTACATTTTCAATTGGTACATCATGGGCAAGAGCCAATGTTGCGAACGAGTGACGAGCCAGGTGAAATGTTAGGCTCTTACGAAAACTCAATATGGCCTCTATCACATGAAGATATTCATTGGCTTTTTGATTTGTAATCATAGGTAATTTGAAGTTGTACTTTTTGAGGACATCCATTGCAGGCTTTAATATAGGAGTATAGAATGCTGTACCTGTCTTTATGCGGGTGCCGTCAATGTAGTACATGTTTCCAATCTTTTGAGTCATGGTGTCAAAGTCAAAAATTTGAACATCAACGTAGGAAAGTCCAGTATAGGCTGCAAATGTAAACAAATCGCGCACCCTGTCAAGTTTGTCGTTCAATTTTACCTTACGCAAAGCTATCAGTTCTTCCTCATTGAGGGGAGTACGCTCTTTGCTATGACCATGAGGGAACTTGCAGATGTCATAGGGGTCTTGTTCAATAATTTCATTCAGCTTGAGAATGCGAGTGTATTTTTTGACTCTCTTGTGATAGCCCCATATTGTAACATCTGTTCTATCACCATTGTCTCGAAGCCAACGATCGAAAGCGCGGATGTTGGCAGGAGTGAGGTCGGCCAAGGTTTTAATTTTGCCAAATTCTTTCAATGTTTCAATCACATGCTCCTTATGACGCTTTGTTCCTTCACGAAGCTTCTCACGTTCTAATTCACTCTCGATAAATTCAATGAAATTACGATTAAGTGGATTTTTTGCTTCTCTTTTCACTTGATTAAGACTGGCATGCGCATTAAAGTTCTCAATTGTCATTTCTTCACCGAGAAAAAGCATGGCATTGACGATTTCCGAATATCGAGACACTTGCTCTTTCAATTCGGGCTGTTTTTGAAAGGATTTCCATCCTTCCTTAGTCGTTTCTCCCACAACAATATACTTGCGTACATTGGCTGCGAGGTAAACTCGGATTTCAACTTTGCCGCGTCCTGTCTTCGCGACTTTCTTTTGACGGTCAAAAATGACTGCAACGTGTTTTGTACTTTTCATTGCTTTGTACATTTTTGCACTACAATCTACAGATTAAAGAAAGGTAAGACAAGTTTTGTACATTGATGTACATATGAATTTGGGCCAATGTACAAAAATAAATGTACAAAAATGGCATCCGCCGTCTTCCTCTGTCCACCTGCGTACTTGTAGCACGAGTTAAACATTTGTGGTTAATTCCGTCCGTAAAATACTCAAAATGCATAACTTACGCTTTGTCCGTAGGGTAGGGGGACAAAAAAAGAGAGTCCTGTTACAGAACTCTCTAAATGCGTTTTTTGAGCCTCTTGTCGGATTCGAACCAACGACCCCGAGATTACAAATCACGTGCTCTGGCCAACTGAGCTAAAGAGGCGGGTGGGTAAGCTCTCTGTATCGCGCCGCTACAACCAACTACCTTTGCTGCGGTCAAGCCCTGGAGGATTCGAAGGGAGCTGGCCGTACAGCACTTACCCGTAAATTCGTGTGCAAAAGTACGGATTTCTGGCGGAATGGCCAAATGTTTTGCCTTATTTTTTGCCGCGGGCATTGTGGGTGCCGCGGTTTTTGCCACCTTGAGGAGTCTTTCCGCTGCTTTTCCCGTGACTTCTGCCATGGCCGCTACCATGGCCGTGCCCATGGCCGCCGCGACCGCGGGAATGTCCGCTGCGGGTGGGCGCGGGGCTTTCGTCGGGGGCGCTGATGCCTTCGGGGAGGGGCAGGCGCGGCACTTGCTTCTCGAGGAGGCGTTCTATGGCGCGGAGGGCGGGGCGGTCGCGCTCGCTGACGAAGGTGACGGCTCGTCCGTCCTTGCCGGCGCGTGCGGTGCGGCCGATGCGGTGGACGTAGTCTTCGGGATCGTGGGGCGCGTCGTAGTTGATGACCATGGTGATGTCGTCAATGTCGATGCCGCGGCTGACTATGTCGGTGGCCACGAGGAGGTCGATGTGACGGGCCTTGAACTCGTTCATCACGTCGTCGCGCTCTTTCTGCTCCAGGTCGGAGTGCATGGCGTGGCAGTTGTAGCCGCTGCGGCGGAGCTGGGCAGCGAGTTGCTTGACGTTCTGCTTGCTGCGGGCGAAGAGGATGACGCGCTGGGGCGGGGTGGTCTTGAAGAGGTCTTGGAGGATGGCCATCTTATCGACTTCGTTGCAGATGAATACGCCTTGGTCAATGTTTTCGGCGGGCTTGCTGACGGCTATCTTTACCTCAACGGGGTCGCGCATGATGCTGCGGGCGAGTGCGGTAATCTCCTTGGGCATCGTGGCCGAGAAGAGAATGGTTTGGCGCTCCTTGGGGAGGCACTTGACGATTTGGAGAATGTCATCGGAGAAGCCCATATCAAGCATGCGGTCGGCCTCGTCGAGGATGAGGTGGGTGGTGCGGGAGAGGTCGAAGTTGCCGAGTGAGAGGTGGGAGATGAGGCGTCCGGGGGTGGCTATGACGATGTCGGCGCCCTGGGCGAGAGCTCGGCGCTCCTGTTCGTAGCGCTGGCCGTCATTGCCGCCATACACGGCCACGCCGTTGATGTCCATATAGTAGGCAAAGCCCTGGAGGGCCTGGTCTATCTGGCGGGCGAGTTCGCGGGTGGGGGCCATGATGAGGCAGTTGACGGCGTCGGTGGGGTGTGGCTCCTGCTGGAGGAGTGTGAGTATGGGCAGAAGATAGGCCGCCGTCTTGCCGGTGCCGGTCTGTGCGATGCCTATGACGTCGCGTCCCTCAAGGAGATGAGGGATGCACTGCTCCTGCACGGGCGTGCACTCTTCGAAGTGCATGTCCCAGATGGCGTCGAGGACGTCGTCGGAAAGGGGAAGGTCGTAGAAAGAGGTCATAAAGGGAACCAAGCCTAAGCCACCTACAGCCCCTATCCGACGCGGCTGATGCGCACCGCGCCACCTTCCCCCCCATAGGGGAAGGAAGATACCTCTATAGGTCGTGTCTTGGGGTTGTGAGGTTATGGGTTATAAGGTTGTAGGGTTATGGGGTTGTAGGGTTATAAGGCTGTAGGGTTATGGGGTTGTAGGGTTATGGGGTTATGAGATTATTAGTTCGGGAGAGGAAGGTGACCTTTAGGGCATTATCCCTTCCCCTATGGGGGAAGGTGGCGCGGTGCGCATCAGCCGCGTCGGATAGGGGCTGGGGGACTGTTATTGCGGCGCTCTCCTATATAATATATAGGCTATTATGGAGAATATGATGTTGGGTATCCAGGCGGCGAGGGCGGGCGGACAACCGGCATTGGTGGCATAGGTGCCCGCTACGCCCTGGAAAAGTATGTAGGTGAAGGCGAGGGCCAGTCCGGCTCCGAGGGCTGCTCCCATGCCTCCCTTGCGCTTCTGGGAGCTGAGGCATACGCCGATGAGTGTGAGGATGAAGGCGGCGAAGGGTGCGGCGAGGCGCTTGTGGTACTCTACTTGGAAGATGGCCACGCCGGCTACGCCGCGCAGTTGTTGCCGCTTGATGAACTTGCGGAGTTCGGGCTGCGTGAGGGTTTCCTGCTGGCCCTTGAGATAATAGAAGTCGGAGGGCTGGATGAGGATGGTGCTGTCGAGCGAATTGCCGGAGGTGAGGTGTTCGCGACCGCCTTTGAGGGTGCGTATGCGATAGTTGTTGATGGTCCAGGAATAGGGGCGTTGGGCGAGTGTGTCGTACTGAATGGTGTAGGCGGTGAGACGGGAGACGAGTTTCTTGTTCTCAAACTTGTCAAGGGAGAACTCGTAGCCGGTCTTCGTGGCATTGTTAAAGCGTCCGATATAGGCCACAACGCCGGTGTCTACCTGCATCTGGATGTTTGTGGGGTCTTTGCTGAAGACTTTCTTCTTGCTGAGGTAGCGGTTGTCGAAGGCCACGCGCTGCTCGTTGCTGTGGGGGATGACGTAGCAGCCGAGGCCGAAGCTGAGGGCTGCGATGAGGGCTGCGCTTATCATGTAGGGCCGTAGGAGACGATTGAACGACATGCCGGCGGCGCGCATGGCGACAATCTCGGAGTTTCCCGCCAGCTTGCTGGTGAAGAAGATGACGGTGATGAAGACGAAGAGCGGCGAGAAGAGGTTTGCGAAATAAGGTATCCAGTTGAGATAGAAGACGAAGCATATCTGCTGCCAAGTGGCGGAGCATGCGATGAGTTTGTCAATGTGCTCGTTGACGTCGAAGATGACGGCGACGGAAACGACGATGATAATCAGGAAGAAGTAGGTGGTGAGGAACTTCTTCATGATATACCGGTCAATAAGGGGGATGAGCCGTCCTCTCATTTTTGGAGCTGACGGCTGCGGGTTACTCTTCCGGCGGAAGATGCTGGGGATATGTAACTTCAACTTACGCACGTTGCATGAGTTCGGGGAGTATGGCGGCCTTCCACGCGGCGAAGTCGTCGGCGAGAATGTGCTGGCGGGCCTCGCCTACGAGCCAGAGGTAGAAGGCGAGGTTGTGGATGGAGGCTATCTGCATGGCCAGGAGTTCCTTGGCCTTGAATAGGTGATGGACATAGGCGCGGGTATAGGCCGTATCCACGTAGGAGGTGCCGCAGGCGTCGAGGGGCTCGAAGCAGTCGGCCCATTTGGCGTTGCGCATGTTGACGATACCGTGGCGGGTGAAGAGCATGGCGTTGCGTCCGTTGCGGGTAGGCATGACGCAGTCAAACATATCCACGCCGCGCTCTATGGCCTCGAGGATGTTGGCGGGAGTTCCCACTCCCATAAGGTAGCGGGGATGGTCGGCGGGGAGTATCTCGTTCACCACCTCAATCATCTCGTACATCTTTTCTGCGGGCTCTCCCACGGCGAGTCCGCCTATGGCGTAGCCCTCGGCCTCCTTCTCCACGCAGCGCTCGGCACTCTCGCGGCGGAGGTCGGGATAGACGCAACCCTGCACGATGGGGAAGAGGGCCTGATGGTAGCCGTACTGTTCGGGCGTGGTGGTGAAGCGTTCCACGCAGCGGTCGAGCCAATGGAGTGTGAGGTCGAGCGACTTGCGTGCATACTGGCGGTCGGCGGTGCCGGGCGGGCACTCGTCGAAGGCCATCATGATGTCGGCGCCGATGGTGCGCTCGATGTCCATCACGCCCTCCGGCGAGAAGAAATGCTTGCTGCCGTCGATGTGGGAGCGGAACTCGCAGCCCTCGCGGCGGAGCTTGCGGATGCCGGTGAGGGAGAACACCTGAAAGCCACCGCTGTCTGTGAGCATTGGGCGGGAGAAACCGTTGAACTTGTGCAAGCCTCCGGCCTGATGGATGATGTCGGTGCCGGGGCGGAGGTAGAGGTGATAGGTGTTGCCGAGGATAATCTGGGCGTTGATGTCATCAAGGAGTTCGCGCTGGTGGATGCCCTTCACGCTGGCGGCGGTACCGACGGGCATGAAGATAGGCGTGAGAATGTCGCCGTGGTCGGTATGTATGCGTCCGGCACGGGCGGCGCTGGTAGCGTCGGTGTGCTGGAGGAGGAAGAAGTCGGCCTCGGGGCGCCAGTTATTTCTCAGCGTGTTCATCGGTGATGTCGAATGTCTGGGGATTAGCTACTTTCTCGTCAAGGAGTGAGATGCGCCATACGTCGCTGACGGTGTCCACATAGTGGAAGGAGAGTCCCTTGCGGTACTTCTCGGGGATATCCTCCACGTTGCGGCGGTTGTCGGCGCACATAATGATATCGGTGATGCCGGCGCGCTTGGCAGCCAGTATCTTTTCCTTAATGCCGCCTACGGGGAGCACCTTGCCGCGCAGGGTAATCTCGCCCGTCATGGCTATATGGCTGCGCACCTTGCGCTGGGTCACGGCGGAGGCGATGCTGGTGGCAATCGTAATGCCGGCGGAAGGGCCGTCCTTGGGCGTGGCTCCTTCAGGTACGTGGATGTGGAAGCCCCATTGGTCAAAGAGACGGTAGTCAATATTCAGTTGGTCGCAGTGGGCCTTGACATATTCCATGGCAAGCATGGCGCTTTCCTTCATAACGTCGCCCAAGTTTCCGGTGATGGTGAGACGCGCGGCCTTGGTGCGGGAGAGGGAGGTCTCGATGAAGAGAATCTCGCCGCCTACACTTGTCCAGGCCAGGCCCGTCACTACGCCGGCATCGTCATTGCCTTGGTATATGTCGCGGTTGAAGGGAGGCACGCCGAGGTAGGTTTCCAGTTCTTGCGGCCTTAAGGTTTTGTGGTTTTCAGGTTGAGACTCTTGCACAGCTTCTACCGCCATCTTCCTTATTATCTTATTGATTTGCTTGGCGAGTTGGCGGACGCCGCTCTCGCGCGTGTATTTTTCAATAATGTATTCTATGGCGGAGGGCGTAAGTTTCAGGGGGAGATGGTCGCCAACTTCCAGTTGCTTCAGTTCGCGGGGGATGAGGTGGCGCTTGGCAATCTCCAGTTTTTCTTCGGTGAGGTAGCCTTCCACGTTGATAAGTTCCATACGGCCGAGCAGCGGGGCGGGGATACCCTGGAGCGTGTTGGCTGTGGCAATAAAGAGTACTTGCGAGAGGTCGTAGTCAAAGTCGAAGTAGTTGTCGTGGAACTGCTTGTTCTGCTCCGGGTCGAGCACTTCGAGAAGGGCACTTTGCGGGTCGCCGTGCTGCACGTCGGCCGTCACCTTGTCTATCTCGTCGAGAATGAAGACGGGGTTGTCGGTCTCGGCCTTCACGATGCTCTTCATAATGCGTCCGGCCATTGCTGCCACGTATGTGCGGCGGTGGCCGCGGATTTCGGCCTCGTCGTGTACGCCAGCCAGACTGACGCGCACATACTGCCGGCCCAGCGCCGTGGCGATGCTCTTTCCCAGCGACGTCTTGCCCACGCCCGGAGGACCATAGAGGCAGAGGATAGGCATACGGCGGCTGCCGGATATCTGCATGAGCGCGAGCTGCTCAATGATGCGGTCCTTCACCTTCTCAAGTCCGTAGTGGTCGCGGTCCAGCTGGCGGCGCGCATGGCGGATGTCGAGGTTGTCGGCGCTCACTTTGCCCCACGGCAGGTTGAGGGACTGGTGCAGATAGTCGCTCTGCACGCTGTAGTCGGGCGTGCGTGAGTTGAGGATTTCCAGCTTGTCAATTTCGCGGGAAAGCATCTTGCGAGTCACCTCGGGAATGGCGGCCGTCTCTTCCAGTTGTTTGCGCAGGGCGGCGGCTTCGGCGGCCACGCTGTCGCCGAGCTCCTCCTGTATGTTCTTTACCTGTTGCTGGAGGAAGTATTCGCGCTGTTGCTTCTCGATTTCATGGTGGGCGCCGGCCTCAATTTCGTCCTTGAGCTTCAGGAACTGCACCTCGCGGCCCAGCATCGGCAGGAGCATATAGGCGCGCCGCTTGAGGTCGTTCTCGCGCAGCAATTCTATCTTTTCGTCGAGGGGGAAGGGCAGGTTGGTGCAGAGGAAATTAATGAAGAACACGTTGTTGTGGATAGACATCACACTGGCCACAACTTCCTCGGGCAGGTTGTTCTGATATTCCATGAACTCCTTCAGCGTGTCGCGCACAAGGCTGACGGTGGCGTCGTATTCCTTGTCGTCCTCGGCCGGCATTGTCTCGGCGATGGGCGTCACCTCGCCTTTGAGGTAGGAGCGTCCCTTGATGAGCTTATCCAGATGGAACTTGCCGTAGCCCTGCAGTATCACGTTGATGCTGCCGTCGGGCCGCTCGTAGTGCTGTAGCACCTTCGCTGCGATACCTACATCGTAGAGATCCTGGGCGCGGGGGGCATCCACGTCGGCGTTCTTCTGCGTCACCACGCCGAACATACTGTCCTTCTTGATGGCCATCTCAATGAGGCGGCGCGAAGAGTCACGGTTGACGGCGATGCTTCCCAGGTTTACGGGGAATATCTGCATGCCCTTCATAGGCAGGATGGGCATCTCTGCGGGAAAGTCGGTGCCGATGATTTCCTTGAAGTCGCCGGCGAAGTCAACGATGAGACTGAAAGGGTTCTTATTTATTTTCTTTCTCATTCTGAAATATAAAAGACAACTTTGACAACTTTGACAACATAATGGCGCTACGCCTCTGAGGCCTTCGCTTTGTTGTTGAAGTTGTTAAAGTTGTCTTCAACTGATTTGTATGTAGTCGGATAGAGGCGACTCGAACGCCCGACCCCCACGTCCCGAACGTGGTGCGCTACCAACTGCGCTACTATCCGATTTTGCGAGGCCTCTGTTAGCCCCTGACCTTAAAATTCGGCTGCAAAATTACAATTTTTCTCCGAGATGAGCAAGCCGGAGACCTAAAATCTTGTAATTTTCTTACAGCAGACCCTTCCTGTACGCCGTAAGGAGGTTCTTGAGGTCGCAGATTTGTTCCTTAAGTTGGCGTCCCTTGTCGGTGTCGGCCACCATTTCGCGGCGTCCTGTCATCTCTATGAGGTGTGTGGTGCCCTGAATGTCGGCGCCGGTGCGGACGGCCTCCTCGCGTCCCTTGAAGGGGGCGTGCTGCACGAGGTCGAAGCCGCGGGAATGATAGACGAGGGTGTAGCCTGCAATGCCTGTCTGGCTGTGGTAGGCTTTTGCAAAGCCTCCGTCGATTACCATGAGGCGACCGTTTGCCTTGACGGGATTTTCGCCTTTGCAGGCACGCACGGGCACATGGCCATTGATGATATGGCGGTGGCGCCCTTCCACGTGGAAGGCATCGAGAAGGCGGAGGCATACCTCTTCATTGTCGCGCAGTTCGTAGTAGGCGCATTTGGGCTCCACGTGGGTCTCCTTATCGGCTATGAGGTAGCGCTCGAAGGTGGTCATGCGCTTCTTGCTGAAGAGCGGACTGTCGGCTCCGCACCACATATACCAGTAGTAGTCGAGGGCTTGCTGCTGCTCCGAGAGTTCCTTGCCATCATCGAAGGGCATACGCAGCACTTGGTCTATGCGCTCCATAAGCGCTTCGCCTGCGGCGCGCTGGCCGAGGCATTCCACTTCGCGCAGCGTGCCGTCTTCGTTAAGCGGCACGGCGGCGTGGTAAAGGAGGTTGCCGTTGGTGACACGGTGCATACGCCCGCGCTGGAGCATAAAGTCTATATGGCGTTGCAGGCGCTCGCTGCTGATGAAGCTGTGGCAGAGTGTGCCGATGAGTTCTTGCTCTTCCTCGGTAAGGCGCGACGGGTCGGCGGGGTCCACCGTGGGGAAGTGGGTGTCAATGAGCGGGTAGGTCTTCCCGTAGAGATCTATGGTGCCGCGGGCGTAGTCCACCTGTTCGATAAGCGTGCGCTCCAGCATGTCCCACTCGGGATGCTGGTGGTAGAGTTGCGCCTCCAGTTTCCACCCGATGATAGTGATGGCTTTGTGCATCTGGGCGATGACGCGCTGCTCGGCCTCGGAGAGCAGTTGCCCCGAGATGAGGTGGGGCATAAACACTTGGCAGGGGTCGTCGCCGTAGTGCTGGAGGGCGAAGGTGGCGAGCTGGCGGAGGATGATGCCGTAGCCGTTCTCCAGAGTATCTACGTTGGCGTAGCGTAGTGACAGGCGCAAGACGGCAGCCACGCAGGCGGGATTGCCGGCAGCAGCGCCCATCCACAGCACATCGTGGTTGCCCCACACGAAGTCCACGCCGGTGTGCTGGCACACGGTGTCCATAATGAGGTGGGGCGAGGGACCGCGGTCGAAGATGTCGCCGAGGATGTGGACGTGGTCGATGCTCAGATTCTGAATGAGCAGGCAGAGGGTGCGGATGAAGGGGCGGGAGCGATGCGTTTCTATTATAGTGTCGATGATGACATTGAAATAGGCTTGCTTGTCGCGGTCGCCCACGCTCTCGTTGAGGAGCTCCTCGATGATGTAGGCGTACTCTTTGGGCAGCGCCTTGCGCACCTTCGAACGTGTGTACTTATGTGTCACGCTTCGGAGCACGGGCAGCAGGCGCTGGAGCGTCAGCCTGTAGTATGCGGTGCGTTCCTTGCGGCCCATCGTGGCGCGCACGGCCTTCAACTTCTCCTCGGGGTAATAGATAAGGGAGCAGAGCGCGGTAATCTCCTCTTCGGAAAGTTCACCCTGGAAGTTCTCCTCCACTTTGCGGCGGATGTTACCGCTGGAGGTGCGGATGACATGCTGGAAGGCATCATTCTCGCCGTGGAGGTCGGCGAGGAAATGCTCCGTAGGTTTGGGAAGGTGCAGAATAGCCTCAAGGTTAATAATCTCGGTGGTCACGCTGCTTATGGTGGGGAAGTCGCGCTGTAGGAGTTTCAGGTAGCGCAGGTCGCGTTCTACGTCGGGCATTTTATAAGTGAAGAATAAATGAGTGAACAGTGAATAGTAAAGGAGAGAATCGGAAGATTCTTATGCACTACTTGGCATATTTGCTAATTTCCTCAAATTCTTTTCCGAGGTTGAGGTTGAGGTATATGTCGTAAAGGGGCGGTGCCCAGTGTGAAGCCTTGTCGGGACACAGGCGGCGGTAGGTCTCAAGCGGGCCTCGCGCTTGTTTGTAAAAGCCTTTGCGCTGTGCTACGAGTTTTTTGTAGCTCTGTGTTGCGCTTCTCTTTACCGGCACGGGCACGGCCTTGGCCTTTGCCACGTAGCACATGCCTACATAATAGTGTCCTATCGGGTCTTCGGGGCTGAGGGCCAGCAGGGTGGGGGCGCTGCCAAGCAGTTCGTCGTAGCGTTCCAGATTGTATAGCGCCACGAGCTCATCGCGACGGCAGTCGAGGCGCAGCGAGTCGGCGGCCTGCACGCGCCGTGCGGCAGCAAGTAGTTTCTCGTGCGCGTTATCTTTATAATAAAGTAGGCGCAGGCGGTCGTAGAGGGTCTGGCGTGCGGGCAGACTGTCGAGGGCTTCCTCCAGCATCTTGCAGTAGGCCATCGTGTCGCCCAGTTGCAGGTGTCCGACGGCCAGTTCCTCCATCACTTCGCCCCATGCGGGTGCATACTTCAAGGCTTTATCGCTGTGGAGAAACATCTCGCGGTATTGCTTCGTCTGATAGTGGCTCTGCACGTGGATGAGGGCCGTCAGTTGCCGTTGCAGGGGCTGAATCTGTGGCATTGTCGCATGGTCCCAAAAGAGGGTGTCTTTCTCCAAGTTCAACAGCAGGCTTGACGTGGTGCCAGCCTGAGCATAGAGCCCGTGACTGTAGAAATAACCTGCTCCGCTCAGCAGATTGGGCAACAGGGAGGAGAGCTGCGAGGTGTGCACGCTGCGATGGCGCATCTTGCGCTTCTTTTCCTTCATCTGGTAGCGCTCTGCACTGTCACATTGCAGGGCCGAGACAAACATGTCGTGGATGGCCGAGAAGTAAGCCGTCGTGTCGGCTTTCTGCTTGAGGTACATCTTCTCGTTTTGCGCGAGGTAAACCTGCTTATGCGCCTGAAATTTCGCGGCATACACGTTTGGCTCCATGCGCCACGTGCTGTCGGCGGCCAGACGTTCGGCTTCCTTTATCGCATCGTTGCTTTTCCCATTCTTCACGTATGAGCGCAACGTCTTCAGCTCCTTCTGCGCTGAAGCAGGGAGCAAGAGGCCTATGGCGAAGACGAGAAAAAGGGCAGAACGTCTCATGCGTGAGCTTTTTGTGTTACTGGAGGTGTATAACAGATGCGGCTGCAAAGTTACTAATTTAAATTGAAATAGCCAAGGAACAGACCCTGTAGTCGTTCTTTTTGAAGTGCGAAACAGGTAATTTGATTCCGTTTTCTTCCTCTCCGTTTTGAAAATTTTGCAAGCCGACTGCAATTTTTTGCAAGCCGACTGCAATTTTTTGCAAGCCCTTGGCATTTTTTTGCAAGCCCTTGGCATTTTTTTGCCATCCCTTGGCATTTTTTTGCCAATAGGGTGGCAAAAAAGTGCCAATAGGGTGGCAAAAGGTTTTGAGGAGGTCTTATTGGCCTTTCTTGGGAAGTGGGCTGCCTTGTTGTAGGATATCCACAATCCGGCTCCGGCCTCGCGCGCGCTTATATATAATAATGTGTGGAGCAGGCGTGGTGATAAAACGAAACGGCCCCGCTTGGGCTTTCGCTCGAGCGGGGCCGTAAGACGTATGTCAGGGTATTAGAGATTTTCCTTCTCGATGTCTTTGAAGTACTTGTACGTGCCAACCTTGATTTCCTCGCAGGCGGCTTCGTCGCACACGATGATGGCGTGGGGGTGCTGCTGGAGGGCGCTGATAGTCCAGGCCTGGGTGACGGGACCCTCAATGGCGGCCTGCAGGGCGCGGGCCTTGTTGTGGCCGTTGCATACGATGAGCACTTCGGCAGCGTCCATCACGGTGCCTACACCTACGGTGAGGGCGGTCTTGGGCACCTTGTTCACGTCGTTCTCAAAGAAACGGCTGTTGGCAATGATGGTGTCGGTGGTGAGAGTCTTCTGGCGCGTGCGGCTCTCAAGGGAAGAGAAGGGCTCGTTGAAGGCGATGTGGCCGTCGGGGCCGATGCCGCCCATGAAGAGGTCGATGCCGCCGGCGTCCTCGATGGCCTGCTCGTAGGCTTCACACTCGGCTTCGAGGTTCTCGGCGTTGCCGTTGAGGATGTGGACGTTCTCGGGCTTGATGTCTATGTGGGAGAAGAAGTTGTTCCACATGAAGGAGTGGTAACTCTCGGGATGGGTCTCGGGGAGGCCCACATACTCGTCCATGTTGAAGGTAACGACATTCTGGAAGCTGACCTTGCCCTCTTTATTGAGCTTGATGAGGTTGCGGTAGAGGCCGAGGGGGCTGCTGCCGGTGGGGCATCCGAGCACGAAGGGGCACTCGGGGGTGGGGTTGGCTTCATTGATGCGGCTGGCCACGTATTCGGCGGCCCAGCGGCTGAGGTTGTCGTAGTCGGGTTGGATAATTACGCGCATATTTGTAATGTTTTAAAAGGTTTTCGTATGCAAAATTACTTAAAGTTTGTGAATTTACATAGAAAAGGATGCTTTTTTTTGCGTATTTCGTGAAAAAAGTGCAAATTTGCAGCAATTTCACGCGCATATTAACGCAACAACTTACAAAATAATGAAAAAACTTTTCTTTACGCTCCTGTGTGGTGTGCTCACGACAGCATCCTGGGCCGACACGCAGACAGTGGTGCTGACAACCAGTAAGGCTGCCGGCACGAGCCTTACCCTGATGCTGAATAATTCCCGTACGGGTGTCAGCGTGGACTGGGGGAACGGGCAGACAGTGGCTTATACGCAGGCCACCGACGGCATTATTGAAGCCAAAGGCACCGTAGCCGGCAGCACCATCACGATTACGTCGGAGCGCGCCATCACCATGCTCGCCGCGCAGGACTGCGGCCTGACAGCCATTGACCTCACGGCCGCTCCCAACCTGAAGAGCCTCTATCTTCAGAACAACGAACTGACGGCCATTGACATCAGCAAGGAAAACAACCTGCGCGACCTCAACGTGGCCAACAACCAGTTGAAGGCCGTGACGCTTTCCACCGCCAACAACCCCGTGCTGGAGACTCTCAACATCAGCAACAATCCCCTCTCATCCACCTCTTTCACCTACGGCAGCGAGAACCTGCGCTATCTGGACATCAGCGGCAACGGCATCAAGAGCGTGAGCCTGACGAAAGACACGGGTCTGCTGGGACTGAAGGCCGACAACAACAGCATCACCACCCTCAATATATCTTCTGCCGAAGAGCTGACGATGATAGAGGCCAGCCACAACAACCTCTCCCGCCTCAACGTGCCCGAAGAGCTCGCTACGCTCCAGCAACTCTACGTGAGCAACAACAATATCAGCGGCAACATAGTACTCTCGGCCAACAAACAACTCAATGTCGTGGATGTGAGCCACAACGAGATAGACGGCGTGGCTCTGCCCACCAGTACGAAACTGCAGGCCTACGACTGCGGCGACAACTGCCTGACATTCTCCTCGCTCCCCCGCACCAGTTACCAGCCCACGCTGTACTTCAACTATCAGCCCCAGGGCGTGTTTGACATCCGCACCCTGACCGGTATGAACAAATCCAGCTGGGGCAGCGGCTATCTGCCCTGGGCCACGATGAGCCCTGGCTATGACAAGCGTCAGGACGAGGCCTACGTGGTGGACATGACCGGTCTGCGCAGCGGTAGCGGCAACAGCAGCGTGAAGTTCGGCTTCTACGAAATAGCCGACGACGGCACGGAAACCGAACTTCAGCAGGCCAGCGCAGCCAATAAGACACTGGACTTTGCCAATATCAACGGCAAGGTGACCTTCCAGCGCGAAATGAAAAAGGTTTACGGCGTGATGACTGACGATGGCTATCCCGAACTTGTCATCCGCACCAGCACCTTCGCCGTGCTTAACCCCGCAGCAGAAGGTATAAGCGAAGTGGAAACCGCTACGGAGCAGACCACGCCAGTTTACGACATTCAGGGCCGCCGCGTAGAGAACGTCGGTCGTGGCCTGTACATTATCAACAACAAGAAAGTCATCCTTAAATAATAAAGACCGCACAGCATTATGAAAAAGATATTATTCCTCTCTGCCTTCGTGCTGTCGGCTCTGACAGCCACGGCACAGATGCCCCGCATCATCGTGCCCAACAGCCACACGGCCAACTATCAGGAGCGCACCCTCTGCTACACAGTGGATGCCAACGTGGATTATACCGTAACAACCGACGCCGACTGGGCTAAAGTGCGCCAGGTGGGTAAGTCGGTGTATATCCATCTCGACCAGAACCTCCTTTCTGACCCCCGCACCGCCTCCGTCCTCTTCAAGAGCAGCGCCTCGGAGTTCAAACAAGTGATGACCGTCACCCAGACGCGCGACGAAAGTGTGGAAGAAGCCCCCACGGACATTTACATCCGTCCCACCAGCGCCACTGACAACAACCACCAGGGCAGCGAGACCATCAGTCGCACCTACGACCGCGACACCAACACGCTCTACCACTCCGCCTATTCCGGCAACGACGTGACCCCCACCAATCCCGCCATCCTTACCTACAACTTCAAGGACGCCCCCACCATCGACTACGTCATCTACGTGCCCCGCAGCAGTGGCGGCAACAACGGCAACTTCGGTCGCGTCACCGTGTCCATCAAGCATCAGGGCGAGACGAAGTTCACCACCTACGGCGAATACGACTTCAAGGAAAGCTCCTCCGCCTCCACCATCGTGTTCAATGAAAGCGTGAAGGATAAAATCATCGCCGTGCAGTTCGAGGTGAAGAGCGGCACCAACAAGTTTGCCTCTTGCGCCGAAATGGAGTTCTACGCCTATAATCAGGCAGCCACTGACGAGTACGCCATCTTCGGCGACCCCGTGTATAGCACCCTCCGCCCCGGAGTGACGCAGGCCGACATCGACGCCATAGAGAATCCCTTCGTCAAGGCCCTTGCCACCCAGCTCTTCAACGGTACCTACGACACCAAGTGGCGCGTCGCCGACTACGAGTGCTACACAACCCTCGAAACCCTCGCCAACAGCTGGAACGCCCCCGGCAAACTCTATGACCAGCGCGCCGGCGTCACCGGTATCAACATCACCAAGGGCAAGCAGGCCATCATCGTGGCCGGCATCCCCGAAGGCAAGAGCGCCGGCCTCGCCGTCACAGCGTGGTGGACTGGCAAGGAAGGCAACAACTTCGACGGCGGCGACCCCCAAAGCTTCTCCTACGGCCTCCACAACGGCGTCAACGTCATCAACTACACCTTCGACTACGACGGCCTCGCCTACATCCGTTACTACGACGACGATGCCGAGAACCAGCCCGACATCCGCGTACACTTCGTCAACGGCATCGTCAACGGCTACCTCAATCCCTCCCTCACCAACAAGGAGATGAAGGAACTCTGCGTCAATGCCCGCAACACCTGCATGGACGTCGTCGGCACCCGCGTCCACTCCGTATGGACCGCCGAAGGCCTCGCCAACTACTGCAAGGACTCCAAGGGCACCGGCCTCGGCTACCGCCAGTACATGAACGTGCTCGACAGCCTCATCGTGTGGGAACACCGCTCCCTCGGCTTTGAGAAGTACGGTCGCATACCCCGCAACCGCACCTTGGCCTACGTCAACTACACTTACTACATGTTCCAGGGCGGCCTCGGCGTCAGCTTCCACCACAATCAGGAGCAGCGCGTGCTCAACTGCAAGACCCTTATCTACAACGACAACGACGCCATCTGGGGCCTCTCCCACGAGTGGGGCCATCAGCACCAGATGCACCCCTACTTCTGCTGGGGCGGCCTCGGCGAAGTCAGCAACAACGTGCAGTCATATTATAATATAACGCACATGGGCTACCGCACCTCCGACAAAATCAACTCCTGGCCGGAAGCCCGCAAGCACTTCTACGAGCAGCACGCCACCGCCGTCAAGCACGAGGCGCGCGACGACAACTCCAAGATGGGCGGCCGCTCCCTGGCCTACAAGAACCGCAACAGCATCCGCAATGCCAAGCTCCGCGAAGTGGCCGCCGCACAGACCGGTGCCGACACCACCGCCACCGCCTACGACGACAATCCCCGCCGCGCCATACACATCAACGAGATGGATGCCGGCGAAGTGCTCGCCCCCTTCATCATGCTCAACAACTACTTCACACAGCACCGCCCCGACGGCAAGACCGACACCAAGTACTGCGACTTCAGCGCCGACTGGTATGAAGCCCTCCGCCAGAACGACGACCCCAACGGCTCACAGATTGAGAAGAAGGGCGAGGCCGACAAGTACGAGCTCATCGCCTCCGTGCAGAACAACAACAAGAACGGCAAATACACCGAGCTGCGCAAACGCTTCCCCGAGAGCTGCTGGGTAAAGAGCAACTACGTGGATACCTCCAGCAACCCCAACGAGAACTCCGTGCCCTTCATCCTCAACTGGATTCGCAAGACCTCACGCCTCAGCGGCTACAACCTCTGGCCCTATTTCGAGCGTTTCGGCTTCCTCCGCACCGTAGCCCTCTACATCGGCGACTACGGCAACTTCTGGTACGTCATGAACGACGAAATCTTCGACGAGTTCAAGACCGACATGGACGCCCTCGTCGCCAGCGGCGAACTCAAGGCCATGGACGAAAACCTCGTCAAGGCCATCTTCTACTGCCCCGACGACTGGCAGCCCGTGCCCACCATCGCCAACGATTAAATAAAATCTATCTATCATGGACAAGAATACCAAGTTACTGATAATCATCCTCTGCCTCGTTCTCTTTTCTATAGGTTTCGGAGCAGGATTCCTCACCCATTACGCCATAAACAAGGCCGCAGGCTTTGCCGACGACCGTCAGGCCTACGAAGCATTGGAAGGCAGCACGGACGTGCAGGCCTATGACGTATTCCTCGCCGAATACCCAGACAGCCCCTATGCCGGCAGCGTGCGCGAACGCAAGGAAAAACTGCAGAGCATGAAGGCCGAGTGGTATCAGATACAGGCCATCGGCAATAAGGGCGACTTCCAAAATTTCAAGGCCAACTATAACGACCCGTACTACAATCGCCTTTGCGATATGAAGATAGACTCCCTGGAGTTTGTCAATGCCCAGACCGCCAACACCGTGCAGGCCTACAAAGCTTATCTGCGCATGTACCCCGATGGCCGTTACAAGGATGCAGCCGATGACGCCCTGAAATCAGCCATGTCAAGGGCCGCGCAGCCAAAGCCGAAGGAAGAAGGCGCAGCCCCCGCCGACAGCACGGCAGTATAGTGCCGGTATAAAATTTTGAAAGACAAGTTTATTTTTTATTAAAGACAACAAATACAACAATTACAACTATATCAACAAAGCGTAGGCCGGTTGTGGCCGGAGCTTAAAAGACGTTGTTCTTGTTGTATCTGTTGTCTTTAATTTATTCTTCATTGTTTCATCGTTCATCCTCTCCCATGGACCACTTTCTCACCCTCTCATCAATAGGTTCAGCCACCTACGTTGAAAAGCGCTCGCGTTTCCTCGCCTTCGCCCATCACGCTGGCAGTGAGGAGGAGGTGAAATCCCTTGTGGAGCAATACCGGCGGGAGTACTACGATGCCCGCCACGTGTGCTACGCCTATGCCCTCGGCGTGGAAGGCGAGCGCTATCGTGCCGTGGACGACGGCGAGCCCGGCGGTTCTGCCGGCAAGCCCATCCACGGGCAGATCGTCTCGCACGGACTCACGGAGACCCTCGTCGTCGTCGTGCGCTATTTCGGCGGCGTGAAGCTCGGCACGGGCGGCCTTGCCGTGGCCTATAAGACCGCCGCCGGCGCGGCCCTGAACGCCGCCGCCACCGAGGAGCGCATCCTCATGGCCGACGTCCGTGCCGAAGTGCCCTATCCCGATGCCGACGTAGCCATGCGCCTTGCCCGCGGCGTGGGCGCCGAAATGCTCCCTCCCGAATACACCGCCGAGTCCACTATCCTCCATTTCCGCATACGCCAGAGCGATGCCCCCGCCCTCATTGCCGCACTGCGGAAAGTACACACGCTTGTAATGAAGAGTGAACAATGAAAAAGTGAAGAGCGAACACCGGCGTCCTATGACGAGAAACTTTTATTGTTCACTTTTCATTGTAAAACTGTTAACTTCCCTCCTACATTCTCCCCCTCCCCCTTGGACGAATACAAAGGGGCTTTTTTTATTTATTGCTGTCCGGGGAAAAAGAATTTAATCTTTCGTATCGCTTGAGAAAGCAGGTAATTTGAGTGATTACCAATAGTAGGGGCTTACCCTCTATGAAAGGGCTGAAAGCCCGAAACATCCTAGCCTAGGGCAGAGTGACCGAAGGGAACGCCTCCCTAGGGTCGTAAGTACGACGACCAATACTATCCCTCCCCCCGCGGGGGAGGTGGCGCGAAGCGGCGGAGGGGGGGCTATCCTTCAGACCAGAGCATTGGGGCGCTGCCCCGAAACAATTATGCCGCGATGCGGCGGCCGCAAGTGCGGCCGCCGTGCACCTAGGGCGGCGTTCCCTTCGGTCACTCTGCCCTAGGCTATACAATCAAGGGCTTTCAGCCCAATATTAAGAAATTTCACTTTTACCGGACAGCAATAAGAAAAAACGAAGCCCTGCCTTCCGTCGGGGGAAAGCAGGGCGATGAAGCTTGTGTGCGGGTTCGCAGCTTACTTGCGGAGGCCGAGGGCCTTCACGAGGGCACGGTAGCGCTCGATGTCGCGGGCCTTGAGATACTTCATCAGGGCGCGGCGCTTACCTACCAACTGCACAAGCGCACGTTCGGTGGTATGATCTTTACGGTTGCGCTTCATGTGCTCCGTCAGGTGGGAGATACGGTAGGAGAACAAGGCCACCTGGCTCTCTACGGAGCCGGTATCCGTGTTGGACTTTCCGTACGTTCCAAAGATCTCCGTCTTCTTAGCAGAATCTAAGTACATTGTGTAAGTTAAGGATTAAAAATTAAAAATTAAGAGTGAAATGTTTGGCCTTATCGGCGCAAAGCGGGTGCAAAATTACGAATAATTTGTTATTTGCCAAATGTTTCGCCGTTTTTTTCGTAAAAAATGTGTAATTTTGTGGGCGAAATTATATACTCACATTATGAAAACGACATTCAAAAGCTTTTTTCAGAACATCAGTGGCGACATCGTGGCCATTGTGGCGTTTCTCCTTATCAGCGTGGCTTATTTCTTTACGCCGCTGAGCGAAGGCATGGTGCTCAACGGCCATGACTCTCTGGCTGCAATAGGCCAAGGGCATGAGAATCAGGATTTTTATGAAACCACGGGCGAGACTTCGCGCTGGACAAACTCCATGTTCAGCGGTATGCCTACGTATCAGATATCGCCGAGCTACGGTCCGACGACGGTATTGACCTCCGTGTCGAAGGTGTTGCACCTTGGCATGGACGGCGCGTGCGGCTACCTGTTCCTGTATCTGGCAGGATTCTATCTGCTGATGCGCGTGCTCAGGAAGAAGCCGTGGCTGAGTGCCGCAGGCGCCATAGCGTGGGCCTTTTCCAGTTATTTCCTGATAATCATTGCCGCCGGCCACATCTGGAAGGTGAACACGCTGGGCTTCATCCCGCCCACGATAGCGGGCCTCGTGCTGTGCTACCGCGGCAAGCTGCGCTGGGGCACGGCCGTCACGGCTTTGTTCACGGCGCTTCAGATTCTGTGCAACCACGTGCAGATGTCGTACTATTTCCTCTTCGTGATGGCGCTCGTGGTGGTGTGCTACCTTGTGGATGCCCTGCGTCCGGCAAATCGCAAGTACTGCGCCATCGGCAAGTGGGCGAAGGCCACGGGCTGCATCGTAGCGGGCGGCCTGATAGGTGTAGCGGCCAATCTGCCCAACCTGTATCACACGTATGAATACAGTAAGGAGTCGCTGCGCGGAAAGAGCGAGCTGAAGGCCCGGAAGACGGCCGGCGGCACGCAGGAGACGGGCGGCCTGACGCGCGACTATATCACGGCGTGGAGCTACGGCGTTGACGAGACCGTGACGCTACTCGTGCCCGACTACAAGGGCGGCGGCTCCGGCGCCATTCTCGACCAGCAGGGCGGCATCAAGGAAGAATGGCAGGCAAGGCCCGGCTTTGAGAATTTTATGGCCAATGCCTTTAGCGTGCAGGAGGCTATGCCCAAACTGAAGGAAGACGCGCCCATGCCCGGCCTGATGACCTACTGGGGCGACCAGCCCTTCACCGTAGGGCCCGTGTATGTGGGCGCCTTCGTGCTCTTCCTGTTCTTCCTGGGCCTGTTCATCGTGAAAGGCCCGCTGAAGTGGGCGCTGCTGCTCAGCACGGTGCTCTCGCTGCTGATGGCGTGGGGCAAGAACATGATGCCCGTGACGGACTTCTTCATAGACGTGCTGCCGATGTACAGCAAGTTCAGGACGGTAAGTTCGGCGCTCGTCGTTGCCGAGTTCACCATACCTCTGCTGGCCATGCTGGCCTTGGCCGAGTTGTTGCAGACGAAGTGGAAAGACCTGTGGGGCAGCGTGCGCGGCAAGGTGGGCGTGATATTCGCCGGCGCGATGACCGTGCTGCCGTGTCTGTGGCTGATGGTGTCTCCCGGCCGATGCCTGAGCGCAGCCGAGGAGCGCGCCGCTACGGCACTGCAGGAGTTCGTGCCCGCCGACCAGTTGCAGGGCTTCCTTGACGGCATAGCCGAGATGCGCGGAAGCGTAGTGAGCGCTTCGGCAGGGAGAAGTCTCCTTATCATACTGCTGGGACTCTGCGTGATAGCGCTTGCGAAATACCTGATGTCGAAGAGAAAGGAAGAGAAGGCCGACAAGAAATGGCCCTATATCGTAGGCTGCGGCCTGGTGGCCGTGCTGTGTCTCGCCGACCTGTGGGCGGAGGACAAGAAGTACCTCAACGACGAGAGCTTTACCGACCCCTTGGGACAAACACAAAAGTACGACCAGAAGAGTATGGCCGACGAATACATCCTGCGCGATACGGACAAGAACTATCGCGTGATGAACCTCGCCACCGACACCTTCAACGAGACAAGTAACCAGACGTCGTATCACCATAAGAGCATCGGCGGCTACCATGCCGCAAAACTCCACCGCTATCAGGACCTCATCGACCGCTACCTGAGAAAAGAAGGACAGGCCGTGATGATGAGCATCAATGCAGCGTGGGAAGAAATGAACGACAGCGCTCAGGATCCCTTTAAGAACATCATGGAGAAAGTGCCGGGCGACAGCATTACGCCGGTGCTGAACATGCTGAACTGTAAATACTACATCGTGGGCCAGGGAGGCAACTACCCCATGCCCAACCTCTACGCCAACGGCAACGCGTGGTTCGTGGATGAACTCAACTTCGTGGACAATGCCGACCAGGAACTGGAAGCCCTGGGCCGCCTCAACACGAAGAAGCAAGCCGTGGCCGACCGCCGCTTCAAGGATGAACTGGAAGGCGGTCTGGGCAACGGCAGCGCCACGCTGACGCAGTATGAGCCCAACGAACTGCACTACTCAGTGGAGACGAAGGGCGGCGGCCTGCTCGTCTTCAGCGAAATCTATTACCCCGGGTGGACTGCCACCATCGACGGTAAGGAGGCCGACCTCGGCCGCGTGAACTACGTGCTGCGGGCCCTGCGGGTGCCCAACGGCAAGCATGAAGTGGTGATGGAGTTCCGCCCGAAGTCCGTAAGCATTACGAGCTACGTGGCCTACGGTGCCATCGGCATTATCGTGCTACTCTTCGGCTGGGCCGTGTATGCCGCCGGCAGAAAGAAGAAAGGCACAGCAGTGTCTCTCCAAGAGCAGAAACAGTAAATTACGAACGGTAAATTGTAAATCATAATGGTGAAAGAAGAACTCACGCCGATGATGCGGCAGTTTTACGACCTCAAGGCCAAACACCCCGACGCCTTGCTGCTCTTCCGCTGCGGCGACTTCTACGAAACCTACTGCCAGGACGCCATAGAGGCCGCGCAGATACTCGGCATCACGCTGACGCGCCGCAACAACGGCAAGACATCGGCCCCCACGGAGATGGCCGGTTTCCCGCATCACGCACTTGACAACTACCTGCCGCGACTCATCCGGGCCGGCCGGCGCGTGGCCATCTGCGACCAGCTGGAAGACCCCAAACTCACGAAGAAACTCGTGAAGCGCGGCATCACCGAACTCGTCACGCCCGGCGTGGTGCTCGGTGACAACGCCCTGGAGGCCCGCCAGAACAACTTCCTCGCCGCCGTACACTTCGGCGGGGCCGCCATGGGACTGGCCCTCCTCGACGTGAGCACCGGCGACTTCTTCGTGGCCGAGGGCGAGGCGGAATATATCGACAAACTCATCAGCGGTTTCGAACCGAAGGAAATACTCGTGGAGCGCGGCAAGAAAGGTCGCCTGCAAGGACTGTTCGCCTCACGCATCTTCACCTTCGAACTGGAGGACTGGGCCTTCAACGAGGCCACCGCGCGCCAGAAAGTGCTGCGACAATTCGGCGTGAAGAACCTCAAGGGATTCGGCGTGGACCACCTGAAAGCCGCCACTACGGCTGCCGGTGCCTGCCTGTCGTATCTGGAAATCACGGAGCACAAGGAACTGGGCCACATCACCCGTCTGCAGCGCATAGAAGAGGAACACTTCGTGCGGCTCGACAAGTTCACCATCCGCAATCTCGAACTCGTCCACACCAGCGGCGAGGACGGCCGTTCGCTGCGCGAAGTAATAGACCGCACCCTCACCCCGATGGGCGGTCGCCAGATGGTGCGCTGGCTGCAGTTCCCCCTGCGCAAGGTGGAGGCGATAGAACAGAGGCTGGGTGCCGTGGAATACTTCTTCCGCGAACCCGAATTCGCCGAACTGGCCGAGGTGGAACTCGCCAAGGTGGGCGACCTCGAACGCCTCGTCAGCAAACTCGCCACGCGCCGCATCAACCCCCGCGAGATGCAGCAACTGCGCGCCGCCCTGGAGACCGTAGTAATCCTCAAGAACGCCTGCGTCCACGCCGAGGAGGAAAGCATCCGCCGCATCGGCGAACAACTGGAACCCTGCACCGAACTGCGCCAGCGCATCCAGCGGGAAATATGCCCCGAGCCGCCGATGGCCATCGGAAAAGGCCAGGTCATCATGAGCGGAGTGAGTGCCGAACTCGACGATTACCGCCGCCTGAGCACCTCCGGCAAGGATTATCTCCTCGACATGCAGCAGCGCGAAATCAGCCGCACGGGAATACAGAGCCTGAAGATAGGCTACAACAACGTATTCGGCTACTACATTGAGGTGCGCAATACTTATAAAGACCTCGTGCCCCCCGAGTGGATACGCAAGCAGACCCTCGTCAGCGCCGAGCGCTACATCACCGAGGAACTGAAGGAATACGAAAACAAAATCCTCACCGCCGAGGACAAAATCCTCACCCTCGAGACACGTCTCTACGGCGCGCTCGTCGAAGCTGCCGCCCAGCTGGTCGTACCGCTTCAGCAGGATGCCCGCGCCCTGGCCGACCTCGACTGTTTCCGCTCCCTCTCCGACGTGGCCCGCACCAACCGCTATGTGCGCCCCGTAGTGGACGACAGCCTCGTCATCGACATCAAGCAGGGCCGCCACCCCGTCATTGAGACGCAGATGCCCGTCGGCGAGGAATATGTGGCCAACGACGTACTGCTTGATACGGCGCAGCAGCAAATCATCATCGTCACCGGCCCTAACATGGCCGGTAAGTCCGCCCTCCTCCGCCAGACAGCCCTCATCACCCTGCTCGCACAGATGGGCTCCTTCGTGCCAGCCGAGAGCGCCCGCATCGGCGTTGTCGATAAGATATTCACCCGCGTCGGGGCCAGCGACAATATCTCAGCGGGCGAATCTACCTTTATGGTGGAGATGACCGAGGCAGCCAACATTATGAACAATCTCACGGAGCGCTCCCTCGTGCTTTTTGACGAACTGGGTCGCGGCACGTCCACCTACGACGGCATATCCATTGCCTGGAGTATCGTGGAGGCCCTCCACGAGCGTGAAGGACGCCATGCCCGCACGCTCTTCGCCACCCATTACCATGAGCTCAACGATATGGCAGACCTCTACCAGCGTGTGCGCAATTTCAACGTCAGCGTGAAGGAAGCCGGCGGCCGCGTGGTATTTCTCCGCAAGTTGCAGCCCGGCGGCAGCGAGCACTCCTTCGGTATTCATGTGGCCCGTCTGGCCGGCATGCCCGGCGGCATAGTGAAGCGTGCCGAGGAGGTGCTGGCCCAACTGGAGCAGCGCGAGCAAACCACAGTGCACAAAAGTGTGACAGCGGACAACGGACAGCAGACAGCGGATGGAGGGACGGCCAGCCAGATGTCCTTCTTCCAACTCGACGACCCCGTGCTGGCCGATATCCGCGACCGCATCCTCGGGCTCGACATCGACTCCCTAACGCCCCTCGACGCGCTCAACCGTCTGCATGACATTAAGAAAATCATCACCGGCAAGTAAGCGCCAGCGCTCCTCACCCACGGGTAGCAAGAGCCCTACGCACAGGTCCGGTGCCCGCTGCGTAAGCGGCGGGTATGCTCCCCAAGCAAGATAACAACCCTAAATCCCTATCGTTATGAAAAAGAAAGAACAGCACAACACCGGGCGCCTCAAGAAGAAGGACGTCCGCGCATTCCTCATAGACCTCTTCGCAGGTCAGCCCGAGGAGGTCTTTACCCTCAAAGACCTTTTTAATATTATACGCGCGAAGAACCACCCCACGAAGATGCTCGTCGTCGATGTCATCGACGAGATGCAGGAGGCCGAGTTCCTCTGGCAACCCTCCCGCGGCGTGTACGCCCTCAACCCCGACAACATTGAGGAAGACGAGGAAGAGGAAGCCGTCATCGGCAAACGCTATGTGGGTCGTCTGGAGGTGGAGCGCAACTACGCCTTCCTCAACGTGGTGGACCGCCGCCTGGGCCGCGACATATTCATCCCCCGTGCCAATCTCAAGGGAGCTCTCAACGGCCAGAAGGTAGTGGCTGAGATTATGGACTGGCCCTCGCGCGCCAAGAACCCCATAGGCCGCGTGGTGGACATCCTCGGCGACACCGGCGACAACAACGCCGAGATGCATGCCATCCTTGCCGAGTACGGCCTGCCCTACGAGTATCCCGCTGCCGTGACGAAGGCCGCAGAACGCCTCGAGCCCGGCATCACACGCGAGGAGATTGCCCGCCGCGAGGACTTTCGCGACGTCCTCACCTTCACCATCGACCCCAAAGACGCCAAGGACTTTGACGACGCCCTCTCCGTGCGCCGCCTGAAGGACAACCTCTGGGAAGTTGGCGTCCACATCGCCGACGTGAGCCACTATGTGCGTGAGGGCGGCATCATCGACCGCGAGGCCCTGCACCGCGCCACCTCCGTCTATCTCGTGGACCGCACCATCCCCATGCTTCCCGAACACCTCTGCAACTTAGTCTGCTCCCTCCGCCCCAATGAGGAGAAACTCTGCTACAGCGCCATCTTCACTCTCGATGCCGAGGCCAAGATTGTCCGCTGGCACCTCGCCCATACCGTCATCCGCTCCGACCGCCGCTTCACCTATGAGGAGGTGCAGCCGGTGATTGACGAACGACAGCAGACAACGGACAACAGAGAACTGACCGAAGCCCTCCGCACTTTATGGAAACTCGCCGAAAAGCTTCGCTCCCGCCGCTTCAAGAGCGGAGCCATCGGCTTCGACCGACCTGAGGTGCGCTTTGAAATCGACGAGAAGGGTACGCCGCTGCGCACATACATCGTAGAGAGCAACGAGAGCCACTGGCTCATAGAGGAATTCATGCTCCTGGCCAACCGCAGCGTGGCGGAGAGCGTGGCGAAGTGTCATATCGGTGGCAGTGACGTCGCTCCCGCCAAGGGCAATCCCAAGGTGTTGCCCTACCGCATCCACGACGTACCCGACCCCGAGAAGATGGAGAACCTCCGCGCCTTCACCGCCCGCTTCGGCTACAAACTCAAGACGGAAGGCACCAAGACCGACGTGAGCCGTTCCCTCAACAAACTCCTCGCCGACGTGAAGGGCAAGAAGGAGGAGACCCTTGTGGAGATGGTGGCCCTGCGCTGCATGATGAAGGCTCGCTACAGCATCCACAACATTGGTCACTACGGCCTGATGTTCCAGTACTACACGCACTTCACCTCCCCCATCCGTCGCTATCCCGACCTTATGGTTCACCGTCTTCTCACGCATTACCTCGACGGCGGCCGCAGCGTCTCCGCCACCAAGTACGAGAACCTCTGCGAGCATTCCTCCGAGATGGAGCAACTCGCCGCCCAGGCCGAGCGTGCCAGCATCAAGTATAAGCAGGTAGAGTTTATGGGTGCCCGCCTCGGCCAGGAGTTTGAGGGCACCATCAGCGGCGTCACGGAGTTCGGCCTCTACGTGGAGTGCGACGACAACCACTGCGAAGGCCTCGTGCCCATCCGCGACCTCGACGGCGACTACTACGAGTTCGACGAGAAGAACTTCTGCCTCGTCGGCCGTCGCCAGCACCACCGCTTCTCACTCGGCGACAAACTCGTCATCCGCGTGGCACGCGCCAACCTCGAGAAGCGCCAGCTCGACTACGCCTTCGTGAGAAAAGTAAAGACCCCCTCCACCTCCCCCGAGGGGGGAGAGCTTTAAGAGCGATGAATAGCCCTCATAGCACTTCTCTTTTTGAGGGAAGAAAACTCCAAGCGCAGCAAGACCCAAAATGCAGTCCTCCCCCCTTCGGGGGAGTTAGAGGGGGGCTCCTTTTCCTCTCCCTCGGCTCCAACCTCGGCGACCGCGCCGCCAACCTTCGCGCCGCCCTCGCCCTCTTGCAGGACGAGGTAGGCTCCTTGCTCGCCGTATCCTCTTTCATTGACACGGCTCCCGTGGATATGACCTCACCCCACCGCTTCCTCAATGCCGTAGCCGCCTTCCGCACCACCCTTTCGCCCGCCCGCCTCCTCGCCGTGACGCAGGACATAGAGCGCCGGCTGGGCCGCACGGAAAAATCGCACGGCGGCCATCACCCCGACCGCACTATCGACATCGATATCCTCCTTCTCGGCGACCTCCACGTGGATAACGAAGAAGTCATCCCCGGCCACCGCCTCACCATCCCCCATCCCCGTATGCTTGAGCGCGACTTCGTCATGCAGCCCCTCCGCGAAGTACGACAGATGCTGGCCGAAAAGCACTGATTTCCCTCATAGAATTCCCAATCCCCCTTCTTCTCTATTTTCCACAATTGTGGAAATATCATTAATAAAGCCTTACGAAAAATCAGCCGCACGAGACGATGCCCGTGCGGCTGATGTCATTCTTGCAGAGGGAGGACTGCGGATTACTTCTCCTCAGCCTCGGGGGCTTCAGCCTCCTTCTTCTTGGCGAGGTACTCGGGCAGGGCAAGGCCGGCCTGGTCAAAGAGTTCGTTGAGGGGCGGCACGCTCTTCATCAGCCCGCTTACGAAGCCGGCCGTGGAGCCTTTGCCGTCGCCACCCTGACCGGAATCCCATACGGTGACCTTGTCGATGTTGATGCCCTTGATGGCCTCCACCTGCGTCTTGACGAGTTCGGGGAGTTTCTCCAGGAGGAGCAGCGTGTAGGCCTTCGTGGCGTCGCCGCCCGCGGCCTGTATCATCTTGTCGTAGCCCTGTGCCTGCTTGGTGAGGATTTCGTAGAGACCCTTGGCCTCAGCCTCCATCTTAGCGTATATGGCATCGGCCTCACCCTTGGCATTCACGCGCTTCTGCTCGGCTTCAGCCTCGGCGGCAATGACGAGGCGCTGCTTTTCAATCTGCTGGCTTACGAGCACGTCGGCGTTCTGCGTGCTGCGTTCGCGCTCGGCACGGGCTTCTTCGGCCTTGCGCTCGGCGGCGTAGGCTTCCTCCTTGGCGGCAGCCTCTGCCACCTTTTCGGCAGCCGTGGCCTTGCGCTGGGCCTCGGCCTCGGCCTCGCGGCGGTCGGCATCACTCTGGGCGATGGCCACCTTGGCTTCGTTCTCACCGCGCACGGCGGCGGCGTTGGCCTCGGCGGTACGGATACGGGTCTCACGCATGGCGTCGGCCTTACCGATCTCACCGAACTTGTCCTGCTCGGCCACGCGCACCTTGGCCTCGTTGATAGCCTTGGCGGCAGCCTCCTGGCCGAGAGCCTCGATGTAGCCGCTCTCGTCCTTGATGTCGGTGACGTTCACGTTGATGAGTTTCAGGCCTATCTTCTTGAGTTCCACCTCCACGTTGGCAGTGATGGCTTCAAGGAACTTGTCGCGGTCGGAGTTGAGTTCCTCAATGCTCATCGTGGCAATGACGAGACGCAACTGACCGAAAAGGATGTCGCGGGCCAGTTCCTGAATCTGTGCGGAGGAGAGACCGAGGAGTCGCTCGGCTGCGGCGAGCATAGTGTCGGGGTCGGTGCTGATGCCCACGGTGAAGCGGCAGGGCACGTCCACGCGAATGTTCTGTTTGGAGAGGGCGCTGGTGAGGTTAGCGTCGATGCCGATGGGCGTGAGGCTGAGGTACTGGTAGTCCTGAATGATGGGCCACACCATCTTACCGCCTCCGTGGATGCACTTGGCGCTTTTGCCCACACCGCGTGAGCCATAAATGACGAGAATCTTGTCCGACGGACAGCGACGGTAGCGATTCAGAAAGCCGACAACGAGGCCGAAGGCCACGACGGCAATGATGACGAAAATGTACGGTTCCATATAAAAAATTAAAAGTTAAAAATTAAAAATTAAAAGAGAAAAGTTTATCGCTCAAGGGTATCTCCGCCGCAGACGGACACGAGCGCAGCGAGGCACTCCCCCTTGGGGGAGCGGGGCGGGGGCTGTGGTTATACCCTCTCAACTAACACGCTGTCGCTTCCCAGCACTTCCTCCACGCGCACCTTCGTGCCGCTGGGGAGTTCCTCTTCGGCATCGGTGTAAGCCTGAAATTCGTGCACGCTGCCGCCCAGACTGATTTGCACCTTGCCGGCACGGCTGCGCGAGGGCCCGATGCGGAGATACACGTCGCCCACTACGCCCACGGCATCGCGGATGTCGTAGTTGCCGGCGCTCTCCAGACGGAACATAAGTTTCCAGAGCAGCGCGAAGAGCAGGAGAAAGGCGAGGCCGGTGGCGAGACTGATGAGGACAATGGCCGTGGTGCTTTCCACGAGGTTGTAGAAGCACACGCCGCCCCAGCCCAGGCCCAGCATGAAGTTGATGAAGTTGCGCACGCTGAAGAGTTCCCACACGCCGCCGGCGCCCAGGGCGTGGCCGCCGTCGGAGAGGTCGGCGCCGGAGGTGTCGGCGTCAAGGCCGCCGGCGTCGGCACCGTCAGCATCGCCGATGCCGATGAACGTCATAATGTTCTGCAGGATGAAGAACGTGCTGAAGAGAATTGCAATGCCCCAGAAGGTTTGCAAGAGAGTGGGGAGAGATTGAAACCAAGACATAGTATAAATTAAAAGTTACAAATTAAAAATTAAAAGTTAAAAGTTGTAGCGTGATGCGGTAGGGGAGTGTGAGACCGCAGGGCAGTCGCAGCATCCCGTTTCCGCCCGCAAATTTAAGCAAATGTTTTGATAAAATGAAGGATAAAACTCACAATTCGTCACAAAATAATAAAAAAAGTTGCAAAAAGTAGCCTTTCGCGTGCGCGTTATTAAATATAATGTGTTATCTTTGCCGCCCAAAAGAAGGGAAAAGCGGCTGCCGGCCTCTTTTTTCCCCTTCCTTCACACTCGATACAAACCATTTATAAACCCTTGTACTATGTATTGGACACTTGAACTGGCTACCTACCTTGAAGACGCGCCCTGGCCCGCCACCAAGGACGAACTGCTGGACTATGCCCAGCGTTCTGGCTGTCCTCTTGAGGTTATTGAGAATCTTCAGGAACTGGAAGAGGAAAGCGAAATCTACGAGACCATTGAAGACGTATGGCCCGATTATCCTCAAAAGGACGACTTCCTTTGGAATGAGGATGAGTATTAAACTCCCGTCCTGACGTTCTGCGAAGTCTATGGAATAGTAGCGGAAGGGATTTGCTGTGGGCAAGGGGAGGCCCCTGT
>JAZRYH010000027.1:0-18762 GCA_045600685.1 Alloprevotella sp. | reverse complement strand
GAATGTTACCGCCAGTGACCTTGTTCTCAAACTGCAGGGGTCCGTTCTCCTTCCAGTCGTAGTCTTCGTCGATGGGACCGACGTTGACGATGATGTCGGCGAACTTACCGCGACCACCGCTCTGCTTCTTATAGACTTCGCGCAGGTTGACGGTCTTGGTGATGGCTTCCTTGTAGTTAACCTGGGGCTTGCCCTGGTTGCACTCTACCTTGAACTCGCGCTTCAGACGGTCGATGATGATGTCGAGGTGCAGCTCGCCCATACCGCTGATGACGGTCTGGCCGCTCTGCTCGTCGGTCTTCACGGTGAAGGTGGGGTCTTCTTCTGCCAGCTTGGCGAGGCCGTTGCTGAGCTTGTCGAGGTCCTTCTGGGTCTTGGGCTCCACGGCGATACCGATAACGGGATCGGGGAAGGTGATGCTCTCCAGAATGATGGGAGCGCCCTCCTGGGTGAGGGTGTCGCCGGTGCGGATGTCCTTGAAGCCTACGCCAGCACCTATGTCGCCAGCGCCGATGACCTCAACGGGGTTCTGCTTGTTGGAGTGCATCTGGAAGATGCGGCTGATGCGCTCCTTCTTGCCGGAGCGTACGTTATATACGTAGGAACCGGCCTCAATCTTACCGGAATATACGCGGAAGAAGGTCAGACGGCCCACATACGGGTCGGTGGCAATCTTGAAGGCGAGGGCAGAGGTCTTGTCGTCCTCGTCGGGGCGACGCTCCTCTTCTTCACCGGTCTCGGGGTTGACGCCAACGATGGCGGGGGTGTCGAGGGGGCTGGGGAGGAACATGCAGACGTAGTCGAGGAGGGTCTGCACGCCCTTGTTCTTGAAGGAGCTGCCGCAGGTCATGGGCACGATGTTGAGGGCGAGGGTGCCCTTGCGGATGCCGGCGATGATTTCCTCGTTGGTGAGGGAGTCGGGGTCCTCGAAGTATTTCTCCATGAGGGCTTCGTCCTGCTCAGCGGCGGTCTCTACGAGTTTGGCGCGCCATTCGTTGCACTCGTCAACGAGGTCGGCGGGGATTTCCTCTACGCTGTATTCAGCGCCCATGGTCTCGTCGTGCCAGATGATGGCCTTCATCGTGATGAGGTCCACGATGCCCTTGAAGGTTTCCTCTGCGCCGATGGGCACTGCGAGGGGGCAGGGGTTGGCGCCCAGCACTTCGTGCATCTGGCGCACCACTTCAAAGAAGTCGGCGCCGGAGCGGTCCATCTTGTTCACGTAGCCGATGCGGGGCACGTTGTATTTGTCGGCCTGACGCCATACGGTCTCGGACTGGGGCTCTACGCCGCCTACGGCGCAGTAGGCGGCCACGGCACCGTCGAGCACACGCAGTGAACGCTCCACCTCGGCGGTGAAGTCAACGTGTCCCGGAGTGTCAATGAGGTTGAACTTGTACTGAGTGCCGTTGTACTTCCAGAAGGCAGTGGTGGCAGCGGAGGTAATGGTGATACCGCGCTCCTGTTCCTGCTCCATCCAGTCCATGGTGGCGCCGCCTTCGTGCACCTCACCAATCTTGTGGGTCTTACCCGTGTAGAAGAGGATGCGCTCGGAGGTGGTAGTCTTGCCGGCATCGATGTGAGCCATGATGCCGATGTTACGAGTCAAATGCAGATCTTGCTTTGCCATTTTTTTGTTTCTTGGTGTTGTAAGCGTGGAAAAATTAGCAAATGCGTTCTCTGTGGGAAGCATTTGCTAATTTTGCACGATCACTGATTTTTGAATTAGAAGCGGAAGTGAGCGAAGGCGCGGTTAGCCTCGGCCATGCGGTGCATGTCTTCCTTACGCTTGTAGGCGCCGCCCTGTTCGTTGTAGGCGTCCATGATTTCGGCTGCGAGCTTGTCGGCCATGGTCTTGCCGCCGCGCTTGCGGGCGAAGTTGATGAGGTTCTTCATGCTGACGCTCTCCTTGCGGTCGGCGCGGATTTCAGTAGGCACCTGGAAAGTGGCACCACCGATGCGGCGGCTCTTTACTTCCACCTGAGGGGTGACCTTATTCAGGGCGTCCTTCCAGATTTCCAGGGCGCTCTTTTCTTCGCTCTGCATCTTCTCGCCAACGATTTCGAGGGCATGATAGAAAATCTCGTAAGAGATGTTCTTCTTGCCGTCATACATGAGGTGGTTCACAAACTTGGAGACCTTCTGGTCGCCATACACGGGATCGGGAAGGATCACGCGCTTCTTAGGTTTTGCTTTACGCATTGTTGTGTGGTTTTTGGTTTTTGTGGCTGCAAGTCTTCAGCTTCCCGTCGGACGCTTACTCAACCGTGCAAACCAAAGGGTTAACTTAAAGTTTACTTCTTAGCGGCCTTGGGACGCTTGGCGCCGTACTTGGAGCGGCGCTGCAGGCGGTTGGCCACGCCAGCGGTATCGAGCGTACCGCGGACGATGTGATAACGTACACCGGGGAGGTCCTTCACACGACCGCCGCGCACCAGCACGATGCTGTGCTCCTGCAGGTTGTGGCCTTCGCCGGGAATGTAGGAGTTCACCTCCTTACCGTTAGTAAGGCGCACACGGGCTACCTTACGCATGGCCGAGTTAGGCTTCTTAGGCGTGGTGGTATAAACACGCACGCAGACGCCACGGCGCTGGGGGCATTCGTCGAGCGCGGGAGACTTACTCTTGTCTGCGGCTACGCTGCGGCCCTTTCTTACAAGCTGTTGAATTGTAGGCATTGTAGTTGTTTTTTAATTGTTATTATTATAGTTGATTGAGTATTTACACGTCGATTCATGGGCATAGTAGCCCATTCGGAGCGCAAAAGTACCACTTTTTTCTTATACACGCGCGTACGGCACCCTACTTTTTTATGTTTTTTTTACTTCCGCCCCTGTTTTGTAAACTCCGAGATAGCAAAAAGTGGGTTTAACGCGCCATTCCCACACGCTCTTTTCCTCCTACATATCCCCTCGCGCGCGTATATATATATTATAGGTGTACGGTCAGTGGCACGGGCTCTCCGCGAAGTAGTTTAACAACCCCGAAAGAGGCCTGCCCTTCATGAAATCCGCGCCTCCTGTTACACCATAGGCGCTTTACCTGCTGACAAGCCAGATTTTCAGGCTCTTAATGCGGTTCCTTCCAGCGCTTTCGCCGACACGGTCATCTTGGCCACAGCTGTGACGCATACTTGGCCACAGTTGTGACGCATACTTGGCCACAGTTGTGACGCATATCGGTCACAGCTGTGGCCATGATGACTAAATGCCGACTAAGAACAGCGACTTCGGCACTGCCGGTGCTTTCGTCTGTTTCTTTTTTACTGGAAACTTATAAGGTAGGTTCTATAAATTAGTTTTCTCTTTCATTTCGGGTAGTTTTCTATGCTCGGCCGCTTTTGGTCTCTTCTCTTGTATCTTCCTTCCTTTCATTCAGTCACGTAGCCCGCTACGCTCCTTTATGAAAGAAAGAAATCTACTGCGGAAGAGCCAAAAACCGTCACGAGCTAATTAATAGAACCTACCATAAAAAAAACGCGCCGCCAGAGAAATACTTGGCGGCGCGGTTGTATAATGAAGAAAGGAGTGATTACGGCTGACGCAACCGACACAACCGACGCAGGAAATTGTCCTTCGCGACGTGTGCCGACGCTATGAGCGGATGGCGTCAGGCTTGCGTGCGGCGCGCTGGTTGCGCACGGGGTTGGCATACATCGTGAGGATGCGCTCGCGGAGGAAGGCTTCGTCCTTGTCGGGGATGTCTATCTTGGCGAGCTGGCCGGCGAGGTAGGCGTTGAAGCGCTCTTCATCGGCGGGCGTGTAGTGCTCGGCGTTGGCGCGGGTGCCTTCAAGGAGGTCGAGGGCGATGTAGTTGCCGGGGTAAAGGGTGTAGTGCTGATGAATGTTGCGGTCAATGCGCTTGGCCACGGCCTCGTAGAACTGTGCGGGGGATAGGTCGGCATACTCGTCGAGCCAGGTGTTGATGCAGGGCGATGTGTGATAGACGATGCGTCCTTTCTCGCCCTTGATGCCGGTGCCCATACTGGTGAGGTCGTCTTTGGTGGACTTTCGCCAGGCGGGGTTGTCGCGCTTGAGTTGGAACTCGGCAGCCTTGAGGTAATCACAGGGGTCGTACTCGTAACTTATGGTGAGGGGCACGATGTTGAGCGGCTTGAGGAGCGCGGGCAGTGACGGTTTGGCGGCGTGTCCGTCGGTGTCGGCTTTCTGTGTGTCGGCCAGTTTGTCGGCAGCGCCCAGGGAGAGCATCTTGAGCACGGCCTCCTGGGTGCGGTCGTCGGAGTCCTTGGCACGGCCTTCGCGCTGGGCTATCCAGATGTTTTCACGCTTATGGGTGATGGCATAGTGGATGTATTCGCTCATGAGCTGGCTGCTCTTGAACATCTCGCGGGGCGAGAGGGAGCGGCGCACGATGAAGGCTTTGTTGATGCGTACGATGGTGCGTATCCAGGGGTATATAAGGAGGTTGTCGCCGATGGCAATCTCGCAGGTGGTAGGGTTGCCGTTCTTGAGAAGAAGCACGGCGAGGAAGGCGGAATCGAGGACGATGTCGCGGTGGTTGCTCATGAAGAGGTAGTTGCCCTCTTTCTCCGGCAACGGTGAGCCTTGTAGTGCGATGCCTGCTGACGTCTTGCGGGCGACATATTTCACCACGGGTTTCATGAGCCGCTTCTGAAATTGCGTGGGCGACTTGATGCCGAGGGTGAGCAGGCGGATAAGTCCCGTGGTGGCCCACAGGGGCATGAAGGGGACTTGGGCCTTCAGCACGCGGCGGAACTGGTGGTCGGCCAGGAGTTCCTTGAGTGCGCCTTGCACCTCGCCCTCGTCGTAGGGGCGTATCTCGGCGAATTTTGAGGGAGTGCTCATAGGCGGCCTTCGATAATGTCGGAAAGAACCTCGCTGATGGGTGTGCCGCTGGCGCGTACTTGCTGCGGAATGAAGGAGGCAGCGGTCATGCCGGGCGTGGTGTTGATTTCAAGGATGTTTATTTCTTCACTGCCGGCCTCGCCGGAGAGGATGTAGTCGATGCGGATGATTCCGTAGCAGTCAAGGGTGCGATAGATGTGGCGGGTAAGTTCCCAAACGCGGTCACGGGTGGTGTCGGCAATGCGGGCGGGGGTGATTTCGTCGCTCTTGCCTTCGTACTTGGCCTCGTAGTCGAAGAACTCTACGCCTTTGAGGGCCACTTCGGTAAGGGGGAAGCAAACGACCTCGTCGCCTTTGCGGTAGGCGCCGCAGGTGATTTCCGTGCCCGTCATCAGGCGCTCCACCATCACCTCGTCGCTCTCCTGCATGGCCTTGTCTATGGCGGGCGTGAGCTGGTCGAGGGTCTTGACCTTGGTCACGCCGAAACTGCTGCCGCCGGCGTTGGGCTTGACGAAGCAGGGCAGGCCGAGGCGGGCGGTGAGTTCCTCGTCAGTGGGGCGGGCCAGGCCGCGGCGGATGAGCACGCTGTCGGCCACGCGGACACCAGGGATGGAGCGGAGGTAGGCGTTGAGCGCAAACTTGTTGAAGGTGAGCGATTCTACGAGTACGCCGCTGGTGCTGTAGGGCATCTGGATGAGGTCGAAGTAACCCTGAAGGATGCCGTCCTCGCCGGGAGTGCCGTGGATGGTGATGTAGGCGAAATCAAAAGTGTGCTTCTCGCCGTCGGCGGTGAAGCTGAAGTCGTTGCGGTCGATGGGAAGGAGTTGGTCTTCGTGGTGGGCGTACCAGCCTTGGAGGCTAATCTCCACGATAGTGCAGTCGTAGCGGCTCTGATCCATAAACGACAATATGCCGGCGGCGCTGCGCAGGCTTACATCGTGCTCGGAGGAATCGCCGCCGGCGACTATTGCAACATGCGGCCTCTCCCCGTCAAGGCTGGCTGCGCCACCTTGACACCCCTCCCCTGCGAGGGAGGGGGAGGTTACTCTTGCGGAGTGAGAAGCTTCTTGCAAATGATTGTTCAAACAAGTATTCATAATAATTTAAATTGTGTACATGTATTATCTCCCTCCCCAACCGGGGAGGGGTGGCAGAGTGACGGAGTCAGCTCTGACGGGGAGAGGCTGTTACCCCCGCAATATATTTCCGCCATTTCTCTATCAGCGCAGCCATGTCGGAGGGTGGGGCGGCTTCGAAGTCCATTTCTTCGCTGGTGGCGGGGTGCTGGAAGCCGAGGGTGCGGGCGTGGAGGGCCTGGCGCGGACAGAGGGCCTGGCAGTTGTGAATAAAGGCGTTGTAGGTGCTGGAGCGCGTGCCCCAAAGTATCTCGTGGCCGCCGTAGCGCTCATCCATGAAGAGGGGGTGGCCGATGTGGCGCATGTGGGCCCTTATCTGGTGGGTGCGGCCCGTCTCAAGGCAACACTCCACGAGGGTTACGTAGCCAAAGCGCTCCAGTACGCGGTAGTGAGTGACGGCATGCTTGCCCACCTCGCTCTCTGGCGGGAAGACGGCCATGCGAAGGCGGTCCTTGGGGTCGCGACCAATGTTGCCGACGATGGTGCCCTCGTCTTCCTGGAAGTTTCCCCATACGAGGGCGTTGTAGCGGCGGCGGGAAGTCTTGTTGAAGAACTGGATGCCGAGTTTGGTCTTGGCCTCGGGCGTTTTGGCCACGACGAGAAGGCCGCTGGTGTCCTTGTCAATGCGGTGGACGAGTCCCACTTCGGGATCGTTGGGGTCGTAGTCGGGGTTGTCGCGCAGATGCCAGGCGAGGGCGTTGACGAGTGTGCCGTGGTAGTTGCCGCAGCCGGGGTGCACCACGAGGCCGGCGGGCTTGTTGATGACGAGAAGGTGGTCGTCTTCGAAGACGATGTCGAGTGGGATGTTCTCGGCCTCGATTGTCGTGTCGTGCCGCGGACGGTCGAGCATCAGGGTAACGACGTCGCCGGGCTTCACGCGGTAGTTGCTCTTGACGGGCTTGCCGTTGGCGTAGATGCAACCGGCGTCGGCGGCTTGCTGTATGCGGTTGCGGGAGGTGTCGCGCAGATGGTCCAGGAGGAATTTGTCCACGCGCAGGAGTTGCTGCCCCTGGTCGGCCACCACGCGGAAGTGTTCGTAGAGCTCTCCGCTCTCGGCGCTCTCGGCATCTTCACACGAAGAGACGACGGGCTGAAGACCTTCCAGCTCGTCCAGTTCCATTTCGTCGTCTATCATCTGCTTGTGGGTGGCGTCCTCCATCTGCGTGCAAGAGAAAAAGAAGTTTTTTTAGAAGAAGATATCTTCAACGAGCGAGTCTCCCCCTTCGTCAATGCCATAGAGATAGTCTTCCAAGTCTCCGTAGCCGTTGTATTCCTCTTCCACGTTTCCGTCCCCCACAACGATAGTGACGGGGGCATCTACCGGTACGCGCTGCCCGGCTACGACATTATTGCCGCGCACCTTGATGGCATACACCCAGTTGCGCTCGCCGGCAATATATTCTATTGGTGCGAGGCGGAAACCGATGGCTGTGAGGCGAGCACGAGCCTCGTGCAGGGAACAGTTGTCGGCAAGGTCGGGCATGGTTATCGTAGGCGAATTGGGCGAGTTGACTGTAACGTATATCACGCGGCCGGTCTTTACTTCTATGCCGGGCCTGATTTGTTGCTCAAGGATGGCGTCGGGGGGAAGTGTGCGTACGTATCCCGAGTCGGTCACCTCTATTTCCAGCCCGAGGCTCTCCATTTTGTCAAGTGCTGTGCCGAAACTCAGACCGCGGAGGTTGGGGACGGCAATGTTCTCGTTGTGGTGGGTGTAATATCTTATAAAGAATAATGAGCCTACCACGAAAAGGCAACAGACGACCGCCATGCCAAGGCAGTTGCCCCATACAAACGGGTTCTTGATATTGGTAGAATTCTTTTCGTTTTCCATTTCGGCTGCGAAGTTACAACAAAAAAACGAGAGAAGCGAAGATTTGCGCTGAAATCTTCGCTTCTCGTTATGATAAGTGTACTTTTTGTACTTTTCTGAGCGGTGCGTATTACTTCTTGCCGTGAACTTCGTCGGATACGGTGAGTTTCTTACGACCCTTGGCGCGGCGTGCGGCCAGTACGCGGCGACCGTTGGCGGTCAGCATGCGCTGGCGGAAACCGTGCTTGTTATTACGCTTGCGATTGTGGGGCTGGAATGTTCTTTTCATAGCTGCTTTTTTATCTTATATGTTTCAGCTGTTACTTATTTGAAGAAGTCCTTAACGGCGTCGTTAGGAACCATCTGTTCGTCGAAGATGTAAGCGCCGGTCTTGGGGCTCTTCACCATTTTGATGACCTTCGTGTAACTGCGGCCTTCGGTTCTACCGGACTGCAGGGTAGCCACTGCTTTCTTTGCCATAGTGTACTGTTTTCTTTAGTGGTTATTTGATTTCCTTATGGATGGTCATGCGCTTCAGAATGGGGTTGTACTTCTTCAGCTCCAGACGCTCGGGAGTGTTCTTGCGGTTCTTGGTGGTAATATAACGGCTGGTGCCGGGGAGACCGCTCTCCTTCATTTCGGTGCACTCAAGGATGACCTGCACGCGATTACCTTTTACTTTCTTTGCCATAGTCTTTTCCTTAGAGTTTAGCCGATTACTTTAATATCTTTCCAGTCGCAGTAACCCTTGGCAACAGCCTGGTTCAGTGCGGCGTCAAGACCGATCTTGTTGATGATGCGAAGGCCGGCAGCGCTAATCTTGAGGCTGATCCAGCAGTCCTGCTCTACATAGTAGAACTTCTTGGTGAAAAGGTTCACATCAAACACGCGCTTGGTACGACGCTTAGAGTGTGAAACGTTGTTGCCAATCATGGCACGTTTTCCGGTGATTTGACAAATTTTAGACATTGCTATCTTTTCTTTTTTATAAAAATTATAGGGCGCGATGTCCTACCGAGCGTATGCCGGCCTATGGCGTGTTCCGGGCGAAGCGTAAGTGGGAGAAGTATGGAATGTGCGCGGGGGTGATGCGCTCGCTCTCACTCGGATTTTTAGGTGCCAAAGCCAGCCGTTAGGCTAAACGCGACTGCAAAAGTACTACTTTCCCACAACGCGGCCAAGACTTTCTACCACTTTTTTCATACTTTTTGCCCTCTAAACCATAATTTTGCTTATTCCAAACGGCAATCTCGCCAAAAAACTTTACTTTTGCATCACAAAAGTCCAGATTTCTCCATGCCGTCACTCCTCTCCTCTCTCCGCAGCCTGGGCCATAGCCTGCTCCATGTGCTGATACCGCCCACCTGTGCCGTCTGCGGCCGTATCGTAGGCGAGGGGTGCTACATCTGTCCCGCGTGCCGGGAAGCCATGGAGCCGGTGCGCCTCACACGCTTCGACGACAACGGCCTCACGCGCCTCTTCGCCCCCTGCGGCATGGTGGTGCGCGCCGCCAGTCTCCTGCGCTATCGTCCCGAATCGCTCGTGGCGCAACTCCTCATGGAGATAAAGTATCACGGCCGGCCGCAACTCGCCTTCCATCTCGGCCAGTGGATGGCCTGCGAACTGCAGCCGCGCGGTTTCTTCGCCGATGCCGACGCCCTCATCCCCATGCCTCTGACGCCCGAGCGCCAGAAACAGCGCGGCTACAACCAGAGCGAACAACTCGCCCGCGGCATCAGCGCCGTCACGGGCATTCCCGTCCGCACCGACGTGGCCGAGCGCACCTCTTTCCGCATCTCCCAGACGCGCCTCACCGCCGAGGAGCGCCGCAACAACGTTGAAGGGGCCTTTTCGCCTACTGCCTCCTATCGTCAGGCCGTCATGCGGGGCGAGGGCCTGCATCATCCCCTTTTCATCGACGACGTCATCACGACGGGAGCCTCAATGGCGGCACTCATATCCGCCGTGGCTCCCGCGAAGTTCAGCGTGCTCTCCCTGGCCCTCGCCGGTATGCACCCGCTGACGGCAATCAGCGAGGAGGAAATCGGGCGCGAGACCTCCAGCGCCGTCACCCGCACGACTGTCCTTTTTGAAGAGTAGGAGGGAAGGCCTCCCTCGCGCAAGGGTGCCCGCCATCGTTTTCGCCGCCGTAACTGTGTGCGCCGTGTCAAGATATTTTACACTTTTCGTGCGTTTTCTTGGCGATTTTTGGCCGTGTAGCCGTCCGCCCGTGCCGTCGGACGCGAAAAATGCGAAAATGAAGGACGCCGTAACACGGCTCATTTATAGACGCTTAACTCCTGAAGAGTTTTTGCGGAAATTCTTTTGGGCGCGCTATATCCGCTTTTAAGCGCGAAAAATGGCCGTCGGGAGATAAGAAATTCGCGATTTTTTTCGGAATTTTGTCCCCTTTAGCAAAAACTAATCCCCTTTTAGTTAAAACTAAAGCCCTTTCAGTTGAACCGATAGCCCATTCGGTTTGTCCGATGTCCCTTTTAATTTTTCCGATGTCCCTTTTACGCAAAATTAAAAGGGCTATCGGAAAAATGAAGGAGGGGGGGCGGAGAAAAAAATGAGGGACCGGTGCGCGTTTTTCGCCTAAGGGTGCATTTAGGCCGCACAACACCACGATTTCTCCTTTTTTCGTTTTGTCAAGATATTTTACACTTTCAAAAAAACCGCTTTGTGCGCCCAGTTAAAGTAAAGGTGTAAGTGGCGCGGTCCCTCCCCGGTGACGGCCCTCCCCCTGTCCTCGTCGCCACACCTTATAGGTAGGTTCTATAAATTAGCTCGTGCCGGTTTTGCGGCTCTTCCGAAGAAGATTTCTTTCTTTCATGCAGGAGCGTAGCGGGCTACGTGACTAAATGAAAGAAAGGAAGATACGAGAGAAGATACCAAAAGCGGCCGAGTATAGAATGCTATCATGAATGAATTGAAAACTAATTTATAGAACCTGCCTATATATAATAACAAAGAGGTCCTTCCCCTACGCGTATTGGGGAAGGACCTCTGAATGTCTTTGCTGAACCGCGGAGAATTACTTCTTCGTGCTGCGGGCGTAGCGGCTCATGAACTTGTCCACGCGACCGGCAGTATCGACGAGCTTGCTCTTGCCGGTGTAGAAGGGGTGAGAGGTGTTGGAGATTTCAATCTTCACAACGGGGTACTCCTCGCCTTCAAACTCCACTGTCTCAGTGGTCTTGCAAGTGGAACGGGTGAGGAACATATCGCCGTTGCTCATATCCTTGAATACGACGGGACGATAGTTCTCGGGGTGAATTCCTTTTTTCATTGTTTCTTTTTATAGCTATAAATTAGTAATCAGTTAAATGTTGGTAACTAATAACTGTGTAATGGTCGGTTTGTTGGGCTTTCTGCGCGAAAGCGGATGCAAAAGTACGGCTTTCTTTTGAATTGGCCAAGCCTTTGCATCACTTTTTTGCATATTTGTGGGTTGCGGGGGTGCTAAATTCTATCCAGCACCTTGCAAACGAGGCCTTCCATGCCGCCGTGATAGTCGGTGTTGGCTTCCTTGGCATAGCGGTTGGCAATGACGAGGCACACGGTGGTGGCTTTATGGCCCAGGAGGCGGGAAAGGCCGGCCACGGCGCTGCTTTCCATTTCGAAGTTGGTGAAGCATTTTTCCTGTCCGTCGGGTGCGGAGTAGCGGAAGGCGCGGATTTTGTCGTTGGCCTCGGGGTCGGCCAGCGGGGCGCGCAGACGGCGGCCCTGGGGGCCGTAGAATCCGCCGCAGGCAATGGTGATGCCGCGCACGAAGTCGGTGCCGCAGACGCGGGCGGTGAGTTCTTCGTCGGCGTGGACGGTGTAGGGGTGGGCGATGCACTGATAGCCCGTCCAGTGCATGTGCCGGAGGAAGGCGTCCTCGAAGGCGAGGTCGCAGACTTCTTCGCGGCGGCCGTAGAAGTTGAGGAGGCCGTCGAAGCCCAGCGACATCTCGCTGACGATGCAGGTGCCTACGGGCGTGTGGGGCTGCATGCCGCCGCAGGTGCCGATGCGCACGATGTTGAGGGTGCGGTGCTCGGGCTTGTCGTCGCGGGTTTGGAAATCAATGTTGGCCAGGGCGTCGAGTTCGTTGAGGACGATGTCGATGTTGTCGCAACCGATGCCGGTGCTGAGCACGGTGAAGCGCTTGCCCTTGTAGGTGCCGGTGGCGGAACGGAACTCGCGGTTTTCGGCGGTGGCTTCGATGCTGTCGAAATAGCCGCTGACCATATCTACGCGGCCGGGGTCGCCCACGAGGATGACGTTGTCGGCCAGATGTTCAGGTTTGATGTGAAGGTGGAATGCACTTCCGTCTTCGTTGATGATGAGTTCGGAATCGGGGTAGGTCATAGTATGGGAGGAGACCCTCCTCTAACCCCTCCCTAAAGGGCGGGGAATGGAATGGGGCCAAGGTTTTGAGGTTAATAAATGTTATAAAATTATGAGTTTGTGAGTTTATTGGGTTATGGTAATAGAGAATCTTTTATTGTTCACTGTTCACTGATTCACTGTTAACTTAAGTTAGTCAAGCTTCAGCACGGCGAGGAAGGCCTTCTGCGGCACCTGTACGTTGCCGATTTCCTTCATACGTTTCTTGCCGCGCTTCTGTTTTTCCAGAAGCTTGCGCTTTCGGCTGATATCGCCGCCGTAGCACTTCGCCGTCACGTCCTTGCGCACCTGCTTCACCGTTTCGCGGGCGATAATCTTGGCGCCGATGGCGGCCTGGATGGCAATGTCGAACTGCTGGCGCGGCAGGAGCTCCTTCAACTTCTCGCACATGCGGCGGCCGAAGGTCACGCTGTTGTCCACGTGCGTGAGGGTGGAGAGAGCGTCCACCGGCTCGCCGTTGAGGAGAATGTCGAGCTTCACGAGCTTGGAGGGACGGAAACCGATGGGGTGATAGTCGAAGGAGGCATAGCCTTTGGAGATGCTCTTCAGCTTGTCATAGAAGTCAATGACAATCTCAGCCAGCGGGATGTCGTAGTAGAGTTCCACGCGGCTGCCGCTGACGTATTCCTGCTTGACGAGTTCGCCGCGCTTGCCGAGGCAGAGCGTCATGATGGGGCCGATGTAGTCCGTCTGGGTGATGATGCTGGCGCGGATGTAGGGCTCCTCAATGTGCTCGATGGCGGCGATGTCGGGCATGCCGGCGGGGTTGTGCACCTCCTGCATCTCGCCGTGCTTGTCGAAGACGTGGTATGACACGTTGGGCACCGTCGTGATGACGTTCATGTTGAACTCGCGGTCGAGGCGCTCCTGCACGATTTCCATGTGCAACAGGCCGAGGAAGCCGCAGCGGAAGCCGAAGCCCAGCGCCACCGACGATTCGGGCTGGAAGGAGAGCGAGGCGTCGTTGAGCTGCAGTTTCTCGAGCGACGTGCGGAGGTATTCGAAATCCTCCGTCTCAATGGGATAGACGCCGGCGAACACCATCGGCTTTACCTCTTCAAAGCCCTCAATGGCCTTGTCGCAGGGACGTTCCTGGCTGGTGATGGTGTCGCCCACCTTCACCTCCGTGGCCGTCTTAATGCCTGACACGATGTAGCCCACGTCGCCGCAGTGCAGCGTCTTGCGGGGCGAGAGATCCATCTTCAGCACGCCTATCTCGTCGGCGTCGTACTGCTTCTGCGTGTTGACGAACGTCACCTTCTCGCCCTGCGAGATGTGGCCGTTCACGATTTTGAAGTAAGCGATGATGCCGCGGAAGGAGTTGAACACGCTGTCGAAGATGAGGGCCTGCAAGGGAGCGTCCTCGTCGCCTACGGGGTGGGGGATGCGCTCCACCACGGCGCGGAGTATCTCGTCCACGCCCTGCCCCGTCTTGCCGGAGGCGCGGATAATCTCCTCGCGCTTGCAGCCGATGAGTTCGATAATTTCGTCCTCCACTTCTTCCGGCATGGAGTTGGGCATGTCGCACTTGTTGAGCACGGGGATGATTTCCAGATCGTTCTCAATGGCCATATAGAGATTGGAAATGGTCTGTGCCTGGACGCCCTGGGTGCTATCGACGACGAGCAGACATCCCTCGCAGGCGGCGATGGAGCGGCTCACCTCGTAGGCAAAGTCCACGTGGCCCGGGGTGTCGATAAGGTTGAGGTGGTAGGGCTCCTTGCTTGTGAAGTCGGGGTTGTCACCGTCGTACTGGTAGTCCATCTGTATGGCGTGGCTCTTGATAGTGATGCCGCGCTCGCGTTCCAGGTCCATGTCGTCCAGCATCTGGCCCTCCGTCACCTGAATCGTCTGCGTGCGCTCCAGGAGGCGGTCGGCCAGCGTGCTTTTGCCGTGGTCGATGTGTGCGATTATGCAGAAATTGCGGATGTTCTTCATTTAATATTAAGCAATTTGGGCACAAAGTTACGAATAAGCGAGCGAAATACCAAATGAGCACGGCGAAATTTGAGTATTTCCGAGCGGGAGTAACTAAAAACGCAGTATGAAGGCGCGAAATCTTTTCAAGTAGCAAGAGAAGCGGCTTGAATTGTGGGTTTCCGCGCCTTTCTTTAGGCTTGCCGGTACACATTATTATATAATACGTACGCGCGAGGGGCGCTTTCCTGTGCCAATGTTCTTGGAAGGCCTTGGCCGGTGGCCTTATTTTGAGGAAAACACGCGCTAATCTTCATTTTTATAACCTCGGACTTATCAAAAAGCGCAGAGAGCCCTCATTTATTTACGTTATCATTTGGTTAGTTCGGGCTTTCTTTATAACTTTGTCCCCGAAAAGGTATGCACAATACAATAACCCAATAAAACTTAAAACTAACAACATGAAAATTTACAATTTCGGTGCGGGTCCGTCTATTCTCCCGCAAGAAGTCATGAAAGCCACTGCAGAGGCTTGCATTTCGTTTGGTAACACTGGTCTTTCTCTTATGGAGATGAGCCACCGCACACCTGAGTTCCAGGCCGTGATGGATGAGGCCCAAGCTCTCGTGAAGGAACTCCTCAACGTGCCTGAGGGTTACAGTGTGCTCTTCGTAGGCGGCGGTGCCAGCCTTGAGTTCTGCATGGTGCCCTACAACTTCCTTGAGAAGAAGGCAGCATACGTAAATACCGGCGTATGGGCCACCAAGGCTGAGAAGGAAGCCAAACTCTTCGGCGAAGTCGTGGAGATTGCCTCCAGCGCAGACAAGAACTTCTCCTATATTCCCCGCGACTACGAGATACCCACCGATGCCGACTATCTCCACCTCACCAGCAACAACACCATCTACGGTACCGAACTGCGCGAGGACATCGACAGCCCCATCCCCGTTATCTGCGACATGAGTTCTGACATCTTCTCCCGTCCTGTTGACGTGAGCAAGTACGCCATGATTTACGGCGGTGCCCAGAAGAATCTCTCCATGGCCGGCGTCACCTTCGTCATCGTGAAGGACGATATGCTCGGTAAGGTAAGCCGTCCCATCCCCACCATGATTGACTATCGCACCCACGTGAAGAAGGGTAGCATGTTCAACACGCCTCCCGTTGTACCCATCTACTGCGCCCTGCAGACCCTGAAGTGGATCAAGGCCCAGGGTGGTGTGAAGGAGATGGAGCGTCGTGCTCACGAGCGTGCTGACCTGCTCTATGCCGAAATTGACCGCAACACCATGTTCCGCGGCACCGCCCGTGAGGACAGCCGTTCCCTGATGAACATCACCTTCGTGATGGCCGAGGGTAAGGAAGACCTCGCTGCCGACTTCCTGGCCTATGCCAAGGCTCAGGGCATGGTAGGCATCAAGGGCCACCGCGACGTTGGCGGCTTCCGCGCTTCCTGCTACAACGCCATGCCCGTGGAGGGTGTGCAGGCTCTCATCAAGTGCATGCAGGAGTTTGAGGCACAGCACAAATAAAAGGAATGAGAGAATTAGCAAATTAGCGAATTAGCAAATGTCTGCGGTCTGTCCGTTAATTTGCTAATTTCCCAATTTGCTAATTCTCTCATTTGCTAATTTCCCAATTTCCCAATTTGCTAATTTCCCAAAATGAAGATATTAATTGCAACCGAAAAGCCTTTTGCACCCGTTGCCGTGCAGGGCATCCGTGAGATAGTAGAGGCCGAAGGCCACGAACTCGCACTCCTTGAAAAATACACCGAGAAGCAGCAGCTCCTCGACGCTGTGGCCGACGCTGAGGCCATCATCATCCGTTCCGACAAAATCACGACCGAAGTGCTCGATGCCGCCAAGAAACTGAAGATTGTCGTTCGTGCCGGCGCCGGCTACGACAACGTGGATCTCGAAGCCGCCACCCAGCACGGCGTGTGCGTGATGAACACCCCCGGGCAGAACTCCAACGCCGTGGCCGAACTCGTCTTCGGTATGCTCGTCTTCGGCGTGCGCAACTTCTTCAACGGCAAGGCCGGCACCGAACTCCTCGGCAAGCGCCTCGGTATCCTCGCCTTCGGTAATGTAGGCCGCAACGTGGCCCGCATCGCCAAGGGCTTCGGCATGGAAGTGGCTGCCTACGACGCCTTCTGCCCCAAGGAAGCCATCGAGGCTGCCGGCGTAGAGGCCGTGTGCTGCCAGGAGAAACTCTTTGAGACCTGCGACATCGTCAGCCTCCACATCCCCGCCACTCCCGAGACGCGCCAGAGCATCAATGCTGCCCTCGTAGGCAAGATGAAGAAGGGCGGCATCGTGGTGAACACCGCCCGTAAGGAAGTCATCGACGAGCCCAGTCTCATCGCCCTCATGAAGGAGCGCACCGACATTAAGTACCTCACCGACATCATGCCCGATGCCGACGAAGAGTTCCGTCAGTTCGAAGGCCGCTACTTCAGCACACCCAAGAAGATGGGCGCCCAGACTGCCGAGGCCAATGTGAACGCCGGTCTCGCTGCCGCCCGTCAGATTTGCGGCTTCTTCAAAGACGGATGCACCAAGTTCCAGGTGAATAAATAGACCCACCCCTAACCCCTCCCATAGAGGGAGGGGAATGGATGCCTTTGTGGGTCTGTCTTTCCTGTACCTTATATATTAATAATTAACAAACGCCGCCACCCTGCGTAAGTATATACTCCCCGCCCTTTAGGGAGGGGGCGGGGGAGGGTCACTCCTCCCCTGGTAAGTATATATTCCCCTCCCTCCATGGGAGGGGTTAGGGGTGGGTCTTTTTATGCCCAGAGTAAAACCTTTCCGTGGGGTACGCCCCCCGCAAAACCTTGTAGAGCAGGTGGAAAGCCGTCCTTACGACGTCCTCGAAAGTGACGAGGCACGTATTGAGGCCGGCCAGAACGAAAAGTCGCTCTACCATATCATCAAGCCCGAAATCAACTTCGAGCCCGAGTGTTCCGAGTACGACGAGCGCTGCTACAGTGAAGGCGCACGCCAGTTCCGCCTCTTTCAGGAGAACGGCTGGCTCGTGCAGGACGAGGAAGAGAACTACTACCTCTATGCCCAGGCCATGAAGCACGCCGACGGCCAGCTCCACTGGCAGTACGGCATCGTGCTCTGCGCCCATGTCGATGACTATATGAACGGCGTCATCAAGAAGCACGAACTCACCCGTCGCGACAAGGAAGACGACCGTATGCGCCACGTCCGCGAGACCAACGCCAACATAGAACCCGTATTCCTCGCCTTCAAGCACAACGAGGTGCTCCTCCGCCTCATCGAGAAGGTAGCCCGGCAGACTCCCGTCTATGACTTCGTAGCCCCCATCGATGGCTTCAGCCATAAGTTCTGGGTCATCAGCGATGCCGCCGACAAGGCCGTCATCACCGAGGAATTTGCCAAGATGGGCGCCCTCTATATCGCCGACGGCCACCATCGTTCCGCCGCTGCCGCCCGTGTGGGTGCCGAGAAGGGCGAAGGCCCCGACGCCGAGAGCAGTTTCTATATGGCCGTGTGCTTCCCCGCCGAGCAACTCACCATCCTCGACTACAACCGCGTAGTGAAGGACCTCAACGGCAAGACGCCAGCCGAGTTCCTCGCCGCCCTTGCCGAGGACTTCGTGGTAGAGCCCAAGGGTGCCGAAATCTATCATCCCGCCCAGGCCCACGAGTTCAGCCTCTATCTGGAAGGCCAGTGGTACAGCCTCACGGCCAAGCCCGAAGTATTCGACGCCAACGACCCCATCGGCGTGCTCGACGTTGATATCTCCTCCCGCCTCATCCTGCAGAAGCAACTCGAAATCGGCGACCTCCGTTCCTCCCAGCGCATCGACTTCGTCGGCGGTCTCCGCGGCCTCGAAGAACTCAAGCGCCGCGTGGATAGCGGCGAGATGAAGATGGCCCTCGCCCTCTATCCCGTCAGCATGGACCAGGTCATGAACATCGCCGACACCGGCAACATCATGCCCCCCAAGGCCACGTGGTTTGAGCCCAAGCTCCGCTCCGGCCTCGTGATACATAAGTTGTCGTAAACACGCCTTGTAATATAATAAGAGGAGACACCCGCGGGTGTCTCCTCTTTTTGCGTTTTACCCGGCAGGGGTTTGTTCCGATGGACGCAGGCCTCCTTGCCCAGGAAACTACAGCCCCACCTCCTTATTTATATTATTGTTGTCCGGGCAAAACTTGAAAGTCCTGAAAGGACGACATAATGGAGGGTTGGGCGCGAGCCCTACCGCACTTGTTGTCATTTGTTCTGGGAGCGCTGAAAGTGCGAAATAATTCAAGTAAAGTGATAATTATGTCGCGGCCCCTCCCCCCCCCCCACACACACACGATAGGGTGAGAGGCCGCTCTTTGAGCGGGGCTCCCGCGTAGGGATAAACTAAAGAATCACGTATTCCGTCTTAATAAAAACATCCATATTTTCCTATTCCTTCGCGTCCTCAACAATATTCTGAAAGTACGATTTCCATTTACTCTCCTCATACGCTCTCTTGCAGCCCGGAAGCACGTGCAGGGTTTTTATGTCATCAAATGAATAGGATGATTCCAACGTTGGCGGATTTTTTGCCAGACAAGTTACATTCGTCAGAATCCCACATCCATAGAAGGCTCCGTTTCCTATGCTCGTCACGCTATTAGGAATAGTGACGGAGGTAAGGC
>JAZRYH010000026.1:0-13732 GCA_045600685.1 Alloprevotella sp. | reverse complement strand
GTCGCTGCGCCCCAATACCATTGAGGAGACCTACGAACTCTGCGACGCACTCATCAAGAACGACAAGCCCAACATCTGCAAGGAACTCGGCGACGTTCTCCTCCACGTCCTCTTCTATGCCAAGATAGGCAGCGAGACGGGCGACTTCGACATTGGTGACGTGTGCCAGAAACTCACCGATAAACTCATCTTTCGCCATCCTCATGTATTTGGTGAAGCCGCAGCCGCCAATGCAGAAGAAGTCAGCAAGTTATGGGAACAGATAAAGCAGAAGGAGAAGGACGGCAACAAGACCGTCCTCTCTGGTGTTCCCTCCTCCCTTCCCGCCCTCGTCAAGGCCTATCGCATACAGGACAAAGCCCGCAACGTCGGTTTCGACTGGGAGGAGCGCTCACAGGTGTGGCAGAAGGTGAAGGAGGAGATTTCCGAGTTTGAGGCCGAGGTGGCCGAGATGGACAAGGAGAAAGCCACCGCCGAGTTCGGCGACGTAATGTTTTCTCTCATCAACGCCGCGCGCCTCTACGGCATCAATCCCGACAATGCCTTGGAACACACCAACCAGAAGTTCATCCGCCGCTTCAACTACCTTGAGTCCAAGACTCTCAAGCAGGGCCGTGACCTCAAAGATATGACGCTCGCCGAGATGGACGCCATCTGGAACGAGGCAAAGCAGCTGGAGCACGCCCTCCGCGTGGAACACGACTATTCCCTCCTCCACCACAACACCTTCGGCCTTGACGTGCAATGCCGCCGCTTCATTGAGTACCACGACGAAGACCAGCTCCGCGAAGCCCTCCGACTCGTGAGCGAAGTCCCCGAAGAGCCCTTCCTCCAGATAGGTGGCGGTAGTAACCTCCTCTTCACCCGCGACTACCCCGGCACCGTCCTCAAGTCCGCCATCCACGGCCTGTCCCTCATCCCCGGCGCTCCAACTGCCGACACGCAGCTCGTCCGTGCCGGAGCCGCTGAAGACTGGGATGCCTTCGTGGAGTGGACGCTCCGTCGCGGGCTCTCCGGCCTGGAGTGCCTCTCCCTCATCCCCGGCGAGGTAGGTGCCGCCGCCGTGCAGAACATCGGTGCCTACGGCAGCGAAGCTTGCCAGCACATCCACGCCGTCCACACCATTGAAGTTGCCACCGGCCAGCCCCGCGTATTCACTCCCGAAGAGTGCCGCTACGCCTACCGCAGCAGCATCTTCAAGCACGAACTCGCGGGTCAGTACATCATCACCCACGTTGATTTCTGCCTCAACCTCAACTACGTCCCCGCCTACACCCACCGCGCCATTCCCGAGGGACTTCCCACGGCGCAGGCTGTGCGCGAGGCCGTCATTGAGATACGCCAGGCCAAACTCCCCGACCCTGCCGTTCTCGGCTCTGCCGGCAGTTTCTTTATGAATCCCGTGGTCGCAGCCGACGTGGCCGATACCCTCCTCGCCTCCCATCCCGATATGCCCCACTACCCTGCCCCCTGCGGCGTGAAAATCCCCGCCGCGTGGCTCATAGAGCAGGCCGGATGGAAAGGCCGCGGCCTCTCCGACGATGCCAAAGTGCGCACTTACGACAAACAGGCCCTCGTAATCGTCAACCACGGCGGTGCCCGTCCCAAGGACATCGTCAAGCTCGCCGCCGCTATTCAGGAAAGCGTACAAGAGAAGTTCGGCATCGCCCTCCAGCCCGAAGCCATCTACGTGTAACGGACATCGTTCCCCTCAATCATGGCCGCTACTGTGCAAATGCTCGGTAGCGGCCATTTTATCTTACACCTCTTACACCTCCTACACCTTTTTATGGAAAATGGAGGTGATTTTTAAAAAAAGAAAGAGGGTGTAACGCTTTTCTCGGGTGCTTTTTTCGAAAAAATAGTAAGAGTAAATTCAATAAGCCCCTTTTATTTTGTTCCGATACCCTGTTTCACTTTTTCCGATACCCTATTTTAGCAAAAACTAAAAGGGACATCGGAAAAATTAAATGGGACATCGGTAAAACTAAATGGGACATCGGAAAAACTAAAAGGGAGATAGTTTTAACTAAAAGGGGGATAGTTTGAACTAAAAGGGGGAAAGATTAAGGGGAATAAGAGAGTGATGGATGTATATCTGCAAAAAAACGAAAAGTGCCGCAACTCCGTAAATGGGGTTGCGGCACATGCGGTTGTATAACCTATGAGGCGAAATTTACTTGAGAGCGGAAGGCTGAGAGAGGGTCTTCTTCTCTTTGAAAAGTATGGCAAAGAGAATGAGCACCACAAGAGCGTATGCTGCGAAGATGAACCAAGATGTGCGCCAGCCTTCAATGACGGGCTCTATGGGCGTCAGAGGGAGGCTATAGACGTGGTGGTTGATGACGCGGCCGGCCACTACGGTGCCGAGGGTGGCACCGAGACCGTTGGTCATAAGCATGAAGAGGCCCTGAGCGGAGGAACGAATGCCTTCATCGGTGTTCTGGTCCACGAAGAGGGCACCGCTGATATTGAAGAAGTCGAAGGCTACGCCATAGACGATGCAAGAGAGGATGAACATCCACACGCCAGGGCCGGGGTTGCCGGTACCGAAGAGACCGAAGCGGAGTACCCAGGCGAGCATGGAAATCATCATTACCTTCTTGATGCCAAAGCGCTTCAAGCAGAAGGGAATGAGGAGGATGCAGCACGTTTCGCTTATCTGGGAGAGGGAAATGAGGATGTTGGCGTGCTGAACGCCAAAGGTGGAGGCGTATTCGGCTACACCATTAAAGCTTTGGATATATGTGTTGGCATATCCGTTTGTTATTTGCAGACTTACGCCGAGGAGCATGGAGAAAATGAAGAAGATAGCCATGCGCTTCTGACGGAAGAGTGCGAAGGCGTCGAGGCCAAGTGCCTTGACGAGGGAGGTACTCTTCTCTCCCTTGGATATGGGACAGCTCGGGAGCGACTGAGCATAGAGGGCCAGAAGTACGCTAAGGGCACCGCTGACGACGAACTGGTTGGCATTGTTCTGGAAACCGAGGAGATCAACGGCCCACATGGTGCATATAAAACCGACAGTGCCGAACACACGAATGGGAGGAAAGGCTTTTACCGTGTCACGGCCCGCACGGGTGAGGGCAATGAACGCTACGGAATTGGTAAGGGCGATGGTGGGCATGAAGAAGGCCACACTGAGTGAGTAAGCGCCGAATACGAGGCCGAATTGCGGATTTTCAACCGAGCCATAGAGACCGGCGGCTACCATAAAGATGCCGGCGAAAAGATGACAGAGACCCAAAAGACGCTGGGCGGGAATCCAGCGGTCGGCCACGATGCCTATGAGGGCAGGCATGAAGATGCTCACGATGCCTTGCATGGCATAAAAGAGCCAAATGCTTTGTCCGAATCCGGCGCTGGCAAGAAAGGCGCCCATGGAGGTGAGATAAGCTCCCCAAACAGCAAATTCGAGGAAGTTCATCAAGATAAGACGGGAGGTAAGTGCTTTCATTTTGGAGTTAACAGTGAACAGTTAAATGATAAACGAAGAATTATGAATATTGAAAGTTTAAAATTCGTGGATTTTGGAGTGCAAAGTTACGGGATTTTTTTGTAACTTTGCACCGAAATGTGATATTTTTTTTAAAATAGGCTATGATTTATCCAGAAAATCTCGAAAAAAAGATTGGTTTTACGGAGATCAGGACCCAACTGCGCGGGCGTTGCATGTCCACGCTTGGCACGGAATGGGTGGATGAGCACGTAAACTTTTCTTGCGACTTCGAGGACGTAAAAGAAAAGTTGCTGCAGGTCGTAGATTTCCGCCGCCTGACGGTGGAAGAGGACGAAGCCGGCGACGAACAGTTTTATGATGTCAGGCAGGCGCTGATGCGCATCCGTCCTGAGCGCACCTACATGGAAGAGATAGAGCTCTTCGACCTGAAGCGTTCGCTGCAGACCGTAGGCTCTATCTGCAAGATGGTGAGGCGCGGCATGGACGGCATGGAGGCAGTGAAGTACCCTGCCCTGGCCCGCATGGCTGAAGGCATAGAGTGCCATCCTGAAATCGTCAAGATGATAGACGGCGTGCTTAACAAGTACGGCAAAGTGAAGGACACGGCATCGGCAGAACTGCTGAGCATCAGACACCAGATAGAGGTGTCAAACCGCAATGTCAACCACGCGCTGCGCGCCATAGTGCAGGAAGCGCAAGAGGAAGGCTTCATTGACCGCGACGTCACGCCCACCCTGCGCGACGGACGCCTCGTCATACCCGTCGCACCCGCGCTAAAAAGGAAAATAAGAGGTATCGTGCATGACGAGAGCGCCACCGGCAAGACCGTGTTCATAGAACCGGCAGAGGTAGTGGAGGCTAACAATCGCGTGCGTGAACTTAAGGCTCAGGAGAAGCGCGAAATAATGCGCATACTGCAGGAACTGACATCGGCCGTGCGCCCCCATCTGCAAGACCTGCTGAATAGCCAGCGTTTCCTGGCCCACGTGGACTTCCTGCGTGCCCTCACGACATGGGCTGATTCGGCAGGCGCCATTGTGCCCCACGTTGTGAACGGCTCAGCACTTGACCTCGTGCAAGCCCGCCACCCTCTGTTGCAGCAGAGCCTGGAGAGAAAAGGTGGAAAGATAGTGCCGCTGGACATCCGCCTGCAAGACAAGCAGCGTATCCTGCTCATCTCGGGCCCCAACGCCGGTGGCAAGAGCGTGACGCTGAAGACCGTAGGCCTGCTGCAGTACATGCTGCAGTGCGGTCTGCCCGTGACGGTGAGAGAGAACAGCACGATGGGCGTGTTCCGCGACATCATGATAGACATAGGCGACGAGCAGAGTCTGGAAGACGACCTCAGCACCTATTCTTCACACTTGCTGAACATGAAGACGATGATGAAGCGCAGCAATCTGCTGTCGCTCATCCTCATTGACGAGTTCGGCGGTGGCACAGAGCCGCAGATAGGCGGTGCGCTGGCAGAAGCCATACTTCAGCGTCTGGTAAAACAAGGCGCTATGGGTGTCATCACCACGCACTACCAGAACCTCAAACATTTTGCTGAGAGTACGGAAGCCGTGGTGAACGGTGCGATGCTCTATGACAGAAACCTGATGCAGCCTCTCTTTGTTCTGCAAGTGGGCCATCCCGGCTCAAGCTTCGCCATAGAGATAGCGCGCAAGATTGGTCTGCCCGAGGAGGTGATAAGCTACGCCAGCGACCTCGTGGGCAAGGACTACGTGATGAGCGACAAGTATCTGCAGGATATCGTTCGCGACAAGGTGTACTGGGAGAACAAGCGCCGCCACATTCATGAGCGCGAGAAGAAACTGGAAGCCACACTGGCGGGCTATGAACAGGACATGCAAAAACTGCAACAGGATCGCAAGCGCATCCTCGGCGATGCACGCCAGGAAGCAGAGCAACTGCTGCAAGAGAGTAACGCCCGCATAGAACGTACCATACGCGACATCAAGGAGGCACAGGCCGAAAAGGAACGCACCCGTGAGGTGCGCCAAGAACTGGCCGACTTCCGCGCAGAGATAAAGGAAGAAAACTCTGCCAACGACGCCATTGAACGCAAAATGGAGCAGATACGCCGCCGCCAAGAGCGCCGCGCTGCACGCAAGCAGCAGTTCGCACAGGATGAGGCACGGCATGAAGAAACGGCAAGCCTGCAAGAGAACGTGCCAGGCACGTCGGACATAGCTCAGGCCGGTGCTGCGCTGGAGAAAGTGCTCAGTGGCATCAAGGGCAAGAAGCCTATTGAAGCCGGTGACACGGTGAGACTGAAAGGACAGAACACAGTGGGGCGCGTGGATGCCGTGACCGGAAGACTGGCCCGTGTGCTCTTTGGCGTGGTGTACACAAGCGTGCCAATAGCCCGTCTGGAACACGCCGAAGAACCCAAGGTGGGGCCTTTGCAGCAAAGCAGCACCTTCGTGAGCCGCGACACCCGTGACCTGATGCGCGAGAAAGCCCTGCACTTCAAGCCCGAGATAGACATACGCGGTATGAGAGGAGACGAGGCACTGACCCATGTGAGCCTCTTTATCGACGACGCCATACAGTGTGAGCAATCACGTGTCCGCATCCTCCACGGCACTGGCACGGGCGCACTCCGTCAGATGGTAAGACAGTACCTCGGCACCGTGCCCGGCGTGAAGAAATTCCACGACGAGCACGTGCAGTTCGGCGGTGCAGGAATCACGGTAGTGGAATTTGAATAGAGCCGGTCCCTACCCTATTCTCCGTAGAATCAGACCTGCACTCCTTATATTTAATATAGAGACAATACATGCAAGATTTCGTACACCTTCACGTCCATACGCAGTATTCCCTACTTGACGGACAGGCCGCCATTCCCAAACTTATAAACAAAGCCATAAGCGATGGGATGAAGGGCATGGCCATTACCGATCATGGCAACATGATGGGCGTAAAGGAATACTACAATACCATGAATGGCCTGCGCGGCAAGGCAAAGAAAGCCATTGCCAAAGCTCAGGCCGTGCTGGATAACCCCGAAAGCAGCGAGGAAGAACGCTTGAAGGCCGTTGACACGATAGCCAAGGAACAACGCGTGATGGACTTCCGCATGATCTTCGGCTGCGAAGTCTATGTGGCACGCCGCAAGAAGGAACTGAAGGAAACGAAGGAAGACCGCTCGGGTTGGCACCTAATCCTACTGGCCAAAAACGAAGCAGGCTACCACAACCTCATACGCCTCGTGAGCCGAGCATGGGTAGATGGCGAATACTACAGGCCGCGTACCGACCACGAAGATATGGTACGCTTCCACGAGGGCCTTATCTGCTGCTCGGCCTGTTTGGGCGGCGAAATACCGCAGAAGATTCTGGCCGGCGACATAAAGGGAGCAGAGGACGCTGTGCTTTGGCACAAAGAAATCTTCGGCGATGACTACTACCTGGAATTGCAACGCCATGAAGTGAAGAATCCTACACAGCGCGCCAACCGTGAAACATTTCCTCTGCAGCAGCAATGCAATGAGGTGCTTATCCAACTTGCTAAGAAGCATGGCGTGAAGCTCATTTGCACCAACGACTCGCACTTCGTTGACGAGGAGAACGCAGAAGCTCACGACCGTCTCATCTGTCTCTCCACAGAAAAGAAGGTTGACGACCCCGACCGCATGCTTTACACCAAGCAGGAATGGTTTAAGACCCGCGCCGAGATGAATGAAATCTTCGCCGACGTACCCGAAGCTCTCAGCAACACGGTGGAGATTTGCAACAAGGTGAGCGAATACTGCATAGACCATGCTCCCATCATGCCCAACTTCCCTATCCCCGAGGAGTTCGGCACCGAAGAGGAATATCGCCAGCGTCTGACGGAGAAAGACCTCTTTGATGAATTCACACAGGATGAGAACGGCAACGTGGTGCTCAGCGAGGACAAGGCTAAGGCCAAGATTGAAAAGCTGGGCGGCTACGACAAACTCTACCGCATAAAGTTTGAGGCCGACTACCTGGCTAAGCTCACCTATGAAGGAGCTCGCAAACGTTATGGTGACCCGCTCTCTGAAGAACTGGCTGAGCGCATCAAGTTCGAACTCCACATCATGAAGACGATGGGCTTCCCCGGTTACTTCCTCATCGTGCAGGACTACATCCGAGCTGCCCGCGAGGAACTCGGCGTAAGCGTAGGGCCGGGGCGTGGCTCTGCTGCCGGCAGCGTGGTGGCCTACTGTTTATGGATTACCGACGTGGATCCGATGAAATACGACCTGCTGTTCGAACGTTTCCTCAATCCAGACCGCATCTCCCTGCCTGATATTGACGTGGACTTTGATGACGACGGCCGCGGTCGCGTGCTGGACTGGGTGACGCAGAAATATGGAGCAGAGAAGGTGGCCCACATTATCACATACGGCACTATGGCCACAAAGATGGTCATCAAGGACGTGGCCCGCGTGCAAAACGTTCCCATAGCCGAGAGCAACCGCCTCTGCAAACTCATTCCCGACAGAATGCCCGAGGGGGCAGACGGCAAGGCTCTCAAAATGAACCTCCAGAATTGCATCAACATTGTGCGCGAACTGCAAGAGGCCGAAACCAGTCCCGACCCCGCCATACGCGACACCCTCCGCTACGGCAAAATGCTGGAGGGCTCAATTCGAGGAACCGGTGTCCATGCCTGTGGTACCATCATCTGCCGTGACCCCATAAGCGACTGGGTACCCGTAAGCACCGCCATTGATAAAGATACGAAAAAAAAGGTGCTGTGCACGCAGTACGATGGCCACGTTATTGAGGAGACAGGACTAATCAAAATGGACTTTCTCGGGCTCAAGACCCTTTCGCAAATACGTGAAGTAGTAGAAGCCATACGATTATCCGTCGGTCTTGAAATTGATATTGACCACATAGATATCAACGACCAGGTTACCTACCAGCTTTACCGCGACGGCCTCACCATAGGTACCTTCCAGTTTGAATCTGCCGGCATGCAGACTCACCTGCGCAACCTCCAGCCTGACTGCTTTGAAGACCTCATCGCCATGAACGCCCTCTATCGTCCGGGGCCCATGTCCTATATTCCCGACTTCATTGACCGCAAACAGGGACGCAAGCCTGTGGAATATGATATTCCCATTATGGAGAAGTATCTCCGCGATACCTATGGCATTACCGTTTATCAGGAGCAGGTCATGCTTCTCTCCCGCTTGCTGGCCAACTTCACCCGAGGCGAAAGCGATGCCTTACGAAAGGCCATGGGCAAGAAGAAGAAGGATATCGTTGATGCCATGAAGCCTAAATTTATTGAGGGCGGCAAGAAGAACGGCCACGATCCCAAAGTGCTCGAAAAGATATGGGCCGACTGGGAAGCCTTTGCTTCTTATGCCTTCAACAAATCACATGCCACCTGTTACTCTTGGGTGGCCTTCCAGACGGCATGGCTTAAGGCCAACTTCCCCTCGCAGTTCATGGCTGGTACGATGAGCCGCGCCCTGGACTCCATCAGCGACATTACTAAGCTCATGGACGAGTGTAAGGCTATGCACATACCTGTCCTCGGTCCGGATGTAAACGAGAGTTATCTCAAGTTCGGCGTCAACCACCTCGGCCAGATACGTTTCGGTCTCGGCGCTATTAAGGGAGTTGGCGGAAGCGTAGTGGAAGCCATCATATCAGAGCGCAACGCCCACGGCCCCTACTCTTCCATCTACGATTTCGTAGAGCGCGTCAGTCCCTCACAAATAAACCGTAAGGCCCTGGAGTGTCTGGCTCTCGCTGGCGCTTTCGACGGATTCTCTGACATCTGCCGCGAACAGTATTTCGCCCAGACAGGCCGCGACACGGTTTATCTCGACACCCTTGTTAATTACGCCCAGCGCTACCATGCCGACAAAGCTCAAATGCAGCAGTCTCTTTTCGGCGATACGGAGGAAATAGAAATAGCGAAGCCTATACCCCCTGCTTCCTTCACACGATGGACAGACCTTGAGCGCCTCAACAAGGAGAAGGATCTCGTGGGCATATACATCTCTGGCCACCCTCTTGATGCCTATCAAGTTGTGTTACGCGCCATGTGCAATCTCAAGGCAGCTCAGCTCTCTGAACTTGATTCCAACATCGGTAAAGACGTCACCTTTGCCGGCATCGTCACCGACGTTCGCACGGGTTTCAGCAAGAAGAATGGCAAGCCCTACGGCTTCGTGCGCATTGCCGATTACGATGGCAGTGGCGAGATTAGTCTCTTCGGCGACGAATGGGCCAAGTGGAGCGGCCACTTGCAGGTGGGCTATAGCGTCTTCATCACTGCGCGCATTGAGCCCCGACGCTGGGATCCCTCGCAGGCAGACATTCGCATTGCCAACATAGAGTGGCTCAGCGACGTGAAGGAGAATAAAATACGCAACATCTGCCTGTTCCTTGATTCCGACGTTCTCAACGCTCCTCTTATTGAAGAGCTCTGTAGCATCGCCGAGGAAAACCCAGGCCCAGCCGAACTGCAAATTCTCATATACGACAAGCAACTTGGCTCCTCCATTACTCTGCACAGCACGGCTGTGAAAATCAACATCACCCCTGCTCTCCTCAGTTTCCTTGACGGCAACGAAATAAAATACCAAATAAACTATTAACGCTCTCTTCCTCGTGACGCCCTACTCTCCCCCTATGCCCACAGCCTCCACCGGCCCCTACATAATCTGTATCGGCCGCCAGTTAGGCAGTGGTGGCCGCCAAATTGGCAAACTTCTTTCCCAGCAGCTCGGCATGGCCTACTACGACAGCGAGATTCTATCCCTCGCAGCGGACCACAGCGGGATGAGCCGCGAAGTATTCATGCGTTCTGATGAGCACCATGGCATTTTGCGCCACGTCTTCAGCGCTCTCTCACCGGCTCCCATAGGCAGCTCCGATGTCTATGGCAACCAACTGTCTGACGACCATCTCTTCGCTCTACAAAGCGAGGCGATACGCCAAGCGGCCGAGGAGAAGTCTTGCGTGTTCATCGGTCGCGCCGCCGACTATGTGCTGCGCCAGCATCCACGCTGCATCAGCGTCTTTGTCAGTGCCAACATCAACGACCGCTGCCAGCGCGTCATGGAAAAGGAAAGCGTTAACCGCCGCACGGCTCTCCGCATGCTTGAAATCGGAGACCGCAAGCGCGCCGACTTCTACAACTTCTACACTCAGGGCACTTGGGGCGCGGCAGACACTTATCATCTCATCATCAACTCCTCCACGCTCGGCATTCCAGCAACCGCTGACTTCATTGCCGATTTTGCAAAGAAAACTCTCCACATACAATAATACTATTAATATATGAAAGGAAACATTGGAATAACCACAGAGAATATCTTCCCCGTCATCAAGAAGTTTCTCTACTCCGACCACGAAATCTTCCTCCGCGAAATCGTGGCCAACGCCGTCGATGCCACGCAGAAGCTCCGCACCCTTGCCAGCAAGGGCGAGTTCCAGGGCGAACTCGGCGACCTCACCGTCAACGTCAGCATCGACCGCGAAGCCGGCACGCTCACCATCTCCGACCGCGGCATCGGCATGACTGCCGACGAACTGGACCGCTACATTAACCAGATTGCCTTCTCCGGCGCCACCGACTTCCTTGAGAAATACAAGGATGACGCTGCGGCCATCATCGGCCACTTCGGCCTGGGCTTCTATTCCGCCTTCATGGTGGCCAAGAGCGTGGACATCATCACCCTTTCCTGGCAGCCCGACGCCAAAGCCGTGAAATGGACTTGCGACGGCAGCCCCGCCTTTGAGATGACTGACATCGAGAAGGCCGACCGCGGCACCGACATCGTCCTTCATATTGACGACGACTGCAAGGAATTCCTTGAGAAGTACCGCGTAGAGCAACTCCTCAAGAAATACTGCAAGTTCCTCCCCGTAGAGATTGCTTTTGGCAAGAAGACAAAATGGGAAGACGGCCAGGAGAAGGAAACCGACGAGCTCAACGTCATCAACGACACCCATCCCCTCTGGACACGCAAGCCCGCCGACCTCAAGGATGAAGACTACACGGCCTTCTACAAGCAGCTCTACCCCATGCACGACGAGCCCCTCTTCTGGATTCACCTCAACGTGGACTACCCCTTCAACCTCACGGGCGTGCTCTACTTCCCCAAAATCAAAAACCAGCTCGACGTGCGCCGCGACGGCATACAGCTCTATTGCAACCAGGTATTCGTCACCGACCAGGTGGAGAACATCGTCCCCGACTTCCTCACCCTGCTCCACGGCGTCATAGACTCCCCCGACATTCCCCTCAACGTCTCGCGCTCCTATCTCCAGAGCGACGCCAACGTCAAGAAAATCTCCGGCTACATCACCAAGAAAGTGGCCGACCGCCTCAAGCAGATTTTCCGTCAGAACCGCGAGGAATTCGAAAAGAAGTGGGATGACCTCAAGCTCTTCATCCACTACGGCATCCTCTCCGAGATGGACTTCTACGACAAGGCCAGCGACTTCGCTCTCCTCAAAGATACGGAAGGTAAGTACTACACCTACGCCGAATACCAGGAGTTCATCAAGGACCAGCAGACCGACAAGGACGGCACCCTCGTATGCCTCTACACTCACGACCCTGCCCTGCATCATGCCCAGATAGAGGCGGCCCGCCTCAAGGGCTACAACGTCCTTCTTCTCAACGGCCAGCTCGACGCGCCCCTCGTCAGCACTCTTGAACAGAAGTGGGTAATGGGCGAAAACGAAAACGGCAACGAAAACGAAAACAAACGTCAGGTACGCTTCACCCGCGTAGATGCCGACACCATTGACCGCCTCATCGCCAAGGACTCCGCCCCCGAGCAGACCGAAGAGGAGAAAAAAGCCACCGAAGCCCTTACTAAAGCCTTCCAGAGCCTCATGCCCACGCTGGACAAGACCGAGTTCTCCGTCATGGCCGCACCTGCCGGCCCTGATGCCATGCCCCTCATCGTCACCCAGAGCGAATACATGCGCCGAATGAAGGAAATGAGCCAGTTGCAGCAAGGCATGTCGTTCTATGGCGACATTCCCACCACGTACAGCCTCATGCTCAACACCGACCACCGCCTCGTCAAGGCCGTGCAGTCAGCCGAAAAGCCTGAAGAGAGTCCTCTCGTTCCCCAGCTCATCGACCTTGCCCTCCTTCAGGCCGGTCTTCTCAAGGGCGAGGCTCTCACGCAGTTCATTAAGCGCAGCGTGGACCTCATTTAATTTCCAGAGATAAAGTAATATCAGCAAAGAGAAGAGGCACGGGACAAATTCCAGCGCTTCTTCTCTTTGTTATATTGCTATTTCTTGCAGTCCGGTAAAAGCAAAAATTTCTTAGCATTGGGCTAAAAGCCCTAAATTGTAGAGCATAGGGCGATGTTCCTTTCGGACGCTCTGCCCTAAACTGGACACTTCTGGGCTTTCAGTCAGTTTCATAAGGGGTAAGCGCCGAAGGTGCGACAGATTGGAGGATAGGGCTTGCGCCCTACCCTCCGTTATGTCGTCCTTTCAGGACTTACAAGTTTACCGAACAGCAATAATTCTTAATTCAAAATTCTTAATTCTTAATTCAAACTTCCTTATCGCCTCATTTTCCTTCCACAGGCTTCATGTAGAGGTACGTATTTCCCACCTTGCGGCGGGAGAGGAACGCCTCATCGAGAAGCGCGGCAAGATATTTGCGGGCGCGGAACTGGCGCAGGTGTGCAAGTGTGCAGAATCCGTGCAGACTGATGTCGGCGTGGGTGAGGAAATATTCGCTGAGCAGGACCTTGACTTCATCGAGGGAGATTTCGGCGCTGTGGGGAGCCGTGCGATGAATGAAATTGAGGCTCGCCGAAATTTCGGCACTGAGGCCCGGCTCCGGCTGGAAGTTGATGCGCTTCAAGGCCACGTCCTTTCCCGAGACTTTGTCGCCTTCGTACTTGGGAGACTTGAAGTGAGGCACCACGGAGAAGGTGCCGATACCGTCAAGGTGGACACGTCCGCCGTCGCTGAGCTGTGAGAGCAGATAGTGCCGCACGGCGCCGAGGGCGGCCAGCATGTCGGTGTCGGTAAGCGTAGAGGCATGTTCCTCCTTGCTGGCGAGTTCTTTACTGGTGAGTGTTGAAGCATCCACGAGACGGGGGTGGATGGAACGGCCTTCGCCCTGAGTCGGGCGTGGGCTGGGATAGATGTCGAAAAATGCTGACATAGTGATGATTATATTAAGGTTAGTTAATGGTAAGTCCGTATTGTTTACTCTTAATCCGCCTCCCCTTGTCTCGCGACCGCAGGCGCGTGGACCGGGGACAGTAATCGGCAGGAAGCGGGACAG
>JAZRYH010000025.1:0-15095 GCA_045600685.1 Alloprevotella sp. | reverse complement strand
GTGCAGTAATAGACATTCACTCCTTCAGGAATCTCTACGGCCTTGTCGAGATAGAGCGTGGAGTATCCGACCTCGGTAACAGAGAGCGTGTATGCAGTCTTTACAAGAGTGGTGGTCCAGTCGGAGTAGGTGACGGTGCCGCTATGCTTCTTGTAGAGGTAAACAGGGCTCTGGCCACCGTTCTTATAGAAGCGGAACATCTTACCACCATTAGTACTATTATAATGGAAGATAGACCCCGTAGCCGCACCGCCTAAAGCAAGTTGCACATCAGAAGCGCTTACAAAATTAACAGTGATAGGATAGGCAGCGGCCGTTTCCTTATTATCTGAAATAGAAAGGCCATTATTGCTATTGGATGTATAGTAGTTGTACTTTCCATCCTGGGTTACAAGGAGGTAAGTATTCGAACCTTCGGAGATTTCTTCGAGAGTAACCTTGTACTGGTCGCCCCAAGAGGCAGCCACCGTATTATTGGAGAGATTTTCACCAGGGGCTACAGAAGAACTACCCTTACCAAGGCCATCAGTACCACCTACACGGCCATCAGCAAAGACTTCATTGCTATAGGCAATCAGATAGTCACCGCTCCAGTCGCTCTGGTCTTCGGCAACGAGTTCATAGTCGCCGGAGGCGCCACCCGTAGTGGTCTTCTTTGCGAATACGGCGTAGTAGGTAATGTTGCCGGTGGCGGTAGCTGTGGTGACGTAGGTGGGTTCGGTGGTAGCGCTCACGGTTTCGCTGGCAGTCCAGCCGCGGAATACGTAGTCCGTGTAGCCGGCGGGAACGGTGGCGGGCTTGAAGTTGATGGGGTCGCCTTCCTCAACGTCCTCGGTGGTGACAGTGCCGTTCACGCTCCAGGTGATGGTGTAGAGAGTGCCAGCAGCGGGGGCGGTGTAGGTCAGATCATCCCAGTTGTCGGGGCAGAGTTCCCATGTGCCGTTGTAGTTCTTCCAGAGGCAGTTGGTAAGGGTGCCGGAGATGGTGCCACCTACTTCCCAAGTGGCGGGAACATTCTTGCAGTAAATCTCGATTTCCTGCGTGCCTACCATAAGATACACGCCGTTGGTGTAGCTACCAGTGACATAGAACTTCGTTATCTCCTCGTTGGTGAGGGTTACGTTTACAGGCTCGCCATCAGTGGTGGGTTCGCCTGCGGCAACGAGGGCTGCGAGGCTGGCATAGGTGGGTACGGGCTTGGCCTGCGTCACGGTAACGACCTTATCGGTAGCGCCCTCGTACTTGAGGGTGATGTCGGCGGTGCGCTCGGCAGTTCCGGTGTTGGCGGTGGTGGTGAAGGTCACCTTGTCGGCGGCCACCTGAATGTTGGAAATCCAAGAGGCTTCGGTGTTGGCGGAGAGCGTTTTGCCCGTCACGGCGTTGTTGATGGTGTAAGCAATCTCGCCGGAGGTGGCATCGGCGGCGAGGTTCACGTTGTCTGCGGAGATGGAGGGGGTTGTGGAGGGAGCGGCGGCCTCGTAAGTCAAATCCAAGGAAACAATCTGGCCGTTCTTTGAAGTAACATAGAGATAGTAAACCGTGTTAGCATCCGTTGCAGTCAAATTATAAGTATAAGAGCTGCCCGCAGTAGTCCATGTTTGAGCTTCGCCACCTGATATATAGTCAGCAGAAGTAGCCGAGGAAGATACGCCTACAAGAACAGCAGTAGAACACCCCCCGCTATTCTTGGCTACTACCTTTGTCAGTTTATAGCCTTCTATTGCAGGCAGACCCAATGCTGCGGGTTGAGTCAGCATCAGATAACCAGAATTGCACTTCACATTTTTCAAAGCGAAGGTGTAGGTATCGTCTCCTAAAGTATAAGTGTAATTGGTAAGTGTCGTTGAATTAGCAGTGGGCCAACCACCGGGATTGGACGACAAATTAAAGGTCAAAGTAAGTTCCCCGCTGGGATCTCCCTTTTCCGTTACGGTCAGGCCGTTCACGGTATATGCAGAACTTTCAATACCACCAACTTTGGCTTTGACGCTGACGGAGGTGGTGCCAAGAGCAAGAGTTTCGGGAGTAACAGTCCAAGTGATATCCTTGGTGATTTCATTCTTACTTGCGTCGCTGTAAGTACCGGTCACAACGAGGCCGGCAGTGTCAAAAGCATCGCCTACATAATAAGAGGTCTTGGTAGGAGTGCCGGTAACGGCGATAGATACAAGTTCTTTAGTGGGAGGAGGGGTGACGCTTCCTTTCTTGTATATTTGCGGCAGCAACATGCTGGAAGAGACAGAGGTAGCACTCGCATAATTCGAAAAACGAGGACTGCCCACATTATACAAGATTCTTCCATAGCTGGAGTTTGTGCTTGCAATGGTGGCATTACCATCTGTACTAATATCGATTGTCCAAGTGGTTGTGCCACTATTCAATACAAAAGCCTTAGCGGCTTTCGTACCGATGGTGCCATCTGAAGTGGTAAGGGTCCAAGCACCTGCCTCTCCCCCCAGAGTTATTTCAATAGCGTTGTCTGATGTTAACACACCGTTTTCAATGGTCACATCTTCTGCGTTCAAATATTTATCTGAACCCATTGCTGTGGCGACTTTGCCCTTAGCGGCATTACCAATCACAATGACATCACCGGATTTCAGTAACGAGGCATCTGTTACGAGATCGTAACTTGCACCCCACACTTGCCCGGCACAACAGACAAGCAGGGTCAGCAAAAAGAAAAGTTTTTTCTTCATTGTTTTTTTGTTTAAGTTAATAGTATGTGAGTTATGTTTTAGGATTCCTTGGGTTCCTTCAGTCCGGTGCGGGCTTCTATGATATTGACGGCGTAGTCGCCTATCTTCTCGCACTCGTTGACCATATCCATATAGAATACGCCGGCCTGATAGGTGTAGAGGCCGTCGGCAATGTCGCCGACGTTGTTTATCTTCAGGTCCTTGCGGTAGTTGTTGATTTCCACCTCCAGATTGAAGCCGTCCATGGCATCGTTGTGGTTGCCGGTCTGGAGCACCTTCATCATCTGGTTGAGGGCGGTAGCGGTGAGGTCGAACATGTGGGTGAGATGTCCCGACTGCTCATCAGTAAACTTCTGCTTTGACAGGCGCTTGTGGGAAATGCTGCGCGCCAGATTGTTGCAGCTGTCGCCGATGCTCTCTATCTCGCTCACCTCACGCAGCATGGCGCGAATCTTCTCCTTAGTCTCGGAGGAGAGGCGCCCGTCGCTGACGGCGTTGAGATACTTGGCTATCTCCATCTCCATATTGTCGCTGATGCCTTCGTATTTCTCTATTCGCGCGAGGAGTTTGTTGAAGGTTTCACCGTTTTCCGTGGCGGTGAGTTCGCGCACCATGCCGAACATGCGATGGGTGCGCTCGGCGAAGAGGTTGATTTCCTTGCGGGCCTCCATGATGGACATTTCCGCGGTGGAGAGTATGCCGCCGCTGATGAAGCTCAGGCGGAATTCTTCGTCCTCGTTGGCGGGTGTCCTGGCACTTATGGCTCCTACTATGCGGGTGACGAGTTTCTCAAGGGGCTTGATGAACCAGATGAGGAGGCACACGTTGCACACGTTGAAGGAGGTATGGAACGCTGCGAGGCACACGGGCAGGAGTTCGGCCTTGGGGTGGTTGAAGTCCATCCCCACGAAGCCGCACACCATATTGACGAAGGGCTTGAAGACGCAGAGCACCCAGATGACACCGAAGACGTTGAACACGAGGTGGGCCATGGCGGCGCAGCGTGCCTGCCGGTTGCCGGTGAGGGCGGCGATGTTGGAGGTGATGGTGGTGCCGATGTTCTCACCCATGACGAGGGCGATGCCCTGGTCCAGCGGCAGGGCGCCGGTGGAGCAGAGTATCATGGTGATGGCCATGATGGCGGCGGAGCTCTGCACGCAGAAGGTGAGCAGGCCGCCGAGGAAGAGGAAGATGAGATACGACAGGAAACCGTGGCCGCCCAGCGACTGGAAGAAACTGAGCACGGCAGCGTTGCCGCCGAGGTCCATGGCTTCGGCATTCTCCTTCAGCGTGGTGAGGCCGAGGAGCAGGAAACTGATGCCGAAGACGAGTTCACCCGTGTTCTTCCTTCCGTTTTTCTTTGAGAAGATGAGGATGATGCCGAGCAGGAAGGCGGGATAGATGACGCTGCGCATGTCGAAGCCGAAGCCTGCGGACATTATCCACGCCGTCATGGTGGTGCCGATGTTGGCGCCCATCACCACGCTGATGGCCTGCGACAAGGTGAGGAGCCCGGCACTGACGAAGCTGACGGTCATCACCGTCGTGGCGGTGCTGGACTGTATGGCGGCTGTGACGAAGGCACCGGTGATGAGACCCGTGAAACGGTTGGTGGTCATGGCTCCGAGGGCATGACGCAACTGCGGGCCGGCCACCTTCTGCAAGCCTTCCGACATGATCTTCATGCCGTACATGAACATGGCCAGCGAGCCGAGAAGGATAAAGATAGAGGAGATGGTTATCATGAGATTAAAAGCCTCACACACAGCCCCTCTCCGTCGCGGACCCACACACAGCCCCTTCCCGTCGCGGACACTTCGTGCCGCGCCACCCCTCCCCCTATAGGGAGGGGAAGATACTCCTAAAGGTCGGAGAAGAGAAGGAAGGAGGGTTGCATATCTTAAAGGTAAGGGAGGAGAAAGAGGGAGGTTTGGACTTACATTTTTGTTTTTAATTTATAGTCACGCCCGCATGGCCAGCCTTTAGAGGTATATCCCCCTCCCTGCAGGGGGAGGGGTGGCGCGGCACGTAGTGACCGCGACGGAGAGGGGCTATGGGCGGGGCCGTGGCTGGGCAGTCTTTTACTCCCACCCCAATGCGCTTGCGCCCAGCACCGCGGCTTCGCTGCCGTTGAGGGCGCTGACGAGGAGTTTGGCCTTGCCGCGATAGAGGAAGAGGACGTTCTCATCGTAGCCGCGGCGGATGGGATCCATAATCCAACGGCCGGCCTTGGTGAGACCGCCGAAGAACACGAAGGCCTCGGGAGAGTTGAAGGCTGCAAAGTCAGCGCAGGCGGCACCGAGCCTGTAGCCCGTGCACTCGAAGATTTCCTTGGCCACCTCGTCGCCCTGCTCGGCGGCGCAGAACACATCGTAGGATGTAATCTTATCGGGGTCGAGGTCGCGGAGCTTGCTCTCCACGGTGCTCTTGGCCATCACCTCGCGGGCCGTGCGGGCCACACCGGTGGCGGAGCAGTAGGTCTCCAGACAACCCTTGCGGCCGCAACCGCAGGAGCGGGCCTCGGGCGTGTGGTCCACGATGACGTGACCCAGTTCGCCGGCAAAGCCGTCGGAACCATACACCACCTTACCGTCGCATACGATGCCGCTGCCCACGCCCGTGCCGAGGGTAATCATAATGAAGTTCTTCATGCCGCGGGCCACGCCGTAGGTCATCTCGCCCATGGCGGCGGCGTTGGCGTCGTTCGTCACGTGGCAGGGGATGCCGAGGGCCTTGCTGAAGAGTTCGGCGATGGGCACTATGCCTTCCCACGCAAGGTTGGCGGCATACTCGATGTTGCCCGTATAGTAGTTGCCGTTGGGGGCACCGATGCCCATACCGCGCACCTTCTCAATGCCGCCGATGGCATCGAGGGCGGGCTGGAGGGCCTCCACGGCGGCGCGCACGTAGTCGTTCACGTCGGGATAGGCTTTGGTGCTGATAACGGTTTGAGACTTAATGGTACCGCGGCTGTCCACGATGCCGAAAACGGAGTTGGTGCCGCCCATGTCAAGACCAATGACATAAGGCTTCTCTGATGTAAGGTTATTTTCCATATTTTGATTTAGTTATAAAAATCTCACAAATCGTTGCAAAGTTAATAAATTCTTCTTACACCCCCAAGTAATCCTCCCGGAAATTCTTCAAAGAAAGATAAATATTATCTTTAGGTCCCCGATTCTGCCTTATTCGCATGATTTTTTTGGGGGCATCCTGCTTATTTTTCCCTTCTCGCGCATTCTCTTTTTGTCCGATTGTAAATGCGGGGGTCGCTTTTTTTGCTATTCACGAAAAAAAGAGTAAAAGCAGGTGTAATTTTTGCATAGATTTTGGGCCGTTTTCGAGGCTCGCGACGGCCTAAACCCGCATTAAGCCGAAAAACGCCCGATTGCGAAAAAACGAAAACAGTCCCGTTTTTTTCAAAACTCCACTCATTTTTCCCGACACCCTATTTTAGCAAAAACTAAAAGGGACATCGGAAAAAATGAAAGGGCGATTGGTGAAATTAAAAGGGAGATAATTTCAACTAAAAGGGCATTAGTTGCGATTAAAAGGGCTTTAGGACAGACCCCCTCCCCGCTCCCCCGAGGGGGGAGGGCTGCAAATTGGGACAAAATCGTGTATGGAAATCTGTATAAAAGGGGGTGTAGAGAGGGTTTTAGGGGGGCGTGTTTATTTGCCCTTGCGTTAAACGCAAGAAAATCAACAATATAGAAACTCCCCTCAGAATCGCACAGAAGTAAACGCGAAAAAATTTTTTGAAAATACGGCCAATTTTTGAGGGTAAAAGGTGAAAAAATCTTGACAAAAAGTGAACGGCTTTTTTTTACAAAATAAATTAGGCTTTAAGGAAGAAACGCGGTCGGGCGCGCAAAGCTTGATGTTTTGCTGAATATTTTAAGACCGCTCGGCAGCCCCGTCAGGGGATGACGCTTGCCAAAGCAAGGACATTATCAACTGTTACAACATTCACAACAAAGCGGAGGCCGGTTGTGGCCGGAGCTTAAAAGACGTTCTTGCTCTGGCAAGCGTCATCCCCTGGCGGGGCTGCCGAGCGGTTCTTGTTGTATCTGTTGTCTCTTCAAATATTCATATACCAAGAGCAGAAAAAATCCCGCGGCCAGAGGGGTGGTCGCGGGATATGAGGGGATTGGGAACAGGGGGGGGCGATGATTATTGCTTCACAGCCTTCTCCAGTTCCTTGCACTTCTGCTTGCAGGCAGCTTCGAGCTTCTTGCACTGCTGCTCAATCTCCTTTTCCTGAGCCTTGCACTGCTTTTCTACTTCCTTCTGCTGCTCTTTGCACTGGTTGTCGCACTCTTTCTGCTGGTCCTTGCACTCTTTGTCGCAGGCTTCCTGCTTCTGCTTGCACTGAGCGGCGCAGTCGTCTTCCTTATACTTGCACTCCTTGGCGCAGGCTTCCTCGCGCTGCTTGCACTGCTGCTTGCATTCTTCCATCTTGCGCTTGCACTGTTCCTTGCACTCGGCTTCCTTCTGCTTGCACTGTTCTTTGCAGGCGTCCTGGAGTTTCTTGCACTCCTTCTGACATTCGCTCTGCTTTACCTTCTGCTTGTCCTTGCAAGCGTTCTGGAGTTTCTGGGTCTCCACCTTGCAGGCGTCCATCTGCTTCTTGCTTACGGCTTTGCAGGAGTCCATTTTGGCCTTGCACTGGGCCTTGCACTGCTCTTCAAGAGCCTTGCACTGGGCCTTGACGTCCACTACTACGACGTTGCCCTGTGCCACGGCGGGGGCGGCGGTGACGGGTAAGGAAGTGGTCTCGGTCTGAGCGCTCACACTGAGGGAAAAAGCGGCCATAAGGGCCACGGTGAGAATCTTTTTCATTTTCTTGTGGATTTAGGTTATACAATAAATCTGTCTGCTACTTTTACTTCTTGCACTGCTGCTTGCACTGCTTCTTGCACTGCTTTTCACACTGAGGCTTGCACTGCTTTTCACACTGAGGCTTGCATTCCTTCTTACACTGCTGCTTGCACTGCTTTTCACACTGCGGCTTGCATTCCTTCTTACACTGCTGCTTGCATTCTTGCTTGCACTGCTGCTTGCATTCCTGCTTGCACTGCTGCTTGCACTCTTTTTTGCATTCTTTTTTGCACTGGGGCGTGGCGGGGCATTCGGTCTTAACCGTCTGTGCGCTGACAGAGAGGCAGAAAACGGCCATTAAGGCCAAGGAAAGAATCTTTTTCATTTTTTTCTATGTTTTAGGGTTATACATTCATTACCGGCGGCCTCCATGATTGGGCTGCTGGGGTTGGGGTTGCGGTTGGGGCTTGGGAGGCTGGGGCTTGGGAGGCTGAGGCTTGTAGTGACCGGGATTGGGTTTGGGCGGCATACATTCGCGGCAATAGCCTACGCAGTGCTTGCATTTGCAGTGCTTGCACCGGCATTGGGGATTCTTGCAGTAGGTCTTGCGGGGAGGCTCCTTGGAACTGAAGAAGGAGAAACTCGTAGCGCCGGCACCGAGGGTGAGGGTGGCCATGAGCGCGAGGAGAATGAGTCTTTTCATGAGGGGGGAGGGAATTATGAATTATGAATTTTGAATTAAGAATTAGGAATTGGGAATTTTGAATTAGGGGAGGCGTTTGTAGCGGGGGTCGGGGACGATGACGTAGTGGCCGTTCTGTTTTTTGATGTGCAGCCTTGCGAGGTCGCGGGAGAGCTGCGACTGCGAGACGTAGAAGCCGCGACGGGCCAGGGCAAGGCGTATTTCGTCCTGAGCGGAGGGACGTGCCGTCTCAATGATTTGGTGCAGCAGAGAGAGGCGCTCAGTGCGTGGCGGGATATTGTGTTGCGGGGTCATTTGGCGGCTTCGTGGGGGCTACTTCTCTTCGTATTGCCTGAGGAAGGCGTCAATCATTCTGTTACCCTTGTCCGTGCAGCAGCCGCGGAGGTTTACGACCGTGACGTTGAGGAATATGTCGCGCATAGGGAGGGAGCGGAAATAGGGCTGCGTGGCGAGCATGTCCATCTGGCGGAAGACGAGGTTGAAATATACTTCGTAATCTATTTCGGGGCGGAACACGCCTTGCTCTACGCCGCGCCGGAGGAAGGCGATGGCCTCGGCGCAGTGGGCCTGGCGATATTGCTCCACGTGGGCGACGACGGTGGGATAGCGCGCCAGGTCGGCAATGAAGGCGAGGCTCTGATGGTGGTAGTGCTGCAGACAATAGGAGAGGTCGCCCAGGATAAATTCCAGCACATTGTTGGTGCTGGCGAGCAGGTTCTCGCGCTGCTCGCGATGGCGTGCCTCATTGGCTTCGGTACAGGCCATCAGCAGTTCTTCCTTGCCGGCAAAGAGCTCATAGAGCGTGCGTTTCGATATTCCCATTTCATGGGATAGGTGGTCCATGGTGTACTGTCGGATACCGTACAACTGGAAACCTTTCAACGCCGTGGATATGATTTGCTGGCGGAGGGCACTTGTATTGTCGTTTTGCATTACAAAGCAGAATTAGGCTGCAAATATAGTGTTTTTTCTGCAAAAACCGTAGATTCCTCATCAGTTTTTCGCGCTTTTACTGCATAAATTACATTTTTTTACGTTTAAGAACGTAAGTTTTCGTTTGTTTGGGGATTTTTTGCTAACTTCGCAGCGAATTTGTGAAGGTGCTGCCGCGCCGTATGAAGGAGAGGCGGGGCGTCACAGTTCGGGAAACACTCTGAGAACAACATGAAAAAGCGTCTTATTGCCTTTTGGAATTACATCGCCCGGCCGTTCCGCCGTTTCTGGAAATGGTATAAGGGATTGTATAAAGGCCCCTGGTGGAAGAAAATCGTCGTTTTCGTCCTCACCTGCATCATTTCGGTGATTCTTTACTGTCTTGCCGTCATCACCAACTTCCTTTGGCTTTTCGGCGAGAGCCCTGACATTGACGAGATTATTCATCCGCGTACGGCCATCGCCTCGGAGGTTTACACGGCCGACGGTAAACTCATGGGACGCTACTTCTCTGAGAACCGTCAGCCCGTGCCCTACGACAGCATCGCGCCCGGCTTCTTCGATGCCCTCATCAGCACGGAGGATGAGCGCTTCTATCAGCACCACGGCGTGGACGTGATGGGCATCTTCGCCGCCATCAAGGACGCCTTCGGCGGTAATGCCCGCGGAGCCAGCACCATCACGCAGCAGTTGGCGAAAAACATGTTCCGCATCCGCTCGGACTACAGCACAGGCCTCCTGGGCCATATCCCGGGCGTGAAAATCCTCGTCATGAAGAGCAAGGAGATGATTATAGCCACGGAGATTGAGTGTTTCTGCTCAAAAGAAGAAATCCTGAGGATGTATGCCAACACCGTGGACTTCGGATCCAACGCCTTCGGCATCAAGGCTGCGGCCCAGACCTACTTCAACACGACGCCCTCGCGGCTCAAGACGGAAGAGGCCGCCATGCTTGTGGGACTGCTCAAGGCCACTTCGCTCTATAATCCCCGCATCAACCCGCAAAATGCCCTGGAGCGCAGAAACGTGGTCATCGACAACCTCTACACCCACGACAAGATATCAAAGGTTGAGCGCGACTCGCTCATGGATATCCCCATCAACCTCGAATATAACGTCCTGCACGCTTACGACGGCATAGCCCTGCACTACAGGCAAGCCTTGCTGGCAGAACTCAAGCGAGTATGTCCTGACGTGGACCCCTACGTGGACGGGCTGAAGATATACACCACGCTGGACGCCACCATTCAGCAACACGCTGAGACAGCCGTGAAGGAGGAAATGCGGCGCATACAAAATGTATTCAACTCCTCCCTGGCAGGAGGAAACCCGTGGGTGGAAAACCGCTCGCGAGAGAGTTACCTCGGCGACAAGATGAAATCCACGGAAGCCTACAAGAAACTGGCGGCACGCTTCCCCAATGCGCCGGACAGTGTGGAATATTACCTTAACAAGCCGCATAAAGTACACCTCTTCGACTATGACGGAGGCCACGACGAGATAATCTCCACCATGGACTCCTTATACTATATGCTGCACTTCTTGCACACGGGTTTTGTGGCCATAGAGTCTCAGACGGGCCACGTCAAGGCCTACGTGGGCAACGTGGACTTCCGCACATGGCAGCACGACAACGTAGCCAGCAAGCATCAGCCCGGCTCAACGTTCAAACTGTTTGTCTATTCTGCGGGAATGAAGCAGGGCTACACCCCCAACTACCGCATCAAGGATAAGCCCGTGAGCATCAATTTCCAAGGCACCATCTACAGTCCGAAGAACGCCGGCGGACGCTACTCCATGTCAGAAATGACGCTCCAGCGTGCCTTCGCCTCGTCGGTGAACACCGTGGCCGTGCAGCTCGCCCAGAAAGTAGGCGTGCCGCAAGTCATCAAGACGGCCCACGACATGGGTATTCAGTCTGAACTCAAGAATACGCCGGCCCTTGCCCTCGGCGTATGCGGAGTCAACGTGCTGGAACTCGTCAGCGGCTACACCACGGTGGCCAACAACGGCGTACACGTTGAGCCTGTGCTCATAACAAAGGTGGTGGACCATCAGGGAAAGGTCATCTACATGTCCCAGCCCAAGACCCACCGCGCCCTTGACGAGCGCTCCACATACTTTATGCGCCGACTCCTCTGGGCCGGTTCCCATGAAGGCACATCGCGAAGCATTGCTTCTTACATCGGACGCTACGACGGCAGCCTCGACTACGGCGGAAAGACAGGCACGACCAATTCCGGCGCCGACGGATGGTTCGTCTGCGCCACACCGGCACTGGTGGCCGGAGCATGGGTGGGAGGAGAGTACCAAGGCATCCACTTCCGCGGCGGTGCCTACGGTCAGGGTTCCCGTCTGGGCCTGCCTATCGTCGGCCACTTCATGCAGAGCGTAATGGGAGACCCCAACCTCAAGGCCAGATACCTCAGGAAATACCCCAAGCCCACCTGCGACATTGATGACCAGGACTTCTACAGCGGCGGCATAAATATTGACGCCTACTATCAGTACGGAAACGAAGCGGAAGACTCCATCCTGTCATCCGATGACCTCATGGACGAGATGGAGATTCACAAAGACGACGCAGGTTCTCCGGCAAACGCAGAGGCCATATCTACCGCCCAAGAAACTGCCAGGCATGCCGCTGAAGCGCATACACCGCACGCCAAGAAGGATTCCATATAATAGCCCAACAACAAACCATCACCCATAAACTATTCCTCTTATGTCCTATCCCAAAATTGGTATTCGCCCCACCATTGACGGTCGTCAGGGTGGCGTGCGCGAGTGTCTTGAAGACAAGACCATGGCTCTGGCCCATGCCGTAGCCGAACTTATCAGCAGTAACCTCCGCAACGGCGACGGCTCCCCCGTGGAGTGTGTCATCGCCGACAGCACCATCGGCCGCGTGGCCGAGAGTGCCGCCTGCCAGGAGAAGTTTGAACGCGAAGGCGTAGGTGCCACCATCACCGTCACCTCTTGCTGGTGCTACGGCTCCGAAACGATGGATATGCACCCCCACTGGCCCAAGGCCGTATGGGGCTTCAACGGCACCGAGCGCCCCGGCGCCGTATATCTCGCCGCCGTACTCGCCGCCCATGCCCAGAAGGGCCTCCCCGCCTTCGGCATCTACGGCCATGACGTGCAGGACCTCGACGACAACACCATCCCCGCCGACGTGCGTGAGAAGATTCTCCGCTGGGCCCGCGCCGCACAGGCCATGGCCACCATGCGCGGAAAGTCCTACCTCTCCCTCGGCAACACCTGCATGGGTATCGCTGGCTCCATCGTTGATGCCGACTTCCTGCAGCACTACCTCGGCATGCGTACCGAGTACGTCAGCCTCGTAGAAATCCTCCGCCGCGTGGATTTCGGCATCTACGACCCCGAAGAGTTCAAGCGCGCCATGGAATGGGTGGACAAGTACTGCAAACCCCGCGAAGGCCACGACTACAACGAGGACCGCGCCATCTTCCCCGGCACTCCCATGCACGAGTTCAACGGCAAGGGCAAGGGCAAGACCCGCGAGGAAAAGGACGCCGACTGGGAGTTCACCGTCAAGAACATGATGATCATCCGCGACCTCATGGAAGGCAACCCCCGTCTCCTCGAACTCGGCTACAAGGAAGAAGCCCTCGGCCACAATGCCATCGCAGCCGGCGTGCAGGGCCAGCGCCAGTGGACGGACTACAAGCCCAACTTCGACTTCCCCGAATCCCTCATGTGCTCCTCCTACGACTGGAACGGTATCCGCGAAGCCCGCGTCCTCGCCACCGAGAACGACTTCATGAACGGCATCTCCATGCTCTTCGGCCACCTTCTCACCAACAAGGGCGTGATGTTCTCCGACGTCCGCACCTACTGGAGCCCCGAAGCCGTGGAGCGCGTCACGGGCTGGCGTCCCGAAGGCACTGCCGCCAACGGCTTCATCCACCTCATCAACTCCGGCGCCACCACCCTCGATGCCACCGGCGAGATGAAGGATGAAAACGGCCGCCCCACCATGAAGGAGCCCTGGAACATGACTCCCGCCGATGCTGAGGCCTGCCTTGCCGCCACCGACTGGATGCCTGCCGACCGCGACTACTTCCGTGGCGGCGGCTACTCCTCCCATTTCCGCACCCGCGGCGGTATGCCCATGACCATGATGCGCCTCAATATGGTTGCTGGTCAGGGTCCCGTCCTGCAGATTGCCGAAGGCTGGAGCGCCGAACTCCCCGAGACTGTCCACAACACCCTCGATAAGCGCACCGACCCCACCTGGCCCACCACCTGGTTCGTACCGCGCCTCGACCCCACCCGTGATTGCTTCAAGGATGTCTATAGCGTCATGAACTGCTGGGGTGCCAACCACGGCGCCATCGCCCACGGCCACATCGGAGCCGACCTCATCACCCTCTGCTCCATGCTCCGCATCCCCGTTTGCATGCACAACGTTCCCGAGAAGGACATCTTCCGTCCCGCTGCCTGGAACGCCTTCGGCATGGACAAGGAAGGCGCCGACTTCCGCGCCTGTCAGAACTTCGGCCCCATGTACAAGTAGCCCCCTACCCTTTCCCCCTCACACGGGGAATCCCCATAGGGAACGCGCCGCCTCATCCTCGCGCGCGTATATATAAATAAGGAGTGCCCCGCCTCACACAGGCAGGGCACTCTTCTTCTATTATTATTGCCGAGACTTTATGAAAAAGTTCTTAGTCGGCATTTAGTCATCATGGCCACAGCTGTGACGGATACTTGGCCACAGCTGTGACGGATATCGGTCACAGTTGTGACGCATACTTGGCCACAGCTGTGGCCAAGACGACGCTGTCGGCAAAAGCGTGTACCGCAAGGCCGCTATCGGCTTGCCGCTCGCCAAAGCAAAAACTGTTAACTGTTAACTCTTAACTGACTGCAGGGGGGGGGGGAGTTTATCCCGAACTGAGGTAACCCCTGCCCTTCCCCCACACACGGGGAGCCCCCAATAGGGAACGCGCCGCTTCAATAATGCGCGCGTATATATAAAGAGTGCCCTGCCTCACACAGGCAGGGCACTCTCTATTATCATTGTCGGGGCTTTATGAAAAAGTTCTTTAGAAGTTATAGCCTAAAGTCACAATGAGACCACCCGTCTTTACCTTGATGCCGCCTTCCTTATAGATAGGCATGAAGTTTCCTCTGTAGCCTATGCCAAGGTTTATTTTCTTGTAGCCATAGTTCACGCCACTCTGGAAACCCATCTGGAAACGCTTATAACTATCCTCCTCAAAAAGGTTTTCCGTATCAGTTTCGCTGCCGCTGTCTCCCCTATACGAGAACGAATACTTATCCTTCACATTGTAAAGAAGATTTACATCGAAATGAATACCGAGGTACGGAGCGATATAGCAACCGTTGTTGAATGAAAGTTTTCCTGTAAACGTCACAGGCACTGCGAGGGTCAACAAATTATAACGGTGTGTTAATTTTTCTATCTCATCATCTGCTTCTGTTTCTTTATACGTTCCGAAGTTGACCTGAGGACCTACTTCAAGGAAGATAGGAATCTTCGGGCTCAGGCTGATGCCTCTGGTGTAGCCGACAGTAAATCCTTTCAGATCATAAAACAGATTATCATAATCGTCTTCATCATAATCTTCGAAAAGGTAGTCAAAGTAGTTGTCGCTGTATTTCGTTCTGAAATTCGTACCCAAATAGCCCAATTCGAGGCGGCTGTAACTGTTGCAGTCCTTTACGATGATGCCCGAAGAGGTAAGGCGGCCAGAGTTTGAGGTGTTGGCAAACTGAGCATTTGCCGTTGCTGCGAAGGCGGCCAGGGCTGCCAGAGCAAAAAACTTTGAAAGTTTCATAGCTTTTTCTGTTTTTTGTAGTTAATAATGTGGTTATATAAAGTGCTTTTGCGCTTACAAGTCATGCGCCTCCTATCTTATCACGAACGGCATGCGCCATACGTTAGC
>JAZRYH010000024.1:0-46873 GCA_045600685.1 Alloprevotella sp. | reverse complement strand
TTTATTTATATTACGCGCCCGTCTCACTTCACTTTGAGGCGGGCACTTTTTGTATATCAATGCCGCAGGGATAGGATAGGGTAGCCAGCCGTAAGGACGACCGCAGGGAGGACGCTGGTGGCTGGTCGTCAGCGACAGGGGGAAGCCTGCCGTCAGGTAGGCGATTCTCTCATATTTCTTAAGGTGTGTAGCAAATGTAGCAGAAAATGCTCTCTGCGCGCGCACGCGGGCGTATATATAAATAAGGAGTGGAATTTGGAAATTATTGCTGTCCAGGGAAACAGAATGTAATCTTTCATATCACTTGTAAATACAGAATGTTCGGAAGGTTGCTATGCGAGGGGGCTGTCTAACCCCTTTGGGGTATGCCCGTGCCATTTCCCCGGACAGCAATAATTCGGATAGGTGTTTAACAAAACGCGTGCAGTTCGCATAGGGCGGTTGCCATCTGGAACTTACAAAAACAGACATGGGCGGCCGCTGCATCGTAAATCCCGCACTTTTTGCGCGCGCATGAAATAAATAATATGTAACTTTGCATGCGTGCGTCATTTACGCAGATTTTTCCTTCATACGTAAAACAATAAAATCATATAATAATGAAAAGGCTATTTTTACTTTTCGCAGCCCTGTGCTGCATGGCAACGATGCAGGCCGAGATTGTGCATCATGAGAAATGTGACCCGACATACAGGACAGTCGGTTACGCACAAGATTGTTGGGAAGACACGGAGACGGGTAAACTGTATTCAGAAGTTGAATGTACCAACGAACTCAATCCTGCTTATGCGGTGACATACAAGAAACTGAAATCAAACCCGGCAAGTGGGGACGGTGAACTCCAAGAAGATACTGAAAGGGCTGGCTGTCCGTTCAATTGGGCAAAATATATGGTTATTGATAGGTGGGATAAGAGTAAGCGTACTTGTGAATTTAAGGTTCACGGCTTACAAGTGGACGATGCCCGTCTGAAATTTTTTTGGGAATCAGGGACTGCAGAGATTACCCTCGACATTTCTGTAAACGGGAATTCTGTCTTTCATATCAAACCCTTCAATTGGAGTGGAGTTTCAGCAATAACTTTGGTTTCCCTTCCTGAATTGAAGAATGGTGATGTCGTAAGATTTGAGTTTGAGAAAAATTTCTCAGTATTTGCTGTTGTTGATTACGCTGCTTATTTTACTGCTTGCCTTGAATATACGAGTATTAACGGAGGCGACCCTAATTATGTTATAGTTAATACTGATGACAAACGAAAATTCAAAGGGACTAATGACCCTGAACTTACGTACAACGTCACACCTAGTTACTTGGCTGAAAAAATCTCGGGAATAAACATTAGTCGTGACCCGGGAGAAGAATTGGGCTCTTATACTATTCACGCATCACAGGAGAAAGGAGCGAACCCCGACTATGAAATACACTTTCCTGATGAAGGCAAATTAGAAATAGTGGATGGTGTATATCATAAGAAGGGCGACTTGTACGGTAATGATGGACTTGTCTATATAAAAGACTGCTGGGAGGAAACGGCAACTGGGAAATACTATGTCGATGACCACTTGCAAAATGAAATAACGTCAGGTTTTGAAGCTGTAGTCGTCTATCCGGAAAAACTTAAATTAAACCCAATTACAGCCACAGATGGCTTCACCGTCAAGGAATCTGCCACCTATGAGGATGTGTCGTTTGACTGGGTGGCTGAGACCAAATATAATTTTTCAGATTCAGGTACTCGTTATGCCGAGTTTACAGTTAAGGATGACGTGATATCCACTGCACGTCTGAAATGGTACATGAGCCTCGGCCAGGTAGAAAATGGGCCGTTTACCATCACAGTCTATGTGAACAACAATCCTGTAAAAAGCTTCACTCAAGATAATAAAAACCTTACAGGTTCGTACTCAGTATTTCTTCCAGGGTTAAAACATGGTGATGTCGTTAAGTTTGAAGTATATAGACCTTCTTGGGTAAGGAGTTATGATGATCCATTGATCGTCGCTTGTCTGGAATACTTAACCCCGCATGGTCTTTGTCTCATAGCACAAGAGGACGGCTCAACCGTACAACTGAACAAGGTGGGCAATCCTTACGATGCGACGCTTGAATATTGCACTTCCACAGGAAGGGTGTGGCAGCCTTACACATTCGGTCAGACCATCACGCTTGCCAACGAAGGTGAAAGGGTTTGGTTTCGCAATACAGGTCTTGCCAAGGGATTCTCAAAAAGTTTTTCCGACTACTATCAGTTTGTCATAACGGGCACCGTAGCTGCAAGCGGCAATGTAATGTCACTCCTTGATAAGTCCTATTTCCCGACGACATTCCCTGACGACGGTGGCGACATTGAAACGCCGGAGGGTTTTTACTATTTCATCAATTTGTTCTCTGGCTGCACAAGCCTCACCTCTGCGCCAGAGCTGCCGGCAACGAAGCTGACACCGTACTGCTATCAGTGGATGTTCAACGGCTGCACGGGCTTGACGGAAGCTCCCGAACTTCCCGCCACGACATTGTCGGACTGGTGCTACAGTGCCATGTTCGAAGGCTGTACGGGACTGGAAAAGGCTCCCGCGCTGCCGGCCACTACGTTGGAGAGTAATTGCTACGCAGCAATGTTCAGGGGCTGTACCGGCCTGACCGAAGCCCCCGAACTTCCCGCAACGAGTTTGGCAGGCGGCTGCTATGCCGAGATGTTCAGAAATTGCACGAGCCTTGAGACCGCGCCGACACTCCCTGCCACAACATTGGTGCTCTCTTGCTACGATCAGATGTTCAGAGGCTGTACAAAGCTGAATAGGATGAGAGTGGCCTTTACGGACTGGACGAACAACACGACCTACAACTGGCTTGACGGCGTAGCCTCTACCGGCACCTTCGCCAGTCCTGCAGAACTGGACAAGACGCAGAGGGGCGCCAGCTACATCCCCGAGAACTGGATGACCGTCCAGTACTCTTGCACTATTGCAGTCGGAAGCTCAGACGGAAGCAAGGGTACGGTGAGCGGCGGCGGCACCTTTATGTACGGCGATAAGGTAACCCTGACCGCCACGCCGGCCGAGGGCTGTGCATTCAAGCAATGGTCTGACGGCACCACGGCCAATCCCTACGTCTTCACTGCTACGGAAGACGTCACGCTGACTGCCACGTTCGTAAAGGTGTACGAAGTGCAAGCCACTTCTCAGAACGAGAACGAGGGCAGCGTGAGCGGTAGCGGCATATACGAAGAAGGCACCGAGGTCACGCTGACTGCCACACCTGCGGAGAACTATGTGTTTGAGAAGTGGTCGGATGGTACGACAGCCAATCCCTACGTGTTCACCCCCACGAAAGATGTCACGCTCACGGCCTTGTTCAAAGAATATACGCGCTATTTTACGGACGGCACGGAATATACGGCTACGGAAAGCAAGTTCCTGCCCGAAGTAATCTACACGCGCACCTTCGACAATACAGAGTGGCAGGCACTGTATGTGCCGTTCAGCATGGACTATGACGAATGGAGCGAGAAGTATGAGATTGCCAAGATACACAACTTCATTGAGTATGACGACGATGACAACGGAGAGTTTGACCGCACCTATCTGGTGGTGCTGAAGCTGACCTCCGGCAGCACGAAGCCCAACTACCCCTATCTCATCCGCGCCAAGGAAACGGGCACGCACAGCCTCGTGCTTCAGGACAAGACACTGGAAGCCGCTGAGATTACCAGCATAGACTGCCGCAGCGTGGAAAATGAATACACCTTCACGGGTACCTATACGCCAATAGAAGATATGTATGACAACGGCTACTACGCCATGAGCGGCGGTGCTCTCAAAAAGGCCAACACTGCCAGCGTGAATCTCAATCCCCAGCGCTGGTATATGGAATTGACTTCCCGCACGGGCGGCAGCGCTTCCACCAAGGCTCAGAGCATACAGATACTCGTGGATGGCGAAGAAGGAATTGAGACCCCCTCCAACTCCCCCGAGGGGGGAGAGCCTGTGGCCTATGATCTCATGGGACGCATGGTAAGTCCGACAACCAATGTCCGTGGCGTGAATATTGTGAACGGAAAGAAGCTCATTAAGTAAATTAGCGGATTAGCGAATTAGCAAATTAGCGAATTAATGAATTAGAGCATGAGACGATATTTCATTCCCACAGCGGAGACAATGTCGCTCCGCACCGAACACGCTGTGCTTACTGCCAGTGAAATACCTATGGGCGGCGAGACCGGCCACTTTGACACCCGTGACTGGAACGATTGGACTGATGACTGGAACGAAAGTTCCGACGAGTAAGAGGCCCCCCTCTTATCCCCCCAAGGGGGGAAGCTCCCAAAGCGATTGCAAACCCAAGTAGGGCTCTCCCCCTTGGGGGAGTTGGAGGAGGTGAGAAACACCCCGCCGAGGAATAGCCTTGGCGGGGTGTTTGTTTTATGGTGGTGGGAAGTGTAAGAGATGTAGCAGATGTAGGAAGGTGGCGGAAGTGAATTTCGTGTGTGCGCGTATAATGTAAAAGGTATATGAAAAAGTAAAAAAACACGCGTAAACACTCTATATGTAAGATTTTTGGTGTAATTTTGCAGGCGAAAATTGTTGATGATATGAAAATAATTAGAATTTGTGTGATTGCTGCCGTCGTTGTGGCCTTGTGGGGCTGTGGGAAAGAAGGGCAGAAACGTGAGGCCTTGCCCGCGCAGGTCAAGACAGAAGTGGCGACCCTGACGACGGACTATGACCAACTGGTGTATGTGGGTCAGGTCGTGGCGGAATCGGAAACGATGGTGTCTTTCAGCAGCATGGGGGCACTGCTCACGGTGAACGTGAGCGAAGGTCAGAACGTGGCGAAAGGCCAGGTGCTGGCTACGATAGACCCAGCCTCTGTGAAGAGTGCGCTGACGGGAGCCAAGGCTCAGTTGGAACAGGCTCTGGATGCGCAGGAGCGTCTGCGCCAGGTGCACGACGCAGGGTCGCTGCCTGAGATAAAATGGGTGGAAATCCAGAGCCAGGTACGACAGGCACAGAGTCAGGTGCAGTTGCTGGAGAAGCAAGTGCAGGACTGCCGCGTGGTGGCTCCCGTGGGCGGTGTCATCGGTAAGGGTATCTGCCACGTGGGCGAGACCGCATTGCCGGGCCAACCGCTGATGCGTATATTGAATATTGACCGCGTACGTGTGAGTGTGAGTGTGCCGGAAAAGGAATATGCCGGCGTGAGCCGTGCCACGAGTGCGTGGCTGACGGTGGAGGCCCTCGGCGGCGAGCGTTTTGAGAGCAACAGCCTGACGCGCGGCGTTGAGGGCGACGCCCTGACGCACACCTACACAATGTGGGCCACTGTCGCCAACCCCGGCCACAGGTTGCTGCCGGGAATGGTAGCTAATGTGCGCTTCGGCCAGCAGCAGGCCGCGCCAGCTATCACATTGCCCGTGCGTTGTGTGCAGCGTGGCGCGGAAGGTAACTTCGTGTGGGTGGTGAAAGACGGCAAGGCTGCCATCTGTCCTGTAGTGGTGGGTCGCACCTGTGGCAACCGCATCGTCATTGATGGCGGACTGACGGAAGGCACTACCGTCATCACGCAGGGCTATCAGCGATTGAGCGAAGGGGAGAAGACCCTCCCCCAACCCCTCCCATAAAGGGCGGGGAGAAGACCCTCCCCCGACCCCTCCCTTAAAGGGCGGGGAGTATATACTTGCGAGCGATTACATATTTAATAACCTTAACTTTAACCTTAACTTTAACCTTAACCTTAACCTTAACCCCCAACCTTACCCTCAACCCCATTCTATTCCCCTCCATTTAGGGAGGGGGTAGGGGTGGGTCTTCTCCCCGCCCTTTAAGGGAGGGGTTGGGGGAGGGTCTGCTAGGGGAGGGTCTCGTTATGAATAGAAAAAATTGGGTGTCGTGGTTGATGCGCAACTATCGGCTCACGTTCCTGTTGATAGCAATTCTCTTCGTCTTCGGCCTCTACGGGCTTGAGCAGATGCCGAAGGCTGAGTTCCCCGACATGGTGATACGTCAGGGCGTGGTGGTGGCCGTCTATCCCGGTGCCACGAGCGAGGAGGTGGAAGAGCAAGTGGCCCGTCCGCTGGAACGCTACCTCTTCACCTATAAGGAGGTGCGGCGTGCCAAGACCACGTCGGCGAGCAGTAACGGCATGTGTATCATCATGCTGGAGTTGGAGGACGACGTGGCCAATGCCGACCAGGTGTGGGCCAAACTGCGCCACGGCCTCAACGAATTCAAGGCGACGCTGCCGAGCGGCGTGGTGGCCCTCGTGTGTCAGGACGACTTCGGCGACACGAGTGCCCTGCTCATCGCCGTGGAATCGCCGCAGCGCACCTATCGCGAGCTGCATAAATACGCCGACGACCTGGGCGACCGCCTGCGGGCCATCAAGTCGGTGAGCAACGTGAAGGTCTATGGCGACCTGCGTGAGCAGATAACCTTGCGCGTGGATCATCAGCGCCTTTCCGCCTACGGCATCTCCGACAAGATGTTGCTGTCGGCCCTGCAGTCGGGCGGCATGACGATGATGAGCGGCTCCCTGACCACCGGCACGGTCAATCAACCGCTGCACGTGAGCACTACACTGACGAGCGAGGAGGAGGTGGCCAACTACATTATATACACCGACGCTCAGAACCGCGTGGTGCGCGTCAAGGACGTGGCCACCATAGAGCGCGAGTACGACCGCTCGCAGAGCTACATAGAGCAGGACGGCCATCCCTGCATACTCATCTCCGCCGAGATGCGTTCGGGTAACAATATCGTACACTACGGCAAGGCCGTGGACAAAGTCATCGAGGACTTCTGCAAGACGGAAATGCCTTCCGACGTGAACATCACGCGCATTGCCGACCAGCCGAAAGTGGTGGCCGACAGCGTGCACGACTTCCTGCGCGACCTCATCCTCTCCATGGTCATCATCATCCTCGTGATGATGGTGCTCTTTCCTTTCCGCACAGCCATCGTGGCCGCCGCCACCATCCCGCTTTCCACCTTCATCAGCGTGGGCATTATGTACAGCGTGGGCATCCCGCTCAACACCTGTTCGTTGGCCGGCCTCATCCTCGTGCTTGGCATGATAGTGGACAACAGTATCGTGGTGCTCGACGGCTACCTGGAGTTCCTCAGCAAGGGTATGAGCCGCTGGCACGCCGCGGCCCACAGCGCGCAGCACTATTTCCTGCCGATGATGACCGCCACCGTATGCATCTGCGCCATCTTCTATCCTTTCCTCTATACGATGACGGGTATGTACTCCGACTTCATCCAGGTGTTGCCGTGGACCATTACCATCAACCTTATGGTCAGCCTGATGCTGGCCGTCGTGGTAATACCCGTGCTGGAGTTCTTCCTTATCAAGAAACCGCCCACCGACGGCGGCAGCAAGATAACGCGCTGGGTGCAGACGACTTACAACCATGTGCTGGACTGGACCTTCCGTCATCCCTGGCTCACCATCGTGGGCGGCATAGCCGTCGTGCTGTTGAGCGGTCTCATCGCTCCACAACTCAAACTGCGCGCCATGCCTTATGCCGAGCGCGACCAGATAGCCGTGGAAATCTTCCTCCCCGAAGGTGCCGGCCTTGACGAAACGCGCCAGATAGCCGACAGCGTAGCCGCCGCTCTCCACAAGGACAAGCGTGTGCGCTACATCACCTCCTTCATGGGCTGTTCCTCGCCGCGCTTTATGACGAGTTACGCCCCGCAGATGGGCGGACGCAACTTCGCGCAGTTCATCGTGGCCACGCATTCACCGGAGGAATCGGCCTCCCTCGTGGCGGATATGGACCCGCGCTTCGCCGAGCACTTCCCACAGGCCTACGTGAAGTTCAAGCAGATGGACTATCAGAACCTGGAGACCTTTGAGTTCCGCTTCTATGGCGACGACCTCGACTCCCTCCACCTCGTGGCCGACCGTCTTATGGCCCACATGCGGCAGAGCCCCGACCTCGAAGGCATCCATTGCAACTTCCAGCAGCCGCGCCCCATCACGGAGGTTACGCTCGACCCCGTAGCCGCCGCTCAACTGGGCCTTAACCGCACCACCACCTCCGCCTCCCTCGCCCTCCTCACCACCGACCTGCCCGTGAGCAGCATCTGGGAGGACGGCTATGAGATGCCCATCGTCCTGAAGGACATCAACGCCGAGAAACGCACCGCCTCCGACATCGCCAACCTCCCCGTCAGCGGCACCACGTCCCTTCGCCAGGTGGCCAACGTAGGTACGGCGTGGAGCGAGCAGAATATCGTCCACCGCAACGGCGTGCGCTGCATCAGCGTGACGGCAGAGCCCAAGCCCGGTGTGCTGCCCAAGCCCATCGAGACGGAGTTGGAGGACTATGTGGCCGCCATGCGCCTCCCCGCCGGTATGCACACCGAAATCGGCGGTATAGAAGAGAGCAACAACGGCGATCTCTACCCCATGATTATCAGCGGCACGCTCATCTCGCTCTCCATCGTATTCTTCTTCCTGTTGTTCAGTTTCCGCCGCTACGGACTTACCATCGTCAGCATCGTGGCCATCGGCCTCGCCGTGCCCGGAATGCTCATCGGCCTCTGGGCCATGAACCGCATGCTCGGCCTTACGGCCATCTTCGGCATCATCACGCTGATGGGCATCATCATGCGCAACGAAATCCTCATCTTCCAGCACGCCGACGATATGCGTAAGAAAGGAATGAGCGTGCGCGATGCCGCCTACGATGCCGGCCGTCGCCGCATGGTGCCCATCTTCCTCACCACCGCCACCACCGCCGTAGGCGTCGTGCCCATGATACTTGCCGGCACCAGCTTCTGGATGCCCGTGGGCGTAGCCATATTCGCCGGCGGCATCGGCGCCCTCATCCTCGTCGTCACCGTGCTGCCCGTTGTCTATTGGAAAATTTACGAATAGCCCCGATATGAAGCGCATATTTCTCTTTTTATTATTTAATATGGTGCTGTTCAGTCTGCACGCCCAGGACCTTCAAGCGTTGCAGCAGGCCGCCATACAGAACAACCGCACGCTGCAGTCCTCCCGCATCGCCGTGCAGATGGCGCAGGAGGACCGCAAGCAGGCCTTCACCAACTATTTCCCCTCCATCCAGGCAATGGGTGGTGTGTTTCAGGGTTTTCACCATCTCGTCCAGGTGGATGTGGGCAAGTCGGTGCTCTCGCAATTCGGCTTGCCGCCTATCACAATCAGTGCGATAAAGAAAGGTGCCCTCGTCAACGCCATGGCCGTGCAGCCCGTCTTCGCCGGCGGACAAATCGTCAACGGCAACCGCCTCGCACGCCTCCAGGAGGAAATCCGCCAACTCCAACTGCAAATGTCCGAGCGCGACGTGTCCCTTCAGGTAACCCGTCTCTACTGGCAGATTGTAGCCCTCAAAGCCAATATCGGCACGCTTGATGCCGCCGACCGCCAACTGGCAGAAGTCCACAAGTTCACCTCCGACTACGCTGCAGCCGGCCTCACCACCCGCAACGACATCCTCCGTGTGGAACTCAAACAGCAGGAACTCGCCTCCTCCCGTCTCCAACTGCAAAACGGCATTGCCCTCTGCGAGATGACATTGGCACAGCTCTGCGGAAGCCCCGCTGCCCCCGTTTCCGCAGCTTTTCCTGCGGGTTCCAAGCAATCCCCCATCGACTCTCTCATCTCCCATATAGGCTCCGACACCACCCAACTCGCAGAAGTATCCACTCCCCTCCATTTAAGGGAGGGGTTGGGGGAGGGTCTTCCCCTCCCTCTATGGGAGGGGTCGGGGGTGGGTCTTGAGGGAGCGGACCCCGGTCTTCGCATAGAATCCCTCCTCTCCCGAAAAGCCGTAGATGCCGCTGCCTTGCAAGTGAAGATGGAGCGCGGCAAGTATATGCCTATGGCGGCCATCGGTATTTCGGACATGTACTACAACATGATGGCCAAGAACGTCAATAATGGCGTTGTCTTCGCTACTGTCGCCGTGCCCATCAGCGCATGGTGGGGAGGCTCCCACGCCATCCGCAAGGCCAAACTTGCCCATCAGCAGGCCGTCAACGACTATGAGAACACGGTGGAGAAACTCCGCCTCGACAACCAGTCCGCCTGGAACAACCTTCAGGAGTCTCTCTCCCAGATTACCATTGCCGAGAAGAGCATCACCTCCGCCGACGAGAACCTCCGCATGAGCCTCGACCAGTACAAGGCCGGCACGCTCCCCCTCATCGACCTCCTCGATGCCCAGACCCTCCGCCAGCAGGCCGCCGACCGCCTCATTGAAGCCCGCGCCAATTATCAGCTCCGCCTCGCCGAGTACGAGAGTAAAGTAAATCCGTAGGCCTTTCAGTTTCGTTTCCACATTTGTAGAAATTACCTCAGTTTAAGACAGGAACCTCGCTTTTAGAGGTTCCCTAAACTGGAAGTATTTCCAACATCCGCCCTTCTTTTTTGCTCCCGTCCCGTTCTACTGCGACAAGGAGCCGTTTATCCGTCACGAAGGCCCTGACTTTTTTTCTTTTCGCCGATTGTGTCGTCATGGCCACAGCTGTGGCCAAGTATTCGTCACAGCTGTGGCTAAGTATCGGTCACAGCTGTGGCCAAATATCGGTCACAGCTGTGGCCATGATGAATGAATGCCGACAAAGAACGATTACTTACCTCAATCAGGGAAAAAACAAAGCGCTTATCCCGAGCGGAGGTAACCAGATGTGCTATTAACTCGCCGTTTTGCTAACTCAAGCTTTCAATTACCCCCCCCCCCCGAAATGGAAGATTTACCTATTTGTGGAGAATACTTTTGCTCTCGACAGATTTATTCGTATCTTTGCAAAGATTGAAATTTTGTTCACTTATTATTAATTCTAAACCAAATGACAAAGAAAAGACCCCACCTACTCGTATTCCTCGCAGTAGCTTGCGCGCAGGCGTTGGGCCTAAGCGCCCTGGCACAGGACCTCACGATTGACCTCCAGACAGGAGGTCCCCGCACCGTAGGCGACGTGACCGTTGATTACAAATGGTATTACGAGGGCGCCAATATCTATATGGGCGGCACCCTCGACAGCAAGCTGGACATTTCGTCCACGAAAAACATCATGCGCATAGAGTTCGTAGGCTCCACCGCCAAGAGCGGCGCCGTCATCGTGCGCGAAGGCGGCGGCACGCTGGACTTCCAGCCGAGGGCCCTCTCCACATGGGAAGGTAATGCCAAGCATATCGTGTTTGCGGCCGCCGATGGCAACACCGACTACAACATCTCCCGCCTTGACATCTGGTTTGAAGGCTCCTCCGCCTTCTGCGCCGCGCCCTCCGTCAGTTACGACGGGACGCGCTTTGCCATCACCTCAGCCACTGAAGGGGCCGTGTGCCACTACGGTGTCACCCCCAATGCTTCGCAAAGTGCCGGCATTGCCTCCTCCCTCCCCCTTCAGAGCTTCACCTTCAACGCATGGGCCGAGGCCGACGGCAAGAAGAAGTCAGAGACGGTGTCTTACACTCTCACCCTTGACCAACTCCTCGGCAATGCCACCACCCGCCGCCTCGTCCGCACCGCTGGGGAAGAGGGACTGAAAGCCCGCGCCGATGAACCGCGTTCCTTCACGCGCAACAAGGTACTTGTGGAGAAGCATACGGGCCTCTACTGCGGCAACTGCGAGCCGGCCGACAATGCCTACAACGCTTTTCTCAACCGCTATCCGGAATATAAGGACAAGATCGTGCTGATGCGCCACAACAGCTATACCCCCGACCGCCTCACCGTGCAAGACTTCCACTCCACCCTTTCCAACAAATGGGGCATCAGCGGCTGGCCCACCTACCTCATCGACCGCTGCGACCCTGACGGCTACCAATACACCAACCCCCACGGCTACCACTGCCAGTGGGGCAACTGGCAGTCCACCGGCTGGGACGGCATAGGCAAGCGCCTGACCAAGCCCACCTACGTGAGCCTCTCGCTGGAAGGCTCTGCCTACGACCCCGCCACAGGTAAAATCACCGTGCAGGCCCGTGGCGAAGTGACCAAGGACGTGCCCGACCTCGCCATCAGTGTGTTCCTCACGCAGGACAGCATCGGCGGATCCACCGACCACGCCTACAGCCAGAGTTCCCGCGCCTACCTGACGGAGGACATCCACGGCGACAAACTCACCGTGAAGGACGGCTGGTATGAGTACATCAAGGAATACACTCTTGAAGAAGCCTACGGTCGTATAGAAGCCGACCCCGCGAAGATGAACCTCGTGGTGTTCGTCAGCTCCTACGACAACTACACCTACCCCTACGTAGATGGCACGAAGGACTTCAACAACAGCGAGGTGCACAATGCCGACGAGGTGCGCATCACCACGCTCCCCAAGACCACCGGCCCCCGCTGCGACACGCCCGTCATCAGCCTGAAGAACGGCACACTGACATTCAGCAGCGCCACTGAGGGAGCCGCCATCTCCTACGCCCTCGCCCCCGAGCCCGCCACCACCACCGACGGAAGCGTGGAATGCGCCGACGTGGCCTTCAAGGTTACAACCGTGGCCAAGGCCGAGAACCACGCCCCCTCAAAGGTGGCCACCGCCGTCTATACCCTGGCGGACGTGAAAGCCTCCTGCGCCCCCAAGGAGAGCCCCATCGTGTTCGTCAATCCCTGCGACGGTCTGGAATACGCCGACGGCGAGACGATGATTATCACTCCCGAGATAGATACTCAATGGGGCGACGTGAGGTTCCCCGCCCCCATCCTGTGCAACAAGAGCGCAGAGGAAGTCAGCGCCAGCCTCCACTACTCCGTAAATATGCCTCACGGCACCTTCGCGGAGTGTATCAGCGGCATGTGCTATATCCGCGACGCCAACGGCGACTATACCAGCGGCAGCTTCACCATACCCGCCGGTGAGAACCTTCCCTCCCAGTGTGAATGGAACTGCATGACAACCGACACTTGGGAATATAAGACAGGCACCTGCATCGCGCAGTTCACCCTCTATATCAACGACGAGGCCGCCGGCACCATCACCGTGAAATACGTGTACGACACCCGCCCCTGCCTGACGCAGAAGATAGGCTCCGTCGGCTACGGCACCCTCTATGCCGACCGCGCCCTCACCATTCCCTCCGGCCTCACCGCCTACACCGTCAGCGAAGATGACGGTCGCCTCGCCACCACACCCATCACCGACGGCATCATCCCCGCCCGCACGGGTGTCATCCTTGAGGGAGCCTCCAAGGCCTATATCTTCTATGCCGCCCCCTCCTACGGCACAGCCCCCCGCGGCTGCCTGAAAGGCGTGCTGGCCGACACAACCAACCCGGGCGGCACCTATGTGCTCTCCGTCGTTGACGACATCATCGGCTTCTACCGCTACGCCGACAGTGCCACACTCAAAGCCAACCGTGCCTACTACCAGCCCGCAACGGCCAACGCCCCGGCCTTCCTGCTTGACCTCTTAGGCAAAGGCACCACCGACATCTCTCTCACAAAGTCTCCCTTTAAGGGAGATTTAGAGGGTCTCTACGACCTTCAGGGCCGCGCTCTCAAGACTTCCCCCTTTAAGGGGGAGCGAGGGGGTCTTCACGGTCTCTACATCGTTGGCGGCAAGAAGATAATTCGCTAATTTTCTAATTCTCTAATTTCCTAATTTGCTAATTTTCTAATTTGCTAATTTCCCAAACATGAAATACAAGTTGAAACCTTTCATCCTCCTCGCCGCCGTGGCTGTTCAGGCCCTGAACTTCAGTGCCAAGGCGCAGGACAGCGGTATAGAGTTTACCATTCCCAGTGATTGCTTTTGGGAATACTATACCGACACACAAAGCCCCGTCACCATTGAAGGCCTGGCCTTTTCCTCCGGCCTCTATCTGGCCTATGGCGGTTTCACCGTGACTGTATCCAGCACGGGGGCCAAAATAATCAAGATTGAATTCGACACGGCCGACGGCTCCATAACGGCCAACGTAACCAATGGCTCCCTTGATGCCTCCTCCCGCACCTGGACAGGCTCTGCCGCCAGCGTCACGTTCTCTGCTGCCAAATCCGGAGACCAGCTCATCACCCGCATCGTGGTGTATCTGGAAGGCGGACAGACGGGTTCCAGAGAAATCACGCTCCACGACGGCGACGCCTATACCTCTACGCGCGCGATAAAATATGATAAGGTGACCTACACCCGCGACTTCCCCGACACGGGCTGGCAGGCTCTCTACGTGCCCTTCGCCATGGACTATGACGAATGGAGCACCGACTACGAGATTGCCCGCATCTATAACTTCATAGACTACGATGATGACAGCGACGGCATCTTCGACCGCACCTACCTCGTAGCGCAGAAGAAGACCTCCGGAAGCACAGAGCCCAACACGCCCTACCTCATCCGCGCCAAGCAGAGTGGCCCCCACACCCTGGAACTGACCGAAAAGACGCTGCAAGCCGCGGCAAGCAACTCCGTCAACTGCCGCAGCATAGATTATGTCTATACATTCCACGGCACCTACACGGGCGTAGAGGATATGCAGGCCGGTGATTACTACGCCCTCTCCGGCGGCAGCCTGAAAAAGGCCAATAAGTCTGGCGTCAGCCTCTCGCCCCAACGCTGGTATTTGCAGCTCACCTCCCGCAACAGCGGCTACTCCACCCGTCCGCAAGACATCCGCATCCTCGTGGACGGCGAGGAAGGCATAGAGCCCCCCTCAACCTCTCCCAAGGGGGAGAGCCCTGCCTACGACCTTATGGGGCGCAGCGTGAAGGGCTCCGCAAAGGGCGTGAGCATTATGAATGGTAAAAAGATAATTCGCTAATTGACCGCTATGAAGCATACATTCCAAATCCTCATATTTCTTGCCGCAACGCTTCTGCAGGCAACAGGCTTTACGGCCACAGCACAGGACGTAACGTTTAATCTCATAGCTCCTTCACCGCAGACAACAGGCGGCGTAACCGTGAAATATAATTACTACGCCGAGGGAGCTAACATATACTCCAGCGGCGGTATCAACAACGAGCTTGAGATATCCTCGTCTCAGAGCATTGCCTGCATCAAGTTCACGGGCGTACCCAAGAAGACGGGCAAAGTCATCGCCAAAGATGCCAATGGCACACTCAAGTTTAGGTTGAACGGCACTTCCATGTGGGAAGGCTCCTCCAACCACATCGTTTTCGCAGGCGAGGATGAAACAGCGGAGTTCTGCATCTCTGAAATCCGTATCTGGTATGTAGGCTCAACTTACGAACCTGAGCCCGATGACGGCGGCGACGACGACAATCTGATAGGCACACCCCTCGTGCGTACATCCTCCGTGCCCGTTGATGGAAAGGCGGTAAAGATGGCCATTATTTCTGCAACGCAGTTTGAAAGTCTTGTGGAGGAGTATGCACTGTGGAAGACCCAGCAAGGCTATGAAGTAGAAGAAGTCTATGTTGAGAACTACAGCAATAAAGGAGCACTGACTGGCGAGGACCTCGCCCGAAGCATACAGAACCACTTAAAGACAACACGCCCCGCCTTCGTCCTCATTATGGGCGACGAAGATGTAGTACCACCCTTTACAGGTACTAAAACCTATCATTCTACGGCAGGCGACACTGATTATATTACCGACTATTTCTATGGCGAATATACGGGGGACTACTTCCCCGAAGCCTATGTGGGCCGTTTCTCGGGTACAACCGAAGATGATATTAGGGCGCAGATGAACAAAACCAAATTCATGGCTCTGCTCAGCAGTACAAGCGGTGAATGGTTGGGCAACTCCCTCTGTATATTGTCTGACGACCCGACAGATACGACCATAAAAAGCGGACACGAATATGCCGTGGATTATCTGGGTAACAAGTTAGACAGTAAAGTTACTGACTGCACATTGAATCCTGCCACTATTAACAATACCATCAACGCCGGCTGTGGCATTGTGACCTATTACGGACATGGAAGTTCAAACAGTTTTAACAGTGGCTATACAATTTATCACGCAAGCAACCTCTCAAATGAAAATAAGTATCCCGTTCTTCTTGCCATGACCTGCCTTACGGGAGAATTTGATAAATACTCTTGCTTAGCCGAAGAGATGCAACGTATGCCCAAGGCCGGCACTGTGGCTTATGTGGGTGCCACGCGAGAAAGCTATTTGGACAAACAGTTTTTAGCCGGAGGCCTTAAGGACGGCCAGACTTATCTGGGCTTCATGCGCAGTATGTTCCCCACGACTGACAAGGATCCGCTCAACCAGCACGCCCGAACGCTGGGCGAAGGCGTTGCAATAGCTCGCTATGGCCTTCTGTGCTACAGCAAAGAATATATGGAAATGGGCACGGAATATCACGAACTCTTCGGTGACCCCACTTATCAGCCTTACTATACCACGCCGCTCACGATGAAGGTGACGGCTCCCGCTTCAGCCGTGGCCGGACATATCATCAACGTGAAAGCAGCACCCAAAACCGTGGTCTGCATCAGTGCCGGCCGTTACATCGCCGCAGTGGGGCTGACGGACGATGAAGGCAACGTGGCCCTGAAACTCGCCACCGCCGCCACCGCCGGTGCCTACACGCTCTATTGCTCCGCCCCCAACTACACCGACTACCAGACTTCCATTACCCTCGCCGCCTATGACGGACAGGAAGACATCGTGGACGATGACGGCGATGCCTCCGACTTCAACTTCAACGACTTCACCCGCCACAAGGTGCTCATCGAGAAGTTCACAGGACAGAACTGCCAGTACTGCGCCCCGGCCGATTCCAACGTTGAGAAGTATCTCACCGACAAGGACTACAAGGACAAAGTCGTTGAACTGCGTCACTACAGCTATGGCGGCGACGGCGTAGGCGGCAGGTATTTGAAGATTCCCGGTTTCCATGACACGCTCGCCTCTACCTGGGAAATAAGCGGCCACCCCAACTACATGGTGGACCGCAGCAACAATGACTCCTACGGTTATATGAACAACGGCTACCAGATTGGCGCAGAAGCCATGGCCAACGGCGACTACGTGGGCTACCGCCTCCGCCAACCTTGTTTCGTGAGCCTCTCCCTCGACGGCTCCACCTACGATGCCGACACGAGAACGCTGAAAGTGGTGGTCAGCGGCAAGGCTGCCAAAGACCTCCCCGACCTCAGAGTGAACGTATTCGTGACGCAGAGCGGCATTGAGGCTCCTCAGTCAGGACAAGGAAACTACTATATCCACGACGGCGTGACACGCGCCTTCCTCACCACCGGCCCCAACGGCGACGAGTTGGACTTGCGCGAGGACAGCGCCTTCCAAATGACCTACACCTACACCATCCCCGAGAGTTACTACAACTTTGCCGCTGACATCAATAACATGGCCGTCGTGGCCTTCGTCAACTCGTGGGACAACTACGGCTACAACCATGCCACGGAAGGCCAGAAATGCTTTGAGAACAGTATGGTATATAACACCCTCGACATCAACATAGCCGCGCTGCCCCTCAAGGCTCAGATTCCCGCGCTGCCGGGCGGCGACACATCCGTCGTGCCTCCCACAGAGCCTAAGGAAATCTCCTTCGTTGACGGCACGGCCTACAACGCCACCACCGCCGTGCATTACGACAAGGTGACCTACACCCGAGACTTCAAGAACACCAACTGGCAAGCCCTCTATGTGCCCTTCTCTATAAACTACGAGGAATGGAACACCGACTACGAGATTGCCCGCATCTATAACTTCATTGACTACGACGACAACAACGACGGCGTCTTCGACCGCACCTACCTCGTCATCCAGAAGAAGACCTCCGGCAGCACTGAACCCAACACGCCCTACCTCATCCGCGCCAAGGAAACCGGCCTCCACAGCCTCGTGCTCACCGACAGAAAACTGGAGCGTGCTCAGCAAAGCAGCATCGACTGCGGCAGTGTAGATTACGACTACACCTTCTACGGCACCTATACCGGCGTCAGCGATATGTACGCCAACGGCTACTACGCCCTCAGCGGCGGTGCGCTGAACAAGGCCAACAGCGCCAGTGTCACCCTCGGTGCCCAGCGCTGGTACATGCAGGTCACGCCCCGCACGGGCTCCTACCCCACCAAGGCCCAGAGCATCCAAATCCTCGTGGACGGCGAATACGCGACCGAAGACATAGAAGCCCTCACCGCCTCACCCAAGAATGAGAGCCCTGTAGCCTACGACCTTATGGGGCGCAACGTGAAGGGTTCCGTGAAGGGTATCAGCATTGTAAATAGTAAAAAGATTATCAAGTAACGCCATGAAGAAATATATCATCCCTCAGGCCGATTTGGCTTCAATGACTTCTGAGCGAGCCTTCCTTGGCGGTGCAAGCGAGATACCGTTTGGCGGCGAGACCGGCCAATTCGACACTCACGCCCAGACCAGCTGGGAGGAAGAATGGGACACCCCCTCAGACGAATAGGTCATTTCCTCCATTATAACACACCTTCACCGCCGTCAAGCCTTAACTTGGCGGCGGTGTTCTGCATATTGCCTCCATTCGGATGAGGAGCATTTGCAGTCCTCCTCCTCAGGGCCCCAATGCTAAGGGAGAGGATTCCAGTCCTAAGGCGAAAAACCGGACAGCAATAATTCTTTTTCCCGTGACAACAATGATTTCCAACATCCGCCTTTCTTTTTTGCTCCCGTCCCGTTCTACTGCGACAAGGAACCGTTTATCCGTCACGAAGGCCCTGACTTTTTTTCTTTTCGCCGATTGTGTCATCATGGCCACAGCTGTGGCCAAGTATTCGTCACAGCTGTGGCTAAGTATCGGTCACAGCTGTGGCCAAATATCGGTCACAGCTGTGGCCATGATGAATGAATGCCGATAAAGAACAAATACTTGCCTCAATCCGACAAATAATTCTCATTTTTTACGGGATAATTCTCAAATAATCGGTAGGGGGTTGAGTTTTATCGGACAACAGTCATGAATATTATTGAAGATTCGGGGGGCGTTTTTATCATGTTTATCCCGGACGGAGGTAGAGGACTGTTATTTTTCTTTTACAACGATGGAAACATCGGTTGTCACGCCGCGGAATTCGGGGGCATAGACACATTCGGCAGTGGCGAGGCCGAGGGTGAAGGTGCCTGCGCGGTCGAGGGTCATTTCTTCGGTGAATGCGTGGTTTCCTTTGCGCAGATGCTCAAAGAAAAAGTCGGTGCGCTGGTCGCGCACGGCACGGTAGCAACCGCTCTGCCAGTCGTAACCGGAGAGAGCCTTGCGGGGTTCCATGCAAGCGGCGCGGCTGGACTTTAGACTGACGAAATCCATGTCGCGGTCGGCACGCATTGTATAATTAATACGCACGCGGTCGCCTATGTGCAGTGTGGTGCCAGAGGTAACGGCTTTCCATTCCTTTCCGTTGAGCACTTCCAGCTTGCGGTTGACGGCGAGTCCGTTGGCATCGGCCTGCACCTTGGTGGCGGGCAGCAGGTAATTGACGAAAGCGGCACCCCACAGCGGGTGGTCTTGCTCGTTCTTGACGGTCAGGGTGTTGTGGGCAGCTGCAAAGGCGGCAAAATCCTCTTTCTCCACGTTTTCAAGAGTGCGTGTGTAGCCCGTGCCGGCCACGTCGGGGGTGAGGAAGTTGTTCTGTCCGGCCAGTACGGCATAAGCTGCGTCAGCGGTAGCCTCGGAAGTGAGCCACTGTTGGGTGCGCTTACTTTGCAGGAGCCAGAGGCGCATTTCTGCGATGGTTTCGGCTTGTTTGTCGGCTTGCAGGCGCTGCAGGGCTTCAATGGCGAAGGTCTGCGTGGGAATCTTGTAGGAAGACCAGCCGGAGATGGCGCGGTCGGTGTCAAAATAGCGGCCCATTTCTTCGGTGGATACGCTATGTTCAAGCATACTGCGCAGAAGAAGGTCGCTGCGTTTCTCTCCGCCGAAGTAGGAGAGAATTACGGCGCAACCGGCCTTGCCGTACATCGAGAGGTCGTGGTTGGCTTTCTGGGCTTTCTGAAGAAGATAATCCATGTCGGCGGATTTGCTCTGCTCGGTGATGGCGCAGAGATAGAGGTAGCGGTAATGCCCTTCGCCGAGCGAGATTGTGGTCTTGTATTTCTTTTCGTAGGCTTTCATCTCCTTCACGGTTTTGTGCATCTCCTTATGGAGGAAGGGTAGGGCCTTGTCCAGCATGTTGCGGGCCTGGCTGTTACCGGCCGTGAGGATTTGCTGTCGTGCCAGGAGTGTGGCAATGCGGGTGGTTGTCCACGCGCTTTCCTGCATACCGCTGAACCAGGGCCATCCGCCCGAGTGCTTCTGCAATTTCTCCAGTTCGGTGAGGGCTGCGGAGATGTTTGCTTTCAGCGCATCGTCGTCAAGGTTTTCGGCAAGGGTGGCCTGACGTTCGGCCTCGGTCTTGGCCTGCATGAGCCAGGGCGACTCGTCAAGGAGCGTCTGGCGTAGGTCGGCGTTGCGGGTGAAGGGGTCGGAATCTTCGGTGGATACGGCGTTTTTAGTCGTGCTGTCGTTCAGCATAGCCGAGAGAGCGGGCACGTACTTCTTGACATGCTGTGAGAGTTGGAGCGCATAGAAGCGCAGAGCCCAACTGGAGGCACTCTCGGCCCGTTCGTCGAAGATGGGGTTGAGGGTGTTGACCACATACCAGGCGGGGTTGGAGCATTGCTCCGTGGAGAATGTCACACGCTGGGCGTCGTTCAGTTCACGCCAGAGCGGAGCGAGGTCAAGGGTGCGCTCACTGCGCTTCGTGAGAGAGTAGGGCACACTGTGTGTGACCTCCACCATATCCGTGAGAAGGGGAATGACGCGCTCCTCGCCGTCACTGAATTCTTTCGATGAAATCGTGGTTTTTACGGTAAGGAGACCACCCTCGGGCACTTCTGCCTTATAAGGGAAGAAAAGCGTGCGGCGCTCACCGGCTGCCAAGGTCAAGGACTGGTCTTCGGAGGATTCGTTGCGCCAGAACGTGACGCGGCAGTCCTGAGATTTGTCGGAGAGATTGGTGAACGTCGCAGGAATCATCGTCTCATCGCCGTTGCGCAGGAAGCGAGGTGCGTTGATTTCTGCCATCAAGGTTTTGCGGGCCACTATGGTGTCGTTGAGAATACCGTAGTTGAGTAGGGCATCGTGGGCAAAGGCTGTAAATTTCCAAGAAGTGAGACTCTCCGGCAGGCGGAAGCGAATGCCCACCTTGCCTTCGGCGTCGGTGTGGAGCGCAGGCATGAAAAAGGCGGTTTCATCGAAGTTCTCGCGTATCTTGGGCGTTTCAGCCGCCGGGGTCTCGGCGGCGTTTGCTGCACCATCGGCCATCATAGCCGATTCTTCCATAGCCATGCCTTTTGCCGAAGCCATATCGGCGGTAGCCATCGCCATACGAGCCGACTTCAGGGCCACTTCATTAAGAACGGCCCCCGTTCCCCGTATGCGGAGGGAGCGACGGGAATAACCGTAATAGCGGAAGAGTCCGCTCTGCCATGCTGTAAGGTCGAGAGCATGGTATTGCGGCATTTTTGCAGCAAGGAAAATGCCGGGGAAGTCCCATTCCGACTCACGCCAGGTGGCAGACGGGATATTGCGGCGGAAGTCTAAGGCGAAACTCCAGCCGTTGTCGGTGAATGCATCCAGCGTGGCATCGTAGAGGCGTGCCGTCACGAGCGATTGGGCCGGCGTGCCGTCGGGACGCAGGATTTGCAGTGTCCATTCCTCGTCCTGTCCAGGCTGGAGCTCGGAGCGGAAAGTGCTCCAACGCAGCAAGAGACGCTTGTCGGGCTCGGGCCGGCGCACTTCGATAGCGGCCGTGTGGAGTTCGCCGCTATGGACGAAGGCCAGGTGGGCCACGGCGCCGTCGCCCCATTCCGGACGGTATTTCAAATTATAGGTAAAACTGTCCGTGAAAGTCACGATGCGGCTCTCTACAATCTTCTTTCCTACGAGCACATCGAGGAAGGCGTGGCAAGGTTTGTGGCATGAGCCGATAGTGAGGGTGGCTTCGCTGCCATCGGCGGAGCGAGTCTCCTCCTTCCAAAAAGGAAGCGTGTGCTTATCCACCTGTTCCTTCTCCTCGGCACGGTAGCGGATAGGTATGCGTGTGGAGGCCGTAGCCGTTTCGCCGTTGGAGCCTGTCACACTCACCTCCACCGTCATACCCCACCAGCGCCACCACAGACCTTCGGCACGTTCCACTTTCACGGGGAAGGAGAACAGCCCGTTGTCATCCGTGCGCACCGTGTCGCCGAGAGAAGAAACGACCTCGGTGTCGGCCAATGGGATGCCGGAATAAGTCTTGACGGAACCGCGCACTACGGCCGTGTCGCCTATAGCAAATTCTTCGGTGAATGCGTCGATTTTAACTTCAAAGGTGGGACGTTTGTATTCCTCTACGCGGAAACTGTGCCATGCCCCGTAGGACTTGCCGCGGTTGACGACGATGGAGAAATGTCCCGGCAGGCAAACCTTCGGCAGACGGAAAGTCGTGGAGGCTTCGCCGAGTTCGTCAGTGACGAGGTGGGTCGTGGCTAGATCCTCACCGTTGTTGTTGCGGAGAATTAAGGTCAGGCTGTCGTGAGCCACAACGGCGTAGTCGTCATCGTGGCGTCTGTAGGAAAGTAAGGCCACCTGCACCTCCTGCCCCGGGCGATATATGTTGCGGTCGGTGAAGATATGGAGTAAGTTTGACTTAATCTCGCGCTCATCAGCATAATAGCCCCGCACGAAACTCCAACGCTTGACGGCAGGATGGAAAGTGTCCTTGCTGGCCTGGGGGAAGAAATCGCATGAGTAATTGTTGCCGTTGTAGTCCTTGTCCGTGAGGTAGATATATCCGTCGGCCTCGGGGCGGAACACCGTTTCACTCTTCTTACCGCAGCGCACGAGGCGCACGTCGGAGAGTTTCTTTCCCGTAGCCGCATCAACGAGGGCCACGCGGCAGCGACCGTCGGAAAGACCGAAAAAGAGCGGTTTCACCGAAGAAACATGGATTTTCTCCGTGTCCGACAAGTCGCCGGCAGTCAACAGCACTTCATAGATGCCAGCCTTCGGGATGGAGAGGCGTACCGTGTCGGTGCGCTCTTCCCACACGGGGGTGTCGGGGAAATGAAGTTGGAGTGTCTGTCCGGCCACTTGCAGCGAGGCCTCGCGGATATTACTGGCACGGGCGGTAAAAGTGACGGATTCACCGGGACAAATGACATAATTCTGCGGGATGGAAAGCGACAGTGTAGGTTGCTCCAGACGGGCCAGATACGCCATGATAGGCTCGACCCGTTTCAGGGAAGCGTCTTCGTCCACGGCCTTGCGCCATGTGGGGTAAAGCGTGCTGTCGGGCAGGTTCTGGCGCTGCATCAGGAGGAGGGCGGCAGCCTTGTTGCCGCGCTGGCTGTAGAGTTTTTGTGCCGCCGTGATGATGGTGTTGTCCTCATGCTCATTGACATCGGCGAGGAAAAGGCTCAAGAGGTCGTCTCCGTAGAGCCATTCCGAGTCCTTGCCCTTGATAATCAGGGGTAGATAGTCCGTGGCCTTGGCATCAGCCAAGAGAGAAAGGTCGGCAAGCGAAGCGTGGAGGAGAGCCGTGTCGTTCTTGCAAATACCCAGCACATGTTGATATACGGCCCGCTGCACGGGGCGTTGCTCGGCATCGAGGGCGGTCTGGATGGCGTCGAGGGACGGCTGGAGAGAGTCGGGCGAAATCTCCGTCTTGCACTGCATTGTCTGGAACAGCGCGCGGCAAAGTTGCGGCATATTGTTTTCGGCCTGCGCCTTCTTCTGAATGGAAGAAAGTTCCTTGAGGGCCGTGGCGGGGAGATCGTCCTTGAGAGCGTTGGTCACGCGTTGCCAGCGGGCATCATAAGAAGAGTCTGTGGCAGAGGTGGCGGAAAGAGGGAACATCGCGCACATAAATATAATAAGGAGTGAAAAAGTGTGTCTCATACCTTGCAAATATTAAGGACATTAGTTAAATTGAGCGCAAATGTAGTGAAAAACGAGGGAAGTTCCAAAGAATTTATCTATTTTTGCGGAGAAATTAAAGTATAATAACAGAAAAGCGGATGACAACTGTACTAATTTTCACCTTGATATTGCTCGCGGCATCGTACGCTGCGGGCTTATTGGGTTCGCTGACCGGTCTCGGCGGCGGAGTGGTTGTCATCCCTGTGCTGACGTTGTGCTTCGGCGTAGATTTCCACTATGCCGTAGGTGCCGCCCTCGTGGCCAGCATCGCCACCTCCAGCGGTTCCGGCAGCGCCTATGTGAAGGAAGGCATCACCAACGTGCGCCTCGGCATGTTCCTTGAGATTGCCACCACCGTAGGAGCCGTGGCGGGTGCTCTTGTGGCGGTGTATCTTGACAACAGTGTCATTGCGATAATATATAGTGTAGTACTTCTCCTCACGGGCACTATGCAGTTTGTGAAGAAGCAAGACCACACGGGCGAACGGGGCAGTGAAGCCGCGCGCCGTCTGCGCCTCTTCGGCACCTACCCCGACAAGGACGGCGTGCGCCACGCTTACGAACTCCGCAATGTGGCGGGAGGCTTCGGTGTGATGGGCATAGCCGGTATGCTGAGCGGCATACTCGGCATCGGCAGCGGCGTGCTGAAGGTCATCGCCATGGATAACTTGATGAAAGTACCCTTCAAGGTCAGCACCACGACGAGCAACTTTATGATGGGCGTCACGGCCTGTGCCTCCGCCGTGGTGTATATCCAGCGCGGCAACATTACGCCCGGCATCGCCTGTCCCGTGCTCATCGGCGTGCTGTTCGGAGCGTTGACGGGAGCCCGCTTGTTGAAGCACCTCGACGTGCGGTTGCTTCGCAAGATATTCGCCTTCGCCGTCTTCGCCGTGGCAATAAACATGATGTATATGGCCCTCACGGGAGGGTTTGGATAATGTGAACGCTTCGCTTAATGTGAATAATGTGAGTAATGTGAATAATGTGAGTAATGTGAACGGTATGCAGCAACTCATAGCCCGCACCCTGCGTTGGGGCGTGGGGCTGGCGTGTGCCGTCGCCGCTGTCGGCGGCGTGCTGTATCTTCTGCGCCACGGCAGCGAGCCCTTGCCCGACTATACCCGTTTCTCCTACGATGCCCCCGACTGCCATCCCGCAGAATATACCACGCTCTCTGGCATTTGGCAGGGCGTGCTCTCCGGTACGGCCCGCTCGTGGATACAACTCGGCGTCATCATTCTCATCCTCACGCCGGTGATGCGCGTGCTCCTTTCCCTTGTGGAATATCTTCGTGAGCACGACTGGTTGTATGCCTTCATAACCTCCGTCGTCCTCGCCGTCATCATCTGCAACTCACTCCAGATATTCTGATTTCATCGGAGAAAACACCTACTCTTCATTACGCATCGCCCCATCCCTCTGACTATTATGAACCTCGCCGTCATAGATTCCAACCGCCTCTCCTGTATGGGGCTTCAGAACCTCTTGCAGGACATCATCCCGCTGTCCACCATCAGCGTGTTCTGTTCGTTTGAGGCTTTCGTGATGAGCCGCCCCGAGCGTTTTGCCCACTGTTTCGTCAGTTCCGGTCTGTATTTCGAGCACGCAGCTTTCTTTCAAGGGCTCTCCCACCATTGCATCGTGCTGGTGCAGGGTGACAACTTCCCCCGCGTGGCCGGCTTGCTCACCATCAACGTGTGTCAGGACGAGTCCCACCTCGTCAAGGACCTCCTCCGCCTGCGCCGCCAGGGTCATGAGGGACGGCCCGCCCCGACGCCAGTCACCACGCTGCTCCTCTCTTCCCGCGAACAGGAGGTGGCCGTGCTCTTGGCCAAGGGGTTCATCAACAAGGAGGTGGCCGACCGCCTCAATATCAGCCCTACCACCGTCATCACCCACCGCAAGAATATCATGGAGAAACTCCACGCCCGCTCCCTGGCCGATATCATCATCTACGTCGTCACGCAGGGCCTCGTACCCCTCGAAGAACTGTCATAATCCACCCCTCTCCCACTCGCCGGAGCCACATTTTTATCCTTGCAGTTGCAAGTCTCGCTTTTTTTGCCTAACTTTGCACCCCCACATTTATATATAAGATGCAACTCGCTTTATACATCGCTCTTTTCCTCGCCGGTCTTGTCATTATTATCAAGGGTGCCGACTGGCTCACCGACGGCGCTGCCGACATCGCCCATCGTCTGGGTGTTCCCACCATCGTCGTAGGCCTTACGGTCGTAGCCATGGGCAGCAGTATGCCCGAGTTCGTGGTTAGTTTCCTGTCGGCCCTCAACGGCCAGACGGGTATGGCCGTAGGTAATGTCGTCGGCAGCAATATCTTCAACATCCTCGGCATCCTCGGCATCACCGCTCTCGTGCGCCCCATCGTGGTAAGCCGCGGCAGCATCCGCAACGACGTGCCCTTTGCCGTCCTTGCCGCCGTCGTGGGGCTCATTGCCGTATGGAACGGTGTGGTGGAGCAGACCGACGGCCTGATGATGCTCTGCATCTTTGCCGTCTTTATGAGTTACACCCTCGCCATCGGCGGTGAGGAAAAGGCCGAAGAGTCTGCCGAAGAGCCGAAGCCCCAGGGCAGCGTGTGGAAGACCGTAGGTATTACCCTCCTCGGGCTGGCCGGCCTGCTCCTTGGCGGCGAGATGCTCGTGGAGGGCGGTGCCAATGCTGCCCGCCTCGTGGGCATTCCCGAGAGCCTCGTGGCTCTCACCTTCATCAGTATAGGCACTTCCTCTCCCGAACTTGCGGCTTCCATCATCGCGGCCCGCAAAGGCGACCATGGCATAGCCCTCGGCAACGTCGTGGGCAGCTGTGTGTTCAATATGTTCTTCGTCCTCGGTTCAGCCGCTGCCGTCTGCCCGCTTGATCAGGGCGGCGTCACGATGGTAGATTTCGGCGTACTCGTGTTTGCCTCCGTCCTCCTCTGGCTCTTCTGCCGTTTCGGCGACAAGAAGAACTATCGTCTCAACCGCGCAGAGGGCGCCGTCTTCATCCTCGTGGCCGTGGCCTACTATGCTTATTTAATAGTTAAAAGTTAAAAGTTAAAAATTAATAGTTAAAAGTTAAAAGTTGCATTTCTGAAAAATGAAAACTATGAAACTACTTTCCCGCATTCTTTCCTCTTTCACGACTTCCCCCTTTAAGAGGGAGCGAGGGGGTCTTCTCTTACTCCTTGCCCTCCTTGCTCTTCCCCTCTCCGCCGACCAGCTCACCGTAGAGCAGAGTATCGCCCGCCTCACTCGGCAGACCGGCACGCGCCATCTCCTCCGTCAGAAGCCCGCCGACCTCACCCTCGCCGCCACCTACGGCGACAACGGCGAAAACCACTTCTATGTCCTCAACCGCGCCGACAACGCTGGCTTCCTCATCCTCGGTGCCGACGATGCCGCCCCCGCACTCCTTGCCAGCGTGGAGCAGGGCCGTTTCGCCCCCGACAGCATAGCCCCCGCCCTCCGGTGGTGGCTTAATGAGTACGACCGCGCCATCAACAACTCCCTGGCCCTCGGCCGCCCCCTCTATTCCTCCACACAGCGCGCCGCCAAGCACGACGCCGTCACGCCCCTCGTCAAGACCACCTGGGGACAGGGCGACGCCAGCCTCGGCTACGACCCGCACTACAACATCTACTGCCCCGTAATGAAGGGACAGTACACCTCCGCCGGCTGCGTGGCCACCGCCATGGCACAGATAATGAACTTCCACCAGTGGCCCAAGAAAGGACAGGGCAAGGTGACCTACACCACGCAAACCAACAAGCTCGCCGTCTCTGCCGACTTCTCACAGGCCACCTACGACTGGGCCGCCATGCAGGACCACTACGGCTACACCGTCCTCTCCAGCGGCTCCTACCGTGGCTACGACTTCGACCAGGCAGCCAACGACGCCGTCAGCCTCCTTATGTTCCATTGCGGCGCAGCCACCGATATGGACTACGGAATCCCCAGCGAAGGCGGTTCCGGCACCTCCGGCTACTACATCGCCGGCGCCCTCGCCAAGACCTTCGGCTACGACCCCGCCGTCTTCCACGAGCAACGCTACTACTATGAAGATGCCGACTGGGAAGACCTCGTCTATGCCGAGCTCGCCGCCGGACGCCCCGTCCTCTACACCGGCGACACCGAGAAGCTCGAGGGCCACGCCTTCGTATGCGACGGCTACAAGGACGGCCTCTACCACATCAACTGGGGCTGGAACGGCCTCTCCGACGGCTACTACGCTATCACCGGCACCTCCTGCCTCCACCCCAAGCAGCAAGGCACCGGCGGCAGCTACAACTGCGACCCCTTCGTCAACGACCACGTCATCATCACCGGCATACAGCGCCCCCAGAGCGGCAGCAAAGCCCGTGAGATGGTAGGCGCAGCCGGCACCGAAATCACATTCCTCCCCTTCTATGGCAACGAGTATAAGAACGGCGTCTATTTCCAGGTGGGCTGCGAAAGCGGGTTCTACAATTTCTCCTACAACGACCTCAAGATAAAGATGGGCGCCAAGCTCGTCAGCACCGTCTCCGGCAAGACATACAACATAGACTACCCCAACAGCCCCTTCCAGGCCCTCGGCATCCTCGACGGCGTCACCGCCTACAGCGTGCAGGGCAAGAACGTACCCGACGGCATGTACCAGGTCTATCCCACCTACCAGGTGGAAGGCGGCGAATGGCAGGACGTGCAACTCCCCGCTGGCACCACCGTGCCCACCATTAAGTACGGCACAGGCGTAGAGCCCGACCCCGACAACCCCGACCCCGTGAAAATCCTCCCCGAACTCGCCTGCAAGGCCGTGGAAAGCACCGACGGCGGCAACGACGACCGCACCGTCAGCATCACCGTCACCTATCCCGCCAACACCGCCGACACCCGTTTCAGCGGAGAAGTCACCCTCGGCCTCGCCGACCCCCAGGGCAACATCGTGGCCATCTTCGCCGAGCAGGCCCTCGCCCTCTCCATGACGCCCTCCTCCTATTCCGAGGTGCCCATACGCCTCTCCGCCGTCATCCCCGACAGCATCGCCGACGGCAACTACCTCGCCGTGCCCTTCGCCCGCTACGAAGACGCCTCCGAGTGGGCCGCCTTCCTGCGCTTCGACCCCTCCACCGGCAAAGTCTATAAGGCCAACCCCTTCCTCTCCGTATGGATCAGCGGCAAGCACGTCAGCCTCAAACAGGAAGAACCCACCGTGGCCGACGACGCCATCCTCGTCTGCAACACCGTGCAGAGCGCCGACGGCGGCAACCGCCTGCGCACCGTCAACCTCTCCCTCACCTATCCCGGCAACGGCTCCAAAAACGACTTCAAGGGCAAGGTGGCCGTAGGCATCTGCGACACCGAGGGCAACATCCTCGCCATCTACGAAGACCAGAGCATCGCCTTCGAGATAGCCTCCTCCAAATATACCCAGCAGCCCCTCCGCCTCTCCGCCGTGCTCCCCGCCACCGTGGCCGACGGACACTACCTCGCCGTGCCCTTCGCCTTCCAGGACAACAGCACCAACTGGACCCCCTTCCGCTATCTCGACATCAGCGCCGGCAAGATAGAGAGCCGCAACCCCTACCTCGACTTCTGGCTCCAGGGCAATGACGTCCTCCTCGACGATCCCCTCACCGGCATACAGACCCCCAACCCCCTTAAAGGGGGCTTCCAGCAAGGGGATCTTCGCTACAACCTCTGGGGGCAGCCCCTCCGCACCCCCGGGCGCGGCATCACCCTCACCCCTGGCGGCAAGAAAATCCTCGCACGCTAAAAGGAAGGGCTCTCCCTCAGACATACTTCCCCTCAACATTCAAGGCCGCCGGCATCCCTCGGCGGCCTTGATTGCATTGGTTCCCTTATTGTGTGCAATTTAGCAATTTACAAGGTAACGACATACATTTTGATATATTGCTGTCCGGGGAAAGTTTAGCTTGTACCCCGAAGGGGTTACACAACTCAGCCAGGGGCATCGCCCCTGGTCTGGGGTGCGACCACCGTGCACGCCCCAGCGGGGCATAACAGCAAGAATCTGTGGTTGTTGTGCCCCGCTGGGGCGGCCGTAAGTACGGCAACCATGTACCAGGGGCGATGCCCCTGGCTGGGTTGTGTAACCCTGGCCCCCTTCTGGCTGCCGCCATCTTCCCCCTATTGGGGGCAGAGTCCGCTGCTTACTTCGTCGCAGCGGGGTATGCGTAAGCCCCCTCGCATAGAAATCTTCCAAATCTCCAGCATTTATAATGAATACGCAAGATTACATCCTTTTTTAGCGAACACTAATAAATAAAATGCCAGGAATACGTTTTTCCCCGCATTTCTTCCTCATCCGCTTGGCAGTATGGAGAAAAGTTCGTACTTTTGCGGCGCATACGCCTCATAGCGCGTGCAGACATTTGAAAATAACGGAAGCGTTATGCTTTTCTTGTAGTCGGGAACGTAGGAAATTCAAGACTATTCAGGGAGAAAGCATGATAGCTCCTTCGCGTATAGCGTGGGCTGCTACTTTCATGTTCTCTGAATAAGGTTTTCCTACGACCTCCGACTTAAGAACATGACATACAGCACCACGCTTTCTGTATATATATCCGAGTTGTGAAAGGACGCAATATAATTTGAGGAATATAAGTAAGACGAATAATAATAAGGCAAAAGCCATTCAATTGTTTCACTTAATTTTTATTCACAATGAAAGTATTAACTAAAATTTTTGCCGCGATAATGGTTGTGGCAGCATGTTCGGCATTTCTGTGTTCTTGCAGTGACGATGATGAGGATGAGATTGCTGTGAAGTTCAGGTATGATCTTTTTGATGAACCTTGCACGCAGTGGGGCGCTCTGGAGAAAAAGGTAAAATCCTTCTATGAATCATACTATTCTTTGAATACTTATCCGGAGTTGAGTTATTACGGGAATAAGAGGGAGCATTTGCATATTTGCGCTTTTGAGGACGGTATGTTGGTAAAGACAAGTGTAATTGTCAAGGCGCGCGAAGTTAGGATTGCAGAGGTGGAAGGTTTTTTGGAGGAGCGGTATTATTACCTTGGAGATACGGCAGAAGGAGAGTCTTACTTCCTCACACGAGACTGGAAAACCCTTGTGAAATGTGCAATAAAGTCAAGTTCAAGTATAGGCCTCTACTATTTATTTGAATACACGAAAGCTGGGTCAGAGATTATTGACCAATGGAAAGATGAAGCAGATAAGCTCTAAATAGCAAACCTCTCCCTAAAGCGTATGAACCGCCATCGTCACATTAAATGATGATGGCGGTTCTTGTATGTTGCTTAAAAGTGAGGGAGGCTCTAATATTTCTCATCCGGCCAGGGACAGGGCTTGCCGGTGGCGGAGAAGGAGGGGCGCTGGGCACCGACCTTGCGGAGATAGCAGCCGAGGGTGCGGGAGAGACGGCGCACGAGGTCGGGACGGGAGGCGGAGAGGTCGTGGGCCTCGCTGATGTCGGCGGGGATGTTGAAAAGTTCCTTCTGCCCGGTGTCGTAGTGGTAGATGAGTTTCCAGTCGCCCTGGCGGATGGCACAACAGAGGTCGATGCCGGGGCCGAGGTCGCCCCACACGTTGGGGTAGTTCCACACTAGAGGACGACGGGTCTTGGTGTGACGGCCGTGCAGGAGGGGAGTGAAGGACTGGCCGTCGATGGGCTGCGGTGTGCGGGGGAGACGGACTTGCGCCATGTCGAGGAGTGTGGGATAGAGGTCTTCTATCATCACGTAGTCGGAGGTCTGGCGCGAGGCGGGCTGCGTGACGCCGGGCCAGCGCACGATGAGGGGCACACGGATGCCGCCTTCTCGGAGGGAGCCCTTGCCGCAGGAGAGCGGAGCGTTCTGCGTGAAGAGTGGGCCGGAACGCCATTCGTTCTCCGTGGCGAGGCCGCCGTTGTCGCTCATGAAAAGGACGACGGTGTTGTCCGTCTGGTGGTTGCGGTCGAGCCAGTCGAGGAGGTCGCCGAGGCTCTTGTCCATACCCTCCACGAGGGAGGCGTAGGCCGCCTCGCGGGGGTCGAGGCCCCGGGCAATGTATTTGTCGAAAAAGCGCGGGTCGCGGTCGATGGGCACGTGTACGGCGTAGTGGGCCATATAGAGGAAGAAGGGCTTGCCGCTCTCGCGCTGGCGGTCGAGAGCGGCGAGGGCTTCAAGGGTGAGGGCCTCGGTGGCGAAGGTGCCCGTGCCCCAATATTTCTCAAGGCCGGGGATGGCGTTGAGGGCGTAGGGCGTGCCGTCGGCGTTGTGGCCGTAGTTCTTCTCGCTTAAGTAGGTGGCGAGGCCTCCGGCGGCATGGCCGGCGATGTTCACGTCGAAGCCCCAGTGGTGCGGGTCCTCGCCGGGCGTGCCGAAGGCGCCGAAGTGGGCCTTGCCGCAGTGGATGGTGTGATAGCCGGCCTGATGGAGGAGTTGCACGAAGCCTGTGGCGTGGAAACTGCGCCCGATGCCGGGCGTCTGGCACACGCCGTTGACGTTCCAGGCGGGAAGGGTGATGCCTTCATGCTGACCGTCGGTAGCCTCGCCCAACTTGAGCGTCCAGTTCGTCACGCGGTGGCGGGCAGCATTGGAGCCCGTGATGAGGGAGCAGCGGCTTGGCGAACTGACGGGACAGGCGTAGGCCTGCGTGAAGAGCATGCCTTGGGCGGCGAGGCGCTCCATGTTGGGCGTATGGAACATTCGGTTGTAGGCCGTGGAGTCCGTCCAGAAGGGAACGGAGGTGTCCTGCCAGCCCATGTCGTCCACGAGGAAGAGGATGATGTTGGGACGGCCGGTGTCGGCGGAAACCGTTGTGAGGGCAGCCGCCGAGAGGGCAGCCAGACCCGTGGCGAGGGAACGGGGAGAGAATGCAGAGTGTGTCATTCCGATGCAGCGTAGTTGCCGGTTAATAGGAATAAAAACAAAAAGAGAGGCTCTCATGAACCTCTCTTCGTGACTCGTATAGGATTCAAACCTATAACCTTCTGATCCGTAGTCAGATGCTCTATTCAGTTGAGCTAACGAGCCGTTGCGCGTCGGTGTTATCCCGAACTAGCAAGTGCAAAAGTACGCCTTTCTGTTGAATTAGCCAAACGTTTTGGCGGTTTTTTCTTGAAAAAGGCTTGTTTTGCCGTTTTGCTGAAGACTTTTTGACAAGTATGGCTTGCAGTATGTGGGAGTGCAAGCACGGACGAGAGGTTCTATCAGAGGTTGATGACTTGCACTTTGGAATGTATTTTTGAAGCGTAAGGGGAGGTTCCCTCTGTCCGTCAGCCCAAAGACAGAAGGTACTCCTCCAATTTCTGGGGGTAGTCGGCCTCCTCTCCCGTCAGGAAGCGGTAAAGTCGCTTTCGCGCATTGGCCAGTCCGCCTCGGCTTATGGAGAGAAGGACGGCCATCTGAGTGGGCGAGCAATGTATGCGGCACACCATGCAGAGCCGTTCCTGCTGCTCTTTTATGCCGGGCTGGACGGCGCGTATCTGTTTCAGATAGAGAGGGTCGTAAAGGTCGAAAGCGTTGCGGAGTTCGGTCCAGTTGTCGGGCGTGGGGGCGATGTCTGCCGTGGCCATGGTGAGGAAGGACTGCACGATGGGCGTGAGGATGAGCGTGCTGTTGCCTGCGCCCAGTTCGATGTTGGTATATTCCTTTATCTGTTCCCGGAGGGCATCCACTTCGTTTTGGACAGCGCTGATATCCTCAGCCAATTGTGCCTTGTTGCCTTTTTCCTCTTCCAGATTTTTCTGGAGAATGTTCAGTTGCTCTTCCGCATGTGAATATTGGTTCAGCAGCAGATTGTAGGCGGAGTCCTTTTCCGCAATGCGTTTTTGCGAGCGTCTCCGTATCCTTTCCCATACGACGGCAGCAGAGGCCGTCAAGGCCAGGGCTCCCAGCAAAAAAGCGAGGCGCAATATGCGGTTGCTCCTTTTCTCCTCTTCGCTCAGGCGTTTGTAGTAGTCGAAATTATAGAACTCGTGAATCTGCTGGTATGTCTGCGTGTTGGTGGTCTCTATTTCCTCTTCCAGGTCTGTTATGTTGAGAATTGCGTATTTTCTGATGGAGTCTGTGGCTCCCAGCCTGTCAAAGATGTCAAGCATATTGCCGATGACGTTCACGCGATATAGCAGTTTCTCATGTTGAACATCCCGTCTGTAGTAATAAAGGGCAGAGTCTGTATCTCCCTTTTGCTCATAGTATTTGCCCAAGACGTAGTTGACCCGTTCAAAACCGCCCTCCGAGGAGTAGTGCCTGTGCAACCGCTTTACATAAGGCGCAGCCGCGGCAGGTTCGCCTTTGTACAAATACGCTTCAACCAAGATTATTGCGGAGAAATCTGCCTGAACATCGTAGTGATGACGAACGTAGTAGTCGTAAATGGGCATTTCCAACCAGATGAGCGAGTCAAATTTTCCTTCTTCCCTGAAGACATTTGTCATATCCTCTCGTATCATACATATAAGGAGTGAATCTCCGCTCTTTCCAACACAGTCAGCTGCCCGCCTATAATAAGAGTCCGATTGTTCTGCGGCATTCACCCTTGCATAGACTCCTCCCAACATATTGTAGATTTTGCTCAACCAGGCATATCCCTTGGGCGAGAGTTTCTCTTGCTCCCCATAGTGAACGCCTGTCATCAGGACTTTGCTGGCTTCGACAATACTGTCGTTGCTAAAGAGCGTGGATCCATAGAGGTAGGTGGAACGCAGCTTTTCCTCCGTTGTGCCATGTTCCTCAAAGTATTTTGCTATGGAGCCTAGAGCCTCTATGCTGTATCTGTCCGTATATGATTTGTAGGAATGGTCGGCATCTATCAGCAAGAACATCATTCTGTCTTCCTTGTCATAGGTCAGACTCTCTCCCCTTATGCTGTCGAGTTGCCTCCCCGCCAGTTCAATGTCCGTGCTTAATGTCTGGTCTATCCGATCCAGTCGCCCTTGCCGGTGGGACGTGCAGGAGAGCAACAGGAAAAGGAGAAGGAACAAAAAGGTTTTGCTGTTCATAGGCATCATATACTACAATGCAAAGGTACGAAAAAGGGAGAAAACACCTCTTCGCCATTGACAGATAAATTCCAATATACCATAAAACGACACCATATTTGCTATCTGAAACAATCAAAACGACACAACACCCCCGTCGCCCACAACTCCGGCAAGGCGCTCATATTCAGAACGCAAAAGGGGATGGAAGCAAAATGGAAGCAAAATGGAAGCAAAGCGGAAGCAAAAATATTTGCCCTCCATAAATGGTTGTGATACTTTTGCACTCGCAATCCACTCTTTTAATTTTTTATCCTATGAGAAAAACATTATTCCTACTTTCACTTGCGGCCTTGTTAGGAGCAAGCAATCTGAAGAGCCAGACATTTCAGGCAACTGACGCGTTTTCTCTTAGTGGCTTTTCCCAGACGGTGTCAATACGAAATAATGGTGGCAACTATCGCCGTAAAGCTCCTTCGCGCCCCATCACCGCTTTATTAGAAAACGGCGTGCTCCATGTACCCATGAGCGATGCCGATGATGTTGTCGCCGTTGATTATTTCAAAGAAGAAAGCCTTGCAGGTTTCAGTCTGTTATATTATATTGATGCCGATGGCCTCCACATCTACATTCCAGAGCCAGACTGCGCCTATTGCAAAATTCAAATCATAACGACAAATGCTACATACAGTGGTACAATTTATTATTAATCTGTTGGCAGATTTTATATTTTGCATTCTTAACTCAACTAATCATTCATAATTAAATGATGCCTTGCAAAATGTAAAGGAGTTTATTATCCCGATGGATATATTCTAAAACAAATTTCATAATTTAAAAAATAGAAAAAATGACTAAGCTTATCAAATTTACCTTGTTTCTTTCATTTATCTTTTTTGTTTCATGTACGAGTGATAATTTTATTACAGAAACAGAACTAAATGGTTTTACGGCTCAAGATATTGAAGTAATGGAAACTCTGAAAATGAATATTCAAGATCAGGCATCAGCAATAAAAGATTCGGCCCAGAGTTATATGAAGAAGAATAGACATAAAATTACCACAATGGCGATTTCCAAAAACGAAGTTCCGTCTGTTCAACAGATGGAGAAAATAGGAGCAGCAAGCATACAAACCTTGGCTATCGTTGGACTTCCTCCTTCAGAATTAGATGATTTACTTCCCATCGAAGGCAATGAAGCTATTTATGGAATGTTGGCGGTTGAAATATTGAATGCTTGGGATCCTCAAGACATTACTCTTGTTAACGGAGAATACCAGATAAAGGTAGATTGGGAAAAGGCTGGAAGTTGTTTGGAGTCTGCACTTGGGATTGATTTATTTAAAGATGTCCTTTGGGGCGGGGTTGCAATATTGCAAACTGTAAGAGAGGCAGGAGGACATGTTCCAAAGAAAGTACTTTTGGACACAATAAAGGGGGTTATCACATCTGCTGGGAGGAAAGCGGGAAAAGAAGCTCTTGGGCAGATTGCAAAATATGGAACAGGCGCATGGGTTGCTGTAACTACTATTAGTTGGGCAAATTGCTATTTTGGAGATTAATCGTAAACAAATTCCGAATTTTTCGCCATATTCTTTCAAGAGCAACACAAAATAGCTCAAAAAACCTGTCCAAATCTTACAAACTTATTATGTCACAATTACCGACATATGATAACCGATATACTTCTTATTACTATTTTCGGTCTAATTGACCTTTATATCTTAACTGTTAAGCCAGGAACGGCAATAAAAAGGGTGTGTGCGGAATATGTAGCTTTTGGTCTAATGGTAATTGGCGTCATATCCTTGGTAAGAAGGATATATCCTGATAACCATATCCTTCCCTGGATAATTGCTGCCGCAAGTTATATCTCACTGATATGCCTCTCTTCTTGGGTAAGGAAATTGATTTGCAAAAATAGAAAAGGAAACAAATGAAAAACAATTATTCAGAAAAAGCATTCAGCGCGTTCCTTCTTCTGTTTGCATGTACGCCTGCTGCGGCAAGCAACACAGTCCTCACCTACGTACTTTATGGGTTGGCTATTCTGTGTGTGGTTTTTGCCGTCATCTACTTTTTTGTTTCGATTGCAAAAGACCGCAAAGCGACTTTGCAAAGCATCTTGAAAGGAACAAGATTCGCCTATGTTAATGTTGCGATATCCTTCTTGGGGATGGGCGTTTGCTACCTCTTTGATAGGTTTCTTTTCAAATTCTGGATTTTTATGGCAGTCCTTTCTATCCTTGATGCCATTGTCGGAATTACCGCAAAAGGAAAGGATTGAATAATCTACCGGCCACAGACAACAAGGCGAAACATCTTCTCTCTATGGGCAACAGTAAAAAAATAGCGCTTGCAGCTCTTCTCTTGCTTCTTTCTCTTGTGGCAAGTGCAGAGACTCTGTCGGGCCTTGTCATGGACAGCCTTCGGCGACCGATTCCTTTTGCTTCGGTATTCGTGAAAGGTTGCCGGAAAGCTGTGGCAACAAGGCCTGACGGCAGTTACGAACTGACGGCCTTACCGCCCGGTGAATATGAAGTGACGTATTCACATGTGGGCTATGCTACGGAATGCAAGTCCATAAAGATTGCGCAGGGGGAATGTCAGAAAGAGAATGTCGTCCTCCATGAACAACCCATAGTTCTTGGCGAAGCCTTTGTCGTGAATGGCAGCATAGAAGATTTCCTACTGAATCGTGTGGCTGCAGTGAGGCCGCTGAGAGAGCAATTGTCTCAATGCCGCGCCTCGGTGGCGTGTCGCATAGAATCATTGGGAGACTTGCCTTCCTATCCTTCTGAGTTGAGAAATCTCCTTCGCTTTTTCATGGGATTGTCCGGCTACAAAAAGATATTCGCCTGTATGGAGAGCCATCCGAACCTGAATGTTACCGTGGAAGACAGCGTATCTTTTATAAAAGGAAAGTTCTCTCTGGCAGGTAATACGCAAATAGCAAGTATGCCAGTTCTCGGGGCAAAGGAAGAAACGGCCTTCCTTAACAAGAAATGGGATATGTCCACCAATCACTACGATGCCCTCTATGATATCGCCAGACAGTTGAAGAAGAGGGACCTCCAAGGTAAGAAAAAGGGCAATGCTCCCCAAGTCTGCTATGCGGGAAGTTATCACGATGCCAGTCGCACAATACACATACTGAGATTTGGACAGTCTGAATTACACATTGTAGATGGATGCTGGCAAATATACCGTTATTCAGAATGGTCGGACAGATATCGCAAGAGCACCCAGACCGAGGAGGTATTTCCCGGCGTATATCTCCCTTTCATAGTGCATCAGGAGAACATCTTCGATCTGGATACCGTCAAAGGGCTGTCGTGGTCATGGGCTCAGACATTGTCGTATAGTTATGAGAAGTGAGACAAGGGGGGAAGGATCTCTGACTCAAGGAGTAGATGCAAGATTATTTGCCTTACTGTGTTGTACTGTTGCCACCATAATCTATTCATAAATTTATAAACAATGAAAAAAACATTATTCCTTCTTTCACTTGCCGCCTTGTTAGGAGCAAGCAATCTGAAGGGCCAGACATCAAAACTATCGGGTGACATCACTTTCGGTATGGGTACCACACTGACAAAACCTCTTCAGAGCGTTATAGACCTGCGGGTGGACATGAACTATGACTTCTGCAAGCCCGTCTTCGCCATGGTGAATGTGGATACCGATTTCCAGTTGGCCGACGGCACAAAGCGCTATGCCGATGCCTTTCTGCTTGGCGGTGGTCTGGGCTGGCACATCCTCAATGGCAAAGCATTGAAAAACGGCACCACCTGCAATCTCGACCTTCGGGCCAACTACGGTGCCAGCGTGGGACGGTGCGACTGGAAGCACAACGCCCTTACAGCCGACCTCCTGTGGTATCCCACGCACACCAGATTCCAGCCTGTCGTAGGCGTGGGCTACCGTTTCTCGCATGGCCGCAACGACGCACCCACAGGGATGAGAGAGAAGCCCCATCAGATTTTCTTCTCGCTGGGTTTCAGGCTGTAACATGGGATGATGGTGAGATTCTCTTTCTTCCATTTTCAGACAGCGGTCAATAATCTTCAGCAAATCCGTAATGCACTCCAGTCCTCCCCTATGAGGATTGGAGTTTTCCCCTATAAGGATTACAGTCCTAACAGGGGAAAGCTGGCACGCATCCCTACAGAAGGTCGTGCGTCCCTGTAATCGGGTGCAGTCCTCCCCCTAAGGACTGGAGTCCTCCCCCTAAGGACTGGAGTCCTCCCCCTAAGGACTGGAGTCCTCCCCCTAAGGATTGGAGTCCTAAGGGGGAGGACTGACTCTTTTTCTGGGCGTCAATAACTCGCAAGCCATGAATCAAGAGCGGATTCCTCCTCATTCTTCGCTCTAATGGGTGAAGGCTTGAGAATGGGGAGGGCGCTGCAAATGCAAAAAAGACAGAGGAGCGACACGGGGCGCTCTTCTGTCTTTTTTCTTCTATGTGGTAAGGGGGGGGACTATCGCAGGTCGATGACTTGCACTTTGGGATGCTCTTTCTTGTTGAAGCGGAAGGTGGAATCGGGGAGCTTCTTGCCTTTCTTGAGATTGCTGATGGTGACGGTGGTCTTGCTGCCGCGCTGGGAGGTCATCACGACGCGAGAGGGCAGATAGGTCTTTTGGTTGATGGCGACCTCCATCTGCTTGACGCCTTTCTTCTTCTGCGAGGTCATGGTGACGACGTAGTTCGTGCCCTCGGTGCGCATCTTGAGATCGAAGCCGCTCTTGTAGAGGTTGAGGAAGTAGTAGGGGTTCATCTGCTGGAGTTCGGCGGCGGTGGGGGTGGTGACGTTGACTTCCTTGCTGCCGGTGAGCATCATCCACTGTGTGGCGCCGTCAAACCATACGAGGGCCTCGGAACTCTTGGCGATGAACTTGCGGCCCTGAATGGTGATGGTGCCGGAGGTGGTGCCCTGAGGTGCGCTGGCGGTGAAGGAAGCGGAGCAGGAGGGGTAGGCGGCGAGGATGCTGGAGGTCTTGTCGAGTACGCTCTTGGCGGTGGGCGTAGCAGCGCTGAGGGTAAGGCTCGCGCACGCGATAATAAGAAGGAGAATAAGGGGCCTCACCCCGTCAGAGCCACCTGCGGTGCTCTGACACCCCTCCCCGAAAAGGGAGGGGAAGATACTCCTAAAGGAAGAATGCTGAATTAAGTTCATAGTTGAAGTGGGAAATATGGGGATATGAGATAATCGGATTATTCGTTATTCCTGTTTGTTTTGTCAAGTTAATGTTTGGTCTAGGAGTGTTCTGTCATCATTTCGATGATGGTCTGGAGGCTCTGGTCATCGCGGATGAGGACTTCGCGGGGCTTGGAGCCGCGGGCTGGACTGACGATGCCGGCCTTCTCGAGTTGGTCGGTAATGCGGCCGGCGCGGTTGTAGCCGATGGAGAACTTGCGCTGGATGGCGCTGGTGCTGCCCTGCTGCGAGGCGACTACCCACTGGGCAATCTCCACAAACATGCTGTCCAGCTTCTCATCGGAGGCCATGCCGCCGCCTTCGGAAGCATCGTCGGAGGGAGGCTCGGGCAGTTCGTAGGGACAGTAATATCCCGGCTGTTCGCCGATGAACTCGCTGATGGCCTCCACCTCGGGGGTGTCAAGGAAGGCACACTGCACGCGGACGGGCTCGGCACCGGCCAGCATGAGCATGTCGCCGCGGCCTACGAGCTGGTTGGCGCCAGTGCGGTCGAGAATGGTCTGGGAGTCGATGCGCTGCATCACCTTGAAGGCCATACGGCCGGGGAAGTTGGCCTTGATGTTACCGGTGATGATAGTCGTGGTGGGGCGCTGGGTGGCAATGACCATGTGGATGCCGACGGCGCGGGCCAGCTGGGCGATGCGGGCGATGGGGAGTTCCACTTCCTTGCCGGCGGTCATGATGAGGTCGCCGAACTCGTCGATGACGACGACGATGTAGGGGAGGAAGCGGTGGCCGTTGTTGGGGTTGAGGTGGCGCGCCTTGAACTTGGCGTTGTACTCCTTGATGTTCTTACACTTTGCGGACTTGAGGAGGTCATAGCGTGTATCCATCTCCACGCAGAGGCTCTTGAGGGTGCGCACCACTTTGTGCACGTCGGTGATGATGGGCTCGTCGTTGTCGGGGATGGCGGCGAGGAAGTGGTTGAGCAACGGGGCGTAGATTGAGAACTCCACCTTCTTGGGGTCAACCATCACGAACTTCAGTTCAGCGGGGTGCTTCTTGTAGAGCAACGAACCGATGATGGCGTTGAGGCCTACGGACTTACCCTGGCCCGTGGCACCGGCCACGAGGAGGTGGGGGAGTTTGGCGAGGTCCACCATATAGACCTCGTTGGTGATAGTCTTGCCGAGGGCGATGGGGAGTTCATACTTCGTTTCCTGGAACGTGCGGCTGTTGAGCAGCGACTCCATCGACACAATCTGCGGTTTGGCGTTCGGCACCTCAATACCGATGGTGCCCTTGCCGGGGATGGGGGCGATGATACGTATGCCGTTGGCGGAGAGGGAGAGGGCGATATCGTCCTCAAGGTTACGGATGCGGCTGATGCGCACACCGGCGGCAGGGGTGATTTCGTAAAGAGTAATGGTGGGACCCACAGTGGCGCGGATGCTGGTGATCTCCACGCCGAAACTTTTCAGCACCTCAATGATTCGGTTCTTGTTGGCCTTCTGCTCCTCCATATCTACGGCCACGCTGCCGGAGGCGCCGTGGTCGTCGAGCAGGCCGAAATGGGGGAATTTATAGCGTGGAAGGTCGGCGCGCGGGTCGTAGGGCTCGAGGTCCTCTATCTCTGAAGCCGTATTGCCTTCAGCTTCCTCTTCTGATTCTGCCACGGTGACCTCAAATTCGGGGTCGCCCTCCTTGGGTTCGCTCTCAACGAATTCGGCCTTTTCAACGGGCTGCGGAATCTCGGCGGTAGTAACCACGGGCTCTTCTTCATCAAGGTCGATGACGGTGGAATGGGATTCGGCTTCTCCCTGCGTAACTTCCATTTCGGGGCCATCGGCAGGAGTTTCACCCTCCGCAGAGCTCTCTTCCACTGCACCCTCGGCAAGAGCATCCACGTCGCCATTCTTTTTGAGACGACGCACATAATCCTGCGGTCTGAGGAGTTTGCGCACGATGCCGATGGTCTCGCCTGTGAGATAGACGCAGTAGAGGGCCAGGCTTGCGGCCAGAATGATAAAGGTGACAGGCACGCCGACATTGTCAACAATGAGTTTAGATATCACGTCGCCGTGGTTGCCGCCCCAGGGGAATACCACCCACTGCAGCATAGAGGCAGGGAAGAGGTAGTCCATGTGGTGCTCAATATAACTCAAGGCGATGCTGCCCCACACCATGACCAGAGAGAGATTGATAAACCATTTCCAGAGGCGCACCTTATAGGCTTTGAGCATTCGCATGCTCACTTGCAGGAAGAACACGGGGATGAGGAGGCTCATCAGTCCGAAGGCGTCGTGCATGAAGTAGTAACCCGTGCGAAGGCCGAGGCGACCGCACCAGTTGCTGACGATTTCGCCTTCCGGCAGGTTGGCTTCTATGATGCTCTGGTCGAGTTTGCCGTTGACGAGGAGGCTTATCTCACTGAGGAGAATAAACACAGCCACAACGAGGATGAGCATGCCGGTGCAGAAGTTGACGACCTCGCCTATCGTCTTGCCATCGGGAGCGGTGAGCACAGGATTCTGTGCCTTCGCTCTCTTTGACGCGGCGGCGGGACGCTTCTGCCGGCCCTTGGGGGATTTATTTGGAGTGTTAGGCATAATTATTCAGTGTTTAGTATTGTCGCTCGCCGAAGATGAGGCTGCCCACGCGGATATGGGTGGCGCCCTCTTCTATGGCCAGAGGAAAATCGGCGCTCATGCCCCAGGAACGCACGTTCCATTCGGGCGTCTGGAGCAAGTCGGAGGCTTGATTGAAAAAGCGGCGGGCCGCCTGGAAGTCTTGGCGGATGCGGTCGGCATCATCGGTGTTGGAGGCCATGCACATCACGCCGCGGAGCCGCACGCCCTGAAGGGGATTTTCCTTGAAACGACGCAGAAGGTTGAGGGCCTCGTCGGGGAGGAAACCGAACTTGGTCTCTTCCTGCGCCACGTGGAGCTGGATGAGCACATCTACTGTGCGGGCCAGGGCAACGGCCTGCTGGCTCACCTCAGCGAGGAGGCGCTCCGAGTCGATACTGTGTATCATGCTGACGTGGGGCAGGAGCTGGCGCACCTTGTTGCGCTGCAGGTGGCCGATGAAGTGCCACTCAATGTCGGACGGCAGCACGTCGCATTTCGTCAGCAACTCCTGCACGCGGCTCTCGCCGAAGACACGCTGGCCCTCGTCGTAGGCAGCGCGGATGGCCTCGGCGGGATGGAACTTGCTCACAGCCACGAGCGTCACGTCGGGGTGGGCTGCGAGTTGCTGGTGTATGTTTCCTAACATTTCTCTTATGCGATGGTGCATTCGGAGCGGGTCATCGCGCGCGTATATAATATATAAGGTGTGGCCAGCCTACTTCTTTAGCAAGTCGGGCCGGAGGCGCTGGGTGCGCTCCAGACTTTGCTGAATCTCCCACTCCTGAATCTTGGCGTCGTGGCCGGAGAGGAGAATGTCGGGCACCTTCCAGCCTTTGTAGTCGGCGGGACGGGTATAGACGGGGGCGGAAAGCAGATTGTCCTGGAAGCAATCGTTGAAGGCGCTCTGCGCATCGCCAATGGCGCCGGGGAGGAGACGCACGATGGCATCGGCCATCACGGCGGCGGCGAGTTCGCCACCCGTCAGCACATAGTCGCCAATGCTTATCTCCCGGGTGATGAGATGCTCGCGAATGCGGTGGTCTATGCCTTTGTAGTGGCCGCAGAGAATGATGATGTTCTCTTTCAGCGACAACTCATTGGCTACAGGCTGCGAGAACTGCTCGCCATCGGGCGAAGTGAAGATAATCTCGTCGTAGTGGCGTTCCTTGCAGAGGGCAGAGATGCAGTCGTCTATGGGCTGGCACTGCATCACCATCCCTGCGCCGCCGCCGAAGCAGTAGTCGTCCACGCGGCGGTGCTTGTCGGTGGTGTAGTCGCGGAGGTTGTGCACGTGAATCTCCACGAGCCCCTTTTTCTGAGCCCTGGCCAGGATGCTGGTATTCACGAAGCCGTCCAGCATCTCGGGGAGCACAGTGATAATGTCTATTCTCATTCAGCCAGTCCTATCTCAATCCATTTCTCGGCCAGTGCCTTGCAGTCGCCGAGGGCTTGCTCGCGGCTTACTTCATATTCGGCCAGCAGGAGGTCGGCCATCTCTTCTGCGGAGAAGTCCTCGCGGCCCACCAACTTCTCGTAGAGGTAGGCGCTTGTCTCGTTGAGGGCAATGAGAGCGTTGAAATCAATGTTGCCGAGGCCCTGGGGCGTCAGCACTTTCTCGCCGCACACGTCGCGCAGCTCAAATCCGGGTTTTATTTTCATTTTCTTTTCTTTTTGAAGCGTTGGGGAATATGGGGGTAAATGATGAAGAGGAGGTAGCGGCGCAAGGGCAGGAGGCGCGTCCAGAAGAAGGAGTACACCTTCCAGCGGCGGCTGTCCATATTCAGGCGCTTCCCCTTGCGGATAAAGGCCTCGGCGCGACCGATGACGTCGCTGCGCCGGAACGTTTCCGTACCCACGAGGTTGCCGTCGCCGCGCATGGTGAGCGTGTCGCCGTCCACCTTAATGATGCGGTGGAGCACGTAGCGCTTGGGGCTGACTTCGGCCAGGATGATATCGTTCACCTTCACCTCGCCCGTGCAGGGCACCAGCACCACGCTGTCTCTGTCGCCCTCAATCATGGGGCGCATGCTCCGGCCTCGCACTCGGAAGGTTACGATGCGGCCCTCGTCTATCATCGCCTTGATTTCGGGGATGATAATCTCGTTGGCTATGTGGCGCTGTGCCTCCATCGTGATACTATATCTCGCAGCCGCACATCATCCGGTGGCTCGTCCGTGCGGCGTCTTCGTCGGGCAGGCACTCCATGTCGTAAGCCTTGGCCACACGACAAATGCCGCTGATGGTCTGGCAGATTCCATTATACGAGGGCTCATCCCAAATCATCGTGGAGCAACTACTCAAGATGCTGGCGAAAGCCTCCAGAGGCTGTAATTGCTTTATCTTGTTGTGGGGAGCCTGGTGCAGACGCAGGAAGCCGCCAACGGGCGCACTCTCTTGCTTGTAGCATGGTGTCTTGCCGCTCCACGGCGTGCCATAGACGCGGGCCTCGCCGTCAGGCATCAGGCGGATGGCCGGGTTGTCGTCGTTGAGGAGGTCGCAGCCGGGAATGTGCGTCAGCCAGAGCCTTGTGTGCGTGCTCTTTCCCGTGCCGCTCTTGCCTTGGCAGAGGTAGCCGTGGCCTGCGTGGCGTACCACGCTGGCATGCATCATCAGCACACCGTGGTGAGCGCCGCAGAAGGCATAGCACACCATCACGCAGTTCTGCAGGCCGAAGCGACGTTGCCCGGGGTTGCCGAAGAGCGTAGCCTCGCAGCGTTCAAAACGGGCGGAGGTGGAGAACACGCACACCGTCACGCCTTGCAGGTCCACGATGCGTATTTTGAAGCCGCCCTCCGGCAGGCGATACACGTCATACGACGAGTCGCCGCTGGGGAAATGCCCCACCTCTTCAAGGCCGTCCATGTCGTCCTTCACGCGGCCGTCGCCCACCTCCAGCGTGAAGACAGGCTCGCCTTCGGGATTCTTCTGGAAGAAACGTCCGTGCGACGGCAACATCCACTGATAGTCGGTGTCGGCGTCGTCAAAGGCGATGACGTAGTGTTGTCCCGCCACGAGGAAATGCAGTCGGAGTTCCTTATTTATCATAGTCATACGTGCGCGCTTTAAACTGAAAATCCGTGGCCGGCACCTCTACAAGCCGCTGCTTCCGTACGGTCAGTGTTTTGCTGCGCAGCTTCACGTAGGCCTTCTTGGCCTTGTTCGCACTCTTGCTGAAAAACAGTGAGCTCACGGCGTGCTCGGCGCCGTACTTTGCAGCCACGTACTGCCCAAAGGCGGCACTGTAGTATGCGCGGTCGTTCAGAAGGCCGTCCTTGTTGAACTTCACGCCGTCCAATGCTTGCACGCTGCTCATATAACACACCGTGTCGGTCAGCATTTGTGCTACGCCGAACACATAGATTCTCGTTTCTTGAGCCGTTTTCTTGGCTATACTCGGAGTGAACGCCATCGTACACAGCAGCAAGCCTATTATCAGTTTCTTCATTGAAGGATGAATAGAGATTAGAGTAGTCTTAATATTTATATATGCAAAGGTCGCAGGCCTAAATCCAAACTTAAACGTCGCTTGGTTCGCGTTGCTTGCAATAATGCGCGGCAAAGTTACAAAAAATATCTCACATAGCAAGTTAACAAAGGCTAAAAACGAAAATACTCCCCTAAAAGTTTGGTCATTTCGGCAGAAAGTAGTACTTTTGCAACCGCAAAAAGGCGAAACGACCCATTTTCGTCCTCGCTGCACTGGACTTGTAGCTCAGTTGGTTAGAGCAACAGACTCATAATCTGGAGGTCCTAGGTTCAAGCCCTAGCTGGTCCACGTTGAAAATCAAGCAGTTAACGCAAAGTTAGCTGCTTGATTTTGTTTTAGCGTGAAATTCACGTGAAATTCAAATCGAAAAACTTTGGGGTTGCAGAGAAAATGCAATCCTCTGAAATACAGGGCAAACTCTTGCGAACACACTTTGCGAACACCAACGTTATTGTTTTCGTAGTTTTTTATTGATTTTGGTAGGAGTTTAACAAGAAGTTGTATTCTTTCTTGTACCTCTCCAGACGCTCAAAGTCCTTCTCCGTAGGATTTGGGATGCGAGATATATCCATATTGCTCTCCAAATCGTTCATTTTGACCTTACGGGCAAGGGGATTCTTCGAAATACGTTTGATATACTCTTCTCTTGTCGGTGCACTATGATGATTAAGGCAATGGAGGGCATTCGCAATTTTCTCCCATTCCACTTCTGTCAGCCTATGAAACATGTCCCCTGGATATACGTGTATGTAGTCTTCGAACTTGTATTTCCAATCATCATTAGACTTTGTGAGCAATTCATCAAGCTTTTTCTTCAGCAGGTCAATTACCTCTTC
>JAZRYH010000023.1:0-12813 GCA_045600685.1 Alloprevotella sp. | reverse complement strand
AGTTTTTCGTTTCCCCAAAACAGGCCGTGCAAAGCAGTTTTGGGGGATTTTTTTGTTTCTTATGCAAAGATACAAAAATCTTATAATATTGGCAATTAAATCGTTAGATTTATTTCGCTTAATTTGCGACAATCCCTAAATACGCGAAGCTTAGAAACTCGTATGATGAGCCTAAGACTATTGATGACGATGCGTCTAGTACACCTAGCACCGAGGAAAGTGTCATCTTGGGAGGAATGTCCACAGGTGAACTCTTCAATCGTCCTCAAAACAATGAAGCAGATTGGATCGTGGATGGTTACATGGGCGTAGGCCTCGTTAACCTCCTTTGCGGCGGTGGAGGGGCTGGCAAAAGCATAGCCCTGACCCAGATTGCCCATGCAGTAGCGATGGGGGAAAGACCTGAATTCCTCCCAGAAACATCGTTGCCATCCCAAAAGATGTGCGTCATATACTACCGTCTCGAAGACTTCCCTTGTGAGCTTGGTGGAAAATACGGTGATGGCCAGGCCTTGATGGATGCTGAAATCACATGGTACCTTTCCAAGCATTTGCCAGAGAACAATCTTAATGGTTTCCTTACTCATCTCAAGGAACTGGCAAAGAACTTGAAGTCAGACACTCTTGTCTGTGCTGACCCCATTACAAAACTTTCTAACTACAAGCACGATGTGTTCATCAAAGGAGTTGAACTCGCGCAGGAAATAGCACGTAATAATGGTGTCACACTTACCATCGTTGCGTCTGTCCATCTGGATGAGCTGAAACCGTGGTCTTCAATTACTACGGATGATGTCAAGGGTGGTGATCAGGCCGTACAGCAAGCAGGATCTGTAACGGCAATCCGTAAAGCACGAAAAGAAGGATTTTGCTACTTAGTTAGCCTGAAGGAACCAAAGGGACATTCGAAACCTTTTGATGGCGAAGTGCTTGTTGCGGAAATATTCAAGAGCAGTGAGGGGAATAAATATGTGCATTTTAAGTATAGTTCCATTGCTCAGGAATCTTCTGTTAGACCCATCAGGACGAAGCCCACAGGGGATGGTGCCACAAACAGCGATAAGCCTGAACCTTCAATTAAGCAGGCACCAAATCAGAAACTGTCCGATGAAGCTAAACGGAAAATCAGCGAGGAACGTGCCGCAGGAAAGAGCGTGAAAGCACTGGCAAAGGAATATAACGTCAGCGAAAAGACCATCGCACGTTGTAAACCTAAGAAAGTTGCCTAATCATCTGTTGCGAAAGGGGATGCCTCTGGGAGGTTTTCCCTTTTTTGTTAGGTTCTTTATTGACACTTTCTGCTTTGCGAATAACTACAAACCGTTATGATGATTCGTCACATTTGATTATCCTGTTAAGATAAAATGTGAGGAAGCAAAAACATATAGTTTCCTTTCCTGCGGAACAAGCATAGGGAGTGACATATTTTTTCTCTTTATATAGATATTCAAGCAAATTGGCAGGAAAATATTACATTTCCTTCGGGATGACACAGAAGGGGGTAATATAATATTTTCTTATATGGTTTTAGCGAAGAAATAAGCAAAAATATATTACTTTCTGCTTTGCGACTATCCGCTAGGATGATATCATATCTGATGCCAGACCTATGTCAGATTACGCATAGCTTCATCAACCTGGTCATTCTCAAAACTATCAAGATAGATTTGGGTGGTCTTGATGTCCTGATGTCCTAGGGCTTGGGATATGATAGCGATATTAACCCCCGATCGTTTAAGAACGGTGGCAAAGGTATGGCGCGAGACGTAGGTTGTAATGTGGTCTTTTATGCCCAGGTCTTCTGCCAGTTTTTGCAGCTCTTTGTTTATCTGCCCTGTCAGTTTACGTACACGATGGTACTGCGACATCTTAGTGGTATGAATGCGATTATCAAGGATGGGGAAGAGAAAACCTGAATCGCGTTTCTGTGTGTCATAAATATCAAGAATATCACGAGCTTCAGGGAGGAGGGGGAGATTGATTATACTGTGGGTCTTCTGACGCTGGTAGACAATGCGCCCATTAATGATATTGTCAGGAGTTAGGTGAGCAACATCGGTGAATGACATGCCGCCGCAGTAGTATGAAAAAGCAAAAACAGCGTGGGCTAGTTGGGAAAGGTCGGAACGATGACTACAGTTGGCCTTAATCATCTTCATCGCGTTTACCTTTGTGATGGCTCGCTTCTGGGTCTTTGTCTTGAAACGATTGAGTTTGTATTCAGTAAAGGGGGACGATTCAACATTGACATAGTGTTCTGCCACAGCCTTGTTGAACGTAGAGCGAAGGGTTCGGAAGTAGAAGTGCATAGTGATGTCGGTAAATTTCTGCTTGCGCATCCAGCGCTCAAAGCGTAAACAAAAATCAACATCAATGTCGGCGAACTGGTATCTTAGGCATCGTGCACTGAAATTACTGAGCGTGGTTTTAAGATTAAGGTAGGCATTACTGTTTCCAATCTTTTCCTCCTTGCGTAGCTGCTCAATAAGATCTGTAAGGAAATCGCCGATAGTACAATGGCGCGGTGCAGTGTCTTCTTCCGCGATAAATTTGTTGAGAGAGGGTTTCTTTCCCAGGGCTTTCTCCGTTAGTAGCTTTTGTCGGTAGTGCGCGAGTGCTTGTGAGATAATGGTGCTGAGCTCTGTGTGGTCAGGGCAGGAACTTTTTAGACAGTTTTTTCGGAAGTCCCAGTGGTTAGGATTGACAGATATTCCTAAACTTTTTAAGGCGCGATGACCATTTTGCATAAATTTTAGCATTACTGGCGACTTTCCATCGGCCAAAACTTTGCTTTTGTAGCAGATGACAGAGATACTGATGTCCATAGATGAAATCCGGTTGACGTTTTAGGTGACGGAATTGGCACGGAAATCATCTAAGAGGAAAATTGCAGATAAACAAAAAAAGAGCAGTAACCTTTTGGATTACTGCTACTTTCTTCAAGTCGGGGTGACTGGACTCGAACCAGCGACCACACGCCCCCCAGACGCGTACGCTAACCAACTGCGCCACACCCCGTCTTGGCTCCTCGGCGATTGCTCCGAATAGGGCTCTCTGCCGATTTGCGAGTGCAAAAGTACGGCTTTTTTCCGAATGAGCAAACTTTTTTGGCATTTTTTTGCGTCTATATGGGCAAAAAAGTGTAATTTTGTACGCGATAAGTTATGTCCGGTTGTAAAATCGGACAGATGGAGGCTGCGAACTTGCGAAATCGGGCCCCTGCAATAATATATAAAAGGAATAGAAAGAAAACGAAAATATGTTTGACAATGTAGTGGGCCAGGCGGAGGTGAAAGCCCAGTTGGAGGCCTTGGTGGAAAGTGGCAAGGTGCCCCACGCGCTACTCTTCAGCGGAGCGCCGGGTGCGGGCCAGTTGGCCATGGCCGTAGCTTTGGCCAGGGCCATGCTGAAGACCGACCGCCTGTTGCACCCCGACCTGCACTACGTCTTCCCCGTCTATAAGCCCAAGGGGTGGCCCGCAGAGCGCAAGGCCGTGAGCGACGACTACGCCAAGCCGTGGCGCGAAATGTTGCAGGAAGGTCTCTATTTCGACCGCCAGCAATGGGCCGAGCGTATAGGTCTGGAGGGCCAGAAATTCCAGATAGGCGTGGGCGAGAGCGACCAGGTAATTCGCAAACTCTCCCTCGTCAGCGCCCAGGGCGGATGGAAAGTGATGATAATATGGCAGGCCGAACTGATGAGCGCCGAAGCCGCCAACAAACTGCTGAAAATCCTTGAAGACCCCACGCCCGAGACGCTCTTTATCCTCGTGGCCGACCGCAGCGAGCAGCTCCTCGAGACGATAGTCAGCCGTACGCAGCGCTTCGACTTCCGTCCGCTGACGGAGGAGGAAGTGACCGACGTGCTGATGCGCGACCACGGCCTCTCGCCCGACGATGCGCGGCAGACGGCCCACGTCAGCGGCGGCAACCTCACCCGCGCCATGCAGTCGCTACTGACAAACGACCAAGAGGTGCGCTATTTCGACCTCGTAGTGCTCCTCATGCGCGGAGCCTACGCCCGCGACCTGAAAGGACTGCGCTCGTGGAGCGAGACGCTGGCCGCCCTGCCAAGAGCCGAACAGCGCAACTTCCTGCAATATATGCAGCGCTTCATACGGGAGAACTTCGCGTATAACTTCCAGGAGCCGAGGCTGTGCTACATGAACGAGCGCGAACGGGAGTTCGCCGTCCGTTTCGCACGCTTTATCAATGAGCGCAACATAATATCCTTCTACGAAGAAATAAGCCTGGCACAGCGCGACATAGGGCAGAACACCAACTCCAAGATGGTGTTCTTCGACTTCGCCCTCAAGGTGACCATGCTGTTGAGGCAATAGAATAAAAAGATATATGAAACAGGATTATACCATAGACCCGTGTCTGCGCGGCCTCTGCGCCGCAGGCTGCGGAAGGAGTGACCATCAACTCAACACCTACGACTACATGGCCGACGTGCCCGGCAATCAGGACACGAGCGACCTCGTGGAGGTGCAGTTTAAGAACACCCGTAAGGCCTACTTCCACAATGACAACCGCCTGCCCCTGCAGAAGGGCGACCTCGTGGCCGTGGAAGCCATGCCCGGCCACGACATCGGCACGGTGACACTGACAGGTTCGCTCGTGCCCCTGCAACTGGAAAAAGCCCAACTCAAACCCGGCACGGAAATCCGCCGTATCTACCGCAAGGCACGGCCCGCCGACATTGAGAAGTGGCACGAGAGCCAGGCACTGGAGCAGGACACGATGATACAGAGCCGCCAGATAGCCAAGGACCTCGGCCTGGAGATGAAAATCGGCGATGTGGAATACCAGGGTGACGGCCAGAAGGCCATATTCTACTATATCGCAGACGGACGCGTGGACTTCCGACAATTAATCCGCGTGCTGGCCGACACATTCCACGTGCGCATCGAAATGCGCCAGATAGGCGCCCGCCAGGAGGCCGGCCGCATCGGCGGATTCGGGCCTTGCGGCAGAGAAATGTGCTGCGCCACGTGGCTGAAGAACTTCCAGAGCGTTGGCACCGGCGCCGCACGCTATCAGGATATCGCCCCCAATCCGCAGAAACTCGCCGGGCAGTGTGCCAAACTGAAGTGCTGCCTCAATTATGAGGTGGACACTTATATGGAGGCCGCCCGCAAGATACCGCCCCGCGACTTCCATCTGGAAACGGAGGAGGGCACGTGGTACTACTTCAAGGCCGACATTCTGGGAGGGCTCGTGACCTACAGCCTTGACCGCCGCATGGCGCAGAACCTCACCGTCATCAGTGCCGACCGCGCGCAAGAGGTGATGAGCCTCAACCAGAAAGGCGAGAAACCCGCGTGCCTCGACGACGTGGTGAGGGAGGCCCCCGTGCGCCCCGTGGACCTGGCAGAACAGGAGGACCTCACGCGCTTCGACAAGGCCAAGCGCCGCAAGAAAAAGCGCAAAGGCAACCGCGGAGGCAATGACGCGCAGGGAAAATCCGAAAACGCTGGCGAATAGCCCCGCGAAAAACAAGAAAATGAGCATTCGCCGTGCGTATATGCTGAGGAATATGTGCCTGGCCCTGATAGGCGCCGTGATTGTTGCCGCCTGCCAGGGTGTGGGACGGCAACCCGTGCCGCGCTATGAGAGCGTGGACGAACAGGGCTGGGACAAGAGCCGCGCCGTGCGCTTCGGCGGGCCGGAGAAGGGGGAGTGGACCACCCTTCATCTGCGCACGTCGGCAGCCTATCCCTTTACGCAACTCGTACTCGAGATATGCCACGAAGGAGAGAAGGACACGCTCACGGTGGATGTGCCGCCGGCGAGAGGCAACGCCCTGACGGAGACCGCTGTGCCCCTCCCGCAGCCCGTGAAGAAGAATATGTCAATACGCTATCTGCTGACCGCAGACATGGTGCCGGGAGTGTGTGAGATAGGCGTGGATTAACACCGGTAAGAACCCCTCAAAACGAAAGAGAATATGATAGGCCGACTCCTGTGGGTGGACGACGAGATAGACATGCTGCGTGCCCACATCCTTTTCCTCCAGAGCCGCGACTATGAGGTGCTGACGGCCAGCAACGGCCAGGATGCCCTCGACATAGTGCAGAAGACCGACCTCGACCTTATCCTCCTGGACGAAAATATGCCGGGACTGTCGGGGCTGGAGACGCTCGACCGCATAAAAGACCTGCGGCCGTCCATCCCCGTGGTGATGGTGACGAAAAATGAGGCCGAAGACCTCATGGAGCAGGCCATCGGAGCCAAGATAGCCGACTATCTGATAAAGCCCGTCAACCCTCTGCAGGTGCTGATGTCGCTCAAGAAAAACATCCACGAGCGTGAAATCCGGCAGGAAAAGACCTCCGAGGCCTATCGTCAGGACTTCATGCGGATAGGCTCCCGTATCAGTGAGGGCCTGTCGTTTGAAGAATGGAAAGAACTGTATAAGCGCCTCGTAAGATGGGAACTGGAACTCACCGAGGCGGAGAGCAGTGGCGGACCTATGGCTGACATGCTGCGTATGCAGAAAGAAGAGGCCAACCAGGCGTTTGGCAAATATATAAAAAAGAATTACGAAGGATGGGTGACCGGTGACGAGCATCCTTTGCTCTCGCCCGAAATCTTCAAGACACAGATATTCCCCCGCCTGTCGGAAGGCAAGAAAGTATTCCTCCTCGTGTTGGACAACTTCCGCTTCGACCAGTGGCGCATGCTCTCCCAGGAACTCGCCGAGGACTTCGACATGGAGGAAGACCTCTATTGCTCCATCCTTCCTACGGCAACGCAGTACGCCCGCAACGCTATCTTCGCCGGACTCATGCCCCGGCAAATAAAAGAGATGTATCCGCATCTCTGGGTGGACGAGGAGGAAGACGAAAGCAAAAACCAGAATGAAGAGGACCTCATCCGCCTGCAACTGGAGCGCTACCGCCGTAAGGAAACCTTCACCTACCACAAACTCAACGACTCCCACGCCGCCGACCGCCTGCTATCCTCGTGGAGCAGCCAGATGCACGGCGAACCCCTCCACATCCTCGTCGTCAACTTCATCGATATCTTGTCACACGCCCGGACAGAGAGCCAAATGGTGCGCGAACTCGCCGGCGGTGAGGCGGCCTACCGCAGCATAACGCAGTCGTGGTTCCGCCATACGCCGATAAAGGACATCTTCCGTCAGTTGGCGGGACAGGATTATGAGATTATCATCACCACCGACCACGGCAGCATCCGCGTGGGCCAGCCCTCGAAGGTGGTAGGCGACAGAAACGTCAATACCAACCTGCGCTACAAACTCGGAAAGAACCTGCAGTATGCTGCCAAGGAGGTGTTTGAGTGCCGTCAGCCCGCCCGCCTCGGACTGCCGCAGCCCAACATCAGCACAACCTACATCTTCGCCACGGGGGAGCGCTTCTTCGCTTACCCCAATAACTATAACTACTACGTGCAGTACTACCGCGATACCTTCCAGCACGGCGGTGTGTCGATGGAGGAGATGCTCATCCCCCTTATCACGCTGCGGCCGAAAAAGAGGTAGCCGTGCCTTCCAAAAGATTGGGATATGAAACAGGAATATCTTGTTGACGTCAGCGTGCTGCTGCTTTTCCACGCCCGTGCCGACCATTTCTCTCTGGTGTGGGAGGAAGTGAAGCGTGCCCGTCCGTCACGCCTCTTTTTGTATCAGGACGGGCCGCGCGGCGAGCAGGATGAAGCCGGAATACAGGCCTGCCGCGCCCTCGTGGCCGACGACCGGATAGACTGGGAGTGCGAGGTGCACCGCCTCTATCAGGAGAAAAACTACGGCTGCGACCCTTCGGAATACATCTCCCAGCGCTGGGCCTTCTCGCTCACCGACAAATGTATCGTGCTGGAGGATGACGACGTGCCCTCGCAGTCTTTCTTCACCTTTTGCAAGGAAATGCTCGACCGCTATGCCGACGACCCCCGCGTAACAATGATTGCCGGCTTCAATACCGACGAGAAATCGCCCGTGGAGACCGATTACTTCTTCACGCAGGCCTTCAGCATCTGGGGCTGGGCCAGTTGGGCCCGCGTCGTGGGCGATTGGGACGGCGAATATGCCTGGCTCGACGACCCTGAGCAGGTGCGCCGCATTGAGGGAATCGTTCAGCGCAGGAAATATCGCAGCGAGTTCCTTGAGATGTGTCGTCAGCACAAGGCCTCCGGCGTGCCGTATTACGAAACAATCTTTTGGAGTTACCTCCTCCTCCACGACGGCCTCGCAGTGATGCCCCGCGTCAACATGATAAGCAATGTGGGCATGGATTCTGGCACTCACTATTCCGGTTCGCTGGCCACCACGCCCCACGGTCTGCGCCGCATCTTCACGATGGGTCGCCACGACCTCACGTTCCCCTTGCGCCATCCTGCCGAGGTGGCAGAGGATTTCGGCTATAAGGAGCGCTATTACCGTGTCAACGCCTGGGGGCATCCCTGGGTGAAGACAGCCCGCTCGCTGGAGGAGCTCTGCCTCAATCTCCGCTATGGCAATTTTGCAACAATCGGTCGTGCCGTCGTCGCCCGCATCAAGAAAACGCTGGGCCTGCAAAAGCATCGCTGAACGGATAAATGACTGCTGCCAACCTACGATTATCACTCAATAATGAAGTATTACGAATACACCTTTACCCTGAAAACCGCGCCCGACACCGCTACGCCCGAAGTAGTGGCCGACGTGCTCTCTGCCCTCCTCGCCGAGATAGGTTTTGAGAGCTTCGTGCACAGCCGCGACCTCTCTATGGAGAAAGTTTCCGACCCTCACAATCCCGAGGCCGCCACTTTCGCCTACACCACCGACGAGGACACCTACAGTGCCTTCATTCAGCGCGACCTCCTCAACGAGGATGCCCTCCGTTCCCTCCTCGCCGATTTCCCCCTGCCGGGTGTGACCATCGCCTGCGAGCAGCACGAGCCCGAGGACAAGGACTGGAACGCCGAATGGGAGCAACACTATTTCCAACCCATCTGTGTGGAGGCCGGCGGCCACTCCTGCGCCATTGCCAGCACGTTCCATAAGGACGTCCCCGAGGCTGAATACGCCATACGCATCGATCCGCGGATGAGTTTCGGCACCGGCCATCATCAGACCACCTCGCAGATGCTCACGCGTCTCCTGGAGATGGACCTCGCGGGCAAGGAAGTGCTTGATATGGGCTGCGGCACCAGCATCCTCGCCATCCTGGCCCGAATGCGCGGCGCCCGCCATTGCTGGGCGGTAGATGTGGACGAATGGTGCGTGGACAACTCCCGCGACAATATCGCTCTCAACCGTCTGGACGGCATCGACGTCGTGCTCGGCGACGCCTCCTCGCTCGCCACCCTCCCCGGCCGTCCGCTTTTCGACATTCTCATCGCCAATATCAACCGCAACATTCTCCTGCAGGACATGCCCGCCTACGTCAGCGTCATGGCCCCCGGTGCCGCCCTTCTCATGAGCGGTTTCTACACCGAGGACATCCCCCTTCTCGAGGACAAAGCCCGCTCCCTCGGCCTTTCCCTCATAGACGTCAAGCAGAAGGACAACTGGGCCTGCCTTGCCTTCCGCAAATAGAAGACCCTCCCCCAACCCCTCCCATAAAGGGCGGGGAGTAAATACTTACGAGCGATTACATTAAACATTCAACTTTCAACATCTCACTTCTAAAACATCCCCCGTCCTATAGAGGTATTTTCCCCTCCCGGCCCCCTTCTGGCTACCGCCATCTTCCCCCTTGGGGGCAGAGTTCGCTCTGTGAGCGAGGGAGGGGTGGCGCGGCACGAAGTGGCCGCGACGGGGTGAGGCTTTTAATCCCATGCTCTCCTTAATCTGTGCTCTTGCCGACAACCGCGCCATAGGTCGCAACAACGACCTTCTTTACCATCTGCGCGCCGACCTGAAGCGCTTCAAGGCGCTCACCACCGGCCATACCATCATCATGGGTCGCCGCACGTTTGAGTCGCTCCCCAAGGGTGCGCTCCCCAATCGCCGCAACATCGTCCTCACGCGGCAGAAGGACTATTCGGCACCCGGCATCGAGGTGTTCGGGTCGCTGCAAGAAGCCCTCGCCGCCCTGCCCGCCGACACACATATATATATTATAGGAGGCGCCAGCGTCTATGCCGAGGCCCTTCCCCTGGCCGACCGCCTCTATCTCACCCATCTGCACGCCAGCCCCGACGATGCCGACGTATTCTTCCCCGAGATAGACCCCCGCGAGTGGCGCTTGCTTGCCGAGGAACACCACGAGGCCGACGAGCAGAACGAAGTACCCTTCACCTTCGCCGATTATGAGCGCGTGAAGGCCTGATTCGTCTTTTATGTCGTTGCGTCCGTTCAAACTCCGCCACTTTTTGCTTTTGGCAGCCTTCCTCTTGTGCGCTGCCGCCTTGCTCTACGGCCTTCGCCAGTGCCACCACCGCGCCGGCGAGCAACCCTACGCTCCCACGAAGGAGGACCTCGCTGCTGTGAAGGAATTGGAGCGCGACATTCAGCGCGATTCCCTCCGCCGCGAGGCGGAGCGCGAGGCACGCTATGACTCTATGCGGGCCGCTTGGCGGCAGCAGGACGAGGCGCGGTGGGAGAAATACCGCAAGGACCGCCCTCTCTCGCCCCGTGCCAAGGAATACCTCGCCGACCGTCAGCGCTGGGACAGCCTGCGTGCCGCCCGCCCCGAAAAATATGCCGAGGGCACCGTCCTCGACCTCAACAGCGCGGATTCCCTGTCGCTTCTCAAGGTGCCCCTCGTGGGTCCGGTGCGCGCTGCGCAGATTCTCTCCTACGGCCGTCAGCTCGGCGGCTACGTGTCGGCGCAGCAGATACTGGAAATCGGCAATATGCCGCCCGAGATGGCGCGCTGGTTCAAAGTAAGCGGCACGGCGCAGCCCCGACGGCTGAAAATCAACAGCGCCGACTTCACTACCCTCGTCCGTCATCCCTATCTCTCATTTGAACAGGTGAAGGAGATTTTCAATTATCGCCGGCGCTACGGCCCCCTCAAGGACTGGAGCGACCTGGCCTTGAGTCCCGTCTTCACGCCCGCCGATTTCAAGCGTCTGGCACCTTATTCCGACTTTCACTGATCCCCATGCGATATAATCTACACCCCGACGTGGAGGCCTTCTCCACCGAAATAGGCGAGGCACTCCCCTATGACGTGCTGCAGCCCCACCAAACGCATACGACGAACATCCGTATCGTTACCTCGCGCGACACTTCCCGCGAAGACCTCCGCGAAGTAGATGCCCTCATTACCCCTCTCGCCGACTTTGCCATAGCCGTGCGCACCGCCGACTGCGTTCCCGTGCTCCTCTATGACCCTGTGCAACGGATCTGTGCCGCCGTGCATGCCGGTTGGCGCGGCACCGTGGGGCGTATATCCCAAAAGACCGTTGCCCTCATGGCTCAGGAGTTCGGCAGCCGTGCAGAAGACCTGCTGGCCGTAGTCGGCCCCAGCATCGGCCCCGACAATTTCCAGGTGGGAGAGGAAGTGGTGGAGGCTTTCGCCGCCGCCGGTTTCCCTATGGACCTAATCCACTCCTTCCGCGGCCCTCGCCGTGAAGGTTCAATGGCAGAAGGCCATCACATCGACCTCTGGGCCGCCAACCACTGGCTCCTCACCGGGAGCGGGCTCCTTCTCCCCAATATCCAGGTGGCCGGCGTCTGCACCTACGCCCATGCCGACCGCTTCTATTCGGCCCGTCACGACGGCAACAACCATGACCGGCGGATTATCAATGTAATAAAACGACCCTCCCCCCAACCCCTCCCATAAAGGGCGGGGAGTAAAAACTTACGAGCGATAAGTAATATTAATCAGAACCTTAACTTTAACCCCAAACCCTCAGCTCCATTCCATTTCCCTCCCGGCCCCCTTCTGGCTGCCGCCATCTTCCCCCTTTAGGGGCAGAGCCCGCTCTACGAGCGGGATGGGTTAGGGGAGGGTCTCCCTTATGAAAATCATCTATTTCCACGGCTTCGGTTCCTCCCACGCCTCGGGCACGGTGGAACTCCTGCGCCTCCATCTGCCCGATGACGAAATCATCGCCCCCGACATTCCCGTTGACCCCCAGGAAGCCCTGCCCTATCTCCTCCAGTACGTAGAACAGGAGGCCCCCGACCTCATCATCGGCACCAGCATGGGCGGAATGTACGCTCAGCAGATGCGCGGCCACCGACGCATCCTCGTCAATCCGGCTTTCAATATGAGCACGATGAGCCGCGTGCTCCACACGGGCGAGCACCGTTTCTTCTCCGGTCGCTACGACGGGCAGAAGACCTTCCGCATCACCCGCGACATCATTCAGCACCACAATCAGATGGAACGCCAGCAGTTCAAGGACATCCCCGAGGCCGACAAGCCCCTCGTGTGGGGTCTTTTCGGCACGCGCGACATCGCCCCCAAGAACTACGACACCTTCAAGAAGCACTATCTCCCCGACCACGCCATCCGCTTTGAGGGCGAGCACCAGCTGGGCGACCGCATCGTGAAGCACACCCTCCTGCCGCTTGTTGAGGCGTTGCGGTCGGCGCTGTAAATTTGCCGGCAGCGGCTTTGCGGTTCTTCCGAGGTGGAACCGCTCAGTTAAAGTTTTACTTTAAGTAAACGGACGTAAAAAAATTTTTTTGTCAAGATTTTTTACCTTTTTCGTGCGTTTTTTTGGCAAAATTTGGCCGTGGAGACGAGCGCGCGGAGGGTCGGACGGAAAAAACGCGATTTTTAAGACGCCGTTATGCGGCTCATTTATAAGCGCTTAAGTCCAGAAGGATTTTTGCGGAGATTCCTTCGGGCGCGCTACACCCGCCTTTAAGTGCGAAAAAGAGGCGCCGCGCGACGACATTTTT